>NZ_JBQJJG010000001.1:0-483465 GCF_052078085.1 Planococcus sp. FY231025
TGAGCGAAGCGAGGGAAGCGGCTGAAGCCGAGCCCACGGAAAGCGAAGTGGCCAGCCCGGTCGGGCTTATACATCTCAATTCATCATAATTAAACTTTCTCTACAGTCTAAAAGCCGTCCTTTTGAGGACGGCTTTTTCACATGCTTTCTATTGCGCTTAATCTTCTTCGTTCACAATGATGGCGCGTCCTTTGAATTTCAGCAGCAGCGGCACAAGCAGCCAAGCAGCGGCAACGATCAAAAGAGCCAGGGAAATCGGTTTGGTGACGAAGATGGAGAAATCGCCGTTCGAGATGGTCAATGCACGGCGCATGTTGTTCTCGATCATCGGCCCAAGCACAAGCGCCAATACGAGCGGTGCCACCGGGAAATCGTTCCGGACAAGCAGGTAGCCGAGCACGCCGCAGCCAAGCAGAAGGAACAGGTCGAACGTTGTGTACTGCACTGCGTAAACACCGAAGAAAGAAATGGCGATGATGATCGGCAGCAAGTATTTCTTAGGCGTCTGGATGATTTTAGCGAACACTTTGACGAGCGGCATGTTCAGCACCAAAAGCATCAAGTTTCCGACGAACATACTTGCAATCAGCCCCCAGGCCACTTCGGGATGGTCGTCAAAAAGCAGCGGGCCTGGCTGGATGTTGTACATGATGAGCGCGCCCATCAAGATTGCAGTTGTCCCGGAACCCGGGATGCCGAGCGTCAGGAGGGGGATCAATGCCCCGCCGGAAGCAGCGTTATTCGCCGATTCCGGTCCCGCTACGCCGGCAATGGCGCCGGTTCCGAATTTTTCAGGGGTCTTGCTGAATTTCTTCTCGGCAATATAGGAGAAAAACGAAGCCAAAGTGGCGCCGGCACCCGGCAAGACACCGATGAAGAACCCTAGGAATGAACCGCGCAAAATCGGTGCGGTGCTGTCTTTCATATCCTGCCTGGTTGGCAGGATGCGGCCGATCTTGGCAATCGATCCTGTTTCATGGTCGCGTTCAAGCACCGTTTTGAAAACCTCGCCAAGGGCGAAAAGCCCGACGGCAATGGTCAAAAATTCAAGGCCGGAATAAAGGATAGGCAAGTCGTAAGTAAAGCGGGCAATGCCTGAAACGGCATCAATGCCGATTGTGCCGAGCATCAAACCGAAAACGGTCATCATCAATGCCTTGGTCATCGATTTTCCTGCAAGCCCGCTTACAGCGGCCAGTCCAAGGAGCATCAATGCGAAATATTCGGCAGGGCCGAACTCGAGTGCGATATTCGACAACGGCTTCGCCAGAAGGACGAGGCCGATCAGGGAAATGATCCCGGCTGCGAACGATCCGATTGCTGCAATCGAAAGCGCTGCGCCGGCACGGCCTTGCCGCGCCATCTGATAGCCGTCGAGCGTCGTTACGACTGAAGAGGATTCACCTGGAGTGTTCAGCAAAATCGAGGTGGTGGAACCGCCGTACATGGCCCCGTAATAGACGCCGGCCAGCAGGATGATCGAACTCGCGGCAGCCGCTTCTGGCGGCAACCCCGCTGTGAGCGTGGCCGTAACCGGGATCAGCAGGGCTACACCGCTCATCGGACCGATGCCCGGCAGTACGCCGACTGCCGTTCCGATCAAGACACCGACAAAAGCGAAAAGGATATTCTGCCATTGGAAGGCGACGCTGAAGCCATCCATCAAGAATTGTAAAGTACTCATGATATTCCGCCTTTCCTGTTAAAATACCGGGAATCCAGGCAATGAACCGCCGAGGAATTCCGCAAATAAGTAATAGACGCCGAATGAAAATGCGCCGGCAATCACAAGGGACTGAATCCACTTGCCGCGTTCCATCGTTTGAAAAGCAAGAAGCAGGAAAGCGAAAGTGGTGATGACATACCCCAGCGGTTCAAGAAGCGCTGCGTAAAGGACTGCGCCGATGAAGATCACCAGGAATTTGCC
Organism: Planococcus sp. FY231025; assembly: GCF_052078085.1. NCBI lineage: Bacteria > Bacillati > Bacillota > Bacilli > Caryophanales > Caryophanaceae > Planococcus > Planococcus sp. FY231025. Next base: position 1,928 of record NZ_JBQJJG010000001.1, read on the forward strand.
GTACTGCACTCCTTCGGAATTGCCGTCAACCGCCTGATAGCGGAAGGTTTCATACAATAGCCGCATGCTCAGCAAAATCAACAGGATGCCGAGGCCGATCGGAAAAATATCCGGGCCGACAGAAGATCCATAAGAACTTTCAGAGATTTTTCGGCTTTCGAGAACAAAAAGAAGCCCGATCAAGAGAAAGGCGATTCCCGCAAAGCGGTCAAATGTTTTGCTCATAAATTCCACTCCTTAAATGGAGAAAGCGGCCGAAGCCGCTTGCCCATTATTTTTGCATTTCAAGTGCAGTCAACAATTCAACGATGACTTGCTCCTGGTTTTTCAAATATTCTTCAAAATCAGCGGCATTTTTGTATTCGCTCTGCCAGCCGTTTTGCTCAAGTTCTTTTTTCCATTCATCGGTATTCGACATTTCTTCCAGCTTTTCAGTCCAGTATGTTTTCGCGCCTTCAGACATGTTCTTTGGTCCGAAGATTCCGCGCCAGATCGTGAATTCTGCATCAATTCCGGAATCCTTGAAAGTAGGGACTTCGCTCAATTCGCCTTCAAGGCGCTCAGGCGAGCTGACTGCAAGGACACGGACATCGCCGGATTTTACATACTCAGCAATAGTTGAAGCATCCGTGGCGATGACATCTGCATTGCTTCCAAGAAGTGCTGCGACTGCTTCGCCGCCGCCGTCATAAGAAACGTATTTTACGGATTTCGCATCGATGCCGTATTCAAAAGCAGGCAGGATGCCGACAAGATGGTCCATCGATCCAGGTGCAGAGCCGCCTGCCAACGTAATGGCTGTCGGATCAGCCTTGATTGCTTCCAATAGGTCTTCCAATGTCTGGAATTCCGAATCCGCTTTGACGACAATTGCACCGTAATCGCGCGTCAATTGGGCAAGCGGGGTAGTGTCTTTATAGCCGTAAGGGCTATTGCCTTCAGCTTTGTTGCTATTGATCAAGATCGGTGGTGATTTCACCATCATCATATAATCGTTATCCACTTCTTTGGTAGCGTACTCTGCCATGAAAACAGCACCGCCGCCGCCGGGTTTATTTTCCACAGTGATCGGTTCTTCAATCAGTTTTGTGCCGTTCATCGTTTTCGCGATTGAACGTGCGGTTAAATCCCATCCTCCGCCAGCGCCTGATGGAGCAACGATCGCGATGCCGCGTTCAGGATAATTAGAACCTGCTTCCTTGTCTGCTGCTGTTTCTCCGCCTGATGAACAAGCGGCCAAGCTGAACGCCATGACACCTGCCAATGACAACGAAATCATTTTTTTCAACATATGAACATCCCCCTTTGAAATAATTAAAGACAGCGCTTTCATGCGCTGTCTTTAATTTATCAGAACTTTTATTCAATTAAAGTTTTTGGAGATAAGGGGGATATTGTTCAATTTATTAATTTTGTTCATAAAGTTCACCGCTGGGGGAAGTAGCGCCTTTCCGGCCTGCCGATTGTGCCGTACAGCAATTCCGCAATTGCCAGATGCTCGGTGACCAGATGTTCCAGGTAGCGCCTCGCTGTCGATCGGCTCATTCCACAAGCGGCTCCCATTTCTTCCGCAGTCATTCCTTCAGGCGAGCCGGTGAGCCGGTCCCGGATGCGGGACATGGTGTTCGGATCGATGCCTTTTGGCGTCTCTGCGGCTTCGGGGGAATTTCGCCGGTCCATATTCCAAAGCCGTTGGATGGCCACTTCGTCCAGCGACCCGTCTTTTTCAAGCGCCCGCTTTTTTTCCTGGTACGCCAGCAGGCTTTCCTGGAAGCGGCCGAAAGTCAGCGGTTTGAGGATATAATCCGCGACACCGCTGCGGAACGCTTTTTTCACGATCTCGGTTTCCGACGCCGCGGTAATAAAAATGATGTCGGAGTCCGGGCTTTCCTTTTGAATGAATGGAAGAAGGTCGGTGCCTTTCATATCCGGCAGGTAGACGTCCAGCAGAATCAGCTGCGGTTTCAGTGCCTCGATCCAGTCTTTCCCTTCTGCGCCGTTATGGGCAGAGCCCACCACTTGGAAGCCATCGATTTTTTCAATGAACCGCTTGTGGATATCCGCTATGCGCTTATCGTCTTCAATGATAAGAATTTCAATCATTTATAATTCCTCCGTCTTTATGGAAATGATGAACAGCGCTCCGCCGAGGTCGCCCGTCTCCATCGCGATTTCGCCGTGAAGGTCGCGCACGCTTTCAAAGACCTTGACCATGCCGTAGCCGCGGTCGTCACCCGGCTTCGTGGAAATCCGTTCTTTAAAGAGAACCGGCAGGATCGCAGGGTCCAATCCGGAACCCGAATCTTCCACTTCAATCAGTATCTCATTGCCGTTATCGGCAATCAACAAGCGCACAATCCGTTCTTCTTCCGGCAAGTGTTCGACGGCTTCTAAGGCGTTGGCCACCAAATTTCCGAGGATCGATACAAACAGGCTTTTTTCGAATTGCTCCGGAAGTTCGTCCAAATAGCTGTCTTCGTCCAGGAGAAAACGCACTTTCAGTTCCCGCGTCCGGTTGTAGAGCCCGATGACCAGACCGCCAAGAAACGCATCTTTCAGCCGCGTCGTAACGAAATGCACGAGCGACTGCTGTTCCTCGGTTTCATGATGGATCAATTGCATCGCCTCTTCGAGGGAATTCAACTGGATCAATCCTGAAATGGTATACAGGGAATTCTGGTGTTCATGGGTCTGTGCACGCAAGGCTTCAGCATACTGCCTGACCTGAGAAAGTTCGCTCCTGAGCCCTTCGATATCCGATTGAAGGCGGAAACTTGATACAGCGCCGACAATCTCATCGCCCATCAAAATCGGGATGCGGTTGACGATCGTCTTCTTACCGAGGAAATTCATCGGCCGGTCCAGTTGAGGCTCGCCTGTCTCAAGGACTTGGGGCAGCAGCGTGTTCGGCAGCACATCATCAATGGCTTTTCCGATAAGCCGGCTGCCTTTCGGCAAGGCCAGCATGTCATAGGCCGCAGCATTCGCCATCGTGACCTCTCCGGTCTTGTTGACCATAATGATGCCTTCCCGGACGGATTCGATCAAGGCGTTCCGCTCGTTATAAAGATTGGCGATCTCTGTCGGCTCAAGCCCGAATAATGTCTTCTTGATGTTATGCGCCAACACCATCGAACCGAATAAACCGATCACAATGGCGATGAAAACGATAGCGCTGATGGAATCCAAGTATTCATGGAAGACGGATGCCATATCTGCTTTCAGAAATCCGACGGAAATCACCCCAACGATTGCGCCGGCTTCATCGCGTATGGGGGCCTTGCCGCGCAGGGCAGGGCCGAGGGAGCCGGTGGCTTCTGAAATATAGGACAACCCTTGGACAAGCGCTCGTTCATTATCGTCGCCGACCATCTTTTTGCCGAGCCGGTCGGCCATCGGATGCGAATAGCGGATCCCGTCTTTATTGCCGATGACGACGTATTCAGCGCCGGTCTGCTTGCGGATCTCTTCAGCAATCGGCTGAAGGGCTGCCGCAGGATTCGGAGTTGAGAAGCCTGCCTGGATATCGGGCCGTTCAGAGGAGGTCACCGCAATGTTCAACGCCCGTTTTCCGACCTGTTCCTCGATGGCATCCGAAATTGTCATGTAAAAGAGAAGGCCGGCGACCACCATGGCGGTGGAGATGAAAAACGCGCCGAATAAGAAGATTCTTTGTTGCAAAGACATATCTGCGTCACTCATTTCAATGTTGATAGAACATCCTTTATTTACCAAGTGGATATAGAAAAAAACGCAAAAGGGTTACTTTTGCGCCGTTTCCTCTTTTTCTGCACAGTCGAAGCAGAATAGTTCACCGTCGATATAAGTGCCGTCCAAAAACCCGTCGCGGCAATAAACGTCTTTGTCGCAATTGCTGCAAGGTCCGATGAGCTCACGCATCCTGAAGCCCGGCGGCGTATATGTACATCGCTTCTTTCAGGTATTGGGAAAGCCCCTTTCCATGCTGATCGATATTGTTTGCAAAACGCTGGTCTGATGCGTAAAGGTCAGCGAGTCCGCGGAACATTCTCGGCGTGCAGTCATAGAAGCGGTTGAGCAGCGTATAATAGGCCTGCATTTCAACCTGCACGTCAGCGTTATCGGCTGGCAGGTGCATGAGGGAAGCGACCGCCGAATAAATGCGGTTGCCTTCACGGTTGATCTCTTCCAGATCTTCTTCTTCTTTTTCCGGCTTTTCTTCCGCAGCTGGCGCTTCTTCGTAAACGGCCGCTTCCGCAGGATCTTCAGCTGTAAACGAAGGGCCGCCAGCGGTCTCTGATGCAGAGGCTGTTGCCTGGACAAGCGCTTCAACCAGCTCCGGTTCTTTTGTTTCTGCTGCTTCTTGTGTAATCGGTTCTTCTTGGGTCAGTTCCGGAATTTCCACCTTGTACAGATTGATGTTGTCGGCGGAATTTTTGATGGAGAACGCAGCAAAACGTTCTTCATTTGTAAGCGAAAGTGCGCCGGCGTTTTCAAGCAGCGTCTGCTCGGCGTTTTCGATCAATTGTTCCAAGCGCGCTTTCTTCTGGCGAAGAAGTTCAATGTGTTGTGTCAGTGCAAAATTCGAATCAAAGCCGTGCGCAACGACTTCCTGGATTTTTTTCAGCGGAAATCCGAGTTCTTTCAAGAATAGGATCTGCTGGAGCAACTTCAAATCTTCGCCGTTGTAATAACGGTAACGGTTGGCTCCGATATTTGAGGGTTTCAGCAACCCGATGCTGTCGTAATGGTGGAGTGTGCGGACACTGACTCCTGCAATCTTTGCTACTTCCTGTACTTTGTACACGATTATCATCACCTCTACCTTTAGATTAGACTATTACGAACCGTGAGTGTCAATAGAATAAAAAGAAAATCTCTGAAATGGCACATTGTTCACAAAGAGACAGGGGAACGCATTTTCTAAAACGGGTCTATTCACTCACAATTATTATAGAAAGAAAATTCTTAATTTTACATTTGAGGGGGTGGCAGTTTACAAAGAGCTGTGAAATAATGGGATTGATAGCGCTTTCAAAAAATACATAGGAGGGATTCAAATTGAAATTGACCAATTATGTGAACGGGGAGTGGCAGGACGCTGCAGGAGTTGAATTTGCTCCCGTACTGAATCCGGCTAATGGGGAAGAATTGGCACAAGTGCAGCTGTCGACAGCAGAAGATGTCGGAGCCGCCGTAAAGGCCGCAAAAGCAGCACAAAAAAAATGGGCGAAAGTCCCTGCTCCCAAACGGGCGGATTATTTATACGAAATCGGGCGTCTGATGAAAGAACGGAAAGAGCATCTGGCCCAGGTGTTGACCAAGGAAATGGGCAAAGTGATTGAAGAAGGACGGGGGGAAGTCCAGGAAGGGATCGATATGGCTTATTACATGGCAGGCGAAGGCCGCCGGCTGTTCGGAGAGACGACCCCCTCGGAGCTTGCCGATAAATTCGCCATGAGCGTCCGTTCGCCGATTGGAGTCGTTGGGCTTATCACGCCCTGGAATTTCCCGGTGGCCATCGCTACGTGGAAATCCTTCCCGGCGATTGTGGCGGGAAATGCATTCCTGTGGAAACCGGCGACCGAGACGCCGATGATGGCATATGAAATGGCTAAAATCTTTGATGAGGTCGGGCTGCCTGAAGGCGTCGCCAATATTGTCTTCGGCAGCGGATCGGAAGTCGGGACTGCAATGATTGAACACCCTGATATCCGGGTCATTTCATTTACGGGCTCAACGGAGACGGGGCGCAAAGTGGCGGAAGCCTGTGGGCGCAACCTGAAAAAAGTATCCCTTGAAATGGGCGGGAAAAACGCCGTGATCGTTATGGAAGATGCGGATTTGGACCTTGCCGTCGAAGGGATTCTCTGGAGCGCGTACGGGACGGCCGGGCAGCGCTGCACTGCCTGCAGCCGCGTCATTGTCCATAAGGACGTCAAAGAGGATCTGCAAAAGCGCCTCCTTGAAAAAATCGGAACACTGACCATCGGGGATGGGCTCGACGAGTCGGTCAAGGTGGGCCCGGTCATCAATAAGAAAGCGTTGGAGAAGATCCACTCGTATATTGAAATCGGCCAGCAGGAGGGGGCAACACTCCTCACTGGGGGCACCATCCTGTCAGAAGCCCCTTACGATAAAGGGAACTATTACGCACCGACAGTGTTCTCAGAAGTGGCGCCGGATATGAGGATTGCGCAAGAGGAAATTTTCGGTCCGGTCGTTTCCATGATTGAAGTCGGAAGCTTTGAAGAGGCGATTGAAGTCAATAACAGCGTTATCTATGGTTTATCGAGCTCCATCTATACCCAGGATGTCAACCGGGTGTTCAAGGCGCAGCGCGACCTGGATACGGGCATCGTCTATATCAATGCCGGCACTACAGGGGCGGAAATCCATCTGCCGTTCGGCGGGACCAAAGGGACCGGAAACGGCCACCGGGATTCAGGCGTTGCGGCGCTCGATGTCTTTACGGAATGGAAAAGCATCTACGTCGACTACAGCGGCAAGCTGCAGCGTGCGCAAATCGATAACGACAATTGAAGGGAAAGGGGCGAGGAGGATGAGAGTAGCGGTATTGGGAGCAGGATTGATGGGAAAGCAGGCAGCCGGTGATTTGGTGGAAAATCCGAAGGTGGAAGCAGTCTTCTTGGCGGATCTCCATGTCGCGCAGGCCGAATTGTTTAAAGAACAATTGGGGAGCGGCAAGCTGCATGTGCTGCAGCTTGATGCCAACGATGACGAAGCGCTCGCAGCGGTCATTTCAAAAGCCGATGTGGTGGTCAATGCGCTGTTCTACACCTTCAATGAAAAAGTGGCGCGGACTGCGCTTCAATGCGGCGTTCATGCTGTCGATCTGGGTGGCCATATCGGCGGGGCAACGGATGCGGTCTTATCGCTCCACGAGCAGGCGGAAGAAAAAGGGGTGACGCTCATTCCGGATTTGGGGGTCGCACCCGGAATGATGAATATTCTGGCGGGGTATGGCGCAGGAAAGCTGGACCGCGTCCAGGACATCCGCATATTCGTCGGCGGCATTCCCGTAGAACCGGAGCCTCCGCTCGAATACAATCATGTGTTTTCCTTAGAAGGCGTGTTCGACCATTACAGCGACCCATCGCATGTCATACGGAAAGGCCGGGAAGTCGAGGTCGAGTCATTGTCTGAAATCGAGCACGTGGAATTTGAAGGCTTCGGCGAACTGGAGGCTTTCCATACGTCCGGCGGCACATCGACGCTGATCGATACGTTCAGCGATGTGGAAACGCTCGAGTACAAGACTGTCCGCTATAAAGGGCATGCAGAAAAATTCAGGCTGCTTGTCGATCTCGGATTCACCGACCGTGAAAAAACCGTAACGGTCAATGGCATGGAAATCAGGCTTCGGGATGTCCTGCGTCAAGTGCTGGCGCCGATAACCGCGCTTGGCGAAAAACAGGATGCCGTCCTGCTGCGGGTCCGCGTCTCCGGAATGAAAAATGGAGAAGCGCTGACTTACGAGTACAATATGATTACGCTGCGAGAAGATGCGGGCGTAACGGCGATGGCGAGGGCGACCGCGTATACGATTTCGGTCGTCGCCCAACTGATCGGCAACGGGACCATCAGTAAACGGGGCTCCTATCCGCCGGAACTCATTGTTCCGGGGGATGTCTATATCCAGGAAATGGCGAAGCGCGGAGTGATGATCGAAGAAACCGTGCACCGTTCTGTTTATCAAAACTGAAGCTTCGAAAACGAGGGGGAATACGAATGGATTTCGGATTTTCACAAGAACAGGAATTGCTCAGAAAAACCGTGCGCCAATTTGTCGATGATGAAATTGTGCCGCATATTGCCGACTGGGACGCCGGGGGGGCATTTGATCCGGCAATCTGGCAGCGGCTGAAAGACCTCGGGCTGATGGGGGTCTGCATTCCGGAGAAATACGGAGGCAGCGGCATGGACTATAATTCCCTAGCGATTGTCTGCGAAGAACTGGAACGCGGCGATACGGCTTTCCGCACAGCGGTTTCCGTCCACACCGGCCTGAATTCGATGACGCTTCTGCAATGGGGGACAGAAGACCAGAAACAGAAATATTTGATTCCCCAGGCAAAAGGCGAGAAGATCGGCGCTTTCGGGTTGACGGAGCCTGGGGCCGGGTCCGACGTAGCGGCACTGTCGACAACCGCTGTACGGGATGGCGATGAATACATCCTGAACGGGCAGAAGACCTGGATTTCGCTGTGTGACGTGGCGGACCACTTCATCGTCTTCGCCTATACCGATAAAGCGCAAAAGCATAACGGCATCAGCGCATTTATCGTCGAACGGACGCGGGAAGGGTTTTCCTCAAAAGCGATCAAGGGCAAATACGGCATCCGTTCCGGAAACACGGGCGAACTGTTTTTCGACGATTTGCGGATTCCGGCGGAAAATCTATTGGGCGAAGAAGGGGAAGGCTTTAAGATTGCCATGGCTTCGCTCGATAACGGGCGCTTCACCGTAGCGGCCGGGGCAGTCGGCCTGCTCATGGCTTGCCTGGAAGAAAGCGTGAAGTATTGCCACGCACGATCGACGTTCGGCAAGCCGATCGGCGACCATCAGCTGGTCCAGCAAATGATCGCCAATATGGAAGCCGGCTATCAGATGAGCCGCCTGCTAGTCTATCGCGCAGGAGAAATGAAAAACAAAGGGATACGCAACACCCGTGAAACCTCACTGGCGAAATGGCAGGCGTGCGACTTTGCCAACAAAGCGGCAGACGATGCGGTGCAGATCCACGGAGCTTACGGCTATTCGGATGAATATCCGGTCGCCCGTTTTCTGCGGAATTCCAAAGCGCCAGTCATCTATGAAGGCACGCGTGAAATCCATACCATCATGCAGGCGGAATACGTCCTTGGAAAACGCAGCGATAAAAAGCTGAACCGCATGCTTCCGGACTGGCCGGCTGAAGAATAAAAGCAACTCAAGAGAAGGCACAAAAAAGATGAGCGCAACCCGCTCATCCTTTTTTTTCATTCCGGGAGAGTGTCGGCCGCAGGACGCGGCACCAGCATCATCAGCTGTTTCGGTTGGATGCGGATATCCAGGGGGGTCGTCAGATAGACTTCGCCATCGGTATCCACCTGCATCTCATTTTCCGTCCGGATTTTGATATTTTTCCCTTGGTAATGAGTGATGTATTCCAGGTCATCCGGCGTTATATTCGGCCGGCTGAGCGAGAACCATTCACGGATAGCGGCGAGTGTCGCTGCCTGGATGATGAACACATCCAGCAGGCCGTCAGACGGGCTGATTTCCTCCATCGGCAGCATATGCGTGCCAATCGATTTGCCGTTCATGATCAGCACAGCTTCGCCTTTTTCGGCATAGTGGATGCCGTCCACTTCCAAGTCCACGGAAAATGGAGCAGATTGCCGCATCGACTGCAAAGCGCTCATAAAATAGCTCAGTTTGCCGTAGCGTTCTTTCAGGTCGGGGTCGATGTTGAGCGAAGCGTCGGTAATCAGGCCGATGCCAGCAAAGTTCAAAAACGAACCGTCATTGATAAGAGCAGTGTCGATTGCCTGGATCTCGCCTTCAACAAGCGCTTCGGCCGCTTCTTCAAGGAGCAGCGGGATGTTCAATGTGCGGGCGAAATCGTTGCAGGTGCCGCTTGGCAAGATGCCGAGGACCGGCGGGTTGTCCAGGCTGCTCAATGCCTGGACGGCTGTATGGACGGTGCCGTCTCCGCCTGCTACAAAAAGGGCGTCGCAAGAAGAGCGGCAGGCTTCTTCAAACTCTTCCTGGGAGTCCGTTTGGATCAGCTCCAAATGCTTGGAGGCGCGTGCGAGCGCCGGAACTGCCAAAGGGATGATGGTGCCGCTCGTGGACGCTCCCGCAGTGCCGTTATACAATAGAATGGAACGATCAAATCTCGGCATGCTTATTCCTCCTAAAAGTCCTGTCGGTATTCATTTCCACTAAAAAGAAGTTGGTAAACACCGAAGCAAGGGGCCAAAAAACCGAAAGGAACGATCATTGATGACCTTGAAATTATATTACGAAGATCCTGAAATGAAAGAAGCGGAAATTGAAGTGATCCAAACCGGAAAGGACAGCCGGGGCGACTATGCTGTGCTGGACAAGACGCCCTTTTACCCGGAAGGAGGCGGACAGCCGGCAGACACCGGTACGATCGGCACAGTACGCGTGTTCGACGTGCAGACTGTTGAAGATGAAATCCGGCATTATACCTGTGAAAGGGTCGAGGCGGGCGGCTACCGGGCGGCGCTTGACTGGCAGCGCCGTTGGGACCACATGCAGCAGCATGCGGGCCAGCATGTGCTGAGCGCTGTTTTCGATGACGGATACGGATTGAAGACCAGCAGTTTCCATTTGGGGGCGGAACGGGTGTCCATCGATTTGGATGCGCCGGAAATTTCTCAGGAAATCCTGCAAGCGGCAGAAGGTGCGGCTAATGGAGTGGTCCGCCGGCATCTGCCGATCACAGTGCAATGGGTCAGCGACGCTCAGGCGAAAGCGATGCCTTTGCGCAAGCCGCCTGCTGTAAGCGGAGAGATCCGCTTGGTGAAGATCGGGGAGGTCGATTTGAATGCCTGCGGCGGGACGCATCCTGGAAATACCGCAGACATCGGAGAGATCAAAATTATCAGCACGGAAAGATCGAAAGGCGGGACCCGGGTTTATTTTCTCTGCGGCGGCCGGACGGCCAGCTATTTCCGTGAGCTTATCCGCGTGTCGGACAAGCTGGTCGGCCTGTTGAATGCCCCTTTGCAGGAATTGCCGGCAGCGGCAGAAGCGGTGCTGGGCGAAAAAGCGGCGCTTGAAAAAGAGCTGAAGGAAATGCAGTCGAAATTGCTCCAGGCAGAAGCGGCGGCGTTCCGGCCGGACGGGGATGGAGTGATTGAAAAAGAATTCACCTCACGTTCTGTCAAAGAAGTCCAGCAATTGGCTAGGTTTGTGGCCGCTGATTTTCCGAAAGCCTATTTGCTGTTTCTGGTACAGGACGCTTCGGGCATGAGGTTCGTCTGTGCAAAAGGCGCGGAAGCGGAAGGGGACGTCCGGGAAGTGCTGAAGGAATTGCTGGCACTGACGGGAGGAAAAGGCGGAGGCAACGCCGGCTTTGTCCAAGGCGGCGGGGAAAACGCTCGATCGCCCGAGGAATTAGGCAAGGCTTTTCGAAGTGTTGTTAAAAATATGCAGGGAATTCTGTAACTTTTTTCAATAAGGACTGTCTAATGGGAAAAGTGAGCCTTGAAAGGCGGGAGCAGGAATGAAACGAAAAAGCAAATGGCTGGCGGGGGCTGTAATCATTGCAGCAATCGCCATTGCAGCAGCGTTCATGTTTGAAAAAGTGGCTGTAAGCGCCCCGGCAGTCGCTTTGTCGGAACAGGGGTGGCGGGTGAACTTCTCTTCTGTGCTTCAGCCCGGAGCAGTGGCCGAAGGCGATATCTATTTGACGGATGCGGCCGGTGAAGCGGTCGAGACGGAAATGGTGCTGCTGAAAAACCGGCAGACGCTGGAAATTCCGCAGCTGCCGCCTGGAGAGTATAAACTCCACATCAAAAATTCGGCAGTGGCCGGCAGTTTCTTCAAGACACTGGAAAAAGATGAGGTTGCCTTTACAGTGCAGGAGAAAATCCAGAGCGTATCAGGCGAAGAAGAACTGAAAGCGTATTTTGAACAGCTGCTCGCTCTGCAAAAGAGCAATGAAGGAAAAGACGGAATGGCCGAGAGGGCTGGCGGGACCGAAGAATCATCAGACAGCTCGGGCGGCAGTGCCGAAGGCGGCGATTATTCCACAACCAACAAGCAGGTGGAAGGTGTAGACGAAGCGGACATGGTGAAAACGGACGGCTCCTACATTTACTCCATCAGCGAGAACCGCGTCATCATCTCGGATGTACGCGATCCGGCAGATTTGAAGGTTGCGGATGAACTGGTATTTAAAAAAGAATGGTATCCGCAGCAGCTGTTCCTTTCTGGGGATGTACTGGCGGTGCTTGGCAACCGGTATGTCATGCAGCCTGCAGATGGAATTGAGGAAGGGATCTATCCGCGCGACGGAATGACGACGGTCTCTCTGTACGATGTGAAAGATCCGGCATCGCCCACCTTGATCCGGGATTTCGGCACAGAAGGCTATTTGAATGGTGCGCGCTTGGCGGACAATGTGCTGTATTATGTCACGAATGTCTATCCCAATTTCTGGCGGATGGAAGAGCAGGACGATGCGGAGCTCCGCCCCCTCACCTATGATTCCAAGGATAGCGGAGACATGAAAGCAATGGAATACAGCAGCCTGGCAATTCTGCCCGGAACGATGTCCGGCAGCTACAGCATCATCTCTTCCATCGACCTGTCCGATCCGGCGGAGAACGAAGTCAGTACAAAAGGCTTCCTCGGCGGCAGTGAACAATTGTATATGACGAAAGACCATTTGTACTTGACGGCCGCAGCCTATCTGCCGGCAGAAGAAGATACGCAAGGGGAGGACGTGCGGATCTGGCTGCCGCAATTGGCCAATACCGCAGTTTTCAAGTTCAGCCTCAAAGGCTCGGATGTGCAATTCCTGGCCTCGGGCGAAGTGGCCGGGACCTTGCTGAACCAATTTTCAATGGATGAACACAACGGCTATTTCCGCATCGTGACGACGGAAGGATTTTCATGGAATGAAGACGCTCCTTCCAAAAATCATCTGTTCGTGCTCGACGCCGGCATGAAGCAGGTGGGATCTGTTGAAGATTTGGCAAAGGGTGAGCGCATCTACTCTGCACGCTTTATCGGAGACAAAGCCTATATGGTGACATTCAAGGAAACCGATCCGCTGTTTGTCATCGATGTAGCCACACCGTCAGCCCCAAAAGTCCTGGGCGAATTAAAGATTCCCGGCTTTTCAAACTACCTGCACCCATTGGATGAAAATCATCTGATCGGGTTCGGATCTGATACGAAACTGGAGCCTGTGAAGAACGGAGAGCCGCGTGTCGTGACAGGCGGCATGAAAATTTCGCTGTTCGATATCAGTGATTTCGCAAATCCGAAAGAAAAGGATACGGAAATCATCGGGGGGATGGGCACCTATTCGCCGCTCCAATACGACCATAAAGCCCTGTTCGTCCACGAAGGGAAGGATCTTTATGGATTCCCGGTGACGATGTACAAGGAAACAGGCGCCAATGCAATTGAATTTGAAGGAGAAGGTGCAATGGTCTTTTCTATTACAAGCGGGGGCATTGAAGAAAAAGCGAATTTGGTGGAACCGTCGAATATGCAATATGAGGATTGGGAAAAAAGCGTTCAGCGACTGCTCTACAGCGGCAATACATTGTTTACAGTCGCAAACGGTGAATTGAAGAGTTTCGACCTTGAAACGTACGAAATGAAGGATCAAGTCGGTTTTTAATCAGGCGCCATTCCGCAAATTTGCGGAATGGCGTTTTTTTTTGCCTGATAAGGGGAAGAAGTAGAGTATTCTGAAAAGACGGAGGAGATTCGATGAAAGCTGTAACTTTTCAAGGCGCAAAAGATATGCAAGTGAAGAAAGTGAAGGACCCCGAACTCCAGAAAAAAGACGATATTATTGTAAAAATTACATCGACGGCAATCTGCGGCTCGGATTTGCACATTTATCAAGGTGCACTGCCGACCCACAAAGATTATGTAGTCGGACATGAACCGATGGGGATTGTAGAAGAAGTCGGACCGGAAGTAACGAAGGTGAAAAAAGGAGACCGCATTGTCCTGCCATTCAATGTAAGTTGCGGACATTGCCATTACTGTGCTCACGATATGGAAAGCCAATGCGATAACTCGAATGGGAATCCGCATTTCGATACCGGCGGCTATTTCGGCTTTACGGAGCGCTACGGCAACTACTCAGGCGGTCAGGCGGAATACATGCGGGTTCCTTACGGGAATTTCATGCCGTTTGTCATTCCGGAATCCTCGGAGTTAGAAGATGAATCGGTGCTGTTCCTGTCGGACGTTTTGCCGACGGCTTGGTGGAGCGTGGAAAATGCGGGTGTAAAACCTGGGGACACAGTGGTGGTCCTGGGATGTGGGCCTGTTGGCCTGATGGCTCAGAAGTTCGCCTGGATGCAGGGGGCTGAACGCGTCATCGCTGTTGACGAAATCCCTTACCGCATGGAATTGGCGAAGCGAATGAACAATGTGGAAGTATTGGACTTCTCGAAACATGACAATACCGGTGCCTTTATCCATGAAATCACAGCCGGCGGCGCCCGCGTGGTCATTGACTGTGTCGGAATGGACGGCAAGAAATCGCCGGCAGAAGCGGTCCAACAGAAATTGAAGCTGCAAGGCGGAACGCTCAGCGCCATCGATATTGCCAAAGACGCCGTCAGCAAATTCGGGACGATCCAATTGACCGGGGTTTACGGCTTGACCTACAATATGTTCCCGCTCGGCAATATCTTCGAACGGAACGTCACCATGAAAATGGGGCAGGCGCCTGTCATTCACTTGATGCCGATGCTGTATGAAAAAATCGAGAACGGCGAATTTGACCCGCGTGAGATCATTTCACACATCGTACCGCTTGAAGACGCTGCAGATGCTTACCAGATTTTCAATGACCATGTGGATGATTGCACAAAAGTCATCTTGAAACCGTAAATGATTGGCTGAAACGAACGCTCCGCATCAGCGGGGCGTTTTATTTTTTGTCCAAGTGCGCTATCATGAAAAGAAAACAGAAGGGGGAAACTCGGTGGCTCAAAATGGAGAAACACGGCGCGAGCTTGCCCTCGATTGCTTTTTGCTTGCAGGAAAATTGATGATGGAAAATGGAGCGGAGACTTACCGCGTAGAAGATACCATGATCCGCATGGCCAGATCGCAGCAGATGAATGACTCCCATTGCTTTGTCACGCCGACCGGTCTCATGTTTTCGCCGAGCGATGAACTGGCAACACGTTTTGTCCGCATCAACGACCGGCGCACCGATCTTGAGCGGGTCGCACTGGTGAATTCCGTATCGCGCAGATTGGTTTCAGGGGAATTGACTTTGCAGGAAGCGTATGATGAATTAAAAACGATCAACCAGACCAATTACAGGTTCAATATATGGATTCAGATTTTGGCGGCAGCCACTGCGAGCGGCTGTTTCCTGATTTTGCTCGGGGGAACGTGGCGCGACTTGCCGTTCGCCTTTTTGTTCGGCGGCACCGGGTTCATAATTGTCGAAACCATTCTGGAACAAACCCGCGTGAAGTTTTTTGCGGAATTTGTCGCGGCGCTGGCAATCGGCATACTGGCGCTCTTATCGGTCAATTCAGGCCTCGGAACCGATTTGGACACTATTATCATCGGTTCGATCATGCCGCTTGTTCCCGGATTGCTCATTACGAACGCTGTCCGCGATTTGATGGCGGGGCATTTTGTGTCGGGCTTGTCGAAAGGGGCAGAAGCCTTCTTGACGGCATTCGCCATAGGGGCGGGCATCGCATTGGTTTTATCATTTTAAAGGAGGGGTTGGATGAACTGGCCACTTGAAGCATTTCTCAGTTTTCTGGCCGCTGCTTCGTTCGGCGTCATTTTCAATACACCGAGAAGGACGCTTCTCAGCTGCGGGCTTGTAGGGATGACCGGCTGGCTCATTTACCGGGCATTCGAACTGCTCCTTGAAGATCCTGTCCAGGCGACTTTTGCCGGCGCGTTCGGTGTTGCGCTAGTGGCGCATCTTTTAGCGAAAAGGTTCAAGATGCCAATGATCATTTTCAGTGTTGCCGGCATCATTCCATTGGTGCCGGGGAGCAAGGCTTACAACGCCATGCGCAATATCGTCGAAAACAATTATTTGGAAGCCATCACGTTCGCTTCAGAAGCGCTCATGATTTCAGGTGCTGTCGCCATGGGGCTTGTATTTGCAGAAGTGCTGATGCAGATCGTCTTCAAACAGATGGCCAAACGGGTACAAAAGAAAATCGGCATGACCTAGAAGTGATTTCTAGGCATGCCGATTTTTTCATTTATGTTTAGCTCTAAAGGGGCCGAGAGCCTGAACGGCCGTTTCCGCTTTTCTTTATTTCATCCATTTTTCCAAGTCGGCGGCTTCCATCGGGTAGCCGGAAATATAGCCTTGGATCATGTCGCATTCCATGGCGCGCAGCAGTTCAAGCTGTTCGTTGGTCTCAACGCCCTCAGCTGTGACTCTCAAGTCGAGGCTCTTGCCGAACTGAATCATGCCTTTAATCAATTTCTGCATTTTTTCCTGCTTGGTGATCGATTTGATGATCGAGCGGTCGATTTTCAAGTTCTTGATCGGCAGCATCAGCATATAGCGGAATGCCGCATAGCCTGTGCCGAAATCGTCCAAGGTGAAGTTGATGCCGGCCTGGTTCAGCTGTTGCATTTGCTTGACGATCGAGCGTTCCGATTCCGCTTCAAGCGCAAAACGTTCGGTGATTTCGATTGTCAGGTTTTTCGGATCGCAGCCGTTGGTCTGAATCTGCTCCAGGAACGCCTTCGCCATGTCTTTGTCCCGGAACTCGCGGATCGATGTATTGATGCTGACATTGATATCGAGTCCGCGCGAATGCCAGTCTTTCAGCTGTGCACAGACGGTTTCCAAAACGTATAAACCGATTTCATGAATCATGCCGTTTTCTTCGGCAATCGGAATCAGCTCATCGGGCGTGACAATTCCGATTTCGGAATCCTCCCAGCGCACCAATGCTTCGACGCCGTCCATCTTGCCGGTCTTCAAGTCAATCTGCGGCTGGTAAAGGAGGCGCAGGTTGTGGCGGTCCAGTGCATGGATCAGCCGTTTCTCGATCATGGATTTGCGGTTCAGGCGCTCATGGTCATCTGCCGTAAGGACAGAGATGGCGCTGCCGCCGCGCTCTTTCACTTTTTTGATCGTCGCGTGCGATGCTTTGATCAGATGCACGAACGATTGTTGGTCTTCCGGATAGCGCGTGATAGCGCCGCTAATGGTCATCGGGATGGCCGTGCCTTGAATATAGATCGGGTGCTGCTGCAAATAATGCATGAACCCTTCGATGAACCAGTTGCTGAGCGGCGTCACCAAAGCGAATTCATGCAATCCGGCACGGGTGATGATCGTATCCGAGAAATACATGCGGAGCCGTTTTGTGAATTCGATGAGCAATTCATTTTCCGTATCGGTGTCAGAGACATCGCGCAATGTGTAGAAACGGTCGATATCCAAAAACACGAACGAAAAATTCTTTTTTTCCTCAATGAATTCATTGACAATCTGTTCCAGACGGTGCCGGTTCTCAAGACCCGTGACCGGATCGACGAACGCGATTTCTTCCAGATGGTGCTGGGCTTTCTTGGCAGCTGTAATATCCTTTTCAAGGAATATGTAATAATTTTCGTCGCCTTTGATTTCCATAGGGATTGCAGTCAAGTCGACCCAGTATTCTTCACCGTCTTTTTTCACTTTTTTGGTCTGCCCGTTCCAGACTTTGCCGCTTTTTAAAGTGCTGATCAGTGTCTCGACAAACCGGGCGTCTTCAGGGTCTTCGCTGAACATTTGCCAAATCGGCTTGCCTAAGATCCGCTTCGGTGTCCATTTGCTCAATTTCAAAAACAATGGATTAGCATACGTAATGAGAAATTCCTCATCAAAATACAGCAGCATGAACGAATCGTCCAAGCCGCTCCGCAGGCTGTTCAGTTCCCGGCTCGCTGAGCCTTCTTCATCCGCATCATCCACTTCGAAAATTGACATGACATATTGGCCGCCGTCAGCCGCAAACGCCTTGGTGACAATTGTCGTATATGTCCGTGTTCCGTTTCCTAAACCGACTTCCACATCCTCAAAGCGGATGGGGTCTTTGCTATGTAAGACGGTTTCCCACGGGTGCTTGTAGAAAGCCGCTTTTTCAGGATTCATATAAGGATACAACTGGCCCTTGATCGTATCTGTCTGAAGTTGAAAAACACGTTCTGCATGGCGGTTGCACCACACAACAAGTCCGTCTTTGTCCATGATGATGATGGGAAAAGGGATATGGTTAAAAACGAGATTATCTGATAGTAGTTCTTGCAATTCACTCATTCCATGACGCTCCTTCTCCGTAGGCTACCTTCATTATAAAGAAGAAAAGGACTATCGTCATCCTTTTCAAAATATTCCAGCCGATTATTTTATGAAACAATCACTATGCTTATTTTAACAAGCATGAGAGAATGGTGGAAGAAAAAATGAAAAAAATGATAAATGAGGTAAGAATGATGAAAAAAATAATGATGCTTCTTGTGCTTTTTCTTGTGCTGACGCCGTTCGCGGCGCACGCCCATACAGCTTTGACCGATTCCAATCCGGCTTCCGGCGAAACCTTGGCCGAGCAGCCCGGGCAAATCGAATTGGTGTTCAATACGGATATTGAAGAAGGCAGCTCCATGGCCCTCCAAGGTCCTAACGGAGCGGTGGAAGTCGCTGATTTGTCGCTGAATGGAAACATGATGTTCGGCTCAGTGGCAACCAATTTAGAAAACGGTTCCTACACGATTTCCTGGAAAATTATTGGAGCAGATGGCCATCCGATTGAAGGGGAAGTGCCGTTCAGCGTCGAAATCGCCACGGAAGCTGTAGAAGAGCCTGCAGAAGAACCTGCTGCCGCAGAGCCCTCGGCAGAACCGGCGGCAACCGAAAAGCAAGCCGGAATTGAAGGGGCGGCTGCTGAAAGCGGAGAAGAAAACGGCTTTTTGACGATCGGCATTGTGTTGCTGCTGGTGATTTTAGCAGGTGCGTCCATTCTTCTACTGGTTAAGAGAAAGCGATGATCTGGTTTACGGTCATTTCCGATATTCTGCTTTATCTAGCGTTCGCTTTTGCGGCAGGCGCCATCGCATTGAAATTCGTCCCGGAAAGCCATAAGCCCGTTCTTGCGGAATCCCGCCTTCTGTTAGTGGCCAGCGTAGCGGGCATCGCTGTGTTCTCGGCGGCGCCCGTTATTGAACTGGCCCTTTTCCTGGAGAACGGCGAAGGGTTCTTCAAATCATTTGCCGGCACGCTGCTCGATTACCGCGTCGGCAATGGCTGGGTCATTACCGTCTTGTTTTCTGTATTGCTTGGCGTTACTTTATATTATAATGGTTCAAAACAGATGGCCGCGGGATATGCCGGCTTGCTGATCCTGGCAGTCGGATTTTACAGCCACGTGTCGACGGTCAACCTTTGGGGTGGTTTTGTAAGCCACTCCATCCATTTCCTGGCGCTGTCCTTGTGGGGCGGTATCCTGCTGCATGTGGCTTGGTTCGCCAAAGCAACGCCGAACTGGGGCCGGTTCCTTGATTGGTTCACGCCATTTGCCTTTGGCTGTGTCGGCATTCTGCTCGCAAGCGGGGTGGTGATCATGCTGTTTTTTGTGGATCTGGCGGATTACACAAGTTCCTGGGCACTGCCTTACGGGCAGTGGCTGCTGTTGAAACACCTAAGCATCCTGCCGCTTCTTGCGGCGGCGATGGCGAACGGGCTGCTCAACAAACGGCGCCTCTACGAACGGGCTTGGCTGCGGTCGGAAAGCTTGCTGCTCCTTCTCACGCTTGCTCTGACAGCGTTCATGAGCAAGGAAGCCCCACCGCATAATATCAATGAAACCTTCCGGTCCGAAGGGGCCGCGCCGCTGCTCGAGGGGCTGAAAGGTCCGCAATATTATCCAATTGAAGCCGCATTCGCTGTCTCCGTCAACGGCCTCTTGCTGCTAATGGTCAGCATGGTCTGCCTCGGGCTGATAATCCTAGGGTTCAAGCGGAACCTGTCCGGCTGGTTTTCCGTCCTGTTGGGCATTGGGTTCATTTTTTCCGCGTATGCCGGCCTGATGATGAACACCGTTTTTTAGAATAAAACCAAAAGCCAATCTTCCGGGATTGGTTTTTCATTTGAAAGGGGAAGGTCTGGATGAACCGTTTAAAAGGAATTGCCATGATACTGATCGGGGCGATGCTCTGGGGTGCAACCGGACCGATGATGGAGCGGCTGATGGAGGATTACGGACTCACCGCTTCTTTCATCTCGACGCTGCGGCTGATTTTGGCAGGTACGCTGCTGCTCGGTTTCCTGAAGCTGAAAGGTGTGAAAGTCACATCGATTTTCAAAGGGAAAACGTGGATCCCGCAGCTCCTGCTGTTCTCGGTATTCGGCATGTTGGGCGTCCAGCTCACCTTTGTATCGGCGATTGAAGCAAGTGATGCGGTAGTGGCCACATTGCTGCAATTTTTGGGGCCGGTCTATATTATCTTATTCGTATCTTTGAGGCAGAAGAAAATGCCGCCGGCGTATCAGGTGATTGGAATGGCCGGGACATTGGTCGGACTCTTCCTGCTTTTGACGAACGGAAAGCCTGACGAATTGACGATCAGCGGGGAAGCGCTGTTCTGGGGGATCCTGGTCGGGTTGACCTTTTCTTTTTATACGCTGTTTCCTGCGCGGCTCATGCAGGAATGGGGCGTGCTGCTTGTGGTCGGGTGGTCGATGCTTATCGGCGGACTTTCCTTGGGGATTGCCAAGCCGGTCTTTCTGTCTAAAGAATGGGGAAAGCTGGCTGACCCGAGTGCACTCGGTTTGTTTTTAGCGATTGTCATCGGAGGCACTGTGGCATTCATCCTCTTCCTGAGCAGCATGCGCTTTATCACGCCGGTCGAGACCAGCGTCTTATCGGCGGTTGAACCGTTGACGGCGATGGTCATCTCCGCGCTCTGGTTCCAGCAGCTGCTTGCACCGGTCCAGCTAACCGGCACATTCATCATGCTGATCTTTGTGACATGGCTGTCGCTGGCCGGTAATCTGAAACCGAAAAAACAGCAATCTTTGCAGAAAAATGGCGGCGCTTCATAAAAGCGCCGCTTTTTCCATGCCTGTATTTATTCGGCGGTTGGCGGTTTTCATATTTCTGAGGATAATTGCTGTCTGTCGTCAGAGAATTGTGGCATAATAGTCAACATAAAAGTTCGTGTACCGAAATGTTTAGGAGGCTTTGCGATTGAAAACAGTATTTTCCTATTCCAAATCATATAAATTATTTATCGCCATTGCCTTGTTCCTCATGCTGCTTGAATTGACGGTGGAGCTTCTGCAGCCCCTTGTCATCGCAAAAATCATCGACGATGGCATTATCGCGGGTGACCGGGGGCAAATCGTCGAATACGGCTTTCTGCTGATGGGGCTGTCCGCCATCGCCTTTCTATCAGGCGTGATCAACTCTTATTTCGCTTCGCACGTTTCCCAAAGCTTTTCATTCGACCTTCGAAAAGCCGTTTACGGCCGCATCCAGTCTTTTTCATTGGCGACATTCAATAAATTCCCGGCTTCCGGTTTGATCACCCGGCTGACAAGCGATGTCACCATGGTGCAGACGGTGCTGTTCATGGGTCTTCGCATCATGCTGCGTGCACCGCTCCTGGTTATCGGAAGCATCGCCATGGCGTTTGTCGTAAATGCCGAGCTTGCGGTCTACCTGGTGATCGTCTTTCCGGTCTTGTTGATTTTCCTTTATGTCATGGTGAAACAAGGAGTGAAGTATTTCAGCTTCGTGCAGCAGCGGCTTGACCGCCTGAACCGAATGGTGCAGGAAAATCTCCAAGCTGTACGCCTGATCAAGGCCTATTTGAGAGGGAAATACGAAGCGACCCGGTTCTCGGAAGTGGCCGGCTCGCTGAAAACCGATACGGTCAAAGCTTTCCGCATCATGGAAATCATTTTGCCGGTCCTGCTGTTCGGGATGAACTTGTCGCTATTGGCAGTCCTGTGGTTCGGAGCGGGGCAAATCCGCCAAGGCGGCGCTGAAATCGGCGAATTGGTGGCGATTGTCAATTATGCCATGCGCATGACCGGTGCTTTCTCCATGTTTTCATTCATCATCATGGCGTTTGCGCGGGCAAAAGCTTCATCTGAACGAATTGAAGAAGTGCTGCTTGCAAAAGATGTCCGGGAAAAAGGGGAGAGCGGCGAGACGAGCGTGCTTACGCGCGGAGAAGTGGTTTTCAACAACGTTTCCTTTATCTATCCGGGCACAGACCGTGAAGTGCTCCACAACATTTCGTTCCGGCTCGAGCCGAATGAAAAATTGGCGATCATGGGCGCGACCGGTTCCGGCAAGTCATCGCTTCTGCAGCTCATTCCCCGGTTCTACGATGCTACTGAAGGGAAAGTCCAGATCCACGGCCGGGATGTGAAGGACTGGTCGCTGCGTTCGCTCCGGAAGACGATCGGAATCGTACCGCAGCAATCAATGCTCTTTACCGGCACCATTTCGAACAACCTGTCCTGGGGCAAGGAAGGGGCGGAACAGCCTGAACTGGCCGGCGCCGCTGCCAAAGCGCAGATCCATGAAACCGTCGCACGGTTCCCGAAAGGCTATGAAACCCGCGTTGGGCAAAAAGGGGTCAATTTATCCGGCGGCCAGAAACAGCGCCTGTCGATTGCCCGTGCCCTTGTCAGAAAACCCTCGGTGCTCATTCTCGATGACAGCACGAGTGCCCTAGACGTCAAGACGGAGGCGGCGCTTTGGGAAGAATTAGAAAGGGAACACGCGACGATGCTGATGGTGACGCAGAAAATCCGGACAGCGATGAAAGCGGACCGCATCCTCCTATTGGAAGACGGCCGCATCTCCGCTTACGGCACGCATCAGGAATTGCTGCAAAAGTCAGAGCTTTACCGGCAGATTGCCGAATCCCAGCAGGAACAGGAGGTGGACGAATATGTTTGAAGCCATCCGCAGGCCGTTCGGCTATGAACCGGTCATCACCAAAGAGCAGTTGAAAAGGGAGCCGGATAAAAAGACGGAGCGCGCCAACAATTGGCAGTCCACGCTTCTGCGCATCTGGAAACTGGTCGATGAACACCGCTTCCTGCTGGTGACCGTGCTGTCGCTCGTTTTCATCAGTTCAGCGCTTGCGCTGCTCGGTCCGTATTTAATCGGCTACATCATTGACGAATTCATCGTGCCGCAGAGTTTCAGCGGAATGGGAGCCATCGTGCTCTGGCTGATTTTGGTCTATGTCGGGCATTCCGTATCGCTTTATCTACAGAACTACTGGATGGTCGGCATCGCCCAGCAAGTGGTCTACCGCATGCGGACCGGCTTGTTCGAGCATCTTCAGCGCCTGCCGGTGGCGTTCTTCGACAAACGTCAGCACGGCGAATTGATGAGCCGCATGACCAACGATATCGAAAACGTCTCCACCACATTGAACAGCTCATTTATCCAAGTGTTCTCCAGCATTCTGACACTGACGGGCACCGTCGTTGTCATGCTGTGGCTGAGCCCGCTGCTCACCGTCTTGACGCTGGTCATCATTCCGCTCATGTACGTTTCCATGCAATGGATCACGAAGCGGACAGGCCGGCTTTACAAGGAACAGCAGGCAGCGATCGGTGACTTGAACGGCTTTATCGAAGAAACGATTTCCGGCCAGAAAATCGTCAAGGCCTTTTCCCAGGAACCGCGCGTCATGGACGAGTTCCTTGTGAAAAGCGAGCGCCTCCGCCGGACAGGCTTTTGGGCCTGGACCTATTCCGGCTTTATCCCGAAAGTGATGAACTTCCTGAACAATGCGAGCTTCGCAATTGTCGCAGGCGTCGGCGGGATCCTTGCACTGAACGGCTCGATCTCCATCGGGGTCATCGTCATTTTCACCGAGTACGCCCGCCAGTTTACGCGTCCGCTGAATGACCTTGCCAACCAGTTCAACACGGTCCTTTCTGCGATCGCCGGTGCCGAGCGGGTTTTCGCCATCATGGGGGAGCCGGAAGAAAAAGATGATACAGCTGCAAATGCAGACAAGGAGCTGCAAGGGTTGGTTGAATTCGATAACGTTTCGTTTAAATACGAAGGCGCTGAAGAAGACTGGACCATCCGCAATGTCAGCTTCACCGTAGGTATAGGCCAGACGGCGGCACTCGTCGGCGCAACCGGCGCAGGCAAGACGACCATCATGCAATTGCTGGCCCGTTTCTATGATGCTGCCGAAGGGCAGATCCGGCTCGATGGCACGCCAATCGAAGCGATGCCGCGCGAAACCTTGCGCAGCCAGATTGCTTTCGTACTGCAGGATCCTTTCCTGTTCGAAGCGACGGTCCGGGAAAACATCCGCTACGGCCAGCTAGATGCCACCGATGAGGAAGTGGTGGAAGCCGCCCGGAAAGCGAATGCCCATGACTTTATCGTGAAACTGCCGAACGGCTACGACACCGTGTTGAAAGGCGACGGCTCCATGATTAGCCAAGGACAGAAGCAATTGCTGTCGATCGCCCGGGCGCTGATCGCTGATCCCGCCATCCTGCTTCTCGACGAAGCGACCAGCAGCATCGACACGGTGACCGAGCTGAAAATCCAGGAAGCGCTGGAGAGGCTGATGAAAGGCCGGACCAGTTTCGTCATTGCCCACCGCTTGAACACCGTAAGGCAGGCGGATCTCGTGCTCGTCATGGAAATGGGCGAGCTCGTCGAATTCGGCAAGCAGGAAGCCTTGATCAAAAGCGGCGGCAAGTACGCAAAAATGCTGTCAGAAGCGAAATTGTGAAAATAAAAGGGACTGTCTGAAAAGCCCAAAACGAAAGGCCAGAAGAGAAAAAGCAATGCTTTTTCTCTTCTGGCCTTTTTCTTATTCTATAACGGCTGATGGGAATGGAGGCGGCGAGTGCAAATATTGTGCTCCTGTCCCTGCATCGCTGCGCTAGCTTCGGGACATGAAAAACCGTTGCAGTGCTACGCACTTCGTCGCAAAGCCAATGACCGAACTACCTTCGTTCATTGGCTTTCCAGCGGGGCAGCGTAGCGACGAAGTGCCGAAATCCACTCGGACGTCAGTCAATGCTTGACCGAAGCTTGCGAGGCCAAGTATTTGCGACGAGCTTGCGCAGGAGCACAGGTTCTTAGTTAGTTCGGCGCAAGCCCGCGGAAAGCGTCCGCCGCAATGGACAGCAGCCGTTTTGGGCAGTCCCTTTTTTGGGGTTAATTCGTCTGCATCGGCCGTCTCGGCTTGAAGCGGCCGATCAGGATTTCGCCGAGCGGAATTGTTTTCGGGATCAATATCGACAACAGGATTGGTGCAAAAAGTCCGATGAACAGGTACGTGAACAAATTGTACGTCAGGAAATCCCGGACCAGGAAGCCGAAGAAGATGTGCAGGTACATGATGGAAATCGAATGCTTTTCGATTTTTTCGAACCACGGCAGCCGCTGGACGGCCGTCAGTTTCTGGAACAGCCCGACAACAACGATAGTCATGGCCAGCGGAATCACCAGATCCAGGACGAAATGTTCGTAGCGCAGGAATTTCAAGCTTAAGTGATAGTCGATCAGCCCGGCTCTATCGGCTTTCATTGCTGCTAAGACAGCTGCGGCCGAAATAAAAATGGCCGCTTTCGGGATGTTCATCCAGAACGCTTTCAAATAATAGCCGATGGCGAAATAGACAACTGCAATCAGCACCACATCGAGGTTCCAGATCATCGGAATCTGAGCGGAAGCGGCATCCGGTTCAGCTGCCAGGCTCATGGCAAACGATCCTTCGATCTGGGCCAGCGTGTAGCATCCGGCCAATACGGCGAATTGAATCCACTTTTTCAGACGGGTGATCCATAGAAACAGCAGGAACGTCGCAAACATGACCGTGACGAACCAGAAGACGCCGTGTTCACCGCGCAGGAACCGTCCGCCGACTGTCAGCTCGATGAGGTCCTGCCGCAGGAAAGCGGCGGTGAAAGTGCCGTCGCCGATCATCATGCCGTATTTGAAAAACGTCAGCAGCAGCAGGAAAAACAAGTACGGCACCATCAGCTGCATAAAGCGCTTATGGATGGCGGGTTTCAGTTTGGCATTGTCCAAAATCGGCTTGAAGAACAGGCCGCTCAATAAAAAGAATGCCGGCATATGGAACCAATAGATATATTTGATAAGGGGGAAATCAAATGCCATCGGACCGGCATAATGCCCGATGACCACGAGGATCATTAAAAATCCTTTTGTTGCATCCACCCATGTTAAGCGTTCTTTAGCCACAGCGTTGACCTCCGGAAAAATAGTATCGACTTAGTATAGCCCAGAAGGAGCCGCTGTAAACCGTTGATACACAACCGTAAAAGTTCGTTTATTTCTGTAATCTTGTGATACGATAAATTCAATAAAGGAAAGGATGGTGGAAAATGGACATATCGTTGTCTTTAGAGTCATTTCCGCTTGCTGCTTCAACGGTCACTGACATGGAGGCATTGCTGGGTTTATTTCAAACAGATTACAGCAATGTACTGCATGAACCGCTGTGGACCCGGCCGGATTCTCGGGGATTCGCCGTCATGGCATATACGGAGGAAGACCAATTGATCGGTTTCGCCGTTTCTGCTGATATGGTCGGCCTGCATCAATACGAATGGTCGGTGCTTGTGCATCCCGATTTCCGCCGCTTGTCGATCGGCAGCGCGCTTGCAGATGGCATCCGGCATGGCCATAGCCAGCGCCAGGCAGAAGGGGACTTGGCCGCATTCATTGAAAATCCTGAAGCGGAAACCTTCCTGGGAAAACTCGGCTATGAACCGACATTTTCAGAAATCCTCCTCGGTGTCGAACCGCTGGAGCATTTTGAACTTCCGAATGGCGTCGAGATCAATCCTTACAGCGGCGAGCGCGAAGCGTTGGAAAAGCTGCTGGCTGCGGCGTTTGATGAAGAAATCTTGCCTGTACTTGCCTTTAACCTCGAGGAGGAATGCAGGGACGTCTGGGTAATGAAATCAAACGGTGCGCTGGCCGCTACTATGACCCTTCTTGAAGAAGGCGATAATCTATGGGTGAACGCTTTTGCGGTAAGCCCTCACCTGCAAGGCCAAGGGTATGGCCAGGCATTCCTGCGCTGGAGCCGGCATCAGGCACTCCTCCGGAATAAAAAACAAGTGCTGCTGGATGTGGAAACAGATAACGGCGCATTGCGTGTCTATGAAAAAGCAGGTTTCCAGCCCTTCAGCAAGGTTGAGTATTGGAAACAGCGGTCTGGAAATGAAGAAGGATAAATTGTACAAGGGCTGAACCGGGCTTCTTGGCCATGAAAAAACCGCCCGTAGGCGGCTTGTCATTGGCCAGAAGTCTTGTATTCCTTTTCCGTACCGTCGGGATAACGGACCTCCGCTTCGATGTACTCATATCCTTCTTCAAGGCCGAAAGCTTCAACAATCTGGGTGATGGCTTCCTCGTCAGTCGTGTCGGCAGTCAATTCCAGTTTCTGCAGGGATTGCTCCATTTGCTGCATGGCTTCATCGCCGGACAGGTCGTCTTCCGTGAAGCGGTTTTTGTATTCGGCAAAAATGTTGTCGCGGTCTTCCTCATATTCAATGGAAATAGCATCGTCGAGTTCAGGGTAGCCGGCTTCGACGCTGAGTTCCGTGAAGCCGAATGTCTCGCCGCCGATGCTGTCTTCATCAGTGCCGCCGCCGGGTGAGGCTTCCCCGGTTTTCGGTGCAGGTTCGGTCTGTGATTCATTGCCGACAGGTTCGTTCACTTCGTCGCTTTCGCCGCAGGCGCCAAGCACCAGTACAGAAGAAAAAATCAAGGCAGGCAACAGCCGGGAGTTCTTATGTGCCATACGAGTCATCCTTTCAGCAAAGCTTAGTTTATTATTGTTTTCCCGAATTTCCGACTTTTAATCGGACGAGTCATCACCACTACATTTGAAAGTCAGCCAGACAGATGAGTTCAGTCAAAGCCGAGCAGGAATGGAGCGATACAAATGAATAAATACACAAACGGCCAGAACGTTGCAGCCGCAGGCGAAAAAAACATCCGCACCGATTTTAAGGAAAACATGACTTACGGGGATTATTTGCATCTGGATCAATTATTGACCGCACAGGACGGTATGAGCGGCCACCACGATGAAACTTTGTTTATCATCATCCACCAGGTATCGGAGCTTTGGATGAAGCTGATCCTTCATGAACTGGACTCGGCGATCCGCCATATCAATGCGGATGACCTCCAGCCGGCATTCAAGCAATTGGCGCGGGTCTCGAAAATCCAGTCGCAGATCATCCAGGGATGGGACGTTTTGGCGACAATGACGCCTGCGGAATACATGGAATTCCGGGAGGATCTCGGAAATGCGAGCGGCTTCCAATCTTACCAATACCGCATGATTGAGTTCGCTTTAGGGTATAAAACAAAACATGTACTGAAAATCTACGAGAAAGATCCGGTCTTGCACGAAGAGCTTCTAAAAGCATTCCAAAAACCGGGCCTGTACGATGCCGCGATCCAAAAGCTTGCCAGAAGCGGGTTTGCCATCAATCCGGAAGTGCTTGAACGCGATGTCACCACGGTTTATGAACCGGACGAGTCGGTGAGGGAAGCGTGGATCGCTGTTTACAGGGATGTGGAAACCCACTGGGAGCTTTACCAATTGGCAGAGAAGCTCGTGGATGTCGAGGACTGGCTCCAGCAATGGCGGTTCCGCCACATGAAAACAGTAGAGCGCATCATCGGCTTTAAACAAGGGACTGGCGGCTCATCAGGCGTCAACTATTTGAAAAAAGTGCTCGACCAGTACTTTTTCCCGGAATTATGGTCGATACGGACAGAGATTTAGGAGGCCAACGGATGAAAATTTATGCACACAGGGGATGCTCCGGCACCCATCCTGAAAACACACTTGCCGCTTTTCGTGCGGCAGCGGAATTGCCGGTTTACGGGGTGGAGCTGGACGTCCATTTGACCAAAGACGGAAGAGTGGTGGTCATCCACGACGAAAAAATCAATCGCACGACCAACGGCAAAGGCTATGTCAAAGACATGACACTTGAAGAGCTGCAAAGTTTTGATGCGGGAAGCTGGTTCTCGGAAGAGTGGGCGGGGGAAACCATTCCGACACTCGGCGAAGTGCTCGATATTTTCCAGGAGACGACGCACCGCTTGAATATCGAAATCAAATCCGATGTCTTCCCGTACGACACCCTCGTCGATAAAGTGGCCAATTCGGCAGCAAAACGGGGGATGAGCGACCGGATCCTGATTTCTTCTTTCAATCATGAAGACGTGTTGAAAGCAGTCAGGGAAACGGAAATCGAATCCGCGATTTTGACTTCACAGATTTACGTGGACGTCTATGATTACGCGCGCGTCATTGGTACGAACCGTATCCACGTGTCGCTTCCAGCCGCGTTCCGGCGCATGACTACGGATGCACTGCGAAAAGGAGCAATCGTCTATGTCTATACGGTCAATAACGAGGAATATGCCGAGCAGTTGCAAGGAATCGGCGTACACGGGATATTCACCGATTTCCCGGAGCGCATGATC
This sequence comes from Planococcus sp. FY231025, assembly GCF_052078085.1. Taxonomy (NCBI): domain Bacteria; kingdom Bacillati; phylum Bacillota; class Bacilli; order Caryophanales; family Caryophanaceae; genus Planococcus; species Planococcus sp. FY231025. Next base: position 31,180 of record NZ_JBQJJG010000001.1, read on the forward strand.
AATAAATTCCAATAAAAAGAGGCGCCCGCGGGCGCCTCTTTTTTATTACCATTTTGCATAATGCTCTTCAACCGTTCCGAGAAGCTGCATGATTTTCTGCTTGCGCCCGTCCGGATGCCGGACATGGCCGTTGAAATAGCCGACCAGTTGATGGATCTCCGATTTCACGAGCTTCATGTCCGTCTTGGACTCCCGTTCGAAGAAGGGAGTAAACGTCAATTTCACATCATCGGAAAATTTGGTCTGGATAAACCAAGGATCATTGTAATCTTCGGAATTGTAGTGGAACTGCACGTCTTCGTGGATCTTGGTCATTTTGCCGTTGACGAAAAAGGCATTTTCCGTCATTCCGGTGCCGTCTGTCCATTTGCCGCCGAAATTCAAGCCGATGGTCTGTCCGTCCGAACGTTGTGAAGCCATCGCCCAATTCCAGGAAGTTTCCCGTGGCCAGATTCCTCTTCCATAATCAAGCACCGCAAAGCTTTCGAAGGGATCAAACGTGTAATTTTGGCTGCCGAGACTGATTTTTCCGGTTACGGGAAGCAGGTGGTGCTTTCCGGTAAACTGGAATGTCTGGCGGTTCCAGGGAATGACCACGTTGAGCGATTCATTTTCCTCCGGATGTTCAATTTGCAGGGAGGCCTGAAGCGGTTCGCCGTCGAAATCGGCGACTTCCACAAGCATTTCGGTTTGGTTATGCTTGTAGTCAATCGTGATGGACATGTCTTCGTGGCGGAAATGGCAGCGGTCGAGCACTTCGTTGGACAGTTTGACCTGCCGCGTAAACGGGACAAGGACTGTTTTTTCATAGAAACGCTGGGTTTCGTAATTGAGAAAATAGACAAAGCAGACGGTGGCATAGTCCAAGTGGCTGATCGTAGCGGAAAACATCACTTCTTCGCCGAAAATGCACCAGTAATTCCACTTTTTCTTGCGCATGAAATTCCCGCGCAGATTGCTGACGACCAATGGCTGGCGGGCAAAACCGATCGCGTTTGGATTTAATTGCCCTTTTGCGTCACAAAGCATCACATGTTCTGTAATTTCGCGTTCCAAATGTTGCATTAAATCCACCTCGCCCTTACCGCTCATTTCTGATTTCTATTTCCATTGTAGCAAAGATTCCCAGAAATAGCCGTTCAGAAGAGGGGAGACAGGACGATTGTATCGCGATTTTTCTGCTTTTCCGGCAATTACTGCTGAGGCGGTTTTCTCCACAACAAAGCGATGGTGCCTTCTCCGGCATGGACTGCCAGGGAAGAGCTGAGGTCGCCGATCAGCACGTTGGCGTCCGGTGCGATTTTCAGGATTTCCTGCTTCAGGCTCTCCGCTTCTTCGGGGACATTGCCGTGCATGATCTGAAAGTAATTGATGTCATATTTCTGATGGTCTTCCTTGAGGTGGTCGATCAAATACTGGACCGCTTTTTTATGCGAACGGACTTTGTCGATCGGCACCAGTTCGCCTTCAGCGCTCAATTGGACAATCGGCTTCACTTTCAAAAGGCTGCCGAGGTAGTATTGTGCACCGCTCATCCGGCCGCCTTTATACAATTGCGACAAATTGCCGATCAGGATATAGTTGCGGAAATCATGGACTTCCTTTTGCAGGCGCTCGGCGATCGCTTCGGCCTCCATTCCTTGCTTCTCCAGTTCCAGCCCCCGGTCGATCAGCCCCGATAATCCGTAGGATAGGGCCAAGGAATCGATGGCATAGACCTTGAAGCCGGTCATTTCAGCTGCCGCGGTGGATGAGGCGATCGTGCCGCTGAGTTTGGCGGACGCGTGGACAGCGATGGCACATTCATATTCTTCTTTCAGCTTTTCGTAAAGCTCCGCGAATTTTCCAGCAGAAGGCTGGGATGTTTTCGGAAATTCCGAAGCAGATTTGATGCGGGCGTATAATTGCTCGTTCGTCAAATTCACGCCGTCATCGATAAATTCCTCCTGGCCGAAATGGATATTCAGCGGCACCATGTAAACGTCGGGATGGGCTTTGAACTCTTCAGTGACAAATCCGGTGGAATCCAGTACCCAGGCAATCGGTTTTTTCATTTAAACAACATCCTGTCTTTAGAGTATTTTGAATAAACTATAACATTAATAGCTTTTCTTGACACTAAATTCGTTAAAACGCTTACATAAGAGTGGATGTTTATCCGGAAAGCTGCAAATCCAATAATATTCAAGTACGCCCGAACCGGTTGTGGAACGATTCCTTGATATCCGGTACATGCTTCCATAAGATGAGCGCCATTGCGGCGAGGAGCGGCCAGGCTGCCGGGAATTCCCCAAACCATATCATGAATGCGGAAAAAGCGGTAAAACCCGCCAACATCGCAAGCGTCGCGCTTCTGATCAGCAGGAGTGCAGCTGCGAATCCAATCGCCATCACAAGAAAAAGCTGTGGGGCAACGATTAGGGAAGCGCCGATGAATGCTGCAATCCCTTTGCCGCCGCGCCCTCTGAGCCAGAAAGGAAATAAATGCCCGGCCACCACGGCAAACCCGCCGAAGGCAACTGCCCATGGGCCGAATTCCAGATAACGGCCGAGCGAGACAGCCAGTGCCGCTTTCGAGGCATCTCCGATAAACGTTATGAAGAAGGCGGTTTTACCGAGGACGGCGCCTGCATTGCGCGCGCCCAAATTGCCGCTTCGCTCCCGGCGCAGGTCCGTGCCCCGCCATTTGCCGACCCACCAGGCGGTTAATATAGTTCCGATCAAATAACAAGCAATCCAATAAATGACCATGGCGGCCTCCAATAGTTTCTAGAATAGGATAAGCGGTTAAGAAAAGCCTCTCCGCAGCAAGGAGAGGCTTCTTCATATTCCTTATAATTGAGCTGCTTCGTACAGGTAATCGCTGATGACGCGCAAACCTTTGTCGAAGTTCTCCAGATGGAAATGTTCGTTTGGTGCATGGAAGTTTTCGGATGCGAGTCCGAAGCCCATCAATACGACCGGCAGGCCGAGCACTTGATCGAATACCGCGACAATCGGAACCGATCCGCCCATGCGGGTGAAGGCGGTCTTGACGTTATAGACTTTTTCATACGAGCGTCCGGCAGCTTGGATCGCCGGATGGTCGTAAGGTGTCAGGAATGGCTGGCCTTTATCAAAATCGCTGATCGTTACTGTTACGCCGGCCGGTTTGTTGGCTTCCACATGGGCACGCAGCTTCGCAACAATATCATCCGGATCCTGGTTTGGCACAAGGCGGCAAGTGATTTTCGCGCTGGCTTGGGCAGGAAGGACGGTCTTGATGCCTTCGCCGGAAAAGCCGCCGGTGATGCCGTTGATTTCGAGCGTCGGACGGATCCATGTGCGCTCGACAAACGAATAGCCCTTCTCACCGAAGTCTTCCGCAATGCCGAGTTCCTGCTTTTCTTTTTCCAGATCGAATTCGAGCGCCGCAAACTCGGCGCGTTCTGTGTCTGAAACTTCGAGCACATCCTCGTAGAAGCCTTCCACTTGGATGACGCCTTCTTTATCACGGAACGATTGGAGGATCTCCACAATTGCATGGAGCGGGTTCTGGACAGCGCCGCCGTAAAGGCCCGAATGCAGGTCGCCTTTCGGCCCTTTGACATCGATCTGGATGCCGGCAAGGCCGCGCAATCCGTAGCATACTGCCGGGCGTCCCGGCCCTTGCATGCCTGTGTCGGAAATGACGATCAAATCCGCTTTCAGCTGTTCCTGGTTCTGTTCAACGTATTTCGGCAAGGTCGGGCTGCCGATTTCTTCTTCGCCTTCAACGATGAATTTGATGTTGACTGGAAGTTCGCCTTCGAGTTTCAGCAGCGCTTCAACCGCCTTGACATGCATGAATGTCTGGCCTTTATCATCGCTTGCACCGCGTGCGTATAACTTGTTGTCGCGGACGTGCGGGTCGAACGGCGGCGTTTCCCACAGGTCCAACGGGTCCACCGGCTGTACATCGTAATGGCCATAGACAAGCACGGTCGGTTTGCCTTCGGCATGGAGCCAGTCCGCGTAGACAACCGGATGCCCGTCTGTCTCAAATACTTCTGCATTCTCGAGGCCGGCTCTTTCCATGGAGCTCTTCAGCCATTCCGCCGCTTTGCGGACATCCGCTTTATGTTCAGTCAGCGAGCTGATAGAAGGGATGCGCAAAAATGCCTTCAATTCTTCGAGATGGTCGGTGCGGTGGTCTTTGAAATACTGATCGATTTTTTCGGCGTTCATAAGATCCCTCATTCCAATTTTTTTTATAATGGAAAAATTATAACATACAAGCTGTGGTTTTCGACATAACGAAAAACCCTATGATATAATTATCGGTACGGAAATAGCTCGTAAAAATGTGTTCTTAACACTGGAGGAAATAGATTTGTTTATAGCATTAGGATTCTTTTTGATTATGTCGTTCTTCTTTTCGGGAAGCGAAACGGCATTGACAGCAGTTAATAGGATGAAGGTCCATCTTCGCGCGGAGCAGGGCGATGTGAAAGCACAGCGGCTGCAAAAGTTGATCGCGAAGCCGGACCGTATGATTACCACTCTTTTAATCGGAAACAATATTGCAAACATCATGCTGCCGACGCTTGTTACGACAATCGCGTTGACGCGCGGATGGGAAGTCGGCGTCGCTACGGCGATCCTGACATTGGTCCTGATCATTTTCGGAGAAGTTTTGCCGAAAACGATTGCGGCAACCTTCTCGGATCGCGTGGCCTATTTGGTGTTCCCGGTCATATCAGTACTGGTCGTCCTATTCAAGCCGCTTACTTGGCTATTGGCGCAGTTCACGAATATCTTTATCCGCATCATATCCAAAGGGACGGTAAAAGAAGCGACGATGACAAAAGAAGAACTCCGCACAATGGTCGATATCGCTTCCACTGAAGGGACCTTCGAGGAAGAGGAATCGGAACGGATCAAAGGGGTCCTGGATTTCCCACACAAGGATGTCTCGGACGTCATGTCCACCCACCGTACAGATATTGTCGGGATTGCCATCGATTCCACCTATGAAGAAGTGCGCGATTTGATCCTGGATTCCTCGTACACGCGCTATCCGGTGTATGAAGAAAGCATGGATAACATCGTCGGCCTGTTCTATTCGAAAAAACTCATCGAATGGTCGATGAACCCGAACCTGACACTCGCGGAACTGATGGATGACAACCCGGTGTTCGTCGTCCAATCGGTCAGCGTCGAGAAAGTGTTCAAAATGATGATGGCCAAGAAAAAGCACATGGCGGTCATCTTGGATGAATACGGCGGGACGCTCGGGATCGTAACGCATGAAGACATCATTGAGGAAATGATTGGCCAGGATATCGAAGACGAGACCGACGTAGAGGATGACGAACTGGTTTTTGAAATGACCGATAACGTATTGATGTGCCACGGCCGTCTTGAAATTGAAGACGTCAACGAAATGTTCGAAGTCGAGGTGCCTGATGACCACGATACGATCGCCGGATTCGTCATGCAGCAATTGGGCCATGTGCCGGAAGAAGGCGAAGAGTTCACGTATGAGAACCTTCATGTCAAAATCAACGAAATGGACCGCAACCGGATCATCCGGTTGACGATCACCAAAAATGCGGATGAAGAAATGATAGCGAATTCCATATGATGAAAGCTAGAAGCCTGCGGCGGATCCCCCGATCCGCTGCAGGCTTCTTTTTTTTGCCCGGAAACTGGCGATTCAATGGAAGTTATAGACGAAAATAGCCCGATTTTTAAGATGCATGTCTACTTGTTGTTTAGCGCAGTTTTTAAAAGGTATAGGATAACAAAGGCCTGTATACCGTGCGTAAAAGCTATTATTCCAATACAACGAGGGGAGAAGAAGATGAAAAAGAGTTTGAAGATCGCAAGTGCATTTATTGGGATCGTGGTCGGAGCGGGTTTCGCATCCGGCCAGGAAATTCTGCAGTATTATACAAGCTTCGGCTACTGGGGGCTCGCAGGCGTGGCGCTTGCCGCGGTTCTGTTCGGCTACTTGGGGAAAGTGCTGACCGGGCTCGGCAGCCGGCTGCAGACGGTATCCCACGAAGAAGTCGTGTACAAAATCGGTGGGAAAGTCGTCGGGAGAATCATCGACTACACGCTGATCCTTACCTTGTTCGGCATCCTGGTCGTCATGATTGCAGGGGCAGGTTCGATTTTTTCACAGCAATTCGGGCTGGTTCCTGCATTCGGCCGGACCGTGATGACGGTTCTTGTAATCCTTACCATCATGCTTAATGTGAAAAAGGTCATCACCATTATCGGCAGCATCACGCCATTCCTGATTGTAATGGTGATCGGGATTTCGGCATATAGCCTGTTGACAATGGACACCAGCTTTGCGGAACTGGATCCGATTGCAAAAGACCAATTATCGGCCGCTCCGAATTGGTTCATCTCCGCTGTTAATTACGTGTCCTTGGCGATTGCATTGACAACGTCTATGGCACTGGTCATGGGGGGAGCGGAAAAAGATGATAAAGTCGCAGCACGCGGCGGCATGATCGGCGGAATCGTTTTCGGCCTCTTGATTTTGCTGAGCTATTTGGCGATTTTCTCAAAAGTGGACATTGTCGGAGGCACCGATTTGCCGATGCTGCGCTTGGCGGACAATATTTCGCCGTTCCTCGGCATTGTCATGGCGATTGTGATTTTCAGCATGATCTACAACACGGCCGTCAGTCTGCTGCTGTCGTTTTCTGCGCGGTTCACTGAAATGGGCACGAAGCGCTTCCGGGTCTTCGTGATTGTTTCAGGGATCATCGCATTCGCCTTAAGCTTTCTGGGTTTTACGCAATTGGTCAACTGGTTCTACCCGTTCGTCGGCTATCTGGGGCTGGTCCTGGTAGGAGCATTGATATTGGCCGATATCCGGAAAGTCGGGAAGGAACGGGAGCAATAATCTAATAAAAAGAAACAGCGCTGCGAACCACTCCGTTAGAGGGGGCTTGCGGCGCTGTTTTTTTATGTGCAGATTTGCTGTTGTTCTTTATTACAAAAGTGTAAGTGAAATGAAAGTGAATGCGATAGAGGGAAAGGTTGGGGTTTGGCACAATTAGGATAACAAGAAGAGCAAATGACCTGAACAACAATCGGACGGAGGAAACGATCATGGAAAATCTATATGTAGAATATAACCGGTATATTTACCATTTATGCCTGAAGCTGACGCGCAACAAAGCCGAAGCAGAAGATCTGATGCAGGAAGTATGGCTGAAGGTGGTCCGCTATGAATCTTCGATTGCTGAAGTGGACCATGTAAAAGCTTGGCTGACAACCATCTGCATGAATACGTTCCGTGATCGTTACCGCAAAAACGTCCGCCGCAGCAAACATATGGTGCAGCAGCCGGAAGGATTGGATGTTTCGTTGCTGGACTTGATCCCTTCGGATTCAGCGGGTGCAGCGGAAATTCTGGAACAGCAGGATGTTTCGGTCATGATCCGCAGCAAGATTTCCGAATTGGATTCGATCTACCGCACAACGATCATGTACTTCTACGTGCACCAATTGTCGCTGATCGAGATTGCGGAGACGATGAAAGTGTCAATCGGCACAGTGAAGTCCCGCTTGTTCCGCGGCAAGCAGCGCTTGAAAGACATGCTGATGGAAGATGCCCGTACACGCGAATACGTCTTGACTGCATAATATGAAATTTTCAACCAGCCATGATGATGGCTGGTTTTTTATTCCATAAAAATAATAAATTTCTTTTCTCTTCTTCTTGCTATAATGAGGGCGAGGGGGAACGCAAGATGATTAGAAAGAGATACAAGCAATGGAGCAAGCGCCGCAGGATCGTTTATACAACCGCAGGCATCCTGGCGATCCTATATTTGATCGTGATTTTGTGGCATACGTTCAAACCGTTGCCCGAAGGCATTTCCTATAAGGGGGATATGCACCAGTTGGAAGATGTAGAATTATTGTATGATCTGTCCTATGCACAGGATACCGAAGGCACGAATAAAGAATACCATTTGGAGATATTTGATGAAATTTACCAAACAATAGATGAAGCGGAAGAGTTTATTGTGTTGGATTTATTCCTTTTTGACAATTACAACGACCAGAAAATCGAGTTTCCGGCAGTTTCGGAACTGCTGACGGAGCATTTATTGAAAAAGAAGGCGGAAAATCCGGATATGCCGATCTACTTCATCACGGATCCGCTCAACACAGGCTACGGTTCCTATGAAAACCGGTTTATCGATACGATGGACAAAGCAGGAATTGAAATCATCATTACCGATTTGAATCAGCTCCGCGATTCGATGCCGCTGTATTCCGGATTTTACCGGGTCCTGTTCCAATGGTTCGACAATAGCGGCGAAGGCTGGATTCCGAATGGGATGTCGAGCGATGCCCCGGACCTGTCTTTGGCCTCTTATCTGGAGATGTTGAATATCAAGGCGAACCATCGGAAAGCAGTGATCACTGAAAAAGAGGCTATTATCAGCTCGGCCAATCCGCATAATGCGAGCGGATTGCATGGCAATATGGCATTCAAAGTGAGTGGGCCGATCATCAATGATATGCTCGAAGCGGAAGAGGCGGTTTCAAAGTTTTCCGGCGGACCGGATTTTCCGCGGATCAAAGCTGAACCGCAGCAGGGCGATTACGAGGCGCAATATTTGACCGAAAAGCGGATTTTCGATGCCTTGATTCCCGACATTGACCGGACGCAAAAAGGCGACAGCATTTCGCTTGCCATGTTCTATATCGCCGAAAGCGAAATACTGGAGGCATTATCGCAAGCGGCGAACCGCGGCGTCGACGTCCGCATGGTCCTTGATCCGAATGAGAATGCGTTCGGGACGGAAAAGACCGGCCTGCCGAACCGGCCGGTCGCCCAGGAACTGATGGAAGAGTCCAGTGACAACCTGGACATCCGCTGGTACAATTCCGTAGTCGGCCAGTTCCATACGAAATCGATTCTCATCAAAACAGCTGACAAAGCCTTTATCTATGGCGGTTCCGCGAATTACACGGAACGGACGCTGGACAATTACAACCTGGAAAGCGATATCCGGATCACCGCACCGCCGGAAAGTGAACTAGTCGGCGAATTCGAAGCGTACTTCGATCCGATGTGGAACAACGAAGGCGCGATGTATACGCTCGATGTCGAGAAGTACCAAGATGAATTCACCTTCTGGCAGCGCGGAATCTACGGCTTCCAGAAACTGTTCAAACTGACGACGTATTAAAAAACAGCCGCTCCGGACTTTCGGGGAGGCTGTCAGACTATAAATAAAAGAAAAATTGAATGGATAGAGATGTACTAGCCCGACCGGGCTGGCCACTTCGCTTTCCGTGGGCTCGGCTTCAGTCTCCTCGTCACTGAAAAACCATGCTCCTGCATTGCACCTGCATCGCTACGCTAGCTTCGGTGCATGAGAGACCGCCGCTGCGCTAGTTCGTCGGAAAGACTTGGCTGGCCAAGTCTTTCCTGCGGGGCCTTCAGCTCGAGCTGGCCCCACAGGAGTCTCCGTGGCTAGCCCGGTCGGGGCATCCCTTGTATCTAATCGATGAGGTAGGAGAAATAGATCCTACTTTAACCGGCTAAGTACAAGCCGCTGGCTTCGAGATCCGGAACGGAAGGCGGCGACTCCTGCGGGATAGCGAAGTGCCGAAATCCACTCGGACGTTAGTCCGAGTTAGTTCGGCGCAAGCCCGCGGAACGCGTCCGCCTGAAGTGGAGGATTCGGGATAGCTTCTCTTAAATATATGTTCATTCTTTATGAGAAATAAATATTCCTTTGTCTACAGGCAAACAGCCTCTCCATTTCCGGAGAGGCTGTTTTGATGTTTTATTAGAGGGATTGTTTCCCTGCATTGATCCATTCTTCGACGTTCCAGACTTTTGTTGCCAGGCCTTCATAGAAATCAGGCTCGTGGCTGACCAGAACGATCGTACCTTTATAGGCTTGCATCGCGCGCTTCAATTCCGCTTTGGCGTCGATGTCCAAGTGGTTCGTCGGTTCATCGAAAATGAGCCAGTTGCTTTCTTCGAGCATGAGCTTGCACAGGCGGACTTTCGCCTGCTCTCCGCCGCTGAGCTGTGTCATCGAGCGCGAGATGTGCTCGCTCTTAAGTCCAGTACGGGCAAGGGCGCTCCGTACTTGGCCCTGTTCCATGCTCGGATAAGCGGCCCAAATTTCGTCGAGCGGCGTATGGGTCGGCGCTTTGACTTCCTGCTCGAAGTAACTCGGCGTCAAGTATTCGCCGCGGATGACGTCTCCGTCAAGCGGGCTGATTTTGCCGAGCATCGTTTTCAGCAGCGTCGATTTCCCGACGCCGTTCATGCCGACAAGCGCGATTTTCTCGCCGCGTTCGATCATGAACGTCAATGGCGGCAAGAGCGGCTTGTCGTAGCCAATCGAAAGGGCTTCGGCTTCCACGACATAGCGGCTCGGGCTGCGGGATTCCTTGAAAGCGAATGTCGGTTTTGCAGCCATTTCCGGTTTTTCGATGCGGTCCATGCGGTCCAGCTGTTTTTGACGGGATTTCGCACGGCCGGTTGTAGACGCACGAGCTTTATTTTTCGCGATGAACGTCTCGGTTTTCTTGATCATTTCCGCCTGTTTTTCATAAGCATCCAAATGCTGCTTTTTCGCGAGCTCTGCAAGCTCGATGAATTTCTCGTAAGTGGCGGTGTAGCGGGACAGGCGTGAGAATTCCAAGTGGAAAATGACGCCGGTCACGCTGCTCATGAATTCCGTATCATGCGAAATCAAAAGAAACGCATGCGGGTAGTTCTTCAAATAGTTAACGAGCCACTGGATATGCTCTTCGTCCAGATAGTTCGTCGGCTCGTCGAGCAGAAGGACTTTTGGCTTTTCCAAAAGCAATTTCGCCAAAAGCAGCTTCGTACGCTGTCCGCCGGAGAGGGCTTCGACCGGGCGTTCAAGGCCGATTGCATCCAGCCCGAGGCCGCGCGCGATCTCTTCGATCTTCACGTCAAGCGTGTAGAAGTCACCGGCATCAAGTGCGTCCTGGACTTCCGCCATCTCTTCCAATAATTCTTCCAAGTTGGCATCAGGGTCGCTCATCTGCATTGCGATGTTGTTCAATTCTTCTTCTTTTTTATAAAGCGGAAGAAACGCGTCCTGCAGGGTTTCGCGGATTGTGCGCCCCGGCGTCAGCTGCGTGTGCTGGTCAAGATAGCCGTAATGCGTTTTCGGCTGCCATTCTACACGGCCGGTATCGTACATGATTTTCCCCGTCAAAATATTCATCAAAGTCGATTTCCCGACGCCGTTCGCGCCGACAAGGCCAACATGTTCACCTTCAACCAACCGGAACGACACATCGTTGAAAAGTGTGCGGTCGCCGAACGTATGGCTCAAGTTTTCTACTGTTAATAAACTCATTTATAGTATTCCTCCATTTTTTAAAGAAAAGTGTAGGTGCCTATTCAGCTCCGACAAGCGCTGGAAGACTGGGCAGTGATGGCGCACTTGGCCATCGCAGACCAGGCAGACCGCGACTCGAGGAGCTAGGCGCCGAACCTAGACAATAAGATAAGCTAGTGTTGAAGTATAGCGGTTTCTTCTATATAAGGACATGCAGCAAAAAGCGGCGCTAAAAGATGTCAAAAAAAAATCGCGGGTCAAAGTTCCGCGAGTTGTTTATGCAATTCCGCAAGACGCTGTTCCATTTTCTCGAGGCGTTCTTCCGCCTGTTCCACCATCCGGGCGTGGCCGGTTGTTTCAAGCTTCTCGATATCCCCTTGGTGCCGGATATAGTCGGCTTTCAAATCTGCAATTTCAAACTCCAATTGTGCTCTGTTCACAAAATTCACCCTCGGTTTTTCCTTATTGTATCACATTTACACAAAATTTAAATGCATATGCATTGCTTGTGCTTTCATTTTTGGGGGTATAGTCGATATAATAGGCAAAGTCCATAGAGGAAGGAGCTGTGTGCCATCAATACTTTATTATTCGATTTAATGCTCATCATCTTCTTGGGAGTGATTTCCCAATGGATCGCATGGCGCGTACAGCTGCCGGCAATCGTCCTCATGTCGATCGCAGGGCTTCTGGTTGGCCCGCTGCTCGGCATCATCAGCCCGGCGACAAGCTTTGGCGACTTATTCAATCCTTTTATTTCATTGGCGGTGGCCATTATTTTATTTGAAGGCAGCTTGAATTTGAACTTCAAAGAAATAAGAGGATTCAGTAAGCCGGTTTGGCGGATTGTGACCTTCGGCGCGTTCATCGCCTGGATCGCAGGATCGCTGGCTGCCCATTATATGGCAGGCTTGTCGTGGGCGGTGTCGTTTGTCATCGGCGGCCTGTTCATCGTGACCGGACCGACGGTCATCTTGCCGATGCTGCGCCAGGCGAAACTCAATGCGCGCCCGGCAGCCATCCTGAAATGGGAAGGCATCATCGTTGATCCGTTCGGGGCGCTGCTTGCGCTATTTGCGTTCCAATTTGTCATGTTCGCGATGGGCAATGAAACCGCCGGAGCGTTCGGCCTGTTCTTCTTGGCCGCTTTGTTCGCGGTGATCCTTGGGGCCGGTGCCGGATTCGGCATGGGTCGCATGTTCGAGAAAGGGCAGATTCCGGAATTCCTGAAATCCCCGATGGTTTTCGGCGTCGTGCTGCTGGCATTCGTCTTATCGGACCTCATTATGCATGAGACCGGCCTGCTCGCTGTAACCGCGATGGGTATGACAATGGCCAATATGAACATTGCGTCGATCAACGACATGCGGCATTTCAAAGAAAACATATCGGTGCTGCTCATTTCGAGCATCTTTGTCATGCTGACAGCATCGCTCAGCCTGGAAGTACTGCTTGAAATCTTCAATTGGCGCATCATTGCATTCGTGTTGACGACGCTGTTCATCGTCCGGCCGCTGTCAATCTGGCTGTCGACGATCGGCACCGATCTGACCAAGCAGGAGAAAACATTGCTCGGCTGGATCGCTCCTCGGGGCATCGTGGCGTTGACGGTTTCCGGCTATTTTGCGAGCACGCTGCTCGAGGCCGGATTCGAGGATGCCGAGCTATTGACCGCGCTGACGTTCGCGCTTGTCTTCTCGACCGTTGTAGCGCATGGCTTCACGATCGGCTGGCTGGGACGCAAGCTCGGGCTAGCGTCGTCGGAAAAGCCGGGCGTGCTGATTGTCGGCGCCGGCCGCTTCACGACGATGCTGGCGCAGACGCTGAAAGACCTCGATCAGAAGGTCCTGCTCATGGACCCTTCTTGGGGGCGCCTGCAAAAGGCGCGGCAGAACGGCGTGCCGACGTTTGTCGCGGAAATCCTTTCCGAGCACACGGAATATGAAATGGATTTGACGCCGTACGAAGTGATGATCGTTGCGACGGAAACCGATTCCTATAACGCACTCGCGGTCAATAATTTCGTGCCGGAAATGGGGCGGCTGAACTTGTACCAGACGGCCATCCATACGGGCGACCCGAGCGATTTCCACGCTTCCTTGAGCGGACGTACCCTGTTCGGCGACGACTGGAACATCCACGAGCTCGAATGGAAATCGGAGCAGGGGTACGCCATGCGGAAAACGCAGATCACCGAACAGTTTACGTACGAGCAATTTCGGGCACAGTCAATAGAAGGCACAATTCCGCTGTTCGTCATCCGGGCGCAAGGGAAGCTCGAGTTCTTCACTTCCAGCAACGGAGTCGAGCCGAAAACAGGCGATACTGTCGTCAGCTTCTCGCCGCCTGAACACCAGAAAATGCGTGTACAAGGAAAACTGGAAACCAGCAAGACGAAAGCCGGGTCTCAGCCTAAAGAATGAAATCTGACGTCTGCAAGCTTTTTCAATGCGTAAGATGAAACCCGGTTTGATATCATGAAGTGAGGCCGTTTTGCCGCAAGGCTTTTGGTCTACGGCAGACGGACAGCCACTTAACCATATAAAGGCGGCACAGCCGCCCGGCATATACGTATTTGAGGAGGACATGGCTATGAAGATTTTATTGGTGGACGGCACGATTATTGGCAGAAAAACAGGTGCCATATTGGAACAGGTGAAAGAGTATATCGAGGATGCCAATCCGGAACTGGAATTGAAAATCCTCAATCTGGCGGATTTCGAGCACCAATTCGTCGACGGGCGCCCGCTTGGCGAGTACAACGAAGACATGCAGGAAATGGTCCGGCGCTTTGAGAATGCCGATGGCTACATCATCGCGACGCCGATTTTCCAGGGCTCGATTCCGGGGGTGCTGAAAAATGCATTCGACATGCTGCACCCGCGCACGATGCGCTACAAGCCGGTGTCGATCGTCGCGAACGGCGGCACGTATCAGCATCACCTGGTCATCGAGAATCAGCTGAAGCCGATCCTCGATTATTTCCGCTGCCTCGTGACGCCGAACTATGTGTATACGCACACGAGCCATTTTGATGAAACCAATTCCATTACGAACGAAGATGTTCATGACCGCCTCCGCGAACTCGCACGCGTCTTTGTGCAGTATGCGGAAATGAGCAAGCATCTATCGAAAGAAACGATCGATACGCCGTAAATGGTGAAAACCTCCCTGATTGGGAGGTTTTTTTGTGTTGTTTTAAATGAATACGCTCAGCAAAGGTTAAAATACGCACGACGAAGGTTAAAATACGCTCAACGATGGAAGGAATACGCACGACGAAGGTTAAAATACGATTCTAAAGCTTAGCGGAACGGTTTTCGCAAATCCAAATCCGGAATAAGATAGCGTGTACTTTTTTGATTTCCCACTGTCTGAAAGCCGCAGCTCTTCAAGACAACGGTAGCGTTTGTTCTTGACTGCAATCCGGTAAAACTGCGAAACTCCCGATTTGAAATGCTTGGTCCGACGAGCAGGCGATAATCCTGAAGCGCAAATTTATGGGCATCCGCCTGCTTTGTTTTGCAGGAAGGGCATCGCCAGAAGCCAAGGGCATAATTCAATTTGGTATAAGGGCATTGCCGGCAGAAAACTCCGCTTAAAAGGGGGTAAGGGATTGGTGCTGGTTGATTGATTTGCAATGGGGGTTGCAAGGAAAAGAAGTACTCGAAGTAATGCTCGATGTTGATTTTAGGGGAATGCCTGTAATCCGACTGCAATTCATCCAGAATAAAAGGAAGACCTGAGAGGTGAAGAACGCTCCGTTTGATATTTTTCACTTCCAATACAGCTGTCGGATTTGTAAAGACGGCTATGCCAATTACCGGCAAGTCGCTGCTGACAAACCGGCGGATCGCTTTTTCGTGCCGATACAACTGATCGTCCGGATTTGCCATGCCGGTTGTGACGCCATTCCATGTACGGGTAAACTGTCTCGTTTTTCCATCCATTTGTATAAAACCGCCGATGTTTTTCACTTCGACTAGCAGGATGAATGAAGGGAAGATACAAAGTGCATCAATTTGATGGTTAGCAAACTTGAAATCAGGGATAAAGCGCAATTGTGTATCTGCTGCAAATTCATACCAAACCCTGTCGAACGAGCATTCTCCTGCAAAACCGGCAACACGCCTGCGGACCTTTTCTTTTAAACCGAAATAATTGGAATGCTGGGGAGCCGTACGGGCAAGCAATGCTTCCAAGTACAGGAGCCGATGAGGGCGCCTCCGTTCGATTATATGCAAAAACATCCATCCTTTCTTAATAAGTTGAAAAAACTATAGCCTTTATTGCGAATTAAATCAATGGGATTCCAGCTTTTGTAAGTGAAAAAATTTACGCACAGCAAAGGTTAAAATACGCACGACGAAGGTTAAAATACGCTCAACGATGGAAGAAATACGCTCAGCAAAGGTTAAAATACGATTCTGCCCGCCGCAACCCCCGCGAAAAGCCAGCCAAACCGGAAGATGTTATAATGGACGCTATAGAAATGAGGGTGAAGAAATTGAAATCAGTAGTACTAGCAGAAAAGCCATCCGTGGCGCGCGATATTGCACGCGTCTTGGGATGCACGCAAAAAGGCAATGGATTTTTGGAAGGCAAGCAATACATCGTGACGTGGGCGCTCGGCCATTTGGTGACGCAGGCGCAGCCGGAAGAATACGATAACGACTTCAAGGAATGGAAAATGGAGAACCTGCCGATCATTCCAGAACCGTTCAAACTCGTGCCGATCAAACAATCGATGAAACAATACAATGCGGTGAAAGCGCAGTTGAACCGCAGCGATGTCAACGAAGTCATCATCGCGACCGATGCCGGGCGCGAAGGGGAGCTGGTCGCGCGCTGGATCCTCGAGAAGACGAAAACGAACAAGCCGATCAAGCGCTTGTGGATTTCGTCGGTCACTGACAAGGCGATCACTGACGGCTTCAACAACCTGAAGGACGGCAAAGCCTACGAGAATTTATTCCAGGCGGCGGTCGCACGGGCGGAAGCGGACTGGGTCGTCGGCATCAATGCGACGCGCGCTTTGACGGTGAAATACAATGCCCAGTTGTCGACCGGGCGCGTGCAGACGCCGACGCTCGCGATGATTGCGGAGCGCGAACAGCAGATCCGCAATTTCCAGCCGAGGCCGTATTACGGCATGCAGGCGATTACGGAAGGATCCGCTTTCACTTGGACCGACGGCAACTCGACGCAGTCGTTCGACAAAGAAAAGGTGGACGGGCTCTTCAATAAACTCCAAAACACGCATGAAGGCATCGTGACCGACGTGAAAGTCACGCCGAAGAAGCAGCCGGCACCGCCTTTATTCGATTTGACGGAACTTCAGAAAGAAGCCTACAAGCGCTACAGCTGGTCGGCGAAAGAGACGCTCAACACACTGCAGAACCTCTACGAGCGCTATAAGATTGTCACGTATCCGCGGACCGATTCGAAGCATTTGACGTCCGACATGAAAGATACGCTGAAAGACCGCATCAAAGCGGTGCAAGTCGGGCCTTACCGCGCGCTTGCGGCGACGATCCTGAAGACGCCGGTGGCTCCGCAAAAAGGCGT
The DNA here is from genome assembly GCF_052078085.1 of Planococcus sp. FY231025. Lineage (NCBI taxonomy): Bacteria > Bacillati > Bacillota > Bacilli > Caryophanales > Caryophanaceae > Planococcus > Planococcus sp. FY231025. Next base: position 48,087 of record NZ_JBQJJG010000001.1, read on the forward strand.
AATCGATGACAATAAAGTTAGCGACCACCATGCCATCATCCCGACGGAAGAAACGCCGCAGCTCCATAACATGACCGATAAGGAACATAAGCTGTACGACATGATTGCCAAGCGCTTTCTTGCAGTGTTCTATCCGGCATACGAATATGACCAGACCACCGTCCAAATCGAAGCGGGCGGCGAAACGTTCCAGACCAAGGGCAATACGGTCCGCAATGAAGGCTGGAAACGCGTCTACAACGATGACGATGAGGACGGCGATACGACATTGCCGCCATTCGAAAAAGGGCAGAAGCTCCACATCAAAGGCATCGCGCTGACAGACGGCAAAACCAAGCCGCCAGCATTCTTCAATGAAGGAACGCTGCTCGGCGCGATGGAAAACCCAGCGCAGTTCATGGCCGGCGAATCGAAGGACTTGATCCAGACGCTCGGAGAAACCGGCGGGCTCGGCACCGTTGCGACGCGTGCTGACGTCATCGACAAGCTGTTCAATACATTCCTCATCGAGAAAAAAGGCAAGGATCTGACGATTACGTCGAAAGGCCGCCAATTGCTCGAGCTTGTGCCGGAAGACTTGAAGTCGCCGAAACTGACCGCAGACTGGGAGCAGCAGCTGACGAAGATCGCGCAAGGCCAGATGAAAAAAGAAGGGTTCATGAAAGAAATGATTGCGTTCGCCGAGAAATCGGTATCGGACATCAAGAAAAGCGACAAGAAGTTCAAGCACGACAACATCACCGGCAAGACCTGCCCGGATTGCGGCAAGCCGCTATTGGAAGTGAACGGCAAGCGCGGCAAAATGAACGTCTGCCAGGACCGCGAATGCGGCTACAAGAAGCAAGTGGCGATGCAGACGAATGCCCGTTGCCCGAACTGCCACAAGAAACTGGAGATGCAGGGCGAAGGGGACGGCAAGATTTTCGTCTACAAATGCGGACACCGCGAAAAGCTGTCGGCATTCGAAAAGCGCCGCAGCAACAACCAGTCCAAAGCGAACAAGAAAGACGTCAATAAATTCCTGAAGCAGCAGGACGAAGCGCCGGTGAACACGGCGATGGCCGATGCCCTGAAGAAATTATTGGGGCAGAACGATTAATTTTCGCAAGGCGTCATGATATGCTTGATGGAAACATAAGGGATGAGGTGCAGCCAGTGGCGAAGAAAATAGCGAAGACCAATGCAGCGCGTATCCTGGACAAAGAAAAGATTGACTATGAAGTGATGCAGTACGACCCGGAAGACGGCAAAATCGACGGCGTGTCGGTGGCGGCGAAAATCGGCTATCCGACGGAAACCGTCTATAAGACCTTGGTCGCTGCCGGCAGCTCGAAGCAGAATTATGTGTTCGTCATTCCAGTAGCGGACGAGTTGGATTTAAAAGCCGCCGCCAAAGCGGCAGGCGAAAAGAAAGTCGAAATGGTCGCCGTGAAGGACATTCTGGGCTTGACGGGCTATGTCCGCGGCGGCTGCTCGCCGCTCGGCATGAAAAAAGCATTCCCAACGATCATCGACGCACAGGCGGAGGCGCTCAGTGAAATGATCGTCTCGGCCGGAAAGATCGGCATGCAATTGAAACTGGCGCCCTGCCAGCTGCTCCAAGCGACAAGCGGCCGGTACGCAGATATCACCGCAAAATGATGGAAACCATCCGTTCTTAGGAATGGGTGGTTTTTGCGAATACATATACAGAAAGAAGGATGGCAATGGGACGTGCACTTTTTTACCGGTGGCTGTTTTTCATTAGCGGCCTGATCGTCTTGGCGCTCGGCTTTACGATGACGATCAAAGCCAACAAGCTCGGCATCGGGCCTTGGGACGTCTTGAACGTCGGCCTCTTCAAGAATTTCGGCTTCACGATCGGCACCTGGGCGATCGTCGTCGGTCTTGTGGTTATCGTTTCGACGATGTTGTTCACACGGAAGCTGCCGCAGATCGGGACGTTCTTGAATATGCTGCTGATCGGGATTTTCATCGACATATTCAACTGGCTGATTCCGGACATCCAGACCTTGTTCGGGCAGACCCTGATTTTCCTCGGCGGCATCCTGATCTCCGGCTACGGCGTCGGCCTTTACGTTTCGCCGCGGATCGGAGCGGGGCCACGCGACAGCCTCATGCTGATACTTGTAGAAAAAACCAGCCTCAGCATCACTGTCGTCCGGGCGGGCATCGAGATGACCGTCGCGTTCATCGGCTGGCTGCTCGGCGGGCCTGTGGGAATCGGGACCGTTGCCATTGCGTTGTTCACAGGCCGGATCGTCCAAATCTCGCTGCCGCAATTTGAACGGCTGCTGAAAAGGATTATCGAAAGAAAGGACGGAATTCCGCCTGTATTGAAGGTCTAGCCGCAGAATTGGAGAGTTGAAAGCCCCTAGAAAATATGGTATAAATAAAACCTAGTAAGTCAATTGGTTTTATAAATATTATCCCCGCAGAGGAGCTTTTACATGGGACGCGAGTTTGTAGAAATTTTTGATGAATGGGTACACACATATGACGATTCAGTATATGGAAAAGACCAGGAATATGAAGACGTTTTTGCAGAGTACAATGGAATCTTGCAGGCGGTGGCGGATTTGGCGAAGGGTCCGGTTGTGGAGTTCGGTGTCGGCACGGGAAATCTGACCGAAAAATTGCTTGGCCGCGGCTTGGAAGTGGCGGGCATCGAACCGAACCGCGCAATGCGTGAAGCGACAGCCGCCAAATTGCCAGGCACCCCGCTCATCGATGGCGATTTCCTGGAATTTGATGCAAAACTGGAAGCGAAATCGTTTGTCAGCACTTATGCTTTCCATCATTTGACCGATCAGGAAAAAGCGCGTGCATTCATGCTGTACGCCGAAATGCTTCCGGCCGGCGGCAAAGTCGTCTTTGCGGATACCCTCTTCGAAACCGAAGAAGCAAAACAGCAGAAGATTGAATTTGAAAGTGCGCGCGGTTATGCTAATTTGGTAGAGGATTTAAATCGTGAATATTACACCACCCTGCCCGTGATGCAACAATTGATCGAAGCAGCCGGGTTTGCGGTGGAGTTCACACAGCTTAATGAGTACGTCTGGCTGATAAATGCCACTAAGAGAAGTGGAAACGGCCGTGAGTCTAGACAATAAAACCACTAAGGAGACGATCCCATGAAAAAAATGAACGTAGAAAGTTTTAACTTGGACCATACAAAAGTAGTAGCGCCTTACGTGCGCCTTGCAGGAGAGAAAACAGGCGTGAACGGAGACACGATCCGCAAATACGATATCCGCTTCAAACAGCCGAACAAAGAGCATATGGAAATGCCGGGCCTTCATTCATTGGAGCATATGATGGCTGAACACAGCCGCAACCATTCCGACCAGATCATCGACATTGGGCCGATGGGCTGCCAGACCGGTTTTTATATGTCGTTGATTAACCACGATGATTTCGAAGATGTACTGCACATTCTTGAAGAAACGCTGAAGGATGTCATCGAAGCGGACGAAGTGCCTGCGTGCAACGAAGTGCAATGCGGCTGGGCAGCAAGCCACAGCTTAGAAGGCGCGAAAGAGCTGGCGCGTGAAATGCTGGCGAAAAAAGACCAATGGCGCCAAGTGTTCGCTGAAGAAACGGTCTAAGGGGAAATCATATGAACTACGCGACAAGCATCCAGCAATTGATCGGCAACACGCCATTGATGGAATTGACGAATGTGGAGATTCCGAACAATTGCAGAATTTTTGCCAAACTTGAATTCTTCAACCCGGGCGGCAGTGTCAAAGACCGCCTGGGTGTTTCTTTGATTGAGGACGCCGAAAACCGGGGCGTTTTGAAACCGGGCGGCACGATCGTCGAACCGACTGCCGGCAACACGGGCATCGGGCTCGCAATCGCGGCAATCGGCAAGGGTTACCAGGTCAAATTCGTGGTGCCTGAGAAATTCAGCCAGGAAAAGCAATCGCTGATGCGGGCGCTGGGCGCGGAAGTCATCAACACGCCGACCGAAAAGGGCATAAAAGGGGCAATCGTCAAAGCGGAAGAACTGGTCCGTGAACTGGATGCCTTTTCGCCTTCGCAATTTTCCAATCCGGCGAATCCCGAAACCTACGTGCGGACGCTTGGCCCAGAAGTATGGCAAGCGCTGGAAGGCCATATCGACGTGTTTGTTGCAGGCGCAGGATCTGGCGGCACATTCATGGGAACGGCCCGCTACTTGAAATCGCAGAATGAAGCGATCAAGACGGTCATTGTGGAACCCGAAGGCTCGATCCTCAATGGAGGCGAATCCGGTCCGCATTTGACCGAAGGCATCGGTATGGAATTTTTGCCGGATTATATGGACAAAAACTTGTTTGAAGCCATCCACACAATCACCGATAAAGATGCATTTGAAGCGGTAGGAGAGTTGGCGAAGCAGGAAGGGCTGCTCGTCGGCAGTTCATCAGGTGCCGCGTTTATTGCTGCCTTGAAAGAAGCCGAACAGGCAGCGCCAGGAAGCCATATTGTCACCGTTTTTGCAGATTCGAGCGAACGTTATATGAGCCAGAATATTTACGGCAGAACTTTTGAGGAGGACCATTCATGAAACCGAAAACGAGATTGATCCACGGCGGGATTTTTGGAGACGAAGCGACAGGTGCGGTCTCTACGCCGATTTACCAAGTCAGCACATACAAACAGGAAGCGGTCGGCAAATTCAAAGGCTATGAATATTCGCGGACCGGCAATCCGACGCGCCATGCGCTTGAAGAGTTGATCGCCGATATCGAATACGGCCACGCAGGATTCGCTTTCGGATCCGGTATGGCTGCAATTTCTTCCGTCATGATGATGTTTTCAGCAGGCGACCACATCATTTTGACAGACGACGTCTACGGCGGAACTTACCGTGTTGTCAATAAAGTCCTGAACCGCTTCGGTTTGGAATTCACCTTCGTCGATACCGGCGATCTTTCCGCAGTGGAAGCGGCAGTACAGGAAAACACCAAAGCGATCTTCATCGAAACGCCGACCAATCCTTTATTGAAGGTCACCGACCTAGAAGCGGTTTCGGCTTTCGCAAAATCGAAAGGGCTTTTGACGATTGTCGACAACACTTTTATGACGCCATACCTGCAGAGCCCGATCAAGCTCGGCGCAGACATCGTACTTCACAGTGCGACCAAATACATCGGCGGCCACAGCGACGTCGTAGCGGGTCTTGTCGTCGTCAACACGCCGGAACTGGCAACGGATATGCATTTTGTCCAAAACTCCGTAGGGGCGATTCTTGGGCCGCAGGATTCCTGGTTATTGATCCGCGGACTGAAGACCTTGGGCATCCGCATGGAAGAAGCGATAGCGAACGCACAGAAAATCGCCGAATTCCTCGACGGGCACGAGGCGGTCAATGCGGTCATCTATCCTGGCTTGCCGAATCACACAGGCCACGAATTAATGAAGAAACAGGCGACCGGTTTCGGAGCGATGATTTCATTTGACGTCGGCAGCAAAGAAAAAGCGGGTGAACTGCTTGCGAAACTGAAATACTTCACGCTGGCAGAAAGCTTGGGAGCGGTAGAAAGCTTGATTTCTGTTCCGGCACAGATGACGCACGCTTCAATTCCTCTCGAACGCAGAACGGAACTTGGGATATTAGAAGGTCTTGTGCGGATTTCCGTTGGGATAGAAGATGCAGAAGATTTAATCGAAGATTTAGCCCAGGCACTGGGATGAAAAAACCGCCGAAAGGCGGTTTTTTTGCAGGTTAAATACAATATAGATATAAAAATGATAAAAAGTTATGTGTTATGGGAAAAAATGTAGGTTCATTGGCTTCTAATTTCGATATCCGAAATACATCTTATGGCGTATTCTTCTGAATTGTCTAACATGTTAAAATTTTAACCAGTGGTAAAATTCTGACAATTCATAGGGGGACAAAACATGAAGATGAGTAAATGGGCGTCGGTCATTTCAGCTAGTGCATTGACACTATCGTTATTAGTACCGGCAGCAACAGCAGCACCAGTGGAAGCGGTACCATCAACAGTAGATTGGAACAGCGCGAAATATGGCGAGCGGATCGATATCGACCAGCAGCTGAACCAATTGACATTGGATCCGGAATTTAAGAAAGACGCAGATAAAAAGATTAAAGCGCAAGCAGGCGCTCTTAGTGATGAAACAACAGACGGCGAGGAAGAAGCAGCAGCTGACAGCCCGTTTACGTATGACGGCGGGACAAAAAAATTCCTTAACCGCAACTTGAAATTCAAAGACTTCACGCTCCGCAGCGTTGGGGACAATGTAGAAATCTGGGTAGCGAACGACTTGGCTTACGGACCAAACAATCCGAAACCTGCTGACGTGGTCACACAGGCGCAAGTTGATAAATTGAAAGCAGAGTTCGACAGCAACATCTATCCGGTAGCGACAGATTTCTTCGGCACTCCGGATTCATTGGACGGCTCGAATTCGCCGCTTCCGGGCATGGTAGGGCTTCCTGAAGGCTATTATGAAGGATCTGACAAAGTCATCATGCTTGTCGACAACGTACAGGACGAAGGCTGGAACAACCCTTCTTACCCGTTCTTCGTAGCCGGCTTCTTCTGGCAGACGCTTGAAAACTACACAGACCGCAACATCATCACAATCGATACAAATTCTTGGGAATCTCGTTTGGAAAACACGTTCTTCGGAACGACGATCCACGAATTGCAGCATTTGATCCAGGCCGACAATGACGGCGCAGAAGAAACTTGGTTGAACGAAGGGATGTCTACATTCTCTGAATTCCTTGGCGGATACGGCCACGGCGAAGGTTCGATCAACTTCTACTTGGATCACCCTGAAAACTCTCTAGTCAACTGGGATGAGCACGGAACAGCGAAAACTGGTCCGGAAACAATCGCAGACTACGGACAGACTTACTTGTTCACGCTTTATATGTACGACAAATTCGGTAAAGAGTTCATCCGTGAACTTGCAACTGACGGGACAACTCAAGGCATGACAAGCGTCAACGAAACATTGAAGCGCTACGGTTCTGACAAAACGTTCACACAAGTCTACCAGGACTTCATGGCCGCTTTGGCGTTGGACAACTCTGACGTAAGCAACGATTATAACTTCGACAGCATCAATCTGCGTGAATTGCCAGTCGGTGACGGCGTGCGGGGCAAAACTGTCGACTTCGAAAAAGCGAAAACATTTGAAAAAGAAGGCGTTCCGGCTTGGGGCGGCGACTTTAAAGAATTCAACTTTGGCACAGATGTCCGCGGCATGGAATTCGATGGCGTTGATTTCCTTCCATTGCAATGGCAGACAACTGCTAACCCATTAGACGCATCTGAGCAAGTATTGCACGCGAACAACGGCGACGAAGCAGACCAGGCATTGATCTTCGGCGCAACAGTTCCAGCGGACAACGCAACGTTGACGTTTGATCATTATTACGACATTGAAGAGCAATGGGATTACGGCGTTGTACAAGTGTCTACTGACAACGGCGAAACTTGGACTTCATTGGCGAATGAAAACACTCGCAGCGATGTAGTCGAAGAAGGCTATCCGAAAATCAAAGAAAACGTTCCTGGATTCACTGGACATAAATTAGACTGGTCAACTGAAACATTCGACCTTTCTGCTTATGCTGGACAAGACGTTCTGGTTTCATTCCGCAACTTGACGGACTGGGGCTATAACGATACAGGATGGTTCATCAAGAACGTTCAATTGGGCGATTTCTCGGCTGATGGTACTTCAACAGACCAATTCCAGTCGCTTGGCCAATTGAAAGGTGAATATGTAGACTTCACGACTACATTCATCCAAACGAAGAAAAATGGACAGCAGCGCGTAGTCAATGTTGATCCATTCAATGTAACAGACAAAGAAGCGTTGGATCTTCAAAATGTTCTTCGCGAAGGCAATGTGAAAATGATCACTTCTTATGCGGCTGCTGAAGGCCAAAAAGAAGCGAAAGAATTCACATATGAAGTGAAGTACAAAACTGCTAACCCGAACAAAGGCAAAGGCAAAAACAGCAAAGCTAAGAAATAAGAAGGAAGCGGACCCCGGTCCGCTTTTTCTTTTGGCCAAAATTGCGTTATGATAGGGAAGTGAAACAATACAGGATGGAAGGAAGATTGCATTGTCTAAAAAATTGGATGCATTTTTAAATGAAAACCTGGGCGAGTTGAAAGAACAGGGGCTGTATAACGAAATTGATCCGGTTGAAGGGCCGAATGGACCGATTATCAAAGTCCGCGGCAAAGACTTGATCAACCTGTCTTCGAACAATTACCTGGGCCTTGCGACAAACGAAGACTTGAAGAAATTGGCGAAAGACGCTATCGATAAATACGGCGTAGGCGCCGGAGCGGTCCGGACCATCAACGGGACGCTTGATATCCATATTAAACTGGAAGAGAAGCTGGCTGAGTTCAAAGGGACCGAAGCGGCGATTTCATTCCAATCCGGCTTTAACTGCAATATGGCAGCGATTTCCGGCGTCATGGACAAAAACGACGCCATCCTGTCCGACCAGCTGAACCACGCATCAATCATCGACGGCTGCCGCTTGTCGCGTGCGAAAATCATCGCGTACAAGCACTCGGACATGGAAGATCTTCGCCAAAAAGCGAAAGAAGCGACCGAATCGGGCCTCTATAATAAAGTCATGGTCATCACAGACGGCGTCTTCTCTATGGACGGCGACATCGCCAAGCTTCCAGAAATCGTGGAAATCGCTAAAGAGTTCGACTTGATCACATATGTCGACGACGCTCACGGTTCAGGCGTTACGGGCAAAGGTAAAGGCACTGTGAAGCATTTCGGCCTTGAAAAAGAAGTTGACTTGCAGATGGGAACCCTATCAAAAGCAGTCGGCGTTGTCGGCGGTTATGTAGCCGGCAAGCAAAACCTGATCGACTGGCTGAAAGTCCGCGCCCGTCCGTTCTTGTTCTCGACAGCTGTGCCGCCGGGCGACGTGGCAGCAATCATCGGCGCGCTGCAAATGATCATGGATTCCACGGAATTGCATGACAAACTCTGGGAAAATGGCGAGTACCTGAAAAAAGGCCTGAAAGAGCTCGGCTTTGACATCGGGGAATCCGAAACACCGATCACACCGTGCATCATCGGAGAAGAGAAATTGACGCAGCAGTTCTCGAAGCGTTTGTTCGAAGAAGGCGTTTATGCAAAATCAATCGTCTTCCCGACGGTGCCTAAAGGCACAGGGCGCGTCCGCAATATGCCGACAGCCGCCCATACGAAAGAAATGCTTGACGAAGCGATCGAAGTTTACGCTAGAGTCGGCAAAGAACTTGGCGTCATCAACTAAAAGAGAAAGCAACAAGCCCAGCTGGCATCAGCTGGGCTTGTTTTTATGTCGAATGCAATGAAATTCAGAAATACGCACAGCAAAAGTTAAAATATGCACAACGAAGGTTAAAATACGCTCAGCAAAGGTTAAAATACGCTCAGCTACACAGAAAATACGATTCTGCCCTGTTGCGCTTAATGTTCCTGCGCCTCAAAATACACCGCCGCAAACACCTTTGCCGCATGGAGCATCGCCTGTTCATCGAAATCGAAGTTTTCATGATGGTGCGGATAGGCGAGCGCCTCATTCGCCATCTTGGCGCCGACGAAGAAGAACGCGCCCGGCACTTTCTGCGTGTAATAGGCGAAATCTTCGACGGGCATGATCGGGTCAATTTCAACCACCGACTCGTCCCCGAGTTCTTTGCGGGCGGCGGTGCGCACCATATCCACAGCGACAGCATGGTTCCAGAGGGAGTCATAGCCGGCTTCGATCACCACTTCTGCCGTGGCGCCCAGGCCGCGCGCCACGTTCTCGGCGATCGATTTCAGGCGTTCGCTCGCAAGCTTGCGCAAGTCCGGATCGAATACGCGGATTGTGCCCTCAAGCACCGCTTCGCTCGGAATGACGTTGTCCGCATCGCCTGCGTGGAATTTCCCGACGGTGACGACAAGTTCCTTCAGCGGGTCGGCATTGCGGCTCGCAATCGACTGCAAGGCGATCATGATGTGGCTTGCCGCCAGGATCGGATCGACGCCGAGATGCGGTTCGGCGCCGTGGCTGCCGGATCCACGGACCACTAATTTGAAAGTGTCTTCCGAAGCCTGGAGAAATCCGTCGCGCACGTATATCTTGCCATGCTTCATACTGCTTTGGACATGTGCTCCGAATACGAGGTCGACGCCGTCGAGGCAGCCGTCTTCAATCATGGCGCGGGAGCCGCCCGGCGGCGCTTCTTCGCCGAATTGGAAGATCAGCACGACCGTGCCCGGCAGATCGTCTTTCCCGGATGCCATCGCTTTGGCAAAGCCGAGGAGGGCGGAGGTGTGTCCGTCGTGGCCGCATGCATGCATGACGCCCGGTACGGTCGAGCGGTACGGCACGTCTTTTTGGTCATGGATCGGCAGTGCATCGAAATCGGCGCGGAACGCAATCGTCTTGCCAGGCTTGCCGCCTCGGATCGTACCGACAACACCCCGTCCGCCGACACCTCGGCGTACCTCGATCCCGAGTGATTCCAATTGCCGTGCAATAAATTCAGGCGTCTCCACTTCCTGATGAGACAGCTCCGGGTGCATATGCAAATGGCGGCGCACACTCACCATCTCTCCGTAAAGCGAGTCGATCTGTTCCATAACGGATTTTTCCATATGATACATTCTCCTTTTTTCATGAGGGCAGCGCCCTGCGATTCATTGCTTCAAGTATACCGCCGCCGCGAAAGGGAAGGCAAACCGCGATAAATAAAAAACGCCGCCCGGTTAAGGCGGCGCAACGATCAAATCGTTTCAGTATTGGAAATCAAATTCAGGAACTGCCGGGTCCGCGGCTCTTTCGGATGGCTGAAGATGGCTTCAGGCGTTCCGCGTTCAACGATCTTGCCGCCGTCCATAAACAGCACTTCATCGGCGACGCCTTTGGCAAAGCGCATTTCGTGCGTCACCACGACCATCGTCATGCCTTCCGCTGCCAAGTCTTTCATGACCTGCAGCACTTCGCCGACAAGTTCCGGGTCAAGCGCCGACGTCGGTTCGTCGAACAGCATGACTTTCGGCTCGAGTGCTAACGCACGGGCAATGCCGACGCGCTGCTGTTGGCCTCCGGACAATTGAAACGGGTATTCATTGGCCTTGTCCGCCAAACCGACCTTCTCAAGCAGCCCTTCCGCTTTTTTGCGGGCAGTGGCTTTGTCGATGCCTTGGACGGTGACAGGGCCCTCCATGACGTTCTCAAGAGCGGTCATATGAGGGAATAAGTTGTAATGCTGGAACACCATGGCGGATTGCTTGCGGAACGCCGCCACGCGTTTTTTCGGCACGGGTTTTGCGAAATCGACCTTCTGCTCATCAATGGAAATTACGCCTTGGGACGGGACTTCCAAGATGTTCAAACACCGGAGGAAAGTGGTCTTCCCCGAACCGGAAGGGCCGATGACAACAACTGCCTGCCCTTTTTGGACTTCAAGGTCGATGCCTTTCAGCACTTCAAGATCCCCGAACTTCTTATGCAAATTTGTGATTGAAATCATAATGCGCTCCTTACTGCAGTCTTTGCTTTATTACCGGGAAACATAGCGGTCGAAACGGTGTTCGAGCCTGCCTTGCCCGATGGATAGGAGGAAGCAGACCACCCAATAGATCAATGCTGCCTGTCCGTATAGCAATAAAAACTCGTAATTGGTTGCAGCGATCTGCTGGGCGATGCGGAACATTTCCGTCACCAGAATCAGCGACGCCAAAGACGTGTCCTTGATCAGGCTGATGAACGTATTCGACAGCGGCGGGATGGAGACGCGCGCCGCCTGCGGCAGGATGACCCGGCGGAGCGACTGCCAATAGCTCATGCCGATTGTATTCGCTGCTTCCCATTGGCCTTTCGGAATCGACAGGATCGATGCCCGGATCACTTCAGAGGCATAGGCGCCGACGTTCAACGAAAAGCCGATGACTGCAGCCGGAAATGGATCGATCGTGATATTGAGCGACGGCAGTCCGTAAAACAGGATGAACAACTGGACCAATAGGGGAGTGCCCCGGATGATGGAAACATAGACCCGGGCGATCCCTTGTAAAACCTTGAACGTGGAGATGCGGGCCAGCGCCGTCAAAATCGCCAGGATGAGCCCGAGAATAAAGGAAATGATCGACAACGGTACCGTGAACTGGATCAGCCCTTCCAATAAAGGAAGCCATGAAGTCTGTGCGATATCGCCGAGGCGCTCCATTCTGACAGGATCCGAGAAAATACTATTCAAGTACATTTTCGCCGAACCACTTGTTGGAGATTTCTTCGTACGTGCCGTCTTCGATCATTTCAGCGAGCGCTTTGTTCACTTCTTCAACTATTGCACCGCTGCCTTGTCTGAACAGCAGGCCGCTTTGTGCGGCGTCTTCGGATTCATCGACAATCTCGATGTTGGCATCCGGACGCTGTTTTAGGAAATCGAGGACCGTCAAGTTGTCGTTCACAGTTGCATCCACGCGGCCGGAGTTCAATAATTCAATCGCCTGGTTGAAGCCTTCGACGCCTTCAAGTTCCGCGCCGAACGATTTCGCTGTCTCTGCGTAGTTGCTCGTCAGCGACTGGGCGGACAATTTGCCTTCCAAATCGTCGAATGTCTTGATATCCGACCCTTTTGGAACGACTAAAACAGCTGTAGAAGTAATGTACGGATCTGAGAACTCATAGCTTTCTTTTCGCTCGTCGTTGATGCCGACCTGGTTTGCGACCATGTCAAAGCGTTCTGCGTCAAGGCCAGCGAACATCGCGTCCCATTGCGTTTCTAAAAACTCGGCTTCAACGCCAAGGCGTTTAGCCACTTCCTGAGCAATTTCCACATCAAAGCCGGTCAATTTGCCGGTTTCATCATGAAACGTGAATGGCGGGTATGTGCCTTCCGTGCCGACCACCAATTTGCCTTCTTCTTGCACTTTCGCAAGCAGATCCTGCTCTTCGCCGCCTGAAGTGGCTGCGTCATCGGTTGTCGGATCTTCTTCCGGCGAACCTCCGCATGCTGCCAATAAAACCATTGCAGCGATCAATAATAAAAATGCCCAACTGAACTTCTTCATGATATATCCCCTCTACTTCCTATGTTTTTTAAAGATCTTCCCTAGACGATTCCACGTCTATCCAAGTTTTCCTTCCCAGCAGCTCCAATATAAAAAAGAAAATACAACTATACAATACTAAGTGGAATACTAGGATTTAGAATCAAAAAAAAGAAAATCTTTAATGATTTGATGTCTCGGAGAGCCAATGCCCCCAAGTGCTGTCTCATTATAGCATCGTTGGAGCCAAAGTTACAATTACTAGAATCGGAGAATTTTATCATCCTGTAAAACAAAAGGCGTTGTATTTTTAAAGAGAACAATTTATAATGGCAACATACAGAAGCTAATGAGAACAACGATTTAATAAGAAAATTTGTTTTTTTGCAGAGGACATTTGTTTTATTCGGAAGGAGTGCTATTGATGGAGCGAATTATGATTACAGGTGCGCTGGGGCAGATCGGTTCAGAATTGACGGAAAAACTGCGCGGCATCTACGGTGTGGACAATGTATTGGCGACAGATATCCGGCAAGGGGAAAACCAGAACGGGCCATTCAGCATCCTGGACGTGACAGACGCACAGAAGATGCATGATTTGGCAAAGGATTTCGGTGCGGACACAATGATGCACATGGCGGCGCTTTTGTCAGCGACGGCAGAAGAAAAACCGCTGCTTGCCTGGAACTTGAACATGGGCGGACTGGTCAATGCGCTTGAAACTTCACGCGAGTTGGGGATGCAATTCTTCACGCCAAGCTCAATCGGAGCATTCGGGCCATCGACGCCGAAAGTGAACACGCCGCAGGACACGCTGCAGCGGCCGACGACGATGTACGGGGTCAATAAAGTATCGGGCGAATTGCTCTGCGACTATTATTTCCAGAAGTTCGGGCTTGATACACGCGGCGTCCGCTTCCCGGGGCTGATTTCCTATGTAGCCCAGCCAGGCGGCGGCACGACTGATTATGCCGTGGACATCTACTATAAAGCGATCGAAGAGCAGCGTTACACTTCCTATATCGCTAAAGGCACGAACATGGACATGATGTATATGCCGGATGCGCTGCAGGCAATCGTCGACCTGATGGAAGCAGACCCTGCGAAACTGATCCACCGCAATGCGTTCAATGTCACGGCGATGAGCTTCGATCCGGAAGGCATCGCAGCGTCCATCCGCAAGCACATCCCGGAATTCCAATTGTCTTATGACGTCGATCCTGCACGCCAGGCGATTGCCGACAGCTGGCCGGACAGCATCGACGCTTCAGCAGCGAAAGCGGAATGGGGCTTCAAAGCCCAATACGACCTGGATGCGATGACCGCAGACATGCTCGAAAAACTAAAAAAAAAATTGGTCTACGCGTAAGTAAAGGAATCATATGAAAAAGCAGGAAGCGAATTTTTTCGCTTCCTGCTTTTTTATCTTTTGAGAAATCTTCTAGAGATAAGTTAACGAAAGAATAAACTGGTTACACCGCTTCGGCGCTTTGGGAAGGGCATTGCTCCTGCGCAAGCTCGTCGCAAAAGAGGTGCCCGAAAACTTTCGTGCACCTCTTTGGCTTTCACCAGGAGCCGAGAAGGGCACTCGTCTCCTGGTTTCGCCCAGCCCGTGGACGCGCCAGCACTAGAGAGGCTTTCTATAAGAGAAATATTCAAGTTAGGAATCTAGTTAATTAATATCAGCTTATCAATTAAAAGACAGTCAATTTATATCTCTCAGCGAACAAAAAAGCAGGAAGCGAATTTTTTCGCTTCCTGCTTTTGTTTTTAGAATAGAAGATGTGCAATACCGGCAACAATCGGCAAAGCGATGATTGTACGCAGCAAGAAAATCACGATCAGGTCCCAGATGTTCACCGGGATTTTCGAGCCGAGGAGCAATCCGCCGACTTCTGACATATAGATCAATTGCGTGACGGACATCGTCGCCACGACAAAGCGCGTCAGTTCCGATTCGAGGCCTGCGCCGAGAATGGCAGGCAGGAACATATCAGCGAATCCGACCACCATCAGCTGCCCGGCTTCCGCAGCCTGCGGAATGCCCAAGAGGTTCAGGTAAGGCACAAACGGCGCTCCGAGAATGGAGAATACCGGCGTGTACTCGGCCAAGATCAAAGCGATGGTCCCGAATGCCATAACGACCGGTGCCACACCGATCCACATGTCCAGGACGTTCTTGAAGCCGTCTTTGAAGAATTCCTTGACGGATTTGTTTTCCGACGCTTTTGTCAAAGCATTTTCAATGCCGTGTGAAGCGACGCTGTATCCTTCAGGCACTTCTTCAGAATAGGATTCCTGAGGATCGCCGTTCATGAACGTTGTCTTTTTCTGAGCCAACGGGTAAATACGCGGCATGATCAGCGCCAGGATGATCCCTGTCAGGATGACCGTTCCGTAATAGGGAAGGAAATACTGGCCAAGGCCGACTTCCTGGATGACTACGATTGCGAACGTAATTGACACGACCGAGAACGTAGTTCCGATGATGGCAGCTTCACGCTGCGTATATTTATTCTGGATATATTGGTTGTTTGTCAGCAGGACGCCGATTGTTCCATCACCGACCCATGAAGCCAGCGCATCGATCGACGAACGGCCAGGCAGGCGGAACAGCGGGCGCATGACTTTTACCATCATCGTACCGAAAAACTCGAGCAAGCCGAAGTTCATCAATAGGGGCAGGAACAAGCCCGCGAACAGGAAGATGGTGAACAGGAACGACAACAGCCCTGTGCTCGACAGCAGCAAGCCGCCGGTATTTTCGCTCCAGACCGCTTCAGGCCCGATTTGGAACAGCACCATCACCGCAAATACGGCACCGAGGATGCGGACGATTGTCCAGAACAGGTTGACGTTGAACAAGCGGTCAAAAAATGAGACTTTCTGGCCTTCTTTCACTTTGCGGGTGATCATCACCAGCGATCCGATGGCAGCAACGATCAGGATGACCATCATAATCCATGGGGCAACCGGTTCAAGAAGCCCCGCGAGCCAGTTGGCCATCAGGGCGATGGTTACATACCAGCCATCTTCCGTTGGAAACGGAATGATGAATAGCAGGACACCCAGCAAGGATGGAATCAGAAACAAAAGCCAGGTGGAAGTTGAAAACTTTTTCACGAAATAAACCCCTTTTCCTTGTGCATTAAAACACTTGATTTCTAGTAATTATACAGCACTTACCCCTCTGTAAGTGCTTTCATACCAATGTTTATCTTATCTGATTACTCCCAAAAAAAATACCCCTATCTTAAAAATAAGATAGGAGTTTCGGAGTCAGAAAGATTCTTCGAAATCTTCGTTCCAGCGGTAATTATAGAAGCGTTCTTTCGTCAGCCAGTTTTCCGTTTCCACATCGCCTTGCGAAAGTTTCAGCTCCATTTCTTCGAGCATCCAAGCCGTTTGGGAAATATGGGCTTTCATGGCATTCATTTTCTGGCTGCGGACAGCCGTGACATCGTAGATGATGTCAGGCTTGCCGAGCACATCCAAGGTTTCATTAGCGAATGCTACGCAATGCAATTTCGGCCGGTCCTTCATGCGGCGCACGGCGCGCACAACAGCGCGGGCAGTGGCTTCATGGTCGGGATGCACGGAGAATTTCGGATAGAACGTAATGATCAGCGACGGATTCAGCTCATTGATCAATTCTTCCATCATGCGGACCATTTTTTCGTCATCTTCAAACTCGACCGTCTTGTCGCGCAGCCCCATCATGCGCAGATCGGTCAAGCCCATCGCTTCGGCGGAAGCCAAAAGCTCTTTTTTGCGGATCATCGGCAGCGACTCGCGCGTCGCGAACGGCGGGTTGCCCAGATTGCGGCCCATCTCGCCTAATGTCAGGCAGGCATATGTAACCGGTGTTCCGCGCTGGATATGGGTGGTGATTGTCCCCGACACACCAAAAGCTTCATCGTCCGGGTGAGGGAAGACGACCAATACGTGGCGTTCTTCTGGAATTGTCATCTGTTTCCCCTCCTTAGTAACTGAACGGTGTTTCGCTGATCTGCAGCGCCACCGCCAGTTTTCCTGATCCGTCATGCCCGGCAAGGAGCAAGCGGCCTTGATCGTCCAGTTCGTAATGTGTGATGCCTTGGGCGTAGACCCAGCCATGCGGCAATTTCAATCCGACGCGGTGCGGGCTGTCGCCGACCACTTTGCCAAGCTCGTAATTGATGACGACGTTGCGGATGAACGCGCCGGCATTGAAGAACCCTTCGTTGAAATGGGAAGCATAAGAGCCGTTCGTCGTTTCCAGGTGCAGATAGACGTCTTTTTTGGCGAATGCATCCAATTCCACTTGCAGTTTTTTTACTTCCACTAATTCCATCTTTCTCACTCCTCGACATTCCGTATTTCTTTAGTATAGGGAAATTCGCCGCAGAATGCGATTAGGTTGCTCTACGGAACCCGAAAGGATGTTATTATATGGAAGTGAGAATGTTCGAAATAATAGAAGAAGGATGGGTCCTATGAAATTCATCACCAAATTTATCTTTTCCATAGTTGGCATCCTGCTGGTCAGCGGTTTTCCTGTATTGATCCGCGGATTGCTGGAAGGGGAACTCCGCATGAAGGAATACGCCGCCACACTCGAAGGGATGCTCCGGGAAATCTGGCCGCTGAAGGAATTCTCGGTGCTGAATTTCCGCACCCAGCGGGAAACGCTGCTGTTCCCAACGATTGCGGACTACATAACCTACTCGCTCCAGCTTTTGCTGCTGGCATTTGCCGTGGCCGTCATTGCGGCGCTCGGCGCAACGGTCTTGACGCTGCTGCTGTCGGAGAAAAACCGCGAACGCGTGAAAATGGCCTTGTATTTCCTGGAGTCGATTCCGGATCTGCTGATCATCATGCTGGCCCAATGGGGCGTCATCTTGATCTACCAGCAGACGGATATCCTCATCTCGAAAATCGCCGTGGTCGGCGGGGAGCGGATTTACTGGCTGCCCGTGCTGTGCCTCGCCATACTGCCGACGATCCAGCTCTACCGCCTGTGCATCCTGACGTTTCAGGAAGAAGAGCGGCAGATGTACGTGGAACTCGCCCAGTCGCTCGGGTTTTCAAAACTCTTCATCATTTTTATCCACATGTTCCGGAATGCGATCATCAGCGTCTTTTTCCAATCGAAAAAGACCATCTGGTTCATGCTGTCGAATTTATTCGTCCTGGAATTGATGTTCAATATTCCTGGAATCATGCTGTTCATGAAAGACAATATCACGCCTGAAGTGTTCCTGGTCACGATACTCGGCTTTTTCCTGCCGATCTTCGTGATGAACAGCCTCGGCGAATGGTATTTCCTCCGCCGCCTCAAAGGAAAGGGGGTGGCGTAGATGTGGAGACAGCCCTTATTTGTCATCGGCTTCGCCGTCATGTCGTTCTTCCTGTTCGGCAGCTTCATCTATGAATGGCTTTACGGCAATGTGCCGCGCCAGCTCCTCTTCGTCATGGAAAACGGCCGTGCGGTGGAAGGGCCGCCGATTTCACCGAATTGGCAATATCCGCTCGGCACGGACCAGTTCGGCTACGACTTGTTCGGCAAATTGATGATCGGCGGCAAATACACCATTTTGGCCGCGTTGGCGATTGCCGCTCTGCGGATGCTCATCGCTGTTCCGCTCGGTTTCATCCTCGGGACCTATCTGGAGCGGCACCGTGCGTGGCTTGGCGGCTTGGCCGATTCGATGCATTACATTCCGCTCACGCTGTTTGCCGCGTTCCTGTTAGGGCCGGTGCTTTGGATGCCGCCTGACGGCTTCGAGACCGCCATGTGGGAACGCATCGCCATCCAGGTCGTCCTGATGGCGCTATTGACTGTGCCAGTGGTTGCGATGCTCGTCAGCAGCGAAGCATCTCTTCTGTACCGCCAGGAATACATTCTGGCCTCGAAGGTGCTAGGGGCAAGCCGCTTCCGCATCATACGGAAGCATCTTTATCCGCAGATGCGGGAGAAGTTTGCGGTGCTCTATGGCCAGCAAGTGATGGAAACGTTCATCATCCTCGCGCATCTGAGTTTGCTGAACCTGTTTTTCGGCGGTACGAAAGTGAGTTATGATCCGATGTTCGGCGATCCGCCGATGTCGATCTCCTTTGAATGGTCCGGCCTGTTCGGCTCGACGTTCCGCTATCTGCAGGGTGCGCCGTGGCTGCCGCTGTATCCGGTCCTGTTCATCGCGCTCGCCATCCTGTCCGTCTCGCTGATGCTCGAAGGCTACCTGCGCTCAAAAGATCCGAAAGTGAAAAGAGTGCGGAAAGCGGCGGCCAAGGACGTAAAAACCGTCGAATGGAACCGCGAACAGCTGCGCGAAAAAATGGTCTTGATGAAAGAGGCGGCAGCGCCGAAAAATACACGTGAATCATAAGGGAAAGGGAAGATGAACATGGTAGAAATCAGGAAACTGGCAGATTGCACCGTCGAGGAAGCTGTGGAGGCCTGGAATAAAGGATTCGAAGGCTATTACTTCGATATGGCCACCACACCGGAAGCGTTCAGGAAAAGAGGCGAGCAGGAAGGCTTGTCCGCGGACTTGTCGGTCATTGCGTTCGAAGATGGAGAACCTGTTGGCATCGTGCGCAACGGCATCCGGGAAATCGCCGGTAAGAAAGTCGCCTGGAACGGCGGGACCGGCGTCGCGCCTGCGCTTCGCGGCAAAGGCGCCGGCAGGAAGCTGATGGCAGCGTCGCTCGATCTTCTGAGAGAAGCGGGCGCGGATATCGCAACCCTCGAAGCGGTCAGCGAAAATGTGCCAGCGATTGAACTCTACAAGAAAATGGGCTACGAGATTGTCGACAGCGTACATTTCCTGCAGCTGAAAGGGAAAGCGGGAGGGGCGGATATTTCTGCCGATGGCGCTATCGTACTCGAAAAAGCGGCGCCGGAAGAAGCGGGCCGCCTGCCGTTCTACCGCGGCGATTTTACCTGGCAGACCCAGTGGCAAAGCGTGAGGGACGGCGAGGCGCTGATCGCGTACTCACCGGACGGAGAAGCCTTGGGTTATGCATATTACCGGAAGAATCTTGACGGTGACGGGAAGCATGCCGCTACCGTGCTTTACCAATGCGCCGCCGGCAGGGAAGATGAAAAAACGGCCCAAGCCCTGCTTGCAGGTGTATTCGGCGATTTTTCAGACGACATCAACCGGCTCGCAGTCAATGTGCCGGAGGGGTCCAATAAAACCACTTACGAAGCGCTTTTGGGACTTGGATTTGAAACCACGACAAAGCAAGTGTTCATGAAAAAGGAGCTTTGAATCGCGCAGGCTCATTCTCTTCTTGAAGCCGGCGGCGGAAAATGAAATATGCACAGCGAAGGTTAAAATACGCACAGCAAAGGTTAAAATACGCACAGCAACGGAAGATTTACGCACAGCAAAGGTTAAAATACGATTCTGCCGGAGAAAAGCGGCCGCTGGAATCAGCAAAAAAGCTTTTATTCCATCCGATAAATGAAAAAGGAGCCTGCGGCTGCAGGCTCCTTTTGGCGTTCTTATAGTTTTGTCATTTCGACTGCTGGCGCTTCGAATTTATTCGCAGCGCCGTGCATGACCGGGCCGACATACTGGTTCAGCTGCCAGCCGTTCGCGATGGCCGCCGAAACGAATTTTTTCGCGTTCAATACGGCATCTTCTACGGATTCGCCGTTTGCGAGGTTGGCCGTGATTGCTGCGGCAAATGTACAGCCCGCGCCGTGGTTATAGGTCGTATCCGTTTTTTCAGCCGTCAAGAGGTAATGCGTTTTGCCGTCGAACAGAAGATCGGCCGCTTTCTCGTGCTGCAATTGCTTGCCGCCTTTGATGACGACATATTCAGCGCCGTGTGCGTGGATCTTTTCAGCCGCTTCCTTCAGGTCTTCCACCGTCCGCAAGGTGCCGATGCCTGACAATTGGCCGGCTTCGACCAAGTTCGGCGTCACGACTTTCGCGTTCGGCAAGAGGTGCTTGATCATGGCATCGACGTTTTCTGGGAAGAGGACTTCATCTTCGCCTTTGCACGCCATGACCGGATCGATGACGACGTCGCGGATGCCGGACTCAGCGATCGCTTTGCCGGCCATCTCAATGATATCGACCGTTGGAAGCATCCCGGTTTTCAATGCATCGATTCCTGTGGAGAATGCTGTGTCAAGCTGTGCTTGCAGCGTATCGGTCGGAATCGGGTGGATGCCGTGGCTCCATCCGTTTGCCGGGTCCATCGTGACAATGACCGTCAAAGCGTTCATGCCGTATGTGCCATGTTCCTGGAACGTTTTCAAATCTGCTTGTATGCCTGCTCCGCCGGAAGTATCCGAACCGGCGATTGTAAGAGTTTTTTTCAAAGCCATCAGTTTATATCCCCTTTATATGAAGTTTGTTCATTCCCTTTATTTTATCAAAATTCAGCCCATTTACAACGGTTTGGGCTTGTGGGGAAGCAGGAGAAGTACGGCGGTCGCTGCGCAGAGCAGGAAAAACAGGCCGGCAAACAAACCGATGACCCAGCTGCCGCTTTTGAAAAGGCCAATCGCAATGATAAATGCTAAAATGGAAACAGAAATCACGGCGGCTGTAAGGCAGCCCATGCCAAGCCGCTTGGCCGGCTCCGGCGCACTTTCGCCTTTCGTATTCGCAATGGTTTTTATTTTTTCGCGCCAATCGGCCATAATCAGATCGCCCCTTTGCACCATCGTATCACGGGGCAATAAATATGAAAATCGCAGAAAGTAGGGAAAAGGATGGCAAAAGATCCGAAACTGACGGAAATCGAACGCTTATTGAAAGAAGTAAAAGGGAAAGAAGATACAAAGGAATCGGGGTTCTGGAAATCGTTCAAGGTGCTTGCCGGTGTTTTCCGCAACTCGTTCCTGGCGCTGGCGGTGGTTTTATTGCTGCTGGTTGTGGCTTTGCCGCTCGGCACGTTCTGGATGATCAAAGGCAGTACAGCGACAGAAAGCAAGGGCGTATTCCTCGAACAGATCCGGGATTTAAACGAATTGACGACGGCCGAAGCGTTTTCGAAAGTGATCATCGAACGCGAGGACAATAAAGTCTTCGGGCAGGACATCGGCTTGGATTTGCCGGGTACGAAACGGCAATTGCTTGTGGTCATTCCCGGCTCTGTAAAGGCGGGCATTGATTTTTCGGAAGTCACAGCTGAGGACATCCAAGTGGATGAAGAAGCGAAGACTGCGACACTGACCTTGCCGAAAGCCGATTTCCTCGGCGGGCCGGAAATTTTCATGGACCGGGTGGAAATCTATTCCTATGAAGGCTTGTTCCGCGAAGGCGCCGATATATCCGAAGGGTTCGACCTGGCGGAAGAAGCGCAGAAAATGATGCTTGAGGAAACAGAAGGCCAGGGCTTGTTAGAGCAGGCGGAAGAAAACGGTGCGAAATCGGTGAAGGAAATGTTCAAACTGGTGGATTATGATGTGACGGTGGAATTCAAAGATTAAGGAGCGATGCACATGCCGAAGGAAATTTTCCAAAATGACTGGCAGCAAGTGGTGGGCGAGGAATTCGAAAAACCGTATTACAAGCAGCTGCGCGCATTTTTGAAAGAGCAGTATGCGAACGAGACGGTCTATCCGGCGAAAGAGAATGTTTGGACGGCTTTCGAACATACAGCGTACAGCGATGTGAAAGTGGTCATCCTCGGCCAGGACCCGTACCACGGGCCGAACCAGGCGCACGGCCTCAGCTTCTCGGTGCTTCCGGGCGTTCCGCTGCCGCCGAGTTTGCGCAATATGATGAAAGAGCTGAAAGAGGACCTCGGCTGCGCTATCCCCAAAGACGGCACGCTGACGAAATGGGCGGACCAAGGGGTCATGATGCTCAACACGGTGTTGACGGTGCGCAAAGGAGAAGCCAATTCCCACCGCAATCAAGGCTGGGAAACCTTTACCGATGCCGTCATCCAGAAATTGTCGGAACGCACCGAGCCGGTCATTTTTGTCCTATGGGGCAAACCTGCGCTGACGAAAAAGCGCTTGATCGACCTGGAACGCCATTCGGTCATCGAAGCGCCGCATCCGAGCCCGCTCAGTGCCAAACGTGGATTTTTCGGAAGCCGGCCTTATTCAAAAGTGAACAGCTTGTTACAGGAGCGCGGGGAAGAGCCGATAGATTTCTGCTTAGCCTGACGCAAGGTCCGCGAGCATGTTAAAATAGGCAGGAATAGCAACGGAAAGGGGGAGCAGGCATGGCAATTGACGCCGCCCGCATTCTAAGGGAAATCGAGAAGCACACGGCCGCCGCCCGCACAGCGGATCCAGCCAAAGCGCGCGAAGCCGTCGCGGCCATCCGTGCACTTTGCAACCTCGTGCTTGATGACGAGGGACCGCAATACGAAAAGCCGCAGGCAATCCCGCTTGCAGCCCCGCAGGTGCAATCCGTCTCTTCCGGAACGAAACTGAAAGAAGACGATGCAAACGGGGATTCGCTTTTTGAATTTTAATTGGAAAGAGGAGTAGAAATGAAATTTTTCTTGATTGCCGGAGCGGTCAACGCTCTGTTATCAGTGGCGTTCGGCGCGTTCGGCGCCCATATGCTGGAAGGCCGTGTCGCGGATAAATACCTCGATACATGGCAGACAGCTGTCCAA
The DNA here is from genome assembly GCF_052078085.1 of Planococcus sp. FY231025. Lineage (NCBI taxonomy): Bacteria > Bacillati > Bacillota > Bacilli > Caryophanales > Caryophanaceae > Planococcus > Planococcus sp. FY231025. The sequence goes on from NZ_JBQJJG010000001.1 coordinate 71,718, forward strand.
TACCAGATGTTCCATGCCATCGGCTTGATGGTCGTCGCCCTTCTCATGAGCTCATCGCTCATCGGGCCGCTCGGTTCATTGAGCTGGGCAGGCTATCTGATGCTTGCCGGCATCATCATTTTCTCGGGCAGCTTGTACGTCCTGAGTTTGACAGGCATCAGCATCCTCGGCGCCATTACGCCGATCGGCGGCGTGGCATTCATCGCCGGCTGGGTCATGCTGATCATCGCAGCAACGAAAGCATTATAATGTATCGAAGCCTCCGCATTTGCGGAAGCTTTTTTTATATCTGGCGAAAGGAAAGTATTTGCCGCCGGAAGGAAAGTATTTTGGAACGGAAGGAAAGTATTCCGATTGGAAAGGAAAGTAAATCCAAATGTTGGAAAGGGAATGTGCCACGCTGCTACTTTAAACCGGCCGTCAAACGAAAAAAAACCGCCCGAGGGCGGTTTTTGCATCTTACACTTCCAGGAATTTCGCTGTGCGTTCTGCGTCTAAGCGTGTGCCGACATAGAACGAACCGAATTCTGCGTAGCGCGCGCTGACTTCGTCAAAGCGCATTTCGTAGATTAATTTCTTGAACTGGAGAACGTCGTCTGCGAACAGCGTAACGCCCCATTCGTAGTCGTCAAATCCGACAGAACCGGAAATGATCTGTTTCACTTTGCCGGCATAGCTGCGGCCGATTTTGCCGTGGGACAACATCAATTCCTTGCGCGTGTCCATCGGCAGCATGTACCAGTTGTCTTCGCCTTCGCGGCGCTTGTCCATCGGGTAGAAGCAGATGTACTGCGAACGCTGAAGTTCCGGATACAGACGCGCACGGACATGCGGGTTCTGGTATGGATCTTCATCCGATTTCCCAGCCAGGTAGTTGGAAAGTTCGACTACCGATACATACGAATACGTCGGAACCGTATAAGCGATCAATGTCAGCTTGTTGTATTCCGTTTCAAGCTCGCGCAGTTCGTCCATCGTTTCGCGCAGAAGCATCAGCATCAAGTCGGCTTTTTGGCCAACGATTGAGTACAATGCGTGTGCGCCTGTTTTGTTTTCATCGGCTTGGTTGATTTTGTCCATAAATGCCTGGAATTCGTCGATCGCGAATTGGCGCTCTTCTTCCGTCAGCATTTTCCACGATACCCAGTCCATCGACCGGAAATCATGCAGGACGTACCAGCCGTCTAATGTAATTGCTGCTTCATTCATTTATCAAACACTCCTTTAGTCTGAATCTCACAAAATCAGTTTATCACAACGGCCTGGCAACTTCCTCCAAAACAGCGGACTGTCACCAATTTGACATGCCGAAAGCGGGTTTTCACAGACCCTCATCTCGGGTACACTTAGAACAAGCAATTGAAAGAGGAGAAACGATCATGTCTTTATTTGAAAAAGAAACCGAGTGGCGGTTTTGGGACCAATCCCTGAGCGCCAAAAACCGTTCCGCACTTGAATCATTTGCGGCGGATGACCTGCTTTGTGAACTGGTCGGCTCCGGCAAAAGCCCATCCGCCGTCCGCACATGGGTGCATGACGACACCGTCGTGCTCGGCATCCAGGACCACCGGCTGCCGCACATCGAGGAAGGGATGGCGTATTTGCGCGAGCATGGCTATGAGCCGATCGTCCGGAACTCGGGCGGGCTTGCCGTCGTGCTGGATGCCGGCGTCCTGAACATTTCGCTTGTCTTATCGGAGAAAGAAAACGCCATCGACATTCCGGCTGGCTACGATTTGATGGTCGAACTTGTGCAGGAGCTGTTTCCGGAAGCGTCGATCGAAGCTTATGAAATCGTGGGGTCGTATTGCCCCGGGTCATACGACCTCAGCATCGATGGCCGCAAATTCGCCGGCATTTCCCAGCGCCGCATCCGCCGCGGCATCGCGGTGCAGGTCTATCTGTGCATCGAAGGGTCGGGAGCCGAACGGGCAGAACTGATCCGCGGGTTCTACGAAGCGGGGCTGAAGGGCGAAGAAACCAAGTTCGCCTACCCGGAAATAAAACCCCAAGTGATGGCGTCGCTCAGCGAGCTGCTCGGCAAACCTTTGACCGTGCAAGAAGTGGTGCTCGACCTTTACGGGCTGCTCGGAATGCCGGCGCCCCGGCCGCTTGCGCCCGACGAGATGGAACTGTACCGGTTTTATTTGGACCGGGTCGTTGAGCGCAACCGGAAAATGCTTCCACCGTCCCCTTGAAGGAGGGGCTCGGGCTGGGGTAAAATGTTTAGTACGCAGAAAAATTGGAGGTGCGGCCGTGTATGCTACACAGAAGCTAGCTGAAGAAAAAGTATTCAAAGATCCGGTTCACCGATACATATATGTACGCGACCAAGTCATCTGGGATTTGATCAATTCCCGTGAATTCCAGCGCCTTCGCCGCATCAAGCAGCTCGGCACCTCTTATTTGGTATTCCACGGAGCCGAACACAGCCGCTTCAGCCATTCGCTCGGCGTCTATGAAATCGTCCGCCGGATTTCCGACGACATTTTCCATGGCCGCCCGGAATGGGATGAAAGCGAACGGCTCGTCGTGTTATGCGCTGCGCTTCTCCATGACCTTGGCCACGGACCGTTCTCGCATTCGTTTGAAAAGGTCTTCCACGTCGACCACGAAAACTTCACGCGCGAAATTTTGCTTGGCGATACCGAAGTCAATCGGATCCTCACAAAAGTGAGCGGGGATTTCCCGAAGAAAGTCGCGGAAGTCATCGCTAAAACCTATACGAACAAGCAGGTCGTGTCGCTGATCTCCAGCCAGATCGACGCCGACCGCATGGACTACCTGCAGCGGGACGCTTACTATACCGGTGTTTCCTACGGCCATTTCGACATGGAACGCATACTCCGGGTCATGCGGCCAATCGACGACCAGGTCGTCATCAAAGCGAGCGGCATGCACGCCGTCGAGGATTACATCATGAGCCGCTACCAGATGTACTGGCAAGTGTATTTCCACCCGGTGGCGCGCAGCGCGGAAGTCATTCTGCGGAAGATCCTGCAGCGCGCGAAGGAACTCCATGACAGCGGCTATGAATTCAAGCAGCCGCCGACGCATTTCATGGCCTTCTTCGACCGCTCGTTCACGCTGAAAGATTATTTGGCGCTTGATGAAGGCGTCCTTATGACGTACTTCCAGCTTTGGATGGACGAACGCGATCCGATCCTCGCCGATATGAGCGACCGGTTCGTCAACCGCCGCCTGTTCCAGTACGTCGATTTCGATCCCGGCAAGGATTACCGGAAACTCGGCGAACTTGCACGGCTGTTCCAGAAAGCGGGCATCGACCCGGACTACTACCTCGTGGACGATTCGACATCGGATCTGCCGTACGACTTCTACCGCCCCGGCGAAGAAGGGGAGCGGCTGCCGATCCATCTTTTGATGCCTAACGGCGACATCAAGGAATTGTCGCGCCTGTCGCAGATTGTCGAAGCGATTTCCGGAAAGCGCAGAACGGATTATAAATTATATTTCCCAGCGGAATTATTGATAGATGGCAAGAAAAAAGCCATCAAGCAGCAGATATTGGAAATGCTTAGAGAAGGAGGGGTCTAGTTGCTCCAGGAACACGCAAAAATCGTGGATTTCATCGCGACAGCGGAAGGCATCACCGGCCGCAAGAAAATGCAGAAAATGATTTACATATTGAAGAAACTGGGCGTGCCGTTCCAGGAAAAATACGAGTTCCATATTTACGGGCCGTATTCTGAGGAACTGACAGCACGGGTGGAAGAGCTATGCGATATGGGGTTTTTATCCGAGGAACTTGAAGACAAAGGCTCGTACGTCCAATACAAATACAGCGTCACCAAAGAAGGGGCCGACTTCCGCGGAACGCTGAAGGAATCGATCCTCGAGTCGCCGGAAGTTGCCGGCAAGCTGAACGGCAAAAGCAGCCGCTTTCTTGAACTGACGGCAACACTGCTGTATTTCGACCATATGGAGCGCGACGAGCAGATCGAAAAGCTCCACGTCGTCAAAGCAAAGCTGAACTTCACGCAAGACGAAATCGAAGAAGCCTACGGGTTTATTGAAGAATTAAGGCAATAAAAAAACTCCCGCAATGGGAGTTTTTTACGATACTTTGATGTCTAGCTGCAACGGCCAGCTTCTCTGGTCATAAGCCACTTTGACGGCGCGGCTTAAAACACGCCGCTTCGTCAAATCGTCTTATGCCGGTCGAACCTTAACGGCCGTTTCCACTTTTCTTCAAATATCGCTGAACAATTTGCCTTTGACGCCGTAATCGGTTTTCTTCATGTCTTCGATGAAGACCGTGACGTTCTCGATCGGTGCGCCAGTTGTTTCAGCAACCGCTTCGCTGACTTTTTCAACCAGCGCGCGTTTTTGGTCTTCCGTGCGGCCTTCAAGCATTTTGACAGTTACGTATGGCATAATGGATACAGCTCCTTTTTTGAATTAGGCTTTGTGTTTGTTAGTAGGGTATTCCGCAAAACAGCTCCGCTTTGCTGCGGGCTTAGCGCCCGAGTGGATCTCGGCACTTCGCTGTCCCGCGGCAGTCTCCGCTGTTTAGCTACATACCTGTGAACTTAACAAGCCTTAATAAAGATATCTCAATCATATCAGAACGGAGGGAATGTACACATGGCAAACGAAGAAAAACCGAAACAAAAAGTAGGATTCACCATTATAAAGAACGATCCGACAGACGGGCATAAAGGCTACGGCATCGGCTCGTTGTCGCTTGAGAACGTCTCGCCGTTGTTTATCGACATCCAGGAAGAGGAAGCGTTCATCGACATCGGCGCGATGCATGCTCGCAGCCAGGTGGAAAAAGGCATCAAATTCACAACGAACCGGGAAGACTCGGCAGGTGGCAAGCCGTATTGGCTCATCTGGATCACCATCGACTTCAATCCGCAGGGGCCTTATTACGCTGGCGTCACGGCTTGCGAGATGGTCGTCAACCGCGAAAAACGCCGCGGCTATAAGATTTTGGCCGAACACGTCAACTTGATGGACAAATCGATGAAGCGCAAAATCATCGTCGACCACATGGACGAACCGTCCAAACGGGTGCTTGCCGAATACTTGAGAAGCCATAACCCGGAAATGTGGGGACGCAGTGAACCCCAGCTCCGTCAAGATTTGAATGCATAATCCTTTTCGGAATTTGAACAAAATGTGACATTTGAAATTGCCTTACACAGGCGGTTGAAGTTGGCAATGAAAGGCAGTACACTATAAATACAGCTTTTGAATAGAAAGCTAGGACACCTGAGAAGCGGACAAGTGCCGTGAGCCATTGCGAGAAAACCCAAGCCCAATGCCTCATGTCTCTTTCTCCGCGCCATCAGGATAAAAAGGTTTTCTGCGTCTGGAAAAATTCCCGCCGCAGAAAACCTTTTTATTTTGCGTGTAGAGCGGTGCGCAGCGGGTAAAGGACAGTGTGTAAAAAAATATTGCACTTTTGTTGAAAAGAATTATACTTTTTTAAGTAGTTTTAATTTGAGCGAAAAGGAGTTTGATTATAGATGGCAGGATTTTGGTACACAGAAAAACAAACCGAGAACTTCGGGATTACGATGAAAATCAATAAAACGCTTCACACCGAGCAAACGGATTTCCAATACTTGGAGATGGCAGAGACGGCTGAATGGGGCAATATGCTTTTCCTTGACGGCATGGTCATGACGTCTGAGAAAGACGAATTCGTTTACCATGAAATGGTGGCGCACGTTCCATTGTTCACTCATCCAAATCCAGAAAACGTTCTGGTTGTTGGCGGCGGAGACGGCGGAGTAATCCGTGAAGTGCTCAAGCACCCTTCTGTCCAAAAAGCGACGCTTGTCGACATTGACGGCAAAGTGATCGAGTACTCGAAAAAATTCTTGCCTTCAATCGCTTCAGGGCTTGAAGATGCGCGTGTTGACGTGATCGTCGGCGACGGATTCATGCACATCGCAGAATCCGAAAACAAATACGACGTCATCATGGTGGATTCAACTGAACCGGTCGGCCCGGCAGTGAACTTGTTCACGAAAGGCTTCTACGCTGGCATTTCGCGTGCCTTGAAAGAAGACGGCATTTTTGTCGCACAATCCGACAACCCGTGGTTCAAAGCCGATTTGATCGAACAGGTGCAAAAAGACGTGAAGGAAATCTTCCCGATCACGAAGTTGTACTTGGCGAACATCCCGACTTATCCGTCTGGCCTTTGGGCATTCACCATCGGTTCGAAAAAATACAATCCGCTGGAAGTGCCGGCTGAGCGTTTCCATGAGATCGATACAAAATACTACACGAAAGAATTGCACAACGCGGCATTCGTATTGCCGAAATTCGTGAAAGATTTGGCAGGCGAATAAGATGCGCTTTGACGAGACTTATTCAGGAAAAGTATTCATCAAAAGCCATCCGAATTACGAAGAATCCAAAGCGGTCCTTTACGGCATGCCGATGGACTGGACTGTCAGCTACCGTCCAGGGTCCCGTTTCGGTCCCAATAAAATCCGTGAAGTGTCAATCGGACTGGAAGAATACAGCCCGTACCTTGACCGTGAATTGGAAGATGTAAAATTCTTCGATGCAGGCGACATCCCGTTGCCATTCGGCAATCCGGAAAAATCCCTGCTTGAAATCGAGACGTATGTCCACACATTACTTGCGGACAATAAAATCCCGATGGGCATGGGCGGAGAGCACTTGGTGTCTCTTCCGGTCATGAAAGCCGTTGCGAGCAAATACGACGATTTGGCGATCATCCATTTTGATGCGCATACCGATCTACGCGAAAACTACGAAGGCGAAGAATATTCGCATTCCACGCCGATCCGCAAGATCGCCGACCTTATCGGACCGAAGAATGTCTACTCGTTCGGCATTCGTTCCGGCATGAAGGAAGAATTCGTATGGGCGAAAGAGAACGGCATGCACATCTCGAAATTCGAAGTGCTCGAGCCGTTGAAAGAAGTCCTGCCGACGCTCGAAGGCCGCAACGTCTATGTTACGATCGATATGGACGTCCTGGACCCGGCGCATGCGCCAGGCACCGGGACGGTCGATGCGGGCGGCATCACGTCACGCGAATTATTGGCATCGATCCACGCCATCGCAGCGTCAGGTGTCAACGTTGTCGGATTCGACTTGGTCGAACTGGCGCCGGTCTATGACCATTCCGACCAGACGGCCAACACCGCAAGCAAACTGATCCGTGAAATGATTCTCGGTTGGGTGAAATAAAAGCGGACAGTCAATCGGTTTCATCGTAGCAATAAAATAATTTAGATCTCTATCCATAGAAAGCACTCTGATTCGCTAGGTTTTAATAGCGGTCAGCGGTGCTTTTTTTTGTTTTCTCGGAAGCTCCCTTGGAAAAACAGGCGGTATTTTTATCATTTTGATAATTAACAGAGTGTCATTACATGTGTAAAGACATTATTATATTGAAGGGAAGTGAATCACAAAAGAAGGGGTGGCAAGAAAATGAAAGTGATCAAGTTTTTCAAAAGAATGAGCTTGTTCGAAAAATTGTTCGTAGTGCTGGGCAGTTTGGCGATGATCGGATTATCGGTGTATTGGGGGGATGCCCCGATTGCGCTGATTGCCGGACTGCTCGGATTTCTCTGCGTATTCCTTTGCGCGAAAGGGAGCATCTGGAATTATCCGCTGGGCGTAGCCAACGTGATCTTATATGCATATATTTCCTACGGCGCGGGCTTCTACGGGGAAGTGATGCTGAACGGCCTTTATTACTTGCCGATGAATATCCTGGGCTGGTACATCTGGTTCGGGAAATCGAAGCAAGCCGATCCGGCCATCAAGGAGAAAACGGAGATGGACGTGGAAGTGAAGGCCGTGACCGTGAAGCAGAAAGCGCTGCTCGTGGCGGGGTCTGCCGCAGCAATTGTACTTTATGCATGGGCATTGATGTTGATGGGCGGCAACTTGCCGATCATTGACGCCACCACGACGGTGCTCAGCATCGTAGCGATGATCCTCATGGTGAAGCGCATCGCGTTCCAATGGAACCTGTGGATTTTCATCAATGCCATGTCGATGGTGCTGTGGGGATACAATTTCTTCTTCCAGAATGGCGAAACGATTGCGATGCTGGTGATGTGGAGCTTGTATTTGATCAATTCCATTTACGGCTACACCAATTGGCGAAAGGCGGAGCGGGCCGTCTTGGGAATCAAAGATGGACAGCAGGAGCGGAAGGTAGAAAATCCTGCGCTTTTGGTTGGCGTTAGCGGTAAATAGGAATACTTCGAAAGTTGGTCGGGCCGCCGCATAAACCGATGGGTGCTGCTCGGAATTGAATAGAAAGTTCTCCGACAAAGCCGCTTTGTGATGCCTGCACGAACTCCTGTTTTGTCGAATGCATTAAATCACCAATCACTTTAAGCGCTTTGATTCCATAAAATATGTTTACTCTTCCGCTTTTAGAGAAATGAAAAGAATAAGAGGCGGATGGGAGCGGTGTAGAATGCATGATTTCAATGAAGTTTTTATACAGATTCTGATATTGCTGGCCATCGCAATTTCCGTTGTTGGGATTGCAAAGAAAATCAATCAGCCGGACACGATTGCCCTTGTCCTGGTAGGGCTCTTTTTAGGGATTGTAAACTTGCCGATACCGCTGATTGACCATGCAGAAGAATTCATTACCCAATCGAATGTATTCCAAGTGATCATCATTTCGCTGTTTCTGCCGATCCTCTTGGGAGACGCCACTTTGAAGCTGCCGTTCCATCATTTGTACAAACAGAAAAACACCGTGATCGGGATGGCGCTTGGAGGAACTTTCCTGTCATTTATCATCATCGGCTTCGCAGCTCATTACCTGATCGGCTTGCCGATTGCGGTGGCATTCACTTTTGCGGCTTTGATGAGTGCTACAGACCCGATCAGCGTACTTTCTATTTTCAAATCAGCAGGAGTTTCCGAAAAATTGTCCACCATCATGGAAGGGGAATCATTGTTCAATGATGGGATTGCAATTGTGCTTTTCCAGATTGCGTCGGTGTATTTATTGACTTATATCGAAATGGGCTGGGCAGGCATCGGAAGCGGCGTCTGGCTGTTCCTGCGGTTTGCAGTAGGCGGAATCCTGGTTGGGGTCATCCTTGGCTTTCTCTTCTCGCAAGTCATCCGCTTTTATGACGATTATCCTTTTGAGATTGCCGTTTCGGCCTTGTTGTTTTTCGGCAGTTATTTTATAGCAGAGCACCTTCACGTATCAGGTGTCATTGCCGTTGTAGCGGGCGGCTTTGTCTTTGGGGATTACGGTGGAAAAATCGGAATGTCCGAGACGACGGAGCGGAATATCAACTCGTTCTGGGACGTCATTGCATTGATTGCAAACTCGCTCATCTTCCTGATTGTCGGCCTTGAAATCCGGAATATCGATTTGAACGGCCAATGGGAAATCATCCTTTATGCAATCCTCATTGTCATCGGCGCACGGATTGTTGCTCTGTTCTTAAGCACCCTGCCGGCTAAAAGCCTGAACCGGAAAGAACGAATCCTGCTCAATTGGGGCGGATTGAAAGGAAGCCTTTCCATCGCTTTGGCGCTCAGCCTTCCCATGAGCTTTGAAGGCAGAGAGACAGTGCTGCTCCTGACGTTTTCCGTTGTGCTCTTTTCCTTGATCGTCCAAGGCTTGACAATCAAACCGCTCATCCGGAAGCTCGGACTGAGCGAGAAGGCCTGATTGAATCGGACTCGCCGTCCGGATAGATTCTTTCCGCCAGAAAAGATAAAATGGAAAGGAATATAAATCCGAAAGAGGTGCTGGCGATGGAATTGTATAAATGGACGGGCCATAGGGACCAAGGGGTTGCAATGCTTGCTGGAACTCCGAACGCACGGCTGATCTACCTGGTGGACGGCGAGGAATCGACGGTGCTATTCGAAGCGGAAGGAGGCGCGGCTCCCGAAGGCTTTGAAGCGTTCGAAGTGCTGAATGCGGTCGGCGACATCAACGACGGCTACTTTGCGGTATTCAACAACATTCCGGTGACGGAAGAAGGCCGGGAGATTTTTGAAGTACGCTTCCGGAACCGTGCCGGCAAGGTGGAAGGGGAGCCCGGGTTCGCAGCGATCCGTGTTTTGCGCCCGCTGAGTTCGGATACATACATCATCCTGACGATGTGGAAAGACGAAGCGTCGTTCAAGGCGTGGCAAGAATCGGAATCCTACGGGCAAGCGCACGCAAAGCGCGGAACAGCGGAAGGCATCGACAAAAAACCGAATATCTTCGCGCGGCCATCGTTCGTGAAAACGTACATCCGGTAATCCGGCGCAGCCCATTTCATAAATAGCGATCAGCCACTCCCTGGAGTGGTTTTTTGCATTTCTGCCCGTTTTGTCGGGATTCCGGCAAACCCTCAATTGAAAATGTCCGCCGAATCGGGCTATAATGGAAAGGCTATTACTTAAAAGGGGGCAGGCGGCATGAGGAAAATGGTGAAAATCAAATTGACGACCATAATCCGCCAGCCGGACGTGGAAGAACAGAAGATGGAAATGTGGTCCGAGGGGACGATGACGGTGAAGAATGACCGGCGCTACTTGCAGTATGAGGAGCGGCAGGACGAACTGGACATCCGGACCACAGTGAAGCTCGGGCAAGAGGACGCAATGGTTATGAGAAGCGGAGGCCTGCAGATGCGGCTGCCGTTTTTATTACATAAAGAGCAAACCGGCAATTTGACGAATGAACACGGTTCGTTCATGCTGACGACCAAAGCGCATGAGCTGTCGGTCAGCGACACACATTTCAAAGTCCGCTACGATCTTGCGATGGGCGAAAGCTTTGTCGGGGAATACGTGATGGAAATCCAATTTACGGAGGGTACACAATGAATGCAGTAGAAAAAGTACAGTACGCCATTAAAGGAGCAATCAGCGAAGCGGTCCAAAAAGCGGGATTATCGGCAGAGCCGGTGGATGTCTTTTTGGAGTCGCCGAAAGACAAAGCGAACGGGGATTACGCGACGAACATCGCGATGCAATTGACGCGCGTTGCCAAGAAAGCGCCGCGTGCGATTGCCGAGGCCATCCTTGAAAACATTGACAAGGAAGCGGCGAATATCGAGAAAATCGAAATTGCCGGACCGGGTTTCATCAACATCACCATCAAGAAGGAGTATTTGCTGGACGTCGTGAAGACGGTCCTGGAACAAGGGACGGATTACGGCCGCACCAATTCAGGCGGCGGCGAACGCGTCCAAGTCGAGTTTGTCTCGGCGAACCCGACTGGCGACCTGCACCTGGGGCATGCCCGCGGCTCGTCTGTCGGCGATTCGCTTTGCAACGTATTGGACCTTGCGGGATATGATGTATCGCGCGAATACTATATCAATGACGCCGGCAACCAGATCAATAATTTGGCATGGTCGATCGAAGCGCGTTATTTCGAAGCGCTCGGCCAGGAGCTGAACATGCCGGAAGACGGCTACCGCGGACAGGATATCAAGGATATCGCAGAAGACCTGGTGAAAGAGCACGGAGATAAATTCGTCTCCATGACCAAAGAAGAGCGCTTCGAAGCGTTCCGCAAGCATGGCTTGAAAGTGGAGCTTGCGAAGCTTCAGAAAGATCTGGCTGATTTCCGCGTCGAATTCGACGTTTGGTTCTCGGAAACATCGCTGTATGAAAAAGGCGAAATCGATGTGGCGCTGAACAAGCTCCGTGCGAATGGCCATATTTACGAAGAAGACGGCGCAACATGGTTCCGTTCGACGACATTCGGCGACGACAAAGACCGCGTCCTGATTAAGAACGACGGATCGTTCACCTATTTGCTTCCGGATATTGCTTACCACGAAGATAAACTAGCACGCGGCTTCGATAAGCTCATCAACATCTGGGGAGCGGATCACCACGGCTACATCCCGCGCATGAAAGCGGCGATCGAAGCGTTGGGCTATGACCGCGACACGCTTGAAGTGAGCATCATCCAGATGGTGCAGCTGTATAAAGACGGCGAGAAGATGAAGATGAGCAAACGTACCGGCAAAGCGGTGACAATGCGCGAATTAGTAGAACTGGTCGGCTTGGACGCGGTTCGTTATTTCTTCGCGATGCGTTCAGGCGATTCGCATATGGATTTCGATCTGGATCTGGCGGTTTCGCAGTCCAATGAAAACCCGGTGTATTACTCGCAATATGCGCACGCCCGCATCTGCTCGATCCTGCGCCAAGGGGAAGAAATGGGCTTCACGCCTTCGACGGAGAACCTGAGCCTGCTCAGTTCCGAAAAGGAAGTGGATGTCATGAAGAAACTCGGGGACTTCCCGCAAGTGGTGGCGGACGCTGCAAGAATGCGTGCACCACACCGAGTAACAACGTATATCCATGAACTGGCGGCCAATTTCCACAGCTTCTATAACGCCAATAAAGTCCTGGATGCTTCGAATGAAGAAATGACGCGTGCGCGCCTGGCGATCATTACGGCTGTGAAAACGACGCTGGGAAATGCCTTGAAACTGGTCGGCGTCGCAGCTCCGGAAAAAATGTAAGAGACACGGAAATTTTTTCGTGTATAATGGATTTTGTAACGGAATTGAATATTCATAATCATAAAGGTGCTTATGTCTAAGAACATGAGTTAAAAGGGAAGCCGGTTCGATTCCGGCGCGGTCCCGCCACTGTAAGTGAGAGCAATCTGCAGAATGCCACTGAAGCAAGTCTTCGGGAAGGTGCAGAACGCGATGACCACGAGCCAGGAGACCTGCCTTTATGACGCCCATTAAGCCCGCGAGGACCGGCTGGATGCACATGTTTTTTATGTCGTCCTTTCAGACCCTCCGCATCGCTGCGGGGGGTCTTTTTATGGGAATGGCCCGGAAGCGCAGCGATACGGGAATACATAATGAGCGAGATCACAGCTTCAGCGCTGAGCCAGCGGTCCCCCTCCGCTGGCTCAGCGCTGAATGGAAAAAGAAAATTGGAGGAATACACCATGAAGAAGTTTTGGAAGTTTGGGATGAGTGCAGGGCTTGCAGCCGTAATGCTGGCAGGATGCGGCGGAGAAAACGCGGCAGTTGAGGAACAGGAAATCGAAACACCGGCTGAGCCGCCAAAGGAAGTTGCGGAAGCCCAGTTTCCGGTGACATTGACGGATGCGGTCGGTGAAGAAGTCGTGATTGAAGAAGAACCGGATGCCATCGTTTCGATGATTCCTTCGAACACGGAAATCTCTTATGAATTAGGCCTCGGCGAAAAAATAGTTGGAGTTTCCGATTTTGATAATTATCCGGAAGAAGCAGCCAAAGTTGAAAAGATCGGCGGCCAGGAATTTAATGTGGAAAAAATCATCAGCTTGAATCCGGATGTTGTGCTGGCACATGAATCAGGAGTAGCGGTGGGAGAGGCAGGGCTTCAGCAAATCCGTGATGCCGGCATCCCGGTATATGTTGTGCAAGAAGCGAAAAATTTCGATGAAGTATATGATACGATTACGGTAATCGGACAGGCGACAGGTGCGATGGAAGAAGCGGATGCGCTTGTTTCTGAAATGGAAGTGCAAGTGGAGGAAATAAAAGAACAGGCAAGTACGGTTGAAGAACCGAAAAAAGTATTTATCGAAGTTTCGGGAGAACCGGAAATCTATACAGCTGGAAGCGGGACTTTCATGGATCATATGCTTGAAATCATCAACGCGGAAAATGTTGCTAAAGACCTTGAAGGCTGGGCAAGCATGGATCCGGAAGCGATCGTTGAAGCCAATCCAGATGTGATTTTGACGACATATGGCTATTATGTACCTGAAGCTGTAGACCAAGTCTTGGCGCGTCCAGGTTTTGAAGGTGTGGCTGCGGTGAAGGAGAAGGCAGTGGTTGATGTCAATTCGGATTTGGTCAACCGTTCGGGCCCAAGATTGACTGAGGGCTTGCTGGAAATGGCTGAAGCAGTATACCCTGAGGTATTCAGTGAGTAAAACCATTGCCGCCTACCTTGTCTCCCTTTTTCTATTGGCAGGGGCAGTGGTGCTGGGAGTGACGGTGGGGACGGTAGCGATATCGCCGGCCGTGCTATGGAATCCTGCATCGGACGAAGCAGCAGCCAATATCTTATGGAATATCCGCATGCCGCGCGTGGTGCTGGCAGGCCTCGTCGGCGCCGCACTTGCGATCGCGGGTGCCGCATTCCAAGGGCTTCTTAAAAACCCATTGGCTGATCCCTACACGTTAGGAGTGTCTTCCGGTGCCTCAGTCGGCGCCGTGATGACACTCTTTTTCGGCATTTCTATCCCTTTTCTCGGCATTTATACGCTGCCGGTCATGAGCATGGTTGGGGCACTTCTAACGATGCTGGCCGTGATGGCATTTGCTAAACTTGTGGATAAAGCAATGAAAATGGAAACGGTCATCCTGACAGGAATCATTTTCAGTTCGTTTCTCGGTTCATTGATTTCGTTGATGATCGCCTTAACCGGGGAAGAGCTGCGCCAGATCATCGGCTGGCTGCTCGGAAGCGTATCGATGCGCGGCTGGCCGTATGTCCAGATGGCCTTGCCGTTCATCCTCATCGGTTCGTTCGTCTTATGGCTCAACCGCAGGGAGCTGAATGCCATGCTGTTCGGAGAAGAGCGGGCGCAGCACCTCGGTGTGGATGTGAAAAAACGCAAAATGATGATTTTGGTCAGCGGATCTGTTCTAACGGGAGCGGCGGTCGCAGTATCCGGCACCATCGGTTTTGTCGGACTGGTCGTGCCGCATATGGTTCGCCTCATCTGGGGCTCGGACCATCGCCATGTCCTGCCGCTGTCTTTCATCAACGGAGCCGCTTTGCTCATCGTCTGCGATCTGTTTTCGCGGACAATCATTTCCCCGACGGAATTGCCTATTGGCGTAATTACTGCATTTATCGGAGCGCCGGTTTTCGCCTTCATCTTTTTCCGGCAGCGCAAAGGAGTGGCTTGATATGCTGAAAATAACAGAGCTTACCGGCGGATACGGAGACAAGAATATTGTAGAAGGCGTATCTTTTGAAGTGCCGAAAGGTTCGCTGCTCGGCATTCTGGGACCGAACGGCAGCGGGAAATCGACTATGTTGAAACTGGTCAGCGGCGTCTTGCCGGCCAAAAGCGGCCTCGTGAAAATTGCCGGACAGGAGATTGGCAGTTTCGGAGCAAAAGAACTGGCGAAAAAAATGGCCGTTTTGCCTCAGCTGCACGCCCATGCATTTGCCCATACTGTCCGTGAAACCGTTTCGCTTGGGCGCTATCCGCATCAAAGCGGCTGGTTCTCTTCCTGGTCTGCCGAAGACGAAGCGGCAGTTGTGGAAGCATTAGACCTGATGGATATCCGGCATTATGAAAACACACCGATTGACCAATTGTCCGGAGGGGAGCAGCAGCGGGTATTCGTCGCACAAGCCCTCGCCCAGAACGCACAAGTCCTGCTTTTGGACGAACCGACAAACCATCTCGATATCAATCACCAACGGGAATTGCTCGATACGATCAAAAGACAGGCAATCGAAAAAGAATTGACGGTCGTTTCCATTTTTCACGATATCAACTTGGCTTCGATGTACTGCGACCAATTGCTGCTGCTCGACAAGGGCCGTGTCGTGCGCATCGGTGAGCCGCATGAAGTGGTGCGGGAATCGGATATCGAAACGGTTTACCATGCGCGCGTCAGCAACCATCCCCATCCTGAGCTTCCAAAACCGCAGATTACGCTGCTTCCCGGTGTGAAAGGCCTGCCGGAAGAATCGATGATCCGGGCAGAAGCTTTCTCTGCATCCGCTGAAATGGTGTTGTATGAAAGCCCTGTGCCGTTGAAAACCATATCTTCTGCAGTCATCAATGCGGGGGCCGGATGGTTCCGGACCTTCATCAACCGCCATGTGGACATGGATTACAATATCGATGATAGCCTGGCTGACATGACCCGTTTTATCGAAAGCCGCGGCTTCAAGCCGACCGATACGGTGGGCATGATGACGGCAGTGAAAACGGAACATGCCGTCGTCAAAGAATTTCCGGCTTCCTTCGGTTCTGTCGTCATTGCGGTGACAGCTGGAGTCGGCAATGCCGTCGATGTTTCCAAAGCGGCTGAACGGCTGCTTGGCGTCGGTACGATCAATACGTGGATCTTCGTCAACGGCACTTTATCCGATGAAGCGTTTATCCAGGCCATGATCACAGCCACCGAAGCGAAGACCAAAGCGCTTCATCAGGAAGGGGTCAAGGATCCGTTGACCAACACCATCGCGACCGGCACCTCGACAGACAGCTGTCTCGTAGCAGCCACGCAGCGAGGTGATGCGCTTCCTTATGCGGGTCCGATTACGGAACTGGGCAGTTTGATCGGCACCGGCGTGTTCCAATGTACGGTGGAAGCGATCGCCCTTTACCGGGAGGCAAAAAAACAATGATCGGCTATATCGCCGCGATTGCATTGGGCTTATTCCTGGACCGGCTCGTAGGGGACCCGCCGTCGTGGCCGCATCCGGTCCGCTGGATCGGAACGGTGATTGCCGGCCTGTCAAAGCGCTGGAACAAGCCGCCGCACGCTTTCCGCAACGGGTTCTTCATGGTGGCGCTTATTGCCGGTCTGGCATTCAGCGCCGCTTTTGTGCTCGTCAAAGGGGCATACACGGTCCACTGGATTCTGGGCTTTTCGGTGGAAACGGTTTTGATCGCTTCCGGACTTGCCCAGAAAAGCCTGAAAGATGCAGCGGAAGAGGTTTACCGGCCGCTCGTCAATAAAGACTGGCAGCAGGCAAGGGGAAAACTCGGTTGGATTGTAGGCCGTGACACCGTGGATTTGGATGAAAGCGAAATCACGCGCGGCGTGGTCGAAACGGTTTCGGAAAATACCAGCGACGGTGTGACGGCACCGCTGTTCTGGGCTTTTCTTCTTGGCGCCCCGGGGTTATGGCTTTACAAAGCGGTCAATACATGCGACTCGATGGTGGGATATAAGAGTCAAGAGTTTGAAAAATTCGGTTTCGCATCCGCCCGTTTGGATGACCTATTAAACTTTGTCCCAAGCCGGATCACCGGTGCATTGATCCTGATTACAACCAAGAACAAAAGAAGGCTGCCGCTTCGTCAGCGTTTTGCGGAATGGAGAGTCGACGCCAAAAAGCATCCTAGCCCGAACAGCGGCTGGCTGGAAGCCGCCACAGCCATCCAATTGGGGATTGAACTGGGCGGCCTGAATACATATAAAGGCGTCCCTTCATACCGGGCACGCATGGGGCAGCCGGTCTACCGCCTGGAAGCTGCACATATCCGGGAAGCAGTGGAGCATATGCAAACAGCAGCAATTTGGTTTTTTATTCTTTTTGCAATAGGAGGGCTGCTCATTGAATTTACCTGACCACGGAGCAAATCCGCATCGATTGTTTGAACGGGCGGGGCTGGCGGCGCCGCAAACGATTCTGGATTTTAGTGAAAACGTCCATCCTTTCGGCCCGCCAGCTTTTATCGAACAGGTGTGGCCGGAAATGCTGGAGTCCATCCGGCGCTACCCGGACCCCGACGCAGAGCCGTTTCGCGGAGCGGCAGCTGCGTATCATGGAGTAGAGCCCGCACGCGTGGCTGCCGGCAACGGCGCTGCAGAAATTTTCACCTGGCTTGCCAAGCGCTACCGCGGCAAGCGGGTGGTCCTGATTGAACCGGCTTTTTCCGAGTACCGGAAAACCTTGGAAGCGGAGGATGCCGAGATCGCTGCGGTGCAATTGACGCCGCAAGACGGCTGGCGTTTGCCGATGTCCGATATCGTGAATGAGCTCGAAGGCAGCGCAGCGCTCTATATCTGCAATCCGCATAATCCTACAGGGCATATGCTCAAACAGAACGAACTGATTTTTCTGGCGGAGGCGTGCAAAGCAGCGGAATGCGAACTTGTCTTGGACGAAGCATTCATCGATTTTGCAGGGGAAGAGCATTCCATGATCGAACGGCAAAAAGCGTTTCCGAATTTGATCATCGTCCGTTCGATGACCAAGATGTATGCGATTCCCGGACTTCGGCTCGGCTATGCAATTGCGGATACTGAAATTATTGAGGAGCTGAAAAGAGGCGCCGCCCATTGGAACGTCAATGCCATATCGGCGGTTTTGGGGGCGCGCTGCTTCGATGAAGCGGCATACCGGGGGCGTATAGTGGAAGCTGCCACTTTGGAACGGCAGCAAATGAAGCGGTTTTTAGAAGAAAACGGCTGCAAGACGACCGATTCAAACGTGAATTTCCTGTGCTTCCGCCTGCCTCAAGACAAGCGGCCGGATCTGTTTTTCAAAGACCTGCTAAAAAGTGGCATCGTTCTCAGGCACACCGAATCGTTCCGCGGCATGGACGGGCAATGGTTCCGCATCGGCATGAAAACACCGGGACAGATGGCGCGGCTCCGGGAGGCGATTGCGGCATGGCTCGAAACACAATGATTTTTGTCAGCGGCGGCGTCCGCAGCGGCAAAAGCGCCTGGGCAGAGAAAAAGGTTTTGGATGCAAAAGCGGCGAGGAGCATCTATCTTGCAAGCGGGCGTGCCTATGACGCGGAAATGAAAGCGCGGATTGAGCGGCACCGCGTGGACCGCCTCGGCCAGGGCTGGACGACCATCGAACAGCCTTTGCACCTGGAAGACGCTTTGGCGAAACTTCAACCGGGGGATGCAGTGTTATGGGATTGCGTCACCACCTGGCTGGCCAATGAATTATACGAGGGCTGGGAAAACGGCATGCCTTGTGCAGAACAACCCGGCTGCATGGAGAAGAAATGGGCCAGACTGCAAGAGACGGTAAAAGGAATTCAGGAAATAGCCGCCGTTTTGGTGATTGTTTCGAATGAAGTGCTGGATGATTTTATTCGTGACCGAACGTATCAGTTCTGGCTCGGCAAGATTCATCTTTGGCTCGTTGCCCAAGCCCAGGAAGCATACGAAGTGGAAAATGGGTTCGCTTACAAAAGGAAGTGACAATATGCAGGGGATAATGATCCAAGGAACTTCATCCGATGTCGGCAAAAGCATGATCTGCACCGCGTTCTGCCGGATCCTGGCTGACGAAGGCAAGCGCGTGGCGCCTTTTAAATCGCAGAACATGTCCAATAACTCTTACGTAACCGTACTCGGCGAAGAAATCGGCCGGGCCCAAGGGGTGCAGGCGGAAGCGGCAGGAGTAGTAGCGACTGTGGACATGAACCCGATTTTGCTGAAGCCCGAAAGCGATATGAAATCCCAAGTGGTATTGTTCGGCAAAAAAACGCTGGTGATGGATGGCATGGATTACCGGCAGCGATTTTACGAACAAGGCCAAGCGGCAATTGACCAAGCACTGGCCAACCTGGCAGCATCGTTCACCCATATCGTGATTGAAGGAGCGGGAAGCCCGGCGGAAGTCAATTTGAACGACCGGGATCTGGTCAACATGGCCGTAGCTGAAAAAGCGGACGTGCCGGTGATCCTCGTTGCGGACATCGAGCGGGGAGGCGTTTTCGCTTCCATAATCGGAACTCTTGCGCTGATGCCGAATCCGGAGCGCGTCAAAGGCTTGCTGATCAATAAATTCCGGGGCGACATCCGCCTGTTCCAGGACGGCGTGGAATTCCTGGAATCCTATACCGGCTTGCCGGTGCTTGGGGTCATCCCGTATCTCAGCGGCCATCAAATTGAACAGGAAGATTCGCTCGGCGTAAGCGCCTTGGAGAAACAAGCGTTGCCGGGCGCCATCGATATAGCTGTATTAAAGCATCCCTACCTGTCGAATTTCACCGATCTGGAGCCGCTTTTCAATGAAAGGGATACCGCTGTACGCTGGGTGGAGGGGGTGGAAGAAATCGGCCATCCCGATATTTTGGTCATTCCGGGAACCAAAAGCACCATTGCTGATTTACGCCACTGGAAAAAGCAGGGGTTCCATGAGAAATTGGAGTCGTTAAAAGAGGAGTGCCTGATTGTCGGTTTATGCGGCGGCTATCAGATGATGGGAGAGGTTCTGCGGGATCCGCTTGGATTCGACGGAACACCGGTAAATCTGGAAACAGGCTTCGGCTTGATCAAAGGAATGGAAACGGTTTTCAATGAAGAAAAGCTGGTAGTCAGGCGCAGCGGCCATGTGCGGTTTTCGGAGCAGGATATTCCAGTAGAGGGCTATGAAATTCATGCAGGTCGAGTAGCCGGAGGGGATGCGCCGTTGATCCATTTTGAGGGCGGAGTTGAGGGCTTTTTGTCCGGGAACTTGGTAGGCACGCACCTCCACGGATTTTTCAGCAATGCGGAATGCCGAAGGGCGTTTCTCGCGCCGATCCGTAAAGCCAAAAGCTTGCCGGAGCCGATTGATGTGGAAGAGGCCGACCGCTACGGCCGATGGGCGGAACATGTAAAAGCGCATATGGACTGGGCCGCCGTAGAAAAGATCATGGAGGCGGGCAAATGATGAAAACCATCACAACCGGATTCGCACTGGCGTTCCAGTTTTTTTCGATTGTGCCTGTGAGAAAAGCGCTGCCGATGGAAAAGCGGGACATTACAGCGATGTATATCGCTTTGCCGATAGTCGGAGCACTGCTCGGCGTAGTTGCCCTGGGGATCGCGTTCTTATTAAAGGAATACACCGATGCAAGCTCTCTCTTAAGCGGATTTTTATTGGTGCTCGTTTTTCTAGGTGCCACAGGAGGATTGCATTTGGACGGCCTCGCCGATACAGCGGACGCTTTCTTTTCTTATCGGGATCGTGAAAAGCGCCTCCAAATCATGGGAGACCCGAGAATCGGGGCTTTCGGAACTATGGCTCTGATTTTGGCAATCGCTGGAAAAATCATTTTGATCGCCGAAAGCTTTTCGGCTATGCCGCTGTTATGGCTAATTGCGGTTCCGGTGCTTTCAAGGACCGGATTGCTGCTGCTGTTCAGTTGGACAAAAAGCGCGAAGACAGACGGCCTTGCCGCTTTTTTTCAGGGGAAAGCGGAGATGCGGTGGATCCGAGCCGCCGCTTTCCTGTATTTGCTGGTTGCAGGGATGTTGCTTCTGTATATAGGCGGGTGGCTGCTGGCGTCCGTTGTGCTGGCCGTTTTTGGCCTCATGCTGTTGTTGTACCGCCGTTTTTGCCTTCGACATTTCGGCGGCGCCACGGGCGATTTGTTCGGAGCTTATGTGGAAGGGGCTGAGCTATTGCTATGGATGGTCATTTTGTTCTTCATCTGATTCGCCATGCGCCGACTGCAGGCAATATGGAAAAGCAGTATATCGGCTGGACCGATGAACCGGTGCTGCCGTTTGAAGCAGCGGCGGATTTCAGGAAGCGGCAAGTATGGGGCAGTGATCTGGCGCGCTGCCGGCAAACCGCTGAGGTTTTATTTCCGAGGGCCGTTTACCATGCAAATCCCGGTTGGCGCGAATGCCATTTCGGTACGTGGGAACAAAAAACTTACGAACAGCTCCAGCATGATCCGCGCTACCGCTCGTGGATCGATGATCCGACGGAAATAGCGCCGCCGGAAGGCGAAAGCCTTGGGGAGCTGGCCGTGCGCATCGACGGTGCGGTGCGGTCGCTTCCGGAAGGCAATGAATTCACGGTCATCACGCACGGAGGCCCGATTCGGTGGCTGGCAGCGCAGGCGACTGGTGGTGCGTTCCGGCAGCAGGCCGCACTTCATGGCCATTGCCACAGCATCGTGTGGCAGAACAGAAAAGCTTACGAGGAGGGGCAGCGATGCATATCGTTTTCGGTGGCGCCTTTAATGGCAAACGCCAGTATGTAAAAGAGCTTGCCGGAGACCGGGAAGCGGTCTGGTACGAAGGGGAGCTGCCGAAGGAGGCTGCGCCGCTCGTTGTGGCGGCAGGGTTGGAAAATTTGATAAAAGCGCAGCTTCAAAACGGCACGGATGAGAAAATAATTGTACAAATGGTGGAACAGGCCATCGCGCGCCATGCACCAAAGCGGCAAATCTGGATCTTGACCGACATCAACCGCGGCATCGTGCCGGCTGACCCGCTTGAACGGGAAATGCGCGATGTGGTCGGCCGCTTGTATCAGCGAATGTTTACAGCAGCGGAATCGGTGACACGGATTTGGTACGGCATACCAGAAACTTTAAAAGGAGCGGATTTGCATGAGAATCTATACAAGAACGGGCGATAAAGGACAAACAGGTTTAATCGGAGCACGTGCAGATAAAGACGATCCGCGCGTAGAGGCATATGGAACGATTGACGAAGCGAATTCATTTATCGGAAAAGCCATGACCGAACTGGATCCGGAAATTTATGCGGATCTTTTGGCCGATCTTGAAGCGATCCAAAATGAATTGTTCGACTGCGGCGGGGATCTGGCAGATGTCCGGAAAGAACCTCAGTATAAAATGACCGAACAACCGGTAGAGATTCTTGAATCTCGCATCGATGATCTGATGGACGAACCTTCACTGCTTGAGCGGTTTATACTCCCGGGCGGATCGCCGGCTGCTGCAACGCTGCACATTGCACGGACGATTACGCGCCGGGCAGAACGCCAGACGGTGACATTGATGAAAGCCGGGGAAGATTTCCCGCCGGTTGTTCAGCGTTATTTGAACCGCCTGTCGGATTATTTATTCGCTGCGTCGCGCGTCGTCAATTCACGGGCAGGCGTTCCGGACAACGAATACGTTCGCAGCGCAAAAGTTTTTAAAAACGGCGGACGCGGAAAGAAAAGTGAATAACATGCCGGCGAAAAAAATTGCCTTGTTCGCGTTGTTCATCAGTTTGTCGGCAGTCGGCGGGATGATCAAAATACCGCTCGGCATTGCGTCTATTGCGATGGACTCGATGCCGGCCCTTGCTGCCGTGCTGTTTTTTTCAGCACCGGGCGCAGGCGCCATCGCGGCACTTGGCCACCTGATGTCTGCCATGCTTGGCGGCTTCCCGCTTGGGCCGTTCCATGTTCTGATTGCGGTAGAAATGTTTGCGGCTCTTTTTTTGTTCGCGAAGCTGCACCAATCGGGATGGCGGAGATTCAAATGGATCGCTTTCATTGCGGTGAACGGGATCATTGCAGCGGTGCCGTTCTATTTCCTGCTGTCTCCGGCATTTTTCTTTGCCACCGTTCCAGGCCTTTTGATCGCTTCTGCATTGAATGCGGCTGTTGCTGGCGCCATCATGCCGGTGCTTTCCGGCATTAAAGAGAAGGCGCTCTTATGAGGCATGAATTGCAGCTGGGCGACTGGATCGTGACATCGGACAATAGTGCGGCCATCGGCGAAAAACCGGCGGATGCGGTTTTTGCAGCAGATTCCACGACAGCGAAATTCGCAGCGCGCGTAGCGCTGCTTGAACAGTGGGCTGCCGAAAGCGAGCCGGAGGCGCTCCTCGTCCATAATTTCAGCGGCGAAGCCCAGTGGACACTCTATCTGGAGGGGATCACGGATTTGTTCACAGAGCTTGGGCGGCCGCTTCCGCAGCTTGCGGGAAGTTCCGAAACCAATATGGCCACCTTGCAGTCGGGTATTGCGGTGACGATGCTCGGCAAGCGAAAGAGAAAAGTCGTGCAGCCGGACGGGCTTTACTGGTACATCTACGGCATGCCGCTTGTGGGAAAAGCGGTGCTCGAACAAAGCGAAAGCATGGCGGACCTCAAAAAGATTGCTGATGCCTTGTCGTCAGGGCTGATCCAGAGAGTCTGGCCGGTCGGCTCAAAGGGAATCGCCGAGGAAGCGGAATTGTTGTTTGGCCAGCAAGTTCACCTTTTGGCGGATATCGATATGGACGCTTCTGCCGGACCGGCCAGCTGTGTGTTGATTGGTGCTGCTTCTGCAGACACCAAAGTGCTTAAAATGCATTTCGGAAACTGCGTGTTCCCGATTTCACTCCAAGAATGAAAGCATTGCTTTGCGGCGATGCTTTTTTTATTGTTGAAACCATTCAGAAATAAAGGGGTTCATAAAAAATGGGGGATGTGTATAATTAAAAATGAAAACCCTTTCAGTTTTGGGTTGACTGAATGCTCATTCATATTCTAATATAAAAGAAAGAATCGACAATGCTGCAAGGGTCACGTACTATTTACTTAAGGTTTTTAAGGGAGTTGCACATAACAAAGGGGGATTTTCAATGGAGCCATTGCTCATAGCAAACTGGGTGCTGTTTTTGGCCATCACGATATATGCTGTGTACTTATTCGTGTATTTGCTGAAGACGCGCTATGATTTCATCAAGCTCGGAAAGAAAGCGGAGTTTGAAGAAAACTTCAACGAACGCTTGCGCAAAGTCATGGTCAATGTCTTTGGCCAGAAGAAGTTGATGAAGGACAAAAAGAGCGGGACGATCCATGTCATGTTCTTCTACGGATTTTTGTTAGTACAGGCAAGCGCCATTGATTTTATCATCAAAGGGCTTGTACCGGGCGCGCATCTGCCGCTTGGGCCGCTTTATCCGGCATTCACGTTCTTCCAGGAGATCGTAACGCTGACGATTCTCGTCGCTGTTGTCTGGGCCTTCTATAGAAGATATATTGAAAAGCTGGTCCGCTTGAAGCGCGGCTGGAAATCAGGCCTTGTGCTGATCTTCATCGGCGGCTTGATGGTTTCGGTCCTTGTCGGGAACGGTGCTTCAATGGTTTGGCTGGAGCACGAACGAGCTTGGACGGAACCTGTCGCATCGGTATTCGCGACCTTGTTCGCAGGGCTTCCGGCTACTGCTGCCGCTGCCATTTTCTACGTCATGTGGTGGGCGCATCTCTTGTTCCTATTGACATTCCTGGTTTACGTACCACAATCCAAGCATGCCCACTTGATCTTCGGGCCTGTAAACACGTGGTTTCACCGCGTCGACCATGTCGGCCGTTTGAAGCCGATCAATTTCGAAGAACTTGAAGACGCGGATGACGAAGATGAAGTGCCTTCGTTCGGCGTCGGGAAAATCACAGATTTCACGCAGACGCAGATGATCGATTTCTACGCTTGCGTAGAATGCGGACGCTGCACGAATATGTGTCCGGCGACCAATACCGGGAAGATGCTTTCCCCGATGGACTTGATCACGAAGCTTCGCGATAACTTGACGAATACAGGCGCGGTCATGACCCGCCAGAAACCGTGGGTGCCGGCACTGGCATTCAACAACACCAAAGGCAATCAGCTGGCAATGGCTGCAGGAGCGGAAGGCGTTTCAATCGATGACCTTTACAGCCCAAGCCTGATCGGAGACGTCATCACAGAAGAAGAAATCTGGGCGTGCACAACTTGCCGCAACTGTGAAGACCAATGTCCGGTAATGAACGAGCACGTGGATAAAATCATCGACCTTCGCCGGTACTTGGTAATGACGGAAGGGAAAATGGACAAAGATGCTCAGCGCGCGATGACCAACATCGAAAAGCAGGGCAATCCATGGGGCCTTAACCGCAAAGAAAAAGAAAACTGGAGAGACGCTGCGCCTGACGTCAGCATCCCGACAGTGAAAGAAATGAACAAAGCCGGCGAAGAATTCGAATTCCTCTTCTGGGTTGGATCGATGGGTTCATTCGACAGCCGTTCACAGAAAATCGCCATTTCATTCGCCCGTTTGATGAACGAAGCGGGAGTGAAATTCGCGATTCTTGGAAACAAGGAAAAGAACTCAGGAGACACGCCGCGCCGCCTCGGAAATGAATTCCTGTTCCAGGAACTGGCGACAGCGAACATCCAGGAGTTTGAAAAAGCGGACATCAAGAAGATCGTGACGATCGATCCGCACGCTTATAACATCTTCAAAAACGAGTATCCGGATTTCGGCTTTAAAGCGGAAGTCTACCACCATACGGAAATGCTGTTCGAGCTGGTGCAGGACGGCCGCTTGAAACCGCAATTCCCGGTAAATGAAAAAATCACGTTCCATGATTCCTGCTACCTTGGCCGCTACAATGATGTCTACGACGCACCTCGGGAAATCCTGAAGGCGATCGAAGGCGTCGAATTGGTCGAAATGGTCCGCAACCGCCAAGACGCCATGTGCTGCGGCGCTGGAGGCGGATTGATGTGGATGGAAGAAGATACCGGCCACCGCGTCAACGTCGCCCGTACCGAACAGGCGCTTGTCGTCAACCCGACCATCATCTCTTCCGGCTGCCCTTACTGCTTGACGATGCTGTCTGACGGCACGAAAGCAAAAGAAGTCGAAGAAACCGTCGGCACATACGATGTGGCAGAATTGCTGGAGATGGCAGTGATCGGCAAGCAAACACCGATGCCGGAACCAGTCGTCCAATAAGAATTGCCAAAAGAGCGAAAATTGTTTAAGATAATAGCATAAGCAACAAAAAAGAAAGGGAGTTTAACCACTCCCTTTTGTTTTGGATTAAAGCCGAGCGAGCGTTCAGTCAATCATATTGGCCGAACGCCATTCGGCCAATATGATTTGCGCCGAAGCTAGCAAAGCGATGCAGGCGCAAAGTTATTAACGGCATTAATTCTAAAAACGGTAATCTTCTCGAAGCTAGCGAAGCGATGCAGAGGCAATAGTTAATAAAGGCGCCGAAGCAACGGAGCGAAGCGAAGTGATGCAGGAGCAAAGTTAATATCTGCACTAACTCTAAAAACGGTAACTTTCTCGAAGCTAGCGAAGCAGAAACAAGTTATCAACGATTTAAAAGTTTTATCTGCGATTTGGAGCAACTTATCAGCGATTCTGAAGATTTGTCCGCGATTTCAATAATTTATCTGCGAATCTGAACACTTTATCTGCGATTCGGAGAATTTATCTGCAGCCATCCAATCTTCTCAAACTAGGATCAATGAAACACCGCATAATTTTTTTACTCAGCTTTGAAAACGTTTACAAACAAGGAGGAAAAAGATCATGGCAAAAACAGTTATTCTTGACGGGGCACGTACAGCATTTGGGAAATTCGGAGGGAATTTGAGTACGCTGACTGCGAGCGAACTTGGCGCGGAAGCCATCAAAGCAGCGATGAGCCGCGCGGGCATCCAGCCGGAAGACGTACAGGAAGTCATTATGGGGAACGTTCTCCAGGCAGGGCAAGGGCAGATCCCTTCACGCCAAGCGGCGAAAAAAGCGGGGATTCCATACAACGTCAAATCCGAAACGATCAATAAAGTCTGTGCATCGGGCATGCGTGCTATCACGCTCGCTGACCAGATCATCCGCTTAGGAGATGAAGAAGTCATCGTGGCAGGCGGCATGGAGTCGATGTCGAACGCACCGTATTATCTGCCGAAAGCACGCTGGGGCCTTCGCATGGGCGATGCCCAAGTAATTGACGGCATGGTGCACGACGGTTTGTCTTGCTCTTTCCATCCGGATAAAGTCCACATGGGCAACTACGGCAACTCGACGGCTGAAGCGTTCTCGCTGACGCGTGAAGCACAGGACGAATGGTCGGCCCGTTCACACGAGCGCGCGATAAATGCGAAAGATTTGTTTGCAGAAGAAATCGTCGCGATCGAGATTCCGCAGCGCAAAGGCGATCCGATTACAGTGGACACTGATGAGGCGCCGCGCGCGAATTCAACCATCGAAGCATTGGCGAAACTGAAGCCGGCATTCGGCAAAGATGGCACGATTACAGCCGGAAATGCACCAGGCATCAACGACGGAGCAGCAGCTCTTGTCCTGATGAGCCAAGAACGCGCCCAAAAAGAAGGCAAGAACGTCCTGGCTACGATTCTTGCGCATACGGAAGTCGCAATCGAGCCAAACCGTTTCCCGGAAACACCCGGAATTGTCATCAATGAATTATTGAAGAAAACCGGCAAATCATTGGACGATATCGACTTGGTGGAAATTAACGAGGCATTTGCTGCAGTAGCGCTAGCAAGCTCGCAAATTGCGAATCTGGACGCTGAAAAAGTGAACGTCAACGGCGGTTCGGTGGCGCTTGGGCATCCAATCGGTGCAAGCGGAGCGCGCATCATCCTGACTCTGGCATATGAATTGAAACGCCGCGGAGGCGGCATCGGCATTGCGGCCATCTGCTCAGGAGGCGGACAAGGCGATGCAATCATGATCGAAGTTCCAAAACAGGAGGCAAACTGACAATGGCGATTCAAAACGTAATGGTGATCGGTGCCGGGCAAATGGGATCCGGCATCGCCCAAGTGTGTGCACAAGCAGGATTCAATGTGAAATTGAACGATATGAAGCAGGAAGCGTTCGACCGCGGACTGGGCAACATCACGAAAAACTTGTCCCGCAATGTGGAAAAAGGGCGTCTGACGGAAGAAGAGAAAACGGCGATCCTCGGCCGCATTACGCCATCGCTCGATTTGGAAGATGCGCATGATGCCGACATCATCATCGAAGCGGCTGTCGAAAACATGGAAATCAAACACAGCATCTTCAAAACTTTAGACGAAGTGGCACCGAAACATGCAATTCTTGCTTCGAACACATCTTCACTTCCGATTACGGAAATCGCAGCGGCGACCAACCGTCCGGAACAGGTCATCGGCATGCACTTCATGAATCCGGTGCCGGTAATGAAGCTGGTGGAAATCATCCGCGGACTTGCAACAACGGATGAAGTTTATAAAACCGTTGAAGAAATGACGTTGAAACTTTCGAAAACACCGGTGGAATGCAATGACTTCCCTGGATTTGTTTCTAACCGCATCCTGATGCCGATGATCAACGAAGCGATTTTCACGCTGCAAGAAGGTGTCGCGACAAAAGAAGCGATTGACGATATTATGCGCCTCGGCATGAACCATCCGATGGGGCCTCTGCAATTAGCTGATTTTATTGGCCTGGATACTTGCCTCTACATCATGGAAGTGCTGCACGACGGTTTTGGCGACAGCAAATACCGCCCAAGCCCGCTCTTGCGCCAATACGTAAAAGCTGGATGGCTCGGCAAGAAAACCGGCCGTGGATTCTACGAGTACAGCTAATTTTAGGAGGAACCCCGCAATGGATCTGAGATTCACAGAAGAACAATTGATGATGAGAAACATGGTGCGCGATTTCGCGAAAGAAGAAATCTCGCCTTATATCGAACAGATGGAAGAAGGGCATTTCCCGAGGGAAATCCTGAAGAAAATGGCAGAACTTGGCTTGATGGGCATCACAGCTCCTGAGAAATGGGGCGGCTCTGAAATGGACTTCACTTCTTATATTATCGCCATCCACGAATTGTCCAAAGTCAGCGCTGTGATTGGCGTTATTCTTTCGGTCCATACGTCGGTCGGCACAAACCCGATTTTGAATTTCGGTTCAGAAGAACAGATCCAGAAATACGTGCCGAAGCTTGCATCCGGCGAATACCTGGGTGCATTCGCTTTAACGGAACCGTCAGCCGGATCGGATGCGGCAAGCCTGAAGACCAAAGCCGTTCTTCAAGGCGACCATTACGTATTGAATGGCTCGAAAGTGTTCATCACCAACGGAGGCGAAGCCGATACATACATCGTTTTCGCTTCGACAAAGCCGGAAGCAGGCTCACGCGGCATCTCCGCTTTTATTGTTGAAAAGGATTTTCCAGGCTTGATCGTCGGCAAAGACGAAAAGAAAATGGGCCTTCATGGTTCACGCACAGTCCAATTGACGTTCGACAACATGAAAGTGCCGGCTGAAAACCTGCTCGGCCAGGAGAATAAAGGCTTCAGCATCGCCATGGCCAACTTGAACGTCGGACGCATCGGCATCGCTGCCCAGGCGCTCGGCATCGCCGAAGCGGCCTATGATTATGCGGTGGCCTACGCGAAAGAGCGCGTCCAGTTCGGCAAACCGATTGCCCAGCAGCAAGGCATCGGATTCAAGCTGGCGGACATGGCAACGCAAGTCGAAGCAGCGAAACTGCTTGTCTACAATGCAGCTGACCTTTACGCGCGCGGCAAGGATTGCAATAAAGAAGCGTCAATTGCGAAATTGTTCGCTTCAAAAGCGGCGATGGACGTGGCAATCGAAGCGGTCCAAGTATTCGGCGGCTACGGTTACACGGAAGACTATCCGGTAGAAAGATTATTCCGCGACGCGAAAATCACGGAAATCTACGAAGGCACAAGCGAAATCCAACGAATGGTCATCAGCAAGCAATTGACAAAATAAACAACTCTATTAAAGAGTAGAATTAATTATTACTTATTTTGATATGGAGCAAAGCGGCGGAGACTGCCGCGGGATAGCGAAGTGCAGAGATCCACTCGGGCGTCTAGCCCGAGTTAGCTCGGCACAAGCCCGCAGCAAAGCGCAGCCGTTTTGCGGGATATCATTAAACATCTAACCTAACTGGAGGAATTAGAAAATGAACTTTCAATTAAGCGAAGAACATGAAATGATCCGCAAAATGGTACGCGATTTTGCCAATAAAGAAGTGGCGCCGACTGCAGAAGAGCGCGACGAGGAAGAACGCTTCGACCGCGAAATCTTCGACAAGATGGCTGAACTTGGCCTGACAGGCATTCCGTGGCCGGAAGAATACGGCGGAATCGGCTCTGATTATTTGGCCTACTGCATCGCGGTGGAAGAATTGTCACGCGTTTGTGCATCAACAGGCGTAACGCTTTCAGCTCACACATCTCTTGCAGGATGGCCGGTATACACATTCGGAACGGAAGAGCAGAAACAGAAATACCTTCGCCCGATGGCGGAAGGCACGAAAATCGGTGCATACGGACTGACTGAACCGCAATCCGGTTCGGACGCTGGAGGCATGAAAACGAACGCGAAAGAAGACGGCGACCATTACATCTTGAATGGCTCGAAAATCTTCATTACAAACGGCGGCATTGCAGACATCTATATCGTTTTTGCAGTAACCGATCCGGAATCGAAACATAAAGGCACCACTGCATTCATCGTCGAGAAAGACTTCGAAGGCTTCTCGGTCGGCAAAAAAGAGAAGAAGCTCGGGATCCGTTCAAGCCCGACAACTGAAATCATCTTCGACAACTGCCGCGTGCCGAAAGAGAACGTCTTGGGCGAACTTGGCCAAGGCTTCAAGATCGCAATGCAGACGCTTGACGGCGGACGCAACGGAATCGCAGCACAGGCTGTCGGAATCGCACAAGGCGCATTGGATGCATCTGTCACTTACGCGAAAGAGCGCGAGCAGTTCGGCAAGCCGATTGCTGCAAACCAGGGGATTTCATTCAAATTGGCGGACATGGCGACTTCGATTGAAGCTTCACGCCTTCTGACATACCAGGCAGCTTGGTTGGAATCAAACAAACTTTCTTACAGCAAAGAATCAGCGATGGCGAAATTGATGGCCGGCGATACAGCGATGAAAGTCACTGTCGAAGCGGTTCAGGTATTCGGCGGCTACGGCTATACAAAAGACTACCCGGTGGAACGCTATATGCGCGATGCGAAAATCACTCAAATCTATGAAGGCACACAGGAAATCCAGCGTCTGGTCATTTCCCGTATGGTCACGAAATAACAACCGGAGGTTCGGCCCATGAATAAAAAGCGCGAAGTCCAGTCCTCTGTGAAAGACGAAAGCCTGATTGCAAAGCGCCGGGCGCAGATGATCCGGGGCGCTGTCACGCTTTTTAAAGAGAAGGGCTTTCATCGGACGACGACAAGGGAAATAGCAAAAGCATCCGGCTTCAGTATCGGCACGCTTTATGAATACATCCGGACGAAAGAAGATGTGCTGTACTTGGTCTGTGACTCGATCTACGACGAAGTGCATGCGCGTCTCGAGACGCTCGATATCGAAAAAGGATCATTGAACGTGCTCGTCACAGCAATCGAGCATTATTACGGCTTGATCGATGACATGCAGGACGAATTCGTCGTCATGTACCAGGAATCGAAGTCGCTGCCGAAAGATGCGCTGCAATATGTGCTTAACAAGGAAATGGAAATGGTGTCGCTGTTCGAGCGCCTTTTGAAGGATTGCGCGGAAAACGGCGAGCTGAATTTGGAGCCGAAGGAAATTACGCTGGCCGCCCATCATTTATTTGTCCAAGGGCAGATGTGGGCGTTCCGGCGCTGGGCGCTCCGCGATTACACCATTGAAGAATTCATCAAAACGCAAACGCAATTTCTGCTGCAGGGGATGGCAGGGGAAAAAATCACGATACAGGGGGTCCAATAGATTATGGCAACAGTTCAAGAAGAAAAGGCCTACAAGCCGAAAAACCATGTCCGTTTTGTCACTGCGTCCAGTTTGTTTGACGGCCATGACGCGTCCATCAATATCATGCGCCGCATTTTGCAGGCGGCAGGAGCGGAAGTCATCCATCTAGGCCACAACCGGTCTGTAGAAGAAGTGGTGAACGCGGCAATCCAGGAAGATGTCCAGGGAATCTGCATTTCATCTTACCAGGGCGGCCACATGGAATACTTCAAGTATATGTACGACCTCCTCCAGGAAAGAGGCGCAGGCCACATCCGCATTTACGGTGGAGGCGGAGGCGTCATCATGCCGAGGGAAATCAAAGAATTGCATGACTACGGCATCGCCGGCATTTTCTCGCCTGAAGACGGCCGCAAAAAAGGCCTCCAGGGCATGATCCAGGAAATCGTGGAAGAATGCGATTTCTCGACGGTGAAAGAAGACTTGCCGCTTGAAAACATTACAGCTGACAACCCGGTCGCACTTGCGAACTTGATCACTGCAGCGGAAGAAGCCCATACGCGGGACACCGATACGGATGAGCTGCTTGCCGCGGCCCGTGCACAGACGAAAAACACGCCGGTCCTCGGAATCACCGGAACAGGCGGAGCGGGCAAGAGCTCGCTGACGGATGAATTGATCCGCCGCTTCCTGTCTGAACTGCCGGACAAGAAAATCGCGATCCTTTCGATCGACCCGACCAAACAGAAGACAGGCGGCGCGCTTCTTGGCGACCGCATCCGCATGAACGCCATCTTCAACAAGCGCGTATTCATGAGAAGCTTGGCAACCCGCGGTTCGCGCACGGAACTGTCCGGTGCGCTCGGCGATGTGCTCGATGTTGTGAAAGCGGCAGATTTTGATCTGATTGTCGTCGAAACAAGCGGGATCGGCCAAGGGGATGCGGAAATTGCGAACTTCTCCGACGTCTCGATGTACGTCATGACAAGCGAATTCGGTGCGCCATCGCAGCTTGAGAAAATCGACATGATCGATTATGCAGACCTGATCGTCATCAATAAATTCGAACGCAAAGGTTCGGAAGACGCACTGCGCCAAGTACAGAAGCAATTCCAGCGCAGCCATCTGCTATGGGATAAGGACCTGGACTCAATGCCGGTATTCGGCACCATTGCGAGCCAGTTCAATGACAAAGGCACCAACTCGCTGTTCGCTGCGCTTGTCCATACGGTCAATGAAAAATGCGGCACGGAATGGACAACGGATTACGAACAATTCGTCAAAACCCAGAAAGAGAACTTGATCATCCCGAACGACCGCCGCTATTATTTGCGCGAAATCACCGATGCAGTGCGCGGTTATCACACGAAAGCGAAAGAGCAGGCTGCTTTTGCACGCCGGTTGTTCCAGCTTGAAGGCGCAATCGAAGCGGTCAAAGAAAAAGCCCCGGACGATGCGTTGGTCGCTTCACTTCAATCGCTCGCTTATGGCGTACGCGAAGAATTGACCGCTGAATCCAAACGCATTCTGGAAAACTGGAAAACACTGAAAGAAGCTTATACGGGCGATGAATTTGTCACTACGGTCCGTGACAAGGAAATCCGCACTATTCTGCGTACAGAAAGTCTTTCCGGATTGAAGATTCCGCGTGTCGTACTGCCGAAATTCGAAGATTACGGCGAAATCTTGAAATGGGTTCTTTTAGAGAACGTTCCGGGTTCATTCCCATACACTGCTGGAGTATTCCCGTTCAAACGCGAAGGGGAAGATCCGAAGCGCCAGTTTGCAGGCGAAGGAACGCCGGAACGTACAAACCGGAGATTTCATTATTTGTCAAAAGACGATGATGCAAAACGTTTATCGACCGCGTTTGATTCCGTAACGCTTTACGGCGAAGATCCGGATCACCGTCCGGACATTTACGGGAAAGTCGGCGAGTCGGGCGTATCGATCTGTACGCTGGATGACATGAAGAAACTATATGCAGGATTTGACCTGTGCGCGCCGTCGACATCGGTTTCGATGACGATCAACGGGCCGGCACCGATCATCCTGGCGATGTTCATGAACACGGCAATCGACCAGCAAGTGAAAATCAATGAAGAGAAATTCGGCCGTCCGTTGACGCTTGAGGAATTTACGGAAGTGCGCGAATCCACGCTGCAAGTTGTACGCGGTACCGTACAAGCTGACATTCTGAAGGAAGACCAAGGGCAGAACACGTGCATCTTCTCGACGGAATTCGCACTTCGCATGATGGGCGATATTCAGCAGTACTTTATCGACCACAAAGTCCGCAACTACTATTCTGTATCGATTTCGGGCTACCATATTGCCGAAGCGGGTGCGAACCCGATTTCGCAATTGGCGTTCACTTTGTCGAACGGTTTCACGTACGTGGAGTACTACTTGAGCCGCGGCATGAACATCGATGACTTCGCACCGAACCTTTCGTTCTTCTTCTCGAACGGCCTGGATCCGGAATATACGGTCATCGGCCGTGTGGCACGCCGCATTTGGGCAATTGTCATGCGCGATAAATACGGCGCGAACGAGCGCAGCCAGAAACTGAAGTACCATGTCCAGACTTCCGGACGCAGCTTGCACGCCCAGGAAATCGACTTTAACGACATCCGCACAACGCTGCAGGCGTTGATGGCGCTTCAGGACAACTGCAACTCGCTTCACACGAACGCCTACGACGAAGCCATCACGACGCCGACGGAGGAATCCGTAAGACGTGCGATGGCCATCCAGATGATCATCACAAAAGAGCACGGCTTGTCGAAAAACGAGAACCCGCTGCAAGGCGCGTTCATCATCGAAGAAATGACGCAGCTCGTCGAAGAAGCAGTGCTTGCGGAATTCGACCGCATCAACGACCGAGGCGGCGTGCTTGGCGCGATGGAAACGCAATACCAGCGCGGCAAGATCCAGGAAGAGTCGATGTTCTACGAAATGAAGAAACATACGGGCGAACTGCCGATCATCGGCGTCAACACGTATTTGAACCCGAACCCGCAATCGGACGACGACATCAATGCGATGGAAATCGCACGTGCGACGAAGGAAGAAAAAGAAACACAAATCGCCAACTTGCGCGCTTTCCAGGAACGCAACGCATCAGACGAAGCTTTGGCCCGCCTGAAACACGTAGCGAAAACCGGCGGCAACATCTTCGAAGAATTGATGGAAACCGTGAAAGTCGCAAGTCTAGGCCAAATCACAACCGCCTTGTACGAAGTCGGCGGACAGTATCGCCGGAATATGTAAGGTTGAAAGTAGGCTTGTATTAACCGCTTCGGCGCTCTGGGCAGAGCAAAGACGATTGCTCCTGCGCAAGCTCGTCGCAAAGGCGCTGCTGAAAGTGCCTGGCACCACCTTGGCTCCCGCAATGAGCCGAGAAGAACACTCGTCTCATAGCTTCGCCCAGCCCGTAGGCGCGCCGGCGCTGGTATAGTTCTTTGAAAGCTGATTACTTCACTTAGTTAGCAGTAATATCGAAAATGAAAGATTACTTGTTCAAGTATATAAGTAATCCGAAACACTGTAAGAGTTGAAAGTAGAAGAGAAAATCGCTTGCGTAAGTGCCGCAAGCGATTTTTTTCGTTTTTGCAAGGGGAGCCGCTGATTGAAGAAGGTGGAGGAGGTTTTAGAAGGCAAATCGTTCTTTACGCTCGTTCGGCAGATCACGCGCCAAGCAAGTCGCTTTGCAGCACCAAAATCTGTATAATAGAAAAGAATGCACAGAAGAATTCACAAAGGACGATCGCCCATGCCGAAATACGTGCACTACATCATCATTACCCTTTGCATCGTGTTGACTTTCTTTCTTTACAATAAAGCGCTAGGATCGATTCCGTTCTTGATCTTGTCGTTTTACTTGTTTTTTTTCGCTTGGACGCAAGTTCGGAGCAGAAAAAAGAAAACACGGTAGCGGAGCGCAACAACTTTGTATATAATGAATGGAGTTAATGATAGAGAAGGGACGTGCACAGTTTGAAATTACGTGAATTATCAAGAGATGAACTGATCGAAGAGTCGTTTGTCGACTTGACATATGCAATGCTGGAAGAGACGCACGAAACAAGAACGTATAGCGAGTTGGTTGCGGAAATCGAAAACTTGCTGGGCTTGTCCAAAGAAGACATGAAAGCACGCCTTGTTCAGTTCTACACAGACCTGAACATCGACGGCCGCTTCCTGATTCTTGGCGAAAACCGCTGGGGCCTCCGCGAATGGTATCCGGTGGAACAGATTGAAGAAGAATCTGCTCCGACGGTCAAAGTGCGCAAGAAAAAAGCGAAGACTCAAGAAGAAGACGATTTCGACGATTTGGACCTCGAACATGAGGACGAATTGGAATTCGACGATTTCGACGAAGATGATGAAGATGACGATGACGATGATGACGTAGTCGGCATCCGTGTCGATGAAGAGGACGACATCCTGAAAACGCCGGAAGTGGAAGTCCTGGACTTCGACGTGGACGACGACGATGAGGAAGATGTCGACGTGCTGGTGGAAGATATGGACGGCAACATCATCGATGACGAAGAAGACGAAGATGACGACTTGGAAGATGACCTCAAGTAGTCTGAACATTTTTTTACCTTGACTTAAGAGGCAAGACTGGATAAGATTTTACTGGGCTCCTTAAAAAGGAGAAATGATCTGTACAGTTTACGCGCTCCCTCTGCACCATGCAGGCGGGGCGCTTTTTATTTTTACCA
The DNA here is from genome assembly GCF_052078085.1 of Planococcus sp. FY231025. Classification (NCBI taxonomy): domain Bacteria; kingdom Bacillati; phylum Bacillota; class Bacilli; order Caryophanales; family Caryophanaceae; genus Planococcus; species Planococcus sp. FY231025. The sequence goes on from NZ_JBQJJG010000001.1 coordinate 108,377, forward strand.
TTGAAGGAGGAAATGAGCATGACAAAGTATATTTTTGTGACCGGTGGTGTGGTATCATCACTTGGCAAAGGGATCACCGCCGCATCACTCGGGCGATTATTGAAAAACAGAGGATTGAAAGTGACAATCCAGAAATTCGATCCATACATCAACATTGACCCGGGCACGATGAGCCCTTACCAGCACGGGGAAGTCTACGTGACGGACGACGGCGCAGAGACGGATCTGGACCTTGGCCATTATGAGCGTTTCATCGACATCAATTTAAATAAATACTCGAATGTGACGACGGGGAAAGTCTATTCGACAGTAATCCAAAAAGAGCGCCGCGGCGACTACTTGGGCGGAACGGTCCAAGTCATCCCGCACATCACCAATGAAATCAAAGACCGCCTCCTTCGCGCAGCGAAAACAGCTCAGGCTGACGTGGTCATCACGGAAATCGGCGGAACGGTCGGCGATATCGAATCGCTGCCATTCCTTGAAGCGATCCGCCAGATGAAGTCGGACCTTGGCCGCGACGATGTCATGTACATCCACTGTACGCTCATCCCGTACCTTGGCGCTGCAAAAGAAATGAAAACAAAACCGACCCAGCACAGCGTGAAAGAATTGCGCAGCCTCGGCATCCAGCCGAACTTGATCGTTGTCCGTACGGAATATCCGGTGCCGCAGGAAATGAAAGACAAAATCGCGTTGTTCTGCGATATCAAAGCGGAAGAAGTGATCGAGTCGCGCGACGTTGACGTGATCTACGAAATGCCGCTTCGCCTGCAGGAGCAGAACATGGACCAGATCGTTCTTGACCATTTCGGCATCGAAGCGCCGCAAGCGGACATGACGGAATGGAACCAACTTGTCGACAAAGTGAAATCGTTGTCGAAAACGGTCCGCATCGGCCTTGTCGGGAAATACGTTGAACTTCAGGACGCCTACATTTCGGTCGTAGAAGCGTTGAAGCACGCAGGCTTCGCGTTCGACGCAGAAATCGAAGTGGAATGGATCAACGCAGAATACATCAATGCAGAGAACGTTGCCGAGCAATTGAAAAACGTCGACGGCATCCTGATCCCTGGCGGATTCGGTGACCGCGGCGTGGAAGGCAAGATTGCCGCGACGCAATTCGCGCGCGAAAACAATGTGCCGTTCTTCGGCATCTGCCTAGGGATGCAGCTCGCTTCTGTCGAGTTCGCCCGCAGCATCATGGACATGAAAGGCGCACATTCTTCGGAATTGGAGCCGAAGACGCCTTATCCGGTCATCGACTTGCTGCCGGAACAAAAAGACATCGAAGACCTTGGCGGCACCCTTCGCCTGGGCCTATACCCGGCGAAATTGGAGCGGGGTTCGAAAGCGCACGAAGCATACGGCGAAGAATTGGTGTACGAACGCCACCGCCACCGCTACGAGTTCAACAACGAGTACCGCGAGCAATTCGAAGCAGCCGGATTCAAGTTCTCAGGAACGAGCCCGGATGGCCGTCTTGTGGAAATCATCGAGCTTGAAAACCACCCATGGTTTGTCGCTTGCCAATTCCACCCGGAATTCATCTCGCGCCCGACGCGTCCGCAGCCTTTATTCAGAGAATTCGTCCGCGCATCACTCGGCGAATAACATACACAAAGAAAAAAAGCCTTTCCGTTTTCAGGAAAGGCTTTTTGTTCAATCTCACTCTGCGAGCATTTCATCGATCGCCAGTTTGATTGCGTGGTAGACATACAGCGCACCGATGGCATAGGGATACACGGCCCGGCTGCCGTCGTCCAAAGGGATCAGCCCTTTTTTGATGCCGAGCGAGACGGAGGCATCGGCTTCGACGCCTTCGCGCGCCTCGCCGAAGAGCACGGCGAACGGAAGGTGGGCGTCATTGAGCCGGCCGATCAATTCATCGGCTTCATCGTGCTTGGCAAGGATCCATACCCGGTCTTCCGGCATGACGATGCTTTCAGGCGTCCATTCGGCCGCACTTTGCAGCGGCTCAGAACCTCCAAGCGCAACGGGAAGGACCGCTTTCATCTCGCCGAAGGCAGCGAGGAAGATCGTGCCTTCGCCGATGGCCGCCTGGGCGAGCAGCCGGGCGGTTTCTTCAATGGACTCCTCCTGCTGCGAGATCCGCTGGAATAGGCCAGCCAGTTGGGTTATTAGCATTTTCATTTTTTCTCACCTCATATTAATGAGTATACCAGATGGGCAATGGTAGAATAACTTGCCAGCATTTAGTAAAATGGAAAGAAAACACAGGAAGGAATGAAGCCTTTTGCACACGATACTGATCGTTGATGACCAGACAGGCATACGCTTATTATTGAACGAAGTATTCAAGAAGGAAGGCTTCCATACCTTACTGGCTGCGAACGGGAAACAGGCGCTGCAGCAAGCGGAGGAGACGCCGCCTGACATAGTGCTGCTCGACATGAAGATTCCCGGAATGGACGGCATCGAGATTCTCAAGGGGCTGAAAAAGCTGCAGCAGGACATCCGGGTCATCATGATGACCGCTTACGGCGAACTTGATGTCATCGAGGAATCGATCGACAACGGGGCGTGCTGTTATTTCACCAAACCGTTCGATGTTTTTGAAATCCGCAATGCTGTAAAGGAAATGTTAAGAGACTGATATATGCCCGAAGTGGCGGAATCATGCGGTTTTTGGTATAGTATAAAGGATATTTGGATAGAGCCACTGCTGAGGAGGAAATAGGAATGCCGTTAGTTTCAATGAAAGAAATGATGATCAAAGGAAAACAAGAAGGCTATGCAATCGGCCAATTCAATTTAAATAATCTTGAGTTCACTCAAGCGATTCTGCAGGCGGCACAGGAGGAGAACTCCCCTGTCATTCTTGGCGTATCAGAAGGCGCAGCCCGCTACATGGGCGGCTTCACCACAGTTGTACATATGGTGAAGGGCTTGATGCACGATTATAAAACGACTGTTCCTGTGGCCATTCACCTGGACCACGGTTCGAGCTTTGAGAAATGCAAAGAAGCGATCGATGCCGGATTCACATCCGTCATGATCGATGCATCGCATCACCCGTTTGAAGAGAACATCGAAATCACAAAACAAGTGGTGGAATATGCACATAAAAATAATGTATCCGTAGAAGCGGAACTGGGCACAGTCGGCGGACAGGAAGACGACGTTATTGCAGACGGCGTCATTTACGCCGATCCGCAGGAATGCAAGCAGCTTGTCGACGAATCGGGCATCGACTGCCTAGCGCCGGCTCTTGGATCGGTCCACGGCCCGTACAAAGGCGAGCCGAACCTTGGCTTTAAAGAAATGGAAGAAATTTCGCAGCTTTGCGACGTGCCGCTTGTCCTGCACGGCGGAACCGGGATTCCTATAAAGGATATCCAGCGTTCTGTTGCACTGGGGACGGCAAAGATCAACGTGAACACGGAAAACCAGATCGCTTCGGCGAAAGCGGTCCGTGAAGCATTGGCAAAAGATGCAGAAATGTATGACCCGCGCAAATACTTGACGCCGGCACGCGAAGCGATCAAAGCAACTGTCATCGGCAAGATGCGTGAATTCGGAAGTTCAGGAAAAGCTTAATAAAACAAAGAATGGATGAAAGAGAGAAGCGTCCGATGGGTGTCTTCTCTTTTTTCCATCAAACTAGGAGGAAAACACAATGAAATTTTTTATTGATACAGCTAACTTCGAAGAAATCAAAGAAGCACATTCATGGGGCATCCTTTCCGGCGTGACGACAAACCCGTCATTGGTAGCGAAAGAGAAGAATGTTTCATTCCACGACCGCTTGAAGGAAATCGCGGCACTTGTCGACGGATCGATCAGCGGGGAAGTCATTGCGCTTGATGCAGAAGGCATGATCAAAGAAGGCCGCGAATTGGCTGCACTTGCACCGAACATCACGGTGAAATTGCCGATGACGCCAGACGGCTTGAAAGCATGTTCAGTCCTTGCGTCAGAAGGCACAAAAGTCAACGTGACGTTGATCTTCAGCGCGAACCAGGCACTTCTTGCAGCACGTGCAGGCGCTTCATACGTTTCGCCGTTCCTTGGACGTTTGGATGATATCGGCCATAACGGCATGGACCTGATTGCAACGATTGCAGAAATCTTTGCGATCCATGATATCCAGACGGAAATCATCGCCGCTTCGATCCGCCACCCGCAACACGTGACAGACGCAGCGTTGAACGGCGCGCACATCGGCACAATGCCGATCAAAGTGATGCAGCAAATGTTCAAGCACCCACTGACAGATAAAGGAATCGAAGCATTCCTGGCAGATTGGGAAAAACGCTCTGTTGAAGAAGAGGCGAAATAAGTTTCGCCTGGCTCTGGTGGACGCCAATTGACCAATTGGACTTTAACGGCATAGGAAACCCCTTGCCCGATAAAGTGATAAAAAGGAGAAATTAGATGGACGTTTATAAAATAAAAGGCGGCAAGCGCCTTTCAGGCACAATCAAAGTGAACGGGGCAAAAAACAGTGCGGTGGCATTGATTCCCGCATCGATCCTGGCAAACTCGCCAGTGCAGATCGAAGGCTTGCCTGAAATCTCTGATGTTTGGACATTGAAGAATATCCTGGAAGAAATCGGCGGGGAAGTCTCATTTGAAGGCGGAACAATGAACATCGATCCGACCCATATGATCGACATGCCTTTGCCGAACGGCAATGTGAAAAAATTGCGCGCTTCCTATTATATGATGGGTGCGATGCTCGGACGCTTCAAGCATGCGGCAATCGGGCTTCCCGGCGGCTGTTTCCTTGGACCTCGTCCAATCGACCAGCACATCAAAGGCTTTGAAGCCCTGGGCGCCAAAGTGACGAATGAACACGGCGCCATCTACCTGCGCGCAGATGAACTGCGCGGCGCGAAAATCTATCTCGACGTAGTCAGCGTCGGCGCGACAATCAATATCATGCTCGCGGCGGTCCTGGCGAAAGGGCAGACCACCATTGAAAACGCGGCGAAAGAACCGGAAATCATCGACGTGGCTACGCTTCTTACGAATATGGGCGCTAAAATCAAGGGTGCGGGGACGAATGTCATCCGCATTGACGGTGTGGAAGAGCTTCACGGCACAAACCATACGATCATCCCGGACCGCATCGAAGCCGGAACATTCATGGTCATGGCAGCAGCCATCGGCGACGGCATCACGATTGACAACGTCATTCCGTTCCACATGGAAGCCCTGACGGAGAAGCTTCGCGAAATGGGCGTCGATGTGCAGGAAGGCGAGGAATCAATCTACATTCCGAAGCCGGACCAATTGCATGCGATTGACGTGAAAACCCTGGTCTACCCAGGTTTCGCCACCGATCTGCAGCAGCCGTTCTCGGTCTTGATGACGCAGGCGACCGGATCTTCCATGATCACGGATACGATCTATTCAGCCCGCTTCAAGCATATCGACGAATTGCGCCGCATGAATGCCAGCGGACGGGTGGAAGGCCGCGCTGCGATCATCACCGGCCCGACGCCGCTGACGGCAGCGACAGTTGTCGCGTCCGACCTCCGGGCAGGCGCCGCATTGGTGATTGCCGGCCTGTTGGCTGAAGGGGAAACGGAAATTCGTGAAATCTACCATATTGAACGCGGCTACTCGGACATCGTCCAGAAGCTGCGCGGCCTTGGCGCCGACATCCGCCGCGAGACGGTGGATCCGGTTGCCAGCTCCCAGTCCGAGCAAGGCGCGAATACAAACTGACTTCTTTTTGGCTTTTTGAATTATGCTACACTATTTAGAGATGGACCTATAGCTGAACGGGAGGAACTGATATTATGGAACGAAGTTTATCAATGGAACTGGTTCGGATTACGGAGGCGGCTGCGATCGCCTCTTCTAAATGGATGGGCCGCGGACTGAAGAACGAAGCGGACGATGCTGCGACGACAGCCATGCGCACTGTTTTTGATACCATTCCGATGCGTGGAGTGGTCGTCATCGGCGAAGGCGAAATGGACGAAGCACCGATGCTCTATATCGGCGAAGAGCTCGGAACCGGGCAGGGGCCGGAAGTGGATGTTGCAGTCGACCCGCTTGAAGGGACGAACATCGTCGCAGCCGGCGGCTGGAACGCGCTTGCGGTCCTGGCAATTGCAGACCGCGGCAATCTGTTGAATGCTCCGGACATGTACATGGATAAAATTGCAGTCGGCCCTGAATCAGTTGGCAAAATCGACATCAATGCACCGGTTATTGAAAACCTGCGTGCCGTCGCCAAAGCGAAAAACAAAGATATTGAAGATGTGGTAGCGACAATCCTTGACCGGCCGCGCCATAAAGACATCATCGATCAGATCCGCGCGGCAGGAGCCCGCATCAAGCTGATCAATGATGGCGATGTGGCCGGTGCGATCAATACGGCATTCGATAAAACCGGTGTGGACATCCTTTTCGGCATCGGCGGGGCGCCAGAAGGCGTCATCGCAGCAGTAGGATTGAAATGCCTCGGCGGTGAAATCCAAGGCAAACTGCTTCCGCAGAACGAAGAGGAAGCGCAGCGCTGCAGAGATATGGGCATCGATGTCAACAAAGTCCTGAAGATGGAAGACCTGGTCAAAGGGGACGACGCGATTTTTGCCGCAACCGGCGTAACGGACGGCGAATTGCTGCGCGGCGTACAGCTGAAAGGCTCATTCGCTGAAAGCCATACATTGGTCATGCGCGCAAAATCCGGTACTGTCCGCTTTGTTGAAGGGCGCCACAGCTTGAAGAAGAAACCGAATCTTGTCATGAACGATTGATCAACTTCTAAAATGAGTCCGGCGAATGCCGGGCTCCTTCTTTAAAGATCTTTCCTAACCTATCCAACGAATGATCCTCAAAACAATTAACCCTAAAAAATGAGTAAGAGTGGTGTCCCATAATGACAACAATAACAATTTCCGCATTGGAAAACATGACGCTGAGAGAGCTGTACACTTTGGCGAAAGAATATAAATTGACGAACTACAGCAAATTGAGCAAGAAAGAATTGATTTTCGCCATCTTGAAAACGCGCGCAGAGCAAGAAGGCTTCTTCTTTATGGAAGGCGTCCTGGAAATCATCCAATCGGAAGGCTTCGGCTTCCTTCGCCCGATCAATTATTCGCCAAGCTCACAGGACATCTACATTTCCGCTTCCCAGATCCGCCGCTTCGATTTGCGGAATGGCGATAAAGTATCCGGGAAAGTGCGGCCTCCGAAGGAGAATGAACGGTATTTCGGATTGCTGCAAGTGGAAGCCGTCAATGGCGAAGACCCGGAAGTGGCCAAGGAACGGGTCCATTTTCCGGGACTTACGCCGCTTTACCCGGACCGCCACATCAAACTGGAAACGACGCCGGACCGGCTGTCGACCCGGATCATGGATTTGGTTGCACCTGTCGGGTTCGGCCAGCGCGGCCTGATTGTCGCGCCGCCGAAAGCCGGCAAGACGATGCTGTTGAAGCAGATCGCCAATTCGATCACGACAAACCATCCGGAAGCGGAATTGATTGTGTTGCTGATCGATGAGCGTCCGGAAGAAGTGACGGATATCGAGCGTTCGGTGGATGCGGACGTCGTATCCTCCACGTTTGACGAAGTGCCGGAAAACCACGTGAAAGTGGCGGAACTCGTCCTCGAACGGGCGATGCGCCTGGTGGAGCATAAACGGGACGTCATCATCTTGATGGATTCGATCACACGACTGGCGCGGGCATATAATTTGGTCATTCCGCCAAGCGGCCGTACACTGTCAGGAGGGATCGATCCGGCAGCATTCCACCGGCCGAAACGCTTTTTCGGGGCAGCCCGCAACATTGAAGAAGGCGGCAGCCTGACAATCCTGGCCACTGCATTGGTTGAAACCGGATCGCGCATGGATGAAGTCATCTACGAGGAATTCAAAGGCACCGGCAATATGGAGCTGCATCTTGACCGCAGCCTCGCAGAACGGCGCATTTTCCCGGCGATTGACATCCGCCGCTCCGGCACGCGCAAAGAAGAACTTTTGCTGCAGCCGGATCAGCTGGACAAATTATGGGCCATCCGCAAAACGTTTTCCGATTCACCGGATTTCGGGGAACGCTTTCTGAAAAAACTCAGCGGCACCAAGACAAACGAAGAGTTTTTCGAGCAGCTGGCCAATGAATTGAAAGCTCATCGCAGCAATAAAAAGATGATCTAAATAGTTGCAAACAGCAGCCGGATTTGATATGATTATGAAAGTGAATCAATACATGACTATTGCATATATGGCCTAAAGAGCCATGTAAGGCAATAGCAAAATAGATCATAAACTCTGTTCCAGATGGTTCAGGGCGGGAGGAGAAAAACACATGAAAACAGGTATTCATCCAGATTACAAACAAGCAACGGTAACTTGCTCTTGCGGCAACAGCTTCACTACAGGCTCTGTAAAAGAGAACATCAACGTCGAGCTTTGCTCAGAGTGCCACCCATTCTACACTGGACGCCAGAAATTTGCTGCTGCAGACGGCCGCGTAGACCGTTTCAACAAAAAATACGGCATCAAAGAAGAAGTATCCAAGTAAGATCAAAATATACCTGCCAAGCGCGAAAACGCGAGGCAGGTATTTTTTTGGTTTATTGCTCGGATAATCCTTTTACATAATGTAAAAATAGCAGTAATCGCCGCCGAATTTAGGTATGATTAAAATAATGAAAAGCGTTTGAAAGGGGTCTCACTATATGTACGTCATGAAACAGTCAGGCTGGGTAGAGCTGATTTGCGGGAGCATGTTTTCAGGGAAATCGGAGGAACTGATCCGCCGGGTGCGCCGTGCGCAATTTGCAAAACAGAAGATTGCAGTATTCAAACCGAAATTGGACAACCGCTATAGCGAAGAAGAAGTCGTTTCCCATAACGGCACCAAAGTCATTGCATTGCCGATCGGGCATTCCGAGGAATTATGGAATTACATTTCAGATGAATACGACGTCATCGCAATTGACGAAGCGCAGTTTTTTGACGATGAGATTATTACGAACGTACAGAAGTTGGCAGACCATGGTTTCCGGGTCATCGTGGCGGGGCTTGACCAGGATTTCCGTGGACGCCCGTTTGGCCCGATGCCGGACCTCTTGGCTGTCGCCGAGCAAGTTACGAAATTGCAGGCTGTCTGCACCGTATGCGGTTCACCTGCAAGCCGGACGCAGCGCCTGATCGACGGCAAACCGGCTGGCTCCGACGATCCGACGATCCTGGTAGGGGCATCAGAAGCCTACGAGCCGCGCTGCCGCCATCATCACGAAGTGCCGGCAGGCGTGACAGTTTCAAATTAAGTTTATAATATAGAAGAGATTTTTCACATGCCGCTTCGGCGCTTAGGGCATGGCTTACACAATAAGCCGGGAAAACCGCCAGTCTTATTGCTTCGCCCAGCCCTTGGGCGCGCCGTCGCTGGTGTGCTCTCTTATTTATAATGAGTTTTAAGGTGGTATTGCATCTTTCAAAGATATGGAGCAAAACAGCGCAGACGCCTGCGGGAAAGCGAGGCGCTCGAGACCCCGCGGCAAGCTGAGCTGTTTTGCGGAATATCGCCATATATAGATTATTTATTCATTTTACTAAAGAAGGAAAAAACGCAAGCGTCCGCTTGGAGCAGTTTCTTCTATATAATATAAAAAGTAAATAGAAACAGAGGTGATACGGAAATGTTTGATCGATTACAAGCAGTAGAAGATCGATATGACCGTTTGAATGAGCTGCTGAGCGATCCGGCGATCGTCAGCGATACAAACAAACTGCGGGAATATTCAAAAGAGCAGTCCGATATGCAGGAAACGGTGGAAGCATACCGTGAATACAAGGACCTGAAAGAGCAATTGAGCGAAGCGAAGGCGATGTTCGATGACAAATTGGATCCGGATATGCGCGAGATGGTCAAAGAGGAAGTAAGCGACCTTGAAGCACAATTGGAAACGATTGAAGCACGGCTCCATATTTTATTGATCCCGAAAGACCCGAATGATGACAAGAACGTCATCATGGAGATCCGTGGCGCTGCAGGCGGGGACGAAGCTGCGCTGTTTGCCGGCGACCTTTACCGCATGTACAGCCGCTACGCGGAATCGAATGGCTGGAAAGTGACCGTTATGGATTCGAATCCGACTGGGCTTGGCGGCTTTAAAGAGATCGTCTTCATGATTGCCGGGAAAGGCGCGTATTCGAAGCTGAAATACGAAAACGGCGCACACCGCGTCCAGCGGGTTCCCGAAACCGAATCCGGCGGCCGGATCCATACATCCACCGCGACAGTTGCGTGTTTGCCGGAAGTGGAAGAAGTGGAAGTGGAAATCCACGACAACGATATCCGCGTCGATACGTATGCGTCCTCAGGCGCTGGCGGACAGTCCGTCAACACGACGATGTCCGCAGTCCGCCTGACGCACATTCCGACAAACACGGTCGTAACGTGCCAGGATGAAAAATCACAGATCAAGAACAAAGCGAGCGCCATGAAAGTCTTGCGCGCCCGCGTCTATGATAAATTCCAGCAGGAAGCACAAGCCGAATATGACGCAGTGCGCAAATCTGCTGTCGGGACGGGCGACCGTTCAGAACGGATCCGCACTTATAATTTCCCGCAGAACCGCGTGACCGACCACCGCATCGGATTGACGATCCAGAAGCTGGACCAGATCATGCAAGGCAAAATGGATGAAATTGTCGAAGCGCTGGTTGTCGAAGAGCAATCGGCCAAGATGGAAGCGTTGAACAATGACTGAAGTGAAACGAGTATTTGAGGCCCTTAACCGGGCTTCTTCTTTTTTAAAAGACCATGGCCGCGAGGAAAATGCGGCGAGGATCCTATTGCAGCATCAATTGGGCCTGTCGCAGGCGGCACTCCTGGCATCGCTTCGGGATGATATGGCACCGGAGGCATTCGAGGCATTCTGGCGGAACATCGAAGGGCATGCAGCGGGCGTTCCGGTCCAGCATCTGACCGGCGTAGAGGAATTCTACGGCCGCACCTTCGCGGTGAATCGCGACGTCCTCATTCCCCGGCCGGAAACGGAAGAGCTGGTAGAAGAAACGCTGCAATTGGCAGCGCAGCACTTCCCGGATCAAAAACCGTCAATCGCCGATATCGGGACGGGAAGCGGCATCATCGCGATTACGATGAAATGCGAAATGCTCGGTGCTGCTGTGACAGCTACCGATATATCAGCTAGGGCGCTTGAAACCGCCAAGGCCAATGCGGCGCGCCTCGGAGCAGACATCGCGTTTGAACTCGGGGATTTGGCGGAGCCGCTCCAGGGCCGGAAATGGGATATCGTCCTGTCGAATCCGCCATATATCGCCCATCGCGAAGCGGACAGCCTGTCCGACACGGTTCGGGATTTTGAACCGCATAATGCGCTTTTTGCGGAAAACGACGGGCTTGCACTTTACGAAAAGATGGCACAGCAATTGCCTAGACTCTTGAATAAACCCGGCATCATCGGGTTTGAGATCGGGCATGAGCAGGGAAAAGCAGTGGAAGCTCTCTTGAAAGAGGTTTTTCCCCAAGCGCACGTTTACGTTAAAAAAGATATCAACAGAAACGACCGCATGGTTTTTTGCATAAATGCATAAGTTGCTAACATATTGCGCACAATCACCGGATAGTTATCCACCGAATGTGGGTAACTATTCGGAAAACCTGGTAAAATAGGAGTTGTTCACATGGAAACGCAAACCATTCTTGTGGATAGGAATGTGAATAAAGAAGAAACATATACACAGGCTGTGGAAATCCTGAAAAACGGCGGCGTTGTCGCTTTTCCGACTGAAACCGTCTATGGCCTCGGCGCTGACGCGACCAACGGGGAAGCGGTCAGCAGAATCTTTGAAGCGAAAGGACGCCCTGCCGACAATCCGTTGATTGTCCATGTCGATTCGAAAGAAAGTGCGCTCCATTACGTGCAGAACGTATCGGATAAAGCGCTGCATATCATGGATACTTTCTGGCCTGGAGCTTTGACGCTGATCCTTCAGGCGTCGCCGGGCACATTTGCGGGAAATGTCACTGCAGATCTGGACACCGTCGGAATCCGTGTACCTGACCACCCGGTTGCCTTGAACCTGCTGAAACGCGTAGGGATTCCGATTGCTGCTCCAAGCGCCAACATCAGCGGGAAGCCGAGCCCGACACTGGCGGAACATGTCTACCATGACATGGATGGCATCATTCCGCTCATTCTGGACGGCGGCGCAACGGAAATCGGCCTTGAGTCGACTGTGCTGGATATGACTTCCGAGCCGCCGGTGATCCTGCGTCCGGGCAAAATCTCCAAACATCAGCTCGAAGCGGAAATCGGCACCGTCCACCTATCGACTGAAATCAAGAACAACGCACCAAAAGCGCCGGGCATGAAGTATATCCATTATGCACCGGAAGCGCCTGTCTATTTAATAGAAGATAAACCGGCCTTGATACAAAAAGCCATTGAACATGTTCAAAGGAGCGGCAAAAAGGTAGCTGTACTTAGCGCGGAAAGCTACCCGCAGGCTGATTTTCATTTTGAGCTGTCAGGGGAAGCCTTGTATGACAGCTTGCGGAAATGTGATTTAATGAAAGCGGATCTTGTATTGGCGGTAGTTCCATTGAATCCGGAAAAAGGCGATGCCTTGATGAACCGCCTGGAAAAAGCGGCTGACCACAAATGGTTCAGCTGACCCTAAAGGAAAGGTGAGGAAACTATGAGGATTTTCTTTGTCTGCACAGGAAACACATGCCGCAGCCCGATGGCTGAAGCGCTGTTTTCTGCCAAAGGGCTGCCGGGGGTTGAAGTGCGTTCTGCCGGCATTTTTGCCGGAGAGGCACCGCTTTCCCGTAACGCCCAGACTGTATTAGAAAATGATGGAATCGACTTTTCGCATTCAGCGAAGCAATTGACCCGCCAGGACCTGGAATGGTCGACGCTCGTACTGACTATGACAGCCTCCCATAAAGAGTATCTCATCCAGAACTATCCCGAAGCGTCCGATAAAATCTACACACTGATCGAGTTCACCCATGGCATCCCGGCCGATGTCAGTGATCCTTACGGCGGCCCGTTATCCACATACCAACAGACCTACAGCGAATTGAAAACGCTGATTGATAAACTTGTGGATAAAATAGCGGAATGAATCCGGCAAACAATTTCGTTATACGGTGAAGTAGGGGTTTGTAATAACCGATATTCCGCAAAACAGCTGCGCTTGCCTGCGGGCGAGCGCCAAGCCTCCTCAGCCGCGTTGCGGCTTGCGGGGTCTCGGCTGTCTCGCTTTCCCGCGGGCGTCTCCGCTGTTTTGCTTCATATCTCTGAAAGTACTGCTAACTGGGTGAAGTGTTCAGGATTCAATGAATTAGACCAGCGCCGGCGCGCCTACGGGCTAGGCGAAGCAATGAGACGGATGTCCTTCCCGGCTCATGGCGAGAGCCATGCCCAAAGCGCCGAAGCGGCATATATCTATTTTCTTCATTACTTCACAGTATCCCGATACTGCAGTTCCCCTTTTACAAATCGGGGCAGCTGCAGTTTTTCATTTTTGGGGACTCTTTCCCCCCTCCTCTATCCCAGCTCTCCGGTTTAGGGGGAGTGATTGCCATGCATGTATTTTTGCGCTAATGATGATAGAATAGTATGAAAGTGGGCTGTGAAAACCTGCAGTCCGCCAACCAGCAAAAAGAAAAGAGGGTTTACATGAAAATAGCAATCTCATCCGACCACGGCGGAAATGTTCTCCGCAAAGATGTAATGAACCTGCTTGATGAAATCGGCGTCGACTACAAGGATTTCGGCCCTCAAACGGACGATTCCGTCGATTACCCGGATTATGCAAAACCGGTCGCTCAAGCGGTAGCTGCAGGCGAATATGACCGCGGCATCCTGATTTGCGGAACGGGCATCGGCATGTCGATCGCAGCCAATAAAATCAAAGGCGTACGCGCTGCATTGGTGCATGACGTCTTCAGTGCAAAAGCCACGCGCGGGCACAATGATTCCAATGTCCTGGTGATGGGCGAACGGGTCATCGGATCCGGATTGGCGCGCGAAATCGTGAAAACTTGGCTTTCCGAAGAATTCGAAGGCGGACGCCATGAAAACCGCATCCAGAAAATTACGAACCTCGAAAACTGATTGAAGGGGTGGAAGATATGCAAGCTTTATGGGAATTGCAACTGGAAGAAGTGTTGAGTGAATTAGAACAGCAGATCCAATTCAAAAAAGGCCAGGTGTTTGTGGTCGGCTGCTCCACTTCCGAAGTGGCAGGCGAACGCATCGGCACGGGCGGGGGACTGGACATTGCAGGGGATTTGTATCCTGCGCTTGAGAAGTTTGCTGCGCGCCACCGTATTTTTCTCGCATTCCAAGGCTGTGAGCATATCAACCGCGCTTTGACAGTCGAGCGCCAGGCAGCTGAGAAATATGGCTGGGAGCCGGTCACCGTCATTCCCGTGCCGAAAGCCGGAGGGTCGATGAGTGCCTACGCATTCACCGCGATGACCGATCCGGTCGTGGTAGAGGAGATCCAGGCGCACGCCGGAATCGACATCGGGCAGACAATGATCGGCATGCATTTAAAAAGAGTAGCCGTTCCACTGCGTACTTCTGTTAAACTAGTAGGAGAAGCGATTGTGTCAGCAGCTACGACCCGGCCGAAATTGATCGGAGGCGTGCGCGCAAGGTATGATCGTGAGCTTGTTCAACTACAGGAGGGATTCACAGATGGAATTGATTAAGACGCAGGACCCGGCAGTTTATGAAGCAATGCAAGCGGAAAAAGAACGTCAGGAATCGAATATCGAACTTATCGCATCTGAAAACTTTGTATCACAAGCAGTGATGGATGCCCAAGGCTCTGTTCTCACGAACAAATACGCTGAAGGCTACCCAGGCAAGCGCTATTACGGCGGCTGCGAATTTGTAGATATTGTAGAAAACATCGCTCGTGATCGCCTGAAAGAAATTTTCGGCGCAGAACACGCAAACGTCCAGCCGCATTCCGGATCACAGGCCAATATGGCGGTCTACACAGCTGTCCTGGAAAAAGGCGACACGATCCTGGGCATGAACTTGAACCACGGCGGACACTTGACGCACGGCAGCAAGGTCAATTTCAGCGGAATGCAGTATAATTTTGTGGAATACGGCGTGGATCCGGAAACACAATTGATCGATTATGATGTCGTGCGCCGCGTAGCGCTTGAACATAAACCGAAAATGATCGTAGCAGGCGCGAGTGCTTATTCGCGCGTACTGGATTTCGCGAAATTCCGTGAAATTGCGGACGAAATCGGTGCTTACTTGATGGTGGATATGGCGCATATCGCCGGACTCGTTGCAACTGGAGCCCATCCGAACCCGGTGCCGCATGCCCATTTCGTGACATCGACAACCCATAAAACACTTCGCGGCCCGCGCGGCGGCTTGATCCTTTGCAAAGAGGAGTTCGCGAAAAAGATCGACAAAACCATTTTCCCTGGAATCCAAGGCGGCCCGTTGATGCACGTCATCGCTGCCAAAGCAGTTGCTTTCGGCGAAGCGCAGCAGCCGGAATTCAAGGAGTATATCGACCAAGTAGTGAAAAACGCCAAAGCATTGGCGGAAGGCCTGATGGCTGAAGGCGTTGATATCGTTTCTGGCGGAACCGACAACCATTTGCTGCTGCTCGACCTGCGCTCGTTGAACCTGACAGGCAAAGTTGCAGAGCATGTGCTTGATGAAGTCGGCATTACGACCAACAAAAACACCATCCCGTTCGATCCGGAAAGCCCGTTTGTGACATCCGGAATCCGTCTTGGGACACCGGCTGTAACGTCGCGCGGTTTTAAAGAAACGGAAATGCAGGAAGTGGCTTCCATCATTGCGTCGCTTCTGAAAGCTCCGGAAGACGAAAACGTGAAAAAAGAAGCTGCAGAACGCACAGCGAAGCTGACAGCAAGTTTTCCGCTCTACAAATAAGGGAATACAGCTGCCATAAGTGTTTTACAGGCAGCTGTTTTTTTGACCATACATACTGAAACAAGCATGGGGGACCCGCTAATGTCGATTAAAGAGATGAATGAGGAAAGACGTATAGTTATTGACTGGCTTCGGCGGATTGGAGTCGAGTTCCAGACGGGATTTATCATCACCAATCCCGAAGCGGAAGATAATCCGATTGTCTATGCCAATCAGACATTTTTAGAGATGTGCGGGTACTCGGAAAACGAAGTGATCGGGAAGAACGGCCGTTTTTTGCATGGCAAGAAGACGGACCCGCGGACAAGCAAGGAAATCCGGACATGCATCGACAACGGACAGGCCTGTACGCGTGAAATCATCAATTACCGTAAAGACGGCGTGCCGTTCTGGAACGAAATCACCATCCAGCCGATTGATATTGAAGAAACGGAAGGCCGTTTCACATTGATGCTGCTGCGGGACGTTACGGACCGCAAACGGGCGGAGGCGCTCATCAAGCTCCAGCAAGAGACATATTATGAAATTGAAAAAGGCTATATGCTCAGCTACCTGATCCAAAAAGCGTGTTCGACCGTCGAATCATTCTTCCATGACGACGCTAAATGCACAGTCCTGCTCGTCGGGGACGACGGACGGTTCCGGGCAGCGGCCGGCACCTCGATGCCGAACCGTTTCCATGAAGCAATCAGCGAAATTTATGCAGAAGAAAATACCGGTACATGCGGAGCCGCGTTCCACCGCAAGGAAACAGTAGTCGTAGAAGACATGAAGACCGACCCGCTCTGGAAAGACCACCAGAACCTGGTCGATATGTTCGGGCTCGTCTCGAGCTGGTCGGTTCCGATTCTCGATGCGGACGGGGACGCAATCGGCACCTTCGGCATCTATTTCCCGTTCCGGGCTTCACTGGCTCAGGATGACCGCGAGTTTATTGAAGGGATCGCCCCGATCGTTTCGCTCATCATCAAGTACTTCCGCCAGCAGGAGGATATTCTGGAATTGGCGTATGTCGACAAGGAGACCAGCCTTCCGAACCGGAATTATTTCATGAATGAAATCGGCGATATGGTCAATGAACAGAAAGAAGGCTTCATCGCCTTTATTTCAACGGATGAATATGTCAAAATGGTCGATCAATACGGGCACCGTGCAGGAGATGCGGTGGTGAAGGAAGTCGGCAAACGGTTCCTTTTAGCCAAGTTGCCTACCGACAACCTTATTGCCCGTTTTTCAGACTCGACTATTGCTATATTTTGCCAGACTCCACTCACCAAAGTCCCTGACTGTCTGGAAGTGCTTTGTCATTGTACTGTGGAGCCAGCCAGCATACAGGATATGGAGTTGTTCCTGACGCTGAAAATGGGCGTGGCGATTATCACGCCGAAACAGAACGACCCGGATGAGCTGATCCGCCACGCGGACAGTGCGTTATCGAAAGCCAAACTGAAAGCTGGCGAATCGATCTGCTACTACGAAAATGAGCACGACGAGTTCATGATGCGCGACTTGCGCATTGCCAATGAATTGACGGCTGCGATACGCCGGGAGGAAATCAATGTCCACCTGCAGCCGAAAGTCGATTTGAACAGCGGGGCTATCGTCAGCTTTGAAGCCTTGGCCCGCTGGTTTTCCACGGAGCTTGGGAATATTTCGCCGGATGTTTTCATTCCGGCAGCCGAGAAGAACGGCAAGATCCGCATGCTGGAGCAGCACGTCCTGAAGCGCGTGCTCAGCTGGCTGAAAAAACGCCGCGAACACGGGTTGGAACTGCGCCAGGTCGCAGTCAATATCTCAACCGACCATTTCTTCCACCATTCGTTCATCCCTTACCTGGTGGACACGGCGGCTGAGTATGGCATCGAGCCGGAATGGCTGCGCCTTGAAATCACCGAGCGCATCGGCTTTGTCGACATTGAAACGGCCTATAAAGTCTTCAAGCAATTGCAGAATTACGGCTTCACCAGTTCAATAGATGACTTCGGCACGGGGTACTCGTCACTGAGCTACCTCCAGAAACTCCCGGTGCACGAGATCAAGATCGACCGCTCGTTCATCTCCCGGATGCACGAGCCGGCAACGCTGGCGATAGTGCGGACGATTGTCCAGCTTGCGGGCAATCTCGACATGACAGCAGTCGCGGAAGGCATCGAAACCGAGGAGCAGCGGCGCATGCTGATCGACACCGGCTGCCGCTACGGCCAGGGCTATTACTTCTACCGGCCGATGTCGCTCGAGGAAGCGAATCTTCTATAAGCAATGCGAAGCAATCGGGCAGGGGAAGTACCAAGATAGAGAGTTGGAAAGCGAAGGGGTACCGGAATCGAACCGGTGCCCCTTTTTTATTTCCTTTTGAAAATAACTGAAAAGTCTCAATGCATGCTGGCTCTCCTTTGCTCCGGGAAATTCTGTTATACTGTTTAAGATCATGTTTGAAAAGGAGAGATGTGCAAGTGGGCAAGGTATATGTATTTGATCACCCGTTAATCCAGCATAAATTGACGTACATCCGCGACAAATCAACCGGAACAAAAGAGTTCCGTGAACTCGTGGACGAGATCGCCACTTTGATGGCGTTCGAAATCACGCGCGATTTGCCGCTTGAAGAAATTGAAGTGGAAACTCCGGTGCAAATGGCGAAGTCGAATGTGCTGGCAGGGAAGAAGTTGGGCGTTGTTCCGATTCTTCGCGCAGGCATCGGCATGGTCGATGGCATCTTGAAATTGATACCGGCAGCGAAAGTGGGGCACATCGGCCTTTACCGCGATCCGGAAACATTGCAGCCAGTGGAATATTATTTGAAATTGCCGTCCGACGTACAGGAGCGGGAATTCATCGTCGTCGATCCAATGCTTGCGACAGGCGGTTCGGCAGTCGAAGCCGTCAACTCGCTGAAAAAACGCGGAGCGACTAAAATCCGCTTCATGTGCATCATCGCAGCTCCGGAAGGCGTTGAAGCCTTGCAGGCGGCGCATCCGGACGTCGACATTTACATTGCGGCTCTTGATGAGAAACTGAACGACCATGGCTACATCGTTCCGGGACTTGGGGATGCAGGAGACCGGTTGTTCGGAACGAAGTAAGGGACCCAGCGGAAAGGGAAGGGTTCTCCAAGCCTTTGGGGAATCCTCCGGGCCGCTCCTTAACAAATCAAAGCGAGGGATATGCTCAATGAAAAAGTTGAAGGTAATGACGATTTTCGGAACGCGGCCGGAAGCGATCAAGATGGCTCCGCTCGTACTGGAACTGCAAAAGCATCCGGAAACGATCGAACCGCTTGTCGCGGTCACGGCACAGCATCGTGAAATGCTGGATCAGGTGCTGGAGACTTTCCAGATCACACCGGATTTCGATTTGAACATTATGAAAGAGCGCCAGACGCTGAGCGACGTTACTGTCCGCGGGCTGGAAGGCCTGGATGGAATCATGAAAGAAGCGAAGCCGGATATCGTGCTGGTCCATGGCGACACGACGACCACATTCGTTGCAAGCCTGGCGGCATTCTATAACCAGATTGCAGTGGGACACGTAGAAGCAGGGCTCCGTACATTCAATAAATACTCGCCGTATCCGGAAGAGATGAACCGCCAGCTGACAGGCGTCATTTCGGATATCCATTTTGCGCCGACTGAAAAGTCCGCACAGAACTTGCGCGCGGAAAACAAGAAAGAGGAAACGATTTACGTAACCGGCAACACGGCCATCGACGCATTGAAGACGACCGTGCGCGATGACTACACGCATCCGATGCTCGAGAAGATCGGCAGCGACCGGATGATCCTCCTGACTGCCCACCGCCGTGAGAACCTTGGCGAACCGATGCGCAATATGTTCCGTGCCATCAAACGCCTGACGGAAGAGCATGACGATATCCAAGTTGTGTACCCGGTCCACTTGAATCCGGCAGTGCGCGAAGTGGCGAACGAAATCTTCGGCGACAACCGCCAGGTCCATTTGATCGAACCGCTTGAAGTGCTGGACTTCCATAACTTCGCAGCGCGCTCGTTCTTCATCTTGACGGATTCAGGCGGCGTACAGGAAGAAGCGCCGTCGCTCGGCAAACCGGTCCTTGTGCTGCGCGACACGACCGAACGCCCGGAAGGCATCGATGCCGGAACGCTGAAGCTTGCCGGCACGAACGAGGAAGACATCTACCGCCTCGCGAAGGAATTGCTGACGGACAAGGCGGCTTACGAAAGCATGTCGCATGCTTCGAACCCTTACGGGGACGGCAAAGCATCAATGCGGATCGTCAAAGCGCTGCACGAATATTTCGGGAATAAATAAGCGGAAAACCGGCTGTTTTGACATTTAAATTTAAATTTGTCAACAATATGTCGGGCCGAAATCGCTTGTGATGTTTTTCACTACTAGCAATTGACATGATTTTACCCCTATTGTATGCTTACAAAGGGTATGCATGAGAAGGTTTTCATACATAAAAGATGTTGTTCTGAAAGCCTGATGCGACTGCTCTTTTTAGGGGTAAAATGTCAAATCAAACGAAACTCGAGGGGTTTATCATGCGCCCATCAAAAAGTCCCTTACAAGCGATGGCTCTTTACAGTGCCATCCTCTCACAACTTGTCGGGTCCGTGCTCATCGGTCTGTTCACAGGTATGTGGCTCGATGAACAATTCGGAACCGCCCCGCTTTTCTTGATCATCCTCCTGTTCCTGGGATTAGCTCTCGGAATATGGGCGATGCTTCAGACCGTCCGAAAATTCGAATCAGGAGACCAGTAAAAAAATGGATGGACTTAGGGAAATTTATGAACGCTTAAAAAAGATGATCTTTTTCATCCTGGCGGCATTTGTCATCGGTTGGGGATTCACCCCGTACCAGGCAGTTTTCGCAGGCCTCATAATTGGAACTTTGTTCGGAATCTATAATATGTGGATTTTGGTTCGCCGGATGGAGAAATTCGACCGGGCGGTGGCAGAAGGCTCGAAAGTTCGTTCGCTTGGAACGGCATTACGGTTTGCATCAGGTGTTGCCGCTGTTGCGATAGCAATTCTTTTCGCAGAGCATATTCACTTGGTCAGTACGGTAATTGGGTTAATGGTCCCTTATGTTCTGTTGTTGGCAGAACGGATTGTTTATCACGTGAAACACCATTAAGAAAGTGGAAAGAGAGGTGAAACTATCGTGGATCATGGCGCTCCAATGTATGAAGTGTTCGGGATCTGGTTTAACTTGTCGAACGTAATGATGCTAATTGTAGCCGCTCTTATCGTTTTCCTAATTGCTTTTATCGCTACACGGAATCTGAAGCTCAAGCCGACAGGCATGCAGAACTTCATGGAATGGATCATGGATTTCGTCAAGGGCATCATTAAAAGCAATATGGACTGGAGAACAGGCGGCCGATTCCACGTACTAGGAATTACGCTTATTATGTTCATCTTCGTATCGAATATGCTCGGGCTTCCGTTCTCGATCATCATCAATGGTGATCTTTGGTGGAAATCCCCAACAGCAGATCCGATTGTGACAATGACACTGGCGGCAATGATCATCGTCTTAAGCCATTACTACGGCATCAAGATGAAAGGCGTGAAAGGCTATGGGGCGGATTATTTCAAACCGATGTCATTCCTATTCCCGCTGAAGATCATTGAAGAATTCGCAAATACGCTGACACTCGGTCTGCGTCTTTACGGGAACATTTACGCCGGTGAGATCTTATTGGCTTTATTGGCCGGACTCGGTGGAGCAAGTGTAGTCGGTTTTGCCGCAGCATTCCTTCCGATGATGGTATGGCAAGGATTCTCGATCTTTATCGGGGCAATCCAAGCATTCATTTTCGTTATGTTGACGATGGTTTATATATCGCATAAAGTTAGCGACGACCATTGAGTATAAAACGCTCGAATTGAGCACACAAAAAAACAACTATCCTGAGGAGGACACATCACAATGACAGGTTCATTAGGTTTATTAGCAGCAGCAATCGCAGTAGGTTTAGCAGCACTAGGCGCAGGTATCGGTAACGGTCTTATCGTTTCAAAAACAGTAGAAGGTATCGCTCGCCAGCCAGAAGCACGCGGCGTTCTTCAAACAACAATGTTCATCGGGGTAGCTTTGGTTGAAGCACTACCGATCATCGCCGTAGTTATCGCGTTCATCGTAATGAACCAGTAGTAGCCGGCTTTATACAAAGAGCAGAATGGCGGGAGTGCTTCGGCATGTTTTTCGCCATTTATGTTTGTATAACCCATTTGATTTCCGAAAAAAACATTCTTACAAATCATAGATCTTACTATAGAACAATTTGAATTTTAGGCTCTTGAAGGGAGTGAAACAATCGTGTTTTTTGATCACCTTGTACTCGGTGCAGCTGGAGAATTTTTAAACGGTGGAGATATCCTTGCAACGCTTACCGTCTTTCTAGTATTGCTATTCTTGCTAAGAAAGTTCGCTTGGGGCCCTTTGATGGGCATCATGCAGCAGCGTGAAGATTTGATCGCAAGCGAAATCGAAACGGCTGAAAACAGCCGCCAAGAATCCGCGAAATTGCTTGAAGAACAGCGCAGCATGCTTAAAGAAGCGCGCGTTCAAGCGCAGGAAATCGTAGAGAATGCCAAAAAGCAAGGCGAAGTTTCGCGTCAGGACATTATCGCGACTGCGCGTGCTGAAGCTGGCCGCATGAAAGACTCTGCAGTGCAGGAAATTGCCAACGAAAGAGACCAGGCGCTAGCAGCAGTCCGCGAAGAAGTTGTCGCGTTGTCTATGCTTGCAGCATCTAAAGTTCTCAACAAAGAAATTTCTGAAGAAGACAACCGCCAATTGATTAACGAAACGATTGCGAAGGCAGGCGAGGTGCAATGAGTCAAGCTGCAGAACGCTATGCTTTAGCATTGTTCGAAATTGCGGGGAAACACGATGCTTCGGTTGAAGTGGAGCAGGACCTGCGCGAAGTGCAGAAAGCATTCGAACAGAACCCTGAATTGCTTGAACTTTTAAGTTCCCCGAAACTGGAAGCGAACGAAAAGAAAAACATCATTTCCAACCTTTTCGGCCAAGGAAATGTTTATGTATTGAATACATTGCAGATCTTGTCTGAGCGGAAACGCCTGGACGAGGTTTCTGGAATCGTCGATGAGTATGTCCGTCTGGACAATGCTGCCAAAGGAATCGAAGATGCAATCGTCTATTCTGTAAGTCCTTTGACTGAAGAAGAACGCGCGAACATCTCATCGGTCTTTGCGAAAAAAATCGGCAAACAAGCTTTGCGAATTGAAAACGTCATTGATCCGTCCCTTATCGGCGGATTGCGTCTTCAAATCGGAAACCGCATCTTCGATAGCTCGATCAGCTCGAAACTTGAGCGCCTCCAGCGTCAATTGATCGGTTAATCTAAGAAATTATGAGAGGGTGACATACATGAGCATCAAAGCTGAAGAAATCAGTGTACTGATTAAGCAGCAGATTGAAAACTATCAATCTGAAATGAAAGTTGACGATATTGGTACAGTCATCACAGTCGGTGACGGTATCGCTCGTGTTCATGGCCTCGACAACGTCATGGCTGGAGAACTTATCGAGTTCTCAACTGGTGTACTTGGTATGGCGCAGAACTTGGAAGCCAACAACGTTGGTATCATCATCCTTGGGCCATTCGCAGACATCAAAGAAGGCGATGAAGTACGTCGTACTGGCCGCATCATGGAAGTTCCAGTTGGACCGGAACTTATCGGACGCGTAGTAAATCCACTAGGGATGCCTGTTGACGGCTTAGGCCCGATCAACACGACAAAATCCCGTCCAATCGAAAGCCCTGCACAAGGCGTTATGGCCCGTAAATCGGTTCATGAACCGCTTCAAACAGGCATCAAGGCGATTGATGCACTAGTGCCGATCGGCCGCGGACAGCGCGAATTGATCATCGGTGACCGCCAGACTGGTAAAACATCTGTAGCGATCGATACGATCTTGAACCAAGCTGACCAGGACATGATCTGTATCTATGTGGCAATCGGCCAAAAAGAATCGACAGTCCGTAACGTAGTTGAAACGCTCCGCAAAAACGGCGCACTTGATTACACAATCGTTGTAACGGCATCGGCTTCACAGCCGGCTCCACTATTGTTCCTTGCTCCTTATGCAGGAATTTCAATGGCGGAAGAGTTCATGTTCAACGGCAAACACGTCTTGATCGTTTATGATGATCTGACAAAACAAGCATCTGCTTACCGCGAACTTTCACTCTTGCTTCGCCGTCCTCCAGGCCGTGAAGCTTATCCAGGGGATGTCTTCTACTTGCACTCGCGCCTTCTTGAGCGTGCAGCAAAATTGAACGAATCTTTGGGTGCCGGTTCGATTACCGCTCTTCCATTCGTTGAAACGCAAGCGGGCGATATTTCCGCTTACATTCCGACAAACGTAATCTCGATCACTGACGGACAGATCTTCCTTCAGTCGGATCTATTCTTCTCAGGTGTACGCCCAGCGATCAACGCCGGTCTTTCTGTATCACGTGTAGGTGGTTCAGCACAGATCAAAGCGATGAAAAAAGTTGCGGGTACCTTGCGTCTTGACCTTGCAGCTTACCGTGAACTTGAGTCATTCTCTCAGTTCGGTTCAGACCTAGATGCAGCAACTGCAGCCAAACTTGAGCGCGGGAAGCGTACGGTTGAAGTAATGAAGCAGGATCTGAACAATCCGATCAAAGTTGAAAAACAAGTAGTCATCTTCTATGCATTGACTCGCGGCTTCCTGGACGATATCCCTGTCCAAGACATCCAGCGCTTCGAAGCGGAATTGACTAGCTGGCTGGATTCCAACCACACTGAAGTTTTGGACACGATCCGCACGACTCAAGGTTTGCCTTCTGATGAAGCATTTGGCGCAGCAATCAACGATTTCAAACGCACATTCGCACGTTCAGAACAGTAATAGAGTCCGGATTAGAAGAAAAAATAATAAGGTGGTGAAATACCAGTGGCATCTTTACGCGATATAAAGAACCGAATTACGTCAACCAAGAAAACAAGCCAGATCACCAAGGCCATGCAAATGGTTTCTGCTTCGAAATTGAACCGTGCGGAGCTGAATGCGAAAGCGTTCGTTCCTTACATGGACAAAATCCAGGACGTCGTGGCATCGATTGCAGCCGGATCGAACGAGACGCACGCAATGATGACAACGCGCCCTGTGCAGAAAACAGCTTACCTAGTCATCACATCGGATCGCGGCTTAGTCGGCGGATACAACAGCAACATTCTTCGGACTGTTATGGCCCGGATCCGTTCGCGCCATACATCCAATGACGAGTTTGTTATCCTCAGCGTTGGCCGTAAAGGCCGGGATTTCTTCGCTAAGCAAGGCATGACGATCCTCGAGAGCGCAATCGCGCTTCCGGATCACCCAACCTTCGCTGACATCAAAGAAATTACGCGCAAAGCTGTTGGTATGTTCTCAGACGGTACGTATGACGAAGTTTATATGTACTACAATCACTTTGTCTCTGCCATCCAGCAAGAAGTCACTGAAAAGAAAGTCCTGCCTCTTACGGATATCCAAGCGACTGGAGCGACTGCATCTTACGAGTTCGATCCGTCTGCTGAAGCTATTTTAGAAGTGCTTCTTCCGCAATACGCAGAAAGCTTGATTTTCGGGGCTGTTCTTGACGGCAAGGCAAGTGAGCACGCTGCGTCCATGACCGCAATGAAGAGCGCGACCGATAACGCGACTGATTTGATCAATGGTTTGACACTTTCATATAACCGTGCGCGCCAAGCGGCAATCACTCAGGAAATCACTGAGATCGTCGGCGGAGCCGCGGCTCTCGAATAGAATTAAGAGATATCTGTTTGTCGATATGGAGCAAAGCAGCGGAGACGCCTGCGGGAAAGCGAGACAGCCGAGACCCTGGAGTCGCGAAGCGACGAAGCGGCTCGGCGCTCGCCCGCGGCAAGCGAAGCTGCTTTGCGGAATATCGACGACTGAACATAATTCATTCATTTAAAATAAAAGAAAAATAAAGCGCTTGGGCCGAATCGTAAAGAAGAGCTCAAGCGCCATGTTTTGAAAAAAGTAAGACAGGAGGGAACAGCATGAACACAGGACACGTTCTTCAAGTTATGGGTCCGGTTGTAGACGTGAAGTTTGCCGATGGCCATCTTCCAGCAATCTACAACGCCCTGACTGTATTAATCAACCGTCCAAATCAGCCTCAAGTAAAATTGACGCTTGAAGTAGCTCTACACCTTGGTGATGATACTGTTCGCACAATTGCGATGGAATCCACTGACGGCTTGCAGCGCGGTTCAGTAGTAACCGATTTGGGCAGCGCTATCACTGTTCCAGTTGGAGATGTAACACTAGGCCGCGTATTCAACGTACTTGGCGAAGTAATCGACTTAGGGGAAGAAATTCCTGCAACAGAAATGCGGAACCCGATCCACCGTTCTGCACCTACATTCGAACATCTTTCAACTGAAGTTGAAATCCTTGAAACTGGTATTAAAGTTGTTGACTTGCTTGCCCCTTACATCAAAGGCGGTAAAATCGGCCTCTTCGGTGGTGCCGGTGTAGGTAAAACAGTTCTAATCCAGGAATTGATCAATAACATCGCTCAAGAGCACGGCGGTCTTTCTGTATTCGCTGGTGTTGGTGAACGTACACGCGAAGGAAATGACTTGTTCCACGAGATGAGCGATTCTGGCGTTATCAAGAAAACATCAATGGTCTTCGGCCAGATGAACGAGCCGCCTGGCGCACGTATGCGTGTTGCTTTGACCGGTTTGACAATGGCAGAATATTTCCGTGACGAACAAGGCGCGGACGTACTTCTCTTCATTGATAACATTTTCCGTTTCACACAAGCAGGATCTGAAGTATCAGCCCTTCTAGGCCGTATGCCTTCAGCGGTTGGTTACCAGCCGACACTTGCTACGGAGATGGGCCAATTGCAAGAACGGATCACGACAACTAGCAAAGGTTCTGTAACTTCGATCCAAGCGATCTATGTTCCTGCCGATGACTATACGGATCCGGCTCCAGCTACAACTTTCGCTCACTTGGATGCAACAACGAACCTTGAGCGTAAACTTTCTGAAATGGGTATCTACCCAGCGGTGGATCCATTGGCATCAACTTCACGCGCATTGTCGCCTGAAATCGTTGGTGCTGAACACTATGCAGTTTCCCGTGAAGTCCAGGAAACGCTTCAGCGTTACCGTGAACTTCAAGATATCATTGCAATCCTTGGTATGGATGAGTTGAGCGACGACGACAAGCTTACGGTTAACCGTGCTCGCCGCGTGCAAAACTTCCTATCACAGAACTTCCACGTAGCTGAACAGTTCACAGGCCAAAAAGGCTCGTATGTTCCAGTACAGGAAACGATCAAAGGATTCAGAGAAATTCTTGACGGCAAATACGATCACTTGCCAGAGGACGCTTTCCGTTTGGTTGGCCGCATCGAAGAAGTTATCGAAAAAGCCAAAGGCATGGGCGTAGAAGTCTAAAACCAGGGACCAGGAGGGAAAAAAATGCAGACCATTAAAGTCAATATTGTCACTCCCGACGGCCCAGTATACGATTCAGAAGTTTCTATGGTAATAGCAGTTACGGCAACAGGCGAAATGGGTATTTTGCCTGGCCATATCCCGACAGTTGCACCTCTTGGAATCGGCGCAGTCCGGTTGAAGAAAGACAACTCGACGGAATTGGCAGCGGTGAGCGGCGGATTCTTGGAAGTTCGTCCTGATAAAGTAACGATTCTTGCCCAATCTGCAGAGCTTGCGACAGACATCGATCTGGCGCGTGCACAAGAATCTGCGAAGCGGGCAGAAGCGCTGCTTCAGGCACACAAAGATGAAGTCGACTTTAAACGCGCAGAATTAGCGTTAAAACGTGCGATGAATCGTATCAACGTTTATGAGGGTAACATTTAAAGAAAAGCTAAAGCGCCTTTAAATCCGGCCGCTGAAGCTGTACAATAAAATGAAAAGCGGGCAGAAGGGCATTTGACTTTTGCCCGCTTTTTATTATCCAGCAGGGAGGGAATCATATGGAGACGATGATCGGCACCCAAGCCGCCATTTCCATCCTAAGCCACATCTTTTTCACAGGGCTCGCTTTTTACGCGCTTCGGGCAATTATGTTCGAAAAGTGGATCCACAAGCATCATGTTTTGCAGGCACAGATTCTATACATTTTTCTCAGCATTGCCCTCGGAACCGCTGTATCGACGTTCTTTTTGAATATCTCTACTTGGTCTCGGCAATTGCCATATCTGTTCTAAGTTTGCTTTTGCGCCATTCGGACAGAAGTTCCGGTGGCGCAAAAGCAAACTTTTTTTATGGCCGGTAGCGTATTTCTAGCAGGAAAGGCAAGATTTTCGCTGCTGATTTCCAGTTTTGTAGGCAAAACGTGGATTTTCGGTTAGGAAAAAGAACACGGATTCGTATTCGCGGTATCGCATAAACTAAGGCCAAAGACATTTGCCATTTCCTATTTCCCGGGAAATAATGTCCGGATTCAGGTTTAAATCGGCAGATTCAGGGAAAATTAAGTCTGTAATCATAATGTAATATGAATTTGTCAAATACGGACTTAAAATGTGAAGAACTTACGAAAGTTATAAGCAAAGAATATTCTTTTTATCGAAAATGATTGCAAAGTTACTTGTAGTGTTAGTAAAAAACAGGTATTATAGTAAAGGTTTTGTTTCTAATTTATGACATTGGACTTTTAAGGTACTTGCGTACATATAGATTATTATTTTATACATGGAGGGCATATCAGTGGATCAGATTATTGTAAAAGGCGGCCAAAAATTAAAAGGGAAAGTGCGGGTGGAAGGGGCTAAGAACGCGGTGTTGCCGGTTCTTGCCGGATCGCTTCTCGCTTCGAACGGGAAAAGCATCATCAAAGAAGTGCCGAACTTGGCAGATGTGTACACCATTCAAGAAGTGCTTAGAAGCTTGAATGCTTCAGTCGAATACTTCCCGGAAAAAAATGAAATGGTGATTGATTCATCCATGGAATTATCAAGTGAAGCGCAGTTTGAATATGTTCGCAAAATGCGTGCTTCGATTTTGGTAATGGGGCCGTTGCTTGCACGTAATGGATTCGCTCGAGTTGCACTTCCAGGCGGCTGCGCCATCGGGTCCCGCCCGATCGAATTGCATCTTAAAGGGTTCGAAGCGATGGGTGCCCAAATTACTTTCGGAAATGGCTTTGTCGAAGCGAATGTCAATGGACGTTTGCGCGGCGCGAAAATCTATCTCGATTTCCCGAGTGTCGGGGCGACTGAGAATATCATGACAGCAGCAGCGCTTGCCGAAGGTTTAACGACTATCGAAAATGCTGCGAAAGAACCTGAAATCGTTGATTTGGCTAATTACATCAACGAAATGGGCGGGAAAGTCGTTGGCGCTGGAACGGATACGATCCGTATTGAAGGTGTATCCGAATTGAACGGTGCGGTGCATTACATCATTCCCGACCGTGTGGAAGCAGGTACATTCATGGTAGCTGCAGCCATCACTGAAGGCGATGTCATCATCGAAAATGCTGTTCCGGAACATATGACAGCTTTAATTTCTAAATTGGGTGAGATGGGTGTAGATGTGAAGGAAGAGGAGGAAGGGCTTAGAATCCGTTCTAACCGTCCGCTTCGTTCAATCGATATCAAGACAATGCCGCACCCAGGCTTCCCGACAGACATGCAATCGCAAATGACGGCATTGATGCTGACAGCTCAAGGCAACGGCATCTTGACGGAAACCGTATTTGAAAACCGCTTTATGCACGTTGAGGAATTCCGCCGCATGAACGCTTCAGTGAAGATTGAAGGCCGTTCCGTAATTATGGAAGGCCCGTCGAAGCTTCAAGGAGCTGAAGTGGCTGCTACAGATTTGAGAGCTGCTGCTGCATTGATCCTTGCCGGATTGGCTGCAGAAGGCATCACGCGCGTCAATGAACTTTATCATTTGGACAGAGGTTATGTGAATTTCCATCAGAAGCTTGCGGCATTGGGTGCAGACATCGAACGCGTCTCTACTACCAATACGGAAGTGAAAGAAGAGCAATTGGTATAATTCGATCTTATCCTTACCGCCCTTCGGCATCTGCTGAAGGGCTTTAATTATGCCTATAGAATTGTGGGAATAAAAGGAAAGAAAACGTGCCGATAAATTTTTACACTTTATACTTTTTCAGTGAAAAATGTTAATTGAAGGTCAAAACAGGGCTATATTCCTGATAATTCTTTTTCTTTTCTATCTCTTCTATGATAAAATATTCAGTTAGGAGAGCTTTTTCTGCTCTACGAACGGACACGCTATTTTGGAAGGGGAAACGGAATAAATGTTTTCAAAAGATATAGGAATTGACCTCGGGACAGCCAATGTCCTGATTCATGTTAAAGGCAAAGGGATTGTCTTGAACGAGCCCTCTGTAGTCGCGATGGACCGCAAGACGAACGAAGTGCTCGCTGTAGGGGAAGCGGCACGCAGAATGATCGGCCGTACACCGGAGCATATTATCGCCGTCCGCCCGTTGAAAGACGGTGTCATTGCAGACTTCGATGTGACCGAAATGATGCTAAAGTACTTCTTGAACCGTTTGAAAGTAAAAGGCTTTATGACTAAACCGCGCATCCTAATTTGCTGTCCGACAAACGTCACCAGCGTCGAACAGAAAGCGATACGGGAAGCTGCAGAAAAATCCGGCGGCAAGAAAGTATTCCTTGAAGAAGAACCAAAAGTGGCGGCGATCGGAGCCGGCATGGACATCTATCAGCCAAGCGGGAACATGGTCGTCGATATCGGCGGCGGGACCACTGATGTGGCAGTTCTCTCGATGGGCGACATTGTCACGAGCGAATCGATCAAAGTCGCTGGAGACGTTTTTGACAACGATATCCTTCAATACATCAAGCGCCAATACAAATTGCTGATCGGCGAACGGACTTCTGAAAACATCAAGCTGCAGATCGGATCTGTCGGAAAATCGAGCCGCAACGAAGAAATGGAAGTGCGCGGACGCGATATGGTGACAGGTCTGCCGCGCGTCATCACGGTTCATTCTTCAGAAATCGAGCAAGCCTTGAAAGAGTCGATCGGCATGATCGTCCTCGCTGCAAAAAATGTGCTGGAGAAAACACCTCCGGAACTGTCTGCTGACATTATTGACCGCGGCGTTATTTTAACCGGCGGCGGTGCCTTGATCCATGGCATGGACCAGTTGCTGGCAGACGAATTGAAAGTACCGGTGACGGTTTCAGACACGCCGATGAATTGCGTGGCACTCGGTACCGGCATCATCCTCGACAACATGAATAGAATGTCGCGGCGCAGATAAAACGGCTCGTATGCCGGGTTCTGCTTAGTTTATGACGAATGGCATATGGCATTGATGAGATTTTTTAGTATAATGACAACTAATGCAGATGCATATGGACAACAGGCAACTCCGCATTTCGAGGCAACCCGGAATGCGCGGTTGGATGCATCGATGGAAAGGTTGACTAATTGAATGGCTGAAACAAACAATAAAGCGATTCTTCGAAAAGACGCTAGAAAAACGACATCCACTGACGCCGCCCCAAAAACGAAGGCTGCACCGAAAACGACTGGCTGGGTGCAGATCCGCCTGTTTCCGATATGGCTCCGCATCATCATTGTATTGGCGTTGATCGTCATTGCAGCAGCGCTTGGAGCGATGATCGGCTATGGTGTAGTCGGTGATGGAAAAGCAGCCGACGCGCTGAAATGGGAGACATGGCAGCATATTATAGATATCATGAGCGGGAAGAAATAATTTCCGCTCCTCTTTAATTTGCGGAGGAATTGCACGCATTCGAATAAAAAATGAAATTATCTTAACCAAAAATCATTTGACCAAAGGGGTTGTAACGATGCTGACAGTTGAGCAGATTCAGGCAATCTTGCCGCACCGCTATCCATTTTTGATGGTGGACCGTATCCTGGAAATCGAACCGGGGAAAAAAGCCGTCGGGCTGAAAAACGTAACAGCGAACGAAGAATTCTTTAACGGCCATTTCCCGGGATATCCTGTAATGCCGGGTGTGCTGATTGTAGAAGCCTTGGCGCAGGTCGGGGCGGCTGCAGTGCTGCAGATGGATGCCAATAAAGGCCGTCTAGCCTTCTTCACAGGAATCGACAATTGCCGTTTCAAACGCCAGGTGGTGCCAGGCGACCAGCTGAAGCTGGAAGTGGAATTGACGAAACTTCGCGGATCGATGGGCAAAGGGCATGGCATTGCGACCGTTGACGGCGAATTGGTCTGTGAATGTGATATTCTATTTGCACTAGGGCCTATTGTCTCAAAGTGACGGCAGGCGTTTGTATTTAAATGCACGTTCCTGTACAATAATCTTGAAACAGCTAGATTGGCAGCTGCACGGTTGCCGCTTCTTGTGGAATGTAGGAGGGTTATCATGTACAAAGTATTGCCGCCAGGTGTAAAAAGCAGCATAACGCGCTCTATCTCCAAAGTGTATGAAAGCTATATGGCCGACATCGAGTGGGACGAGGACCGTTATGATTTAAGTGACTTTATAAAAGAATGGAAAGACTATATCGAAACGAATGCTGCATGGTATGAAAAAGTGCCGGTGGAAGTGAAGGAAAGCCCGCTATTCCATGAGGAAGTCGCATCGAAGATGAATCAGACCATCGAAAAAATCCTCAGCGAACCGCCGACGGAAGACCAGATCAGCCGGATCGAAGCCAAGCAGGAGGCAATGAAGACAAACTTCGATTACGCTTGCCGCGCCGAAGCCGCATTCGTCGAAACCAAGCTGGCACGTTTGAACTGAATATTTAATACATAGAACCAGCCGGGAGCATGTGCTCCCGGCTGGTTTTTTGGCTTCCGGATGTGTCCGTCCGGCTTAATTGGCGATAAATGCTCATTGAACCCCGCTGAGTGATCATAGAATGCCGGAAAGCGCTCATAGGCCTCCGAAAGCTGCTCATAGAACCAGAAAACCGCTCATAGAAAATAAAATAGGGATCGGAAAACGAACAAAGGCATCCGCCGGAGCGGATACCTAAGGTTAATTGTTGAAAAAGATATAAAACGCTTGTCTTTTAACCGATATTCCGCAAAACAGCTTCGCTTGCCGCGGGCGAGCGCCAAGCCTCCTCAGGCGCTAATGCGCCTTGCGGGGTCTCGGCTGTCTCGCTTTCCCGCAGGCAAGTATCGGCCAAACAGCATTTGGCCGGTACTTTGCGACGAAGCACGCAGTGCTGCAGGAGCAGTACGGTTTTCTCCGCTGTTTTGCTCCATATCTCAGATAGAACTGCGAAAACGGATAATGTTATCAGCTTTTGAGAGCGAAACCAGCGCCGGCGCGTCCAAGGGCTGGGCGAAGCTATGAGACGGGTGTCCTTCCCGGCTCATGGCGAAAGCCATGCCCGAAGCGGCCGAAGCGAGGTAGGAAGTTAATTTCGTCTATTAACTTATCTAAAGAAAGTTTCTCGACAGACTGACAAGGGCATCCTCCGAAGCGGATGCCCTTATGTTTTATTGCGATGGTTTCACTTCGTCCTTGCGCAGGACCGGGCGCTTGCGCATATCGTTTTCAAAGCGGTCCAGCAAATCGTCGCCTGCCAACCCGTCCTCCAATAGTTCCGCAAGGAGGGATTCGGCGTATTTGCGGCGGGCACGCTTCAATGTGCCTTTCAGCAGGACGGAAATATGATCGCCGATCACTTTGACTCCGTAGACCGCCACTTCGAATGTGGCCGGCTCGTTTTCCGGGTAGGAGATGACGACTTTGACGTCGTAAATCTTGCCCGTTTCCTTCATATTGTTGAAAACTTCCTGATACTTCATATCCATCAGCATTTCAAGCACCCAGGAACGGTGGCTGTTTTCCTGGTTGATGATGATGCCGTCTTCCAGCGGGTATGCCGTCAACTGGTCATCTTCAACAACGCTTAACGACAGCATTTTAAATGTCTTCACGCAACTCACTCCAAACATCGCTTTTTTCCAGTATATCATAGTCATTATTTTTGGGGCCGCCTCGAAAAAACAATGTAAAAAATAGCGAAAATCCATTTTTTATTTTCCCTTAAAAACTAAAAAAATGCCCTTATGGTCACAATGAAATACTGCAATTTTTTTCTTGCGGACGCGAAAAATAAAAAATTAGCGGCGAAAACGGCGTAAATTCCATTTTTGGGACTTTGCGCTGCCGCCGCTTTTCTTAGTATGCTCTGTGTAATCGGGAGGAGGTGAATACATGAACCAAGTCGGCATTGTAGGGAGGTTGACCAAAGATCCAGTGATGCGCGTTTTGGCAGAAGGCCGCGTACATACGTCGTTCGTTGTGGCGGTTTCACGGAACTACAAAAACCAGAAAGGGGATGTGGAAACGGATTTTGTCCTTTGTTCGACATGGGGCAGGCCCGCCCACAACATCCACAAATACTGCAGCAAAGGGTCGCTCGTCGCGGTAACGGGCAGGCTGCAGTCCCGGCATTACGACAGGGAGGACGGTTCGCGCGTCTATGTCACGGAAGTGCTGGGCGACCAGATCCGCTTCCTCGACAAACGGAAGGACAAGGAAGAACCATCCAGCCGGCAGCCGGAGTCTGAAGCAGATTTCGACTTCCAGCCGCCTTCTACGGAAGGAGTACGTGTATAACTGAAAAGGGAGGCACTTAGACATGCCGAAAGACGTGCAATTGCAATTAGAAGTGCATATGGAGCAATTGATCCGCTTGACTGCGTTGCTCCATCAGCGTTTGGCAGAAGCGGAGCGGGAACTAAGTGAACTGAAAGCGATCTTCCGTTCCGCTCAAGAAGGGTGACTGGTTTTCCGTCTAAAAGAAAATTCGGCCAGGTGGGGGCCTGGCCGAATCATTTAAAGATTATAGGTGAACAATTCCTTCAGTTCGCTGTCCGACAACTCGGTCATCCACTGGCTTGATTGGATGAACTGTTCAGACATCGATTGTTTCTGCGTCAAAAGCGAATCGATTTTTTCCTCGATCGTTCCGATCGTCACAAATTTATGGACATGGACAAACTGCGTCTGCCCGATGCGGTATGCCCGGTCAGTCGCCTGGTTCTCAACAGCCGGGTTCCACCATCTGTCAGCATGGAGGACGTGCGTGGCTGCGGTCAAGTTCAAGCCTGTGCCGCCCGCTTTCAATGACAAGATGAAAATCGGGAATTTGCCTTCCTGGAATGCAGCGACAAGTGAATCGCGCTGGTTTTTCGGCATGCTGCCGGTCAAGAATGGCACTTCATGGCCATACAGCTCGTTGATCGCCTGCTGCAGCAGATGGCCCATTCCGATATATTGCGTAAAAATCAAACATTGCTCCCCGCGTTCTGCAATTTCCCCTGCCAGAGTCACAATACGCTCCAGCTTCTGGGAACGGGGCAGGATTTCATCTGCCGTCGTATAGGGTTCTTTCAAGTACAGCGAAGGATGATTACATAACTGCTTCAGCTTGCTCAGCATTTTCAGCACAAGGCCCTTTTTCTCGAAGCCTGTGAGCGTCTCCATTTTCTGCACCGTATCCTGCACCAGCCCTTCGTACAATGCGGCCTGTTCCGGCGTCAGCGGGCAATATTCCAATTGCTCCTGCTTTTCCGGCAAGTTCAGCTGCAGATCCGGGTCTTTCTTCGTCCGGCGCAGAAGGAACGGCTGGATGCGCTGGCGCAATTTCTCCTTATGTTCCTCGGAATCGTCGCGTTCGATTGGAATCATGAAGTTTTCCTGGAACTGTTTGATGCGATACAAATAGCCTTTATTGATAAAGTCGAAGATCGACCATAATTCCGACAAGCGGTTTTCAATCGGCGTCCCCGTCAAGGCGATGTGGTGCTCGCCGCGGAATTTCCGGATAGTGCGCGATTGCTTTGTGTACATGTTCTTGATGTTTTGCGCTTCATCGAGCGTGATGCTGGTCCATTGGAGGCTTTGGATCTCTTCGGCATCCGATGAAGCAATGCCGTAGGTCGACAGCACGACGTCGGGTTTTTCGGCGTCGAGGAATTTCTGGAAATTCTCTCCCTTGGGGCGAGAAGGCCCGTAATGGGTGACCACTTTCAAGTCGGGGCCGAAGCGCTCAAGCTCTTTCTGCCAGTTGCCGAGCACTGAAGTCGGGCAGATGATCAATGAAGGCTGCACCGGCTTCTTGCCGTGGACGTGAAGCAGGTAAGCGATGAGCTGTACCGTTTTCCCGAGGCCCATGTCATCTGCAAGGCAAAGGCCGAAGCCTTCTTCGCGCATAAAGACCAGATAATCGAAACCGGTCTTCTGGTAAGGGCGCAGTTCGGTGTGCAGGTTCTCCGGAATGGGCGTCGGCGGCAAGTCGCGCTTGTCGAGCAATTTATCAAGCAGCGACCGCAGCGACTTGTTCAAGTGGAATTCGACAAGCGGATCGTCTTCTTCGATGCCTTCATCGAGCATGATTTCCGGCACATTCTGAAATAGCATATCCTTGATCGTCCAATCGGCATCTTCCGCTTCTTCGATCATTTTCCGCAGCTGCATGAGCAAATTGGAGTCGACGCGCACCCATTCATTGCCGATGCGGATAAATTCCTTGTTCTCTGCGACGAGCTGCTGGAAATCGTGCATGCTCAGTTCATGGCCGTTCAATGAGAACTGCCAGTCAAAGCGGATGATCTGGTCAAGGCCGACCACGGACGCCTTCTTGATCGGCGAATGGACATTGGCCTTGACGCGGACCTTCGATTCCTGGACCGCTTTGAGCCATGACGGAATCGATACCTCAATGCCGAAGGCCTGAAGGATTTCCGCATCGTTCCGGAGAAACTCCAGCACTTGTGCATCAGTCCATTCCGCGTGGTAAAAGCGGTCATCGTCGTAGTATTCGACGGACGGGCAGAGGCTCAGCATGAGCGACTGCTTGTCCTTGATATCTTGTGCGCTCGAACGCCATTTTTCAGGCAGCGCCTTGTCGATCGGTTCATCCATACGGCGCTTTGTCGGCGACCAGTATGATGACCCCCGCTTGGAGCGGAGCACGGTCCTGAACGACCAGAACGCATCGTTGTCGGGTTCGCTCAATTGCGCGGCCAGGACGTAATCGTCAGCAGCCGGCAAGCCGTCCCAGCCGGCCTGCTGCACGAAATGCTGGATGAACGGCAGTTGGGCAGGGGCTAGGCCTTTGGATTTCAATTGGTGGCGGATCGTATCGGCGAGGAACGACTGGATCTCAGCGTCGCCATAGGCGGCATCGACCAGAATGTCTTCGCCGTCGACCGAGACGTGGTCCCACAGCGCGGGATCGTTCAGCGAGTCGGCAACTTTGCCGGCAAGAGCCAGCCATGCCTCGTCCGCTGCTGACTGGCCGTTGAACGACACATAATGGTGTGGCTTCTGTTGGAACAACCGCACGAAATCGGCAGGGGTCAGCAAAAGGTCGAGCCCGTCGATGCGGGCGGTCAGCCCGTAGAAACTGGCCTTGTCGAGAAAATACAAATAGCTTTTCCACATTTCAGGCGGGATGCGGTTCCCCGCCTCATTGACCGCCTGGATGCGGAAATCATCGCCGCGGCTGATTTTCAGGTAATAAGTTCGGCTTCCTTCTGTCTGGAACTGAGTCATGCAAGCTGTCCTTTCTCGATCTCTTCCTGGAGCGCCCGCAAGCGCTTGTTCTGGGTGCGGATTTCATTGATATAAGCCTGCCAGAAGTCCAGTTGACCGCTTTTTTTGCAGGCGGCTTTCATCTTCTTCCAGATGCGGACCGCCTGCTTATAGCCCGGACGGTTCCGTTCTTCGAGGTAATCCATCGCGAAGCGGTGGTAAAGCGGCAGGACGTAATCAGGAGCTGCGTCCTGCACTTCTTTCAAGCCGCATTCCTCGACGAAATACAGCGGCGAATTGTGGAGATGGTGAAGCTCCGCCCATTGTTTATATAATTTCTTTTCGATCAGATAAGTGGAATAGGCCGGCAGCCCGTAATGGCCGAACTGCTTGAACAGGTCCTCCCAGTCGCTTTCGCTGAGCTGGATCTGCGAGAACAGGCGGCTCAGGATGCGGACATACTGGTGCCGGTACTGCGTGTATAAGCCTTCGAACAGGAATGTCTTGACGTGCGGTTTGACGGCTTTCAAAATCACTTCCATCGCTTGGCTGTGCCCTTCAGCCTCGGCAAGCACCGCGAGCTGGATCCAGTCGGATGTTTCGCCGGGCGAAATCTTTTCGACTGCGACATCCTCGCCGTTTAAAATGGCAAAAAATGCGGCAATCCGGGCGTCAGGCAAGCTGAACTGGCTTAGCTCTTCCCGGCGCAGCTTGCTGCCTGTGAACAACGAGGTCCAGAACAGGCGGTAGACCGTGAAGCGCTGGGAGAACGAGCCGTCTTTGACCTGGACGAACGAGCGTACGAGTTTGCGGAGATGGTCAAGAAATGCGTCGGCTTCAAAAGTCCGGTGCTGGACACGCAATGCTTCCAGCAGATCGCGCAGTTCATGGAGTTCGTCTTCGAACCAGGTTTTGAAGAACGAATGATGCACTTCATCTGCACCGGCTATATACGTGCTCCAAACTTCCATAAGCGAGATGAAGCGGGCATAGGTGCGGTAGAATACTTTCCATTCGCGTTCAAGCGGCACGAATGAAAGGGCATTTTTCAGGCGCCCTTCATACATCTGCTCGTAATAGAAGAAATTGCGTGTGGTGTAGTCCGGAACCGGTTCACGCCAAACGCTCCGGATGATCTGTGTCCACTGGTCAGGCGAACGCTTTTCGGCCAGCATCTTCACTTGGTCGCCGGGGCGTGCCCGCCAAGCCGCCACCCATTCCGACAAGGACGCGACTTTTTGGTAAAGGGAGAAGATGACGGCGAGCCGGTGGCGGCACATCTCTTCCTGCGGGCATGCGCAGATGACGGTCATCTTATCGAAATTCAAGACCACTTTGACGGCATGGGCATCTTTGACGACTGCCTCAAGGAGAAGCCGCTCTTCGTTGAACGACAAAATCTGGACGCCGTCGTGGCGCACTAAAAAGACTGCTTTTCGAACCATTTCCTCATCCAGCTCGCGCGTTGGAGTGAGTGCGTTGTCGATAGCAGCCATATAATTGTGGATCGTATCATCAAATCGGTTTGCCAGGGATTGAACCGTAGCCATTGCACATCGCTCCAAATAAAAACTTTCCTTCTATTATACGGCTTTAAAGGAGCGGCGTAAACGATGAAGAGAAGTTAATCGGTTTTAAACAGAATGATTTCCGTGTTTTGACGGGTGAATCGGGGCAAGAAAAGGGAATATACGGGAAGTATAATAAAAAAATGTCGCTTACTGGAAATATAATGGAACAACAAAATGGAAAAGGTCCTATAATTTATTTCGAAAGGAGAGATCGGCAATGCATAGCCGTTGGGTATTGGAAATACCGGAATTCGCTTTTCTGCTTCAACAGGAAACCATCCTGGAATGGCAATTATATGGCCCGGACAAAAAAGGCGGGTACCGGAAAGTGCGGTGGGAAGTGAGGGCTTCCGCAGCCGCTTCCCGGATCACAGCTGCCGGAAGCCGGCGCGGCGCGTTTTCCGCAGAAGTCGATTTCGAAGCACGGGAAATCGTCTTCTGCCAAGGCGAAATGAGCGACGGAGAGTTTACGGAATTCCTCCGGTATCTGATGGAGCGGACTTCTCTGCAGGTGCAGCCGGGGCTCATGCATTTTATCAGCAAGCGCAAAAAAGAGCCTGAAAATGCCTTCGAAAAGGACGATAAAACACCGACTTTTTGATATCCAAAATAAGAATTTTATGATATGATAATTGTAGTAAGAATTTTCAAACTCTTTTTGAAAAGGGGGGAGTGAAATGCTGCAGGTTAAATTGATGAAGCCTTTTTATACGAAAAAAGAAGGCCATTTGGTCAAGTTTGTGTTCGCCTACCAATACTTCTCCATTCTGAAAGACGATGAATTGTTCCACTTTATACCGGTAGAAGGCAAAGAAATTATCGTCAACTTAAATACCCTCCAAGTGGAGAATCTTTCTGAAGTCTTCGTGTTCCAAAAAGGAAACAGGTTTATACGCTTGCCACTGTATCAGCTCTTGCTGGTTTCGGATATCCATACCCATCTACAAGCGATTCTGCAAGAGGAGAGAGCGGGGTTGCTGGACGTGAATGATCAAGCGCGGGAAGAAGCAGAAGAAGCGATTCAATTTCTGGAAAAGGAAAATTACGAGCGCATGATCGATTATGCGCTGGAAACCAATAACAAGGAAATGTTTTTGAAACTGCTTGAACAGCAGTTGATGGAACGGCAATTGTACGAAAAACAGGAAAATGGAGGTTTTTAAAAGTGAAAGCAGCCAATGGATAAACGTCTGTCCGCCAAGCCAACCGGGACAGGCGTTTTAATATGCCTGAAAACAGCAAAAAGCCCTTTTCTGTCTTCCTAGAAAAGGGCTTTTAATATTCTTCGATATACATAATGCACCTCTCACATCATAGTGAAATAATTGATCAGCAGCATGACCGCTGTCGAACCGCCGATTCCAAGCGCAAGATCTTCCCATCCAAGTTCAAGCAATTTGTCAAAATTCATTCTCATCCGCTCCTTTTCCCCTGTTGTAAAATTTCTCTGAAGATCTTGGGTTCGCTAGTAAATTGATTTTTCAGTTTATTTATTAGCTTGTTTTCATTATAAAGGGCTGGGATTTTATTGCCATGGACCAAAATGACTAAAAATTCTAATTTTTCACAAGGCCGTTTGTCTATTTATTGGAAATGAAGGAATTCTTTCGTGAAATAATGCATTGATATCCGTTTGTTCTATTGCTAAAGTAAATTTTAGAAGGTTCCGATAATTAGAAAGGGATGTGCACATGAAATTTTACTTGTCGATGGATATGGAAGGCGTGACGGCGCTTCCGGATTATACATATGTCGATTCATCCGAACACAATTACGAGCGGGGCAGGCAGCTGATGACGCAGGATGCAAATGCTGTCATCGAAGGGGCATTTGACAGCGGCGCTTTGGAATTCACGGTCAACGACAGCCATTCGAAAATGAACAACCTGATTGCCGAAGACCTCCACGAAGAAGCCATGCTGATCACCGGCGGCGTCAAAGCGCTGTCGATGGTCGAAGGGCTCGATGCCACTTACGATGGTGCCTTCTTTGCCGGCTACCATGCGCGCGCCGGCCAGAAAGGCGTCATGTCGCATGCGATGATTTTCGGGGTCCGTTCGATGTGGATCAACGAGGTGGAAGTGGGGGAGTTCGGCTTGAATGCCTACGTTGCCGGGCATTTCGGCGTGCCGGTGCTGATGGTCGCCGGAGACGATTGTGCGTGCCGGGAAGCGGAAGCGCTCATTCCGAACATCGTCACTGCAGCGGTGAAAGAGTCCATCACCCGTTCGGCCGTAAAGGCGCTGCACCCGAAAAAAGCGCAGGCGCTGCTGCGGACCAAGACGGCGGAAGCGATCCGGAACCGGAAGCGCGTCCTGCCGCTCACCCCGCCGGAGTCGCCGGAACTGAAAATCGAGTTCACGAATTACGGCGAAGCGGAGCTCGCGGCACTTATGCCAGGGACGGAACTCATTCCCGGCACGACGGTTGTCCACTTTCAGGCCAAAGACATCCTGGAGGCGTACCGGGCGATGCTTGTCATGATCGAACTCGCTTTGCAAGCGAAATTCCGCTAAAACCGGTATGATTGAAAGATCAACGATTAGGAGTGGATTTATTTGCGGACTATGCCAAGACGATTGGAAAAAGGCGACACGGTGGGCATCATCGCCCCGTCAAGCCCGCCCAATCTGGAGAACTTACAAAAAGCCCTGCCGTTCATCGAAGGGCTGGGATTGAACATCAAGATGGGCAAGTCGGTCGAAGCGAAGCGCGGCTATCTGGCGGGAAGCGATGATGAACGGCTTGCGGATCTGCACAGCATGTTCGAGGACCCGGAAGTCAAAGGCATCATCTGTGCCGGCGGCGGATACGGCGCAGCGCGCTATGCCGACCGCATCGATTTCGGGATGATCAAGGAAAATCCGAAGGTGTTTTGGGGCTATTCAGATATCACGTTCCTCCATACGGCCATCGGGCAGTATGCGGACCTCGTGACATTCCACGGGCCGATGCTTGCGTCGGATGTCGGCAAGGACGAGTTTCATGAACGCAGCGGCCGCATGTTCGGCCAGCTTTTCGGTCCGTACGAACTGCATTATACCGAAGAGATTGCACCGCTCACCGCGCTTGTCGGTGGAGCGGGGGAAGGCGAATTGGTCGGCGGCAATCTGTCGCTCATCCGGAGCGGCATTGGCACGAAATTCGAACTGGATACGAAGGGCAAGATCCTGTTGATCGAAGACATTGACGAAGAGCCGTACCAGGTGGACGAGATGCTGAACCAGCTGCGCATGGCGCGGAAATTCGAGGAAGTGGCAGGCGTCGTCATCGGCGACTTCAAAAATGCCGAACCGAAAAAGCGGGAAAAATCATTGACGCTCGACGAAGTGTTCGATGATTATTTCAAGGATTTGAAAGTGCCGGTCGTCAAAGGCTTCAAAATCGGCCATTGCGAACCGCATTTCTCTTTGCCGCTCGGCGCGAAAGCCCGGCTTGACGGCGATGCCTTGACGCTGACAATCCTGCCAGGTGTGGAATAAGAAAAGTGCAGGCCAAGAAAAGATCAACCGATTTGAGCATTCAATAAAAACTGTATATTTTTCAGCCCAGAAACCAGTAGAGCGGAGGAACAAGATGATCAATTCAGAATCGACCAGGTGGGTAGCGAATGTACCGGTGGCGACGGTCTGGACCGAACCCGGAAAAGTACGGGACGTGGACGCATTCGGCACGGGTGAGAAAACCGACATTAATAAATGGATCAAGGCGATGTCCCCGGAAGAGAGCATGGACCTCGTCAGCAGCAACCGCGTGCAGACACAGCTCTTGTACGGCGAGCCGGTGCTTGTCGATGAAGTGGTCGACGGCTGGGCGAAGATCTGTGCCGTCTGGCAGCCGTCGAAAAAAGACGAGCGCGGCTATCCGGGCTGGGTGCCGCTTGCACAGCTGAAGGAAGTCGATGCATTGAGCGAAGCAGGATTCGCCCGCGTAGTTGCGGACAAAGCGCAGCTATGGACGGAAGACTTCAAGCCGCTTGCCGTTGCGCCGTTCAATGCCATGCTACCGGTGAAAGAAGCGGGCGAATTCGTCCGCGTGCAGACGCCGGACGGCGATGCCTTCATCATGGGAGAGCAAGTGGAGCTTGCGCC
Organism: Planococcus sp. FY231025; assembly: GCF_052078085.1. NCBI lineage: Bacteria > Bacillati > Bacillota > Bacilli > Caryophanales > Caryophanaceae > Planococcus > Planococcus sp. FY231025. The sequence goes on from NZ_JBQJJG010000001.1 coordinate 151,513, forward strand.
GAGTGTCGACGGAATCGCCAAAGGGAGCGGCATGGATGTGGCACAGCTGGCGGCCCAGTTTCTCGAACTGCCGTACTTCTGGGGCGGCATGTCGAGCTACGGCTTTGATTGTTCTGGATTCAGCTACAACCTGCTGAAAGCGAACGGCGTCATCATCCCGCGCGATGCAACGGACCAAGCGGAAGCGGGGCTCGAAATCGATAAGGACGATGAAAGAGCCTGGCAGATCGGCGACTTGCTGTTTTTCGCCTACGAAGAAGGAAAAGGCCGGCTGCACCACGTCGGCGTTTATTTCGGCAACGGCCTGATGATCCATTCGCCGACGCCCGGCAAAGCCGTGGAGATCATCGAACTTGCCGGCACCGTGCATGAGAAGGAATTATGCGCAGTGCGCCGCTTTACGGAAAATGGCGAGGCGGACTTTTAAAAGATTGAAGGAGTTCGCCCATTGATGACAAAAAGGTGAAATCCGGCTGTTTTTATGCTATAATAAATAGATATTGTTTCTATCTAAAGAGAGGCGTGGATGACGATGGCATTTCAACCGCATGAAAAAGAAGTATCTGAATTTGTAGCAGCCCGCAAGATTGGCGAATGGATTTCTTTCACACGCAACGGCGTAGAAGTCAATGGAACCATTTTTAAAATTATGGACAACTCGGTGATTGTTGAGATTTCACCGGAAGACGCAAAAGAAATTGGCGCGGCATCGAATATGACCGTGGTTTCCCATAAAAAGTATAAAATCGTCTGATTTTATTGCCCTGAAACTCCTGCAGAGATGCAGGAGTTTTTTTGTCCGGAGCGGGCTTTCGGGAATTTCTGTATGCCTTTAGACTCAAAGCTTGCACAATTGCCATTTATGGCCGGGTTTAGCGTTTCAAATTATCACAGTTTTTGGTAAAGTAAAGTATGCAGAACCATCACTTGCACTGAAAGGAATCACACCGCATGATATTTGATTTTAAATTTTGGCATTATTTTGCTCGGCAAAGCGACTTAATACATAATCTACATGCAACCACTATGCAGAAGTTTAACCGGCGGCTCGCCTGGATTTTCGCATTCGGCTTGCTGCTTTTTGCTGTCCGGGAAATCTGGGGGATGAACACCGCATCGCTGACGCCTTATTTGGCAAACGGCTTGTGGAGCGACTACACGCTGGCGCGCTGGACCTCGCTGCTTGGCACGCTCCTTTGGGCAGGCATCTATATGGCGTTCCATACATACGGCGTGGCCTACTTGTTCCTGCTGCTGACGAAAATGCGCTGGCGCCCTGCGCTCGTTATGCAGAGTTACGTGCTTGCACTCCTATTGATCGAAAAAGCGCTGCTGTTCTTGGTGTTCGCAGTGGCCGGCTATACGATGCCGGTTTCGCTGTTTTCATTCGGCCCGCTGGCAGCGACGTTTTTGGACATGCCGTTCCTGACGTTTTTCTTTAATCAGCTGACGGTGTTCACCGCGCTGATCATCGCATTCCAGTACCGCTTTGTCCGTTCGTTCACAGAAGTAGCGCCGAAGAAGCTCCTCTTTGTGCTCATTCTGGTCTATGTGCTGGTGGCTTTGGCCATCGCCGGCTTGAGCTATGTGCCGATCGGTGAAATGCTCGGCGACTTCACGAGAGGGGGCGCTTCGGTTGAATAAATTCTTTTTCATCGGCTTGTCCGTCGCCATTTCGGCGTTCATTGCGGCCAATGCCCTCTTGATGTTCGGAGAGAAAAGCATTTTGGTAAAAGACGTCTACATCAGCGAGTACCAGCGCGCATTCGGCAGTGAATACGAAGAGAACATGCCGAAAGAAGCGATCACGGCGCCGCTTGGCACGACGCAGATTTACGTCCAGGATTCGGAAGCGATCGAGCAGTGGCTCGTGAAAGAGGGAGATCCTGTCCAGGCAGGGTCGGAACTTGCGCTCTTGAATGAAGCGGAGACTGAGGAACAGCGCTCCATCTGGGAATCCGAGCGTTCTGCGCTGGAATCCGAGAAGTCGGAAGTGCAAAGTTCGCTCCGCGATTTGGAATCGGCCCGTTCTTCAAACGACGGTTCTGCAAGTGAAAGCAATGCGGACCGCTCGACCGGGACGAACGGCAACGGCGATACCATCGAATTCAATGTCGACCTCCAAGTCGGCGTTGAAGTGCCGCAGGACGGTTCGTATGCAGCGGGCATCGCCCAGGCTGAACAGCGCCTGGCAGCCATCGAATCGCAGCTGGCCGTTGTGAACGCCCAGCTGGACCAGCGCTTGTCGAATCCGGCATTAATCAGCCCGGTCGATGGCGTCGTCGCGAAAGTGAACGGCGATTCGCTGCCGCTCAGCATTGAAATCTACTCGAACGACAAATCGTTCATCACGTACGCCTTTGAAGACGAATGGCAGGACATCGCTGTCCAGGACCGCGTCATGGTGCAGGCGGAAGGCATGGCCCAAGCCGTAGCGGGAACCGTGCTTGCTGTATCGCAAGTGCCGGCGGAAGATTCAAGATGGCTTGACGCGTACCGCGCCCTCGAGCCGACCGAACAGCCGAACCCGCTCGCCTTTTACGAAGTGCGCATCATGCCGGACCAGCCGATCGAAGACAACCTGCCATTCGGCCACAAGGCGAATGCACAAATCACTGTCAACGCTGCCCAGGATGCAGTCGCGCTTCCGGAGCCGTGGCTCTTTGACCGCAATGAGCAGGCCGGCTTCGTCCATAAACTGTCGCCGGAAGGCTACGCCATCAAAGTTCCCGCCACCGTCAGTTTCGATACCGGCGGCAAAGCGGTGCTTACTGAAGGCGTCATCCCCGGCGAAGTGGCGGTCGAAGAAGACCGCCTCAGAAGAATCGAAGCCTCGCCGGCTGTCTTTGTGCCATTCCCGATTGTCCGGCCTGACTTCGAACTCGCCAAGAACACCAATTGGCGCGTTTATGTCGAATATTTGCTGGCACGGTGAAATAGACCCTCGAAAGCTCCTGCTTTCGGGGGTTTTTGTATGGAATGAAAGAGGGGGGGGCGGGTTGAGTGATCATAGGATTGGGTTGAGCGCTCATAGGATTGCGAAAAGTGATCATAGAATTCCCAGGGTGATCATAGAGGCGCCAAAACTGCTCATAGAACTGCGAAAACCGCTCATAGAACAATGTATAACTTTCCGGCGCCCTGCCAACGGAAAAAAGCATGCGTGACAGCTTGCCCGGCAATTGGTACGATAAGGTCATTGACAGGTTTTAGGGAACGGAGTGGAAGAAATGAAAGAAACGGACTGGCGCTTTAAAGTCGCCAACCGGGAAGCGCTGATCGGTGTCGGGCTCGCATTGTTCAATTTTGTCTGGTGGTTCGGCTTTGCCTACGGCATGGGCTCGCGGCCTGTCGAGGAGTATACCTATGTATTCGGCTTGCCGGACTGGTTTTTCTATAGCTGCGTACTCGGCTTTTTGCTGATTGTGGTGCTTGTCATCGTCATTGTGAAGTTTTTCTTTGTCGAAGTGCCGTTTGAAGAGGAGGATGAGGAACGATGAATTTCGCAGTGATCCTCCCCATGCTCGTGTTTTTATTGATCATCTTCGGCATCGGCTATTGGTCGAGCACGAAGCTTGCTGACAGCTCGAATTTCATCAGCGATTATTTCCTCGGCAGCCGGGAGCTCGGCGGCTTTGTCCTGGCGATGACGATGGTCGCAACATACGGCAGTGCATCGAGTTTCCTGGGCGGCCCCGGTACCGCCTACACGATGGGCTTCGGTTGGGTGCTGCTTGCAATGACGCAAGTCGTCACCGGTTATTTCGTGCTGATGATCCTCGGCAAAAAGTTCGCCATCATGGCGCGCCGCTATAATGCGGTGACGATGATCGATTTTCTGAAGGCCCGCTACGACAGCACCTGGGTCGTCCTTTTGTCGGCTCTCAGCATCATCATTTTCCTGTTTTCCGCAATGGCGGCGCAGTGGATCGGCGGGGCGCGCCTCGTTGAATCGCTGACCGGTTTGTCGTATAACTCGGCGCTCTTCATCTTCGCGGTTTCGGTGCTGGTTTATGTCACGATCGGCGGATTCCGTGCGGTCGCGGTCACCGACGCCGTCCAAGGCGCGGTGATGCTCGTCGGAACGCTGGTGCTGCTCATCGCGGTCATCATCGCAGGCGGCGGCGTACCGAACATCATGAACGATTTGGTGAATGAAAACCCGAACCTCGTGACGCCGTTCGGGGCGGACGGCAATTTGAGCGCCGCCTACGTGTCGTCCTTCTGGATACTCGTCGGCGTCGGCGTCGTCGGGCTGCCGCAAATATCAGTCCGGGCAATGTCTTATAAAAATGCCCGGTCGATGCACCGGGCATTGATCATCGGGACGGTTGTCACCGGCGTCATCATGCTCAATATGCATTTGATCGGCGTGTTCGCGCGCCCGATCCTGCCGGGCATCGATGTCGGTGACAAAGTCATTCCGCTGATTGCGCTCGAGACGCTGCCGGCGTGGGCAGCGGGCATTGTCCTCGCCGCTCCGATGGCGGCGATTATGTCGACGGTCGATTCACTGCTCATTTTGGTCAGCTCGTCGATCGTCAAAGACGTCTACTTGAACTACATCAAGCCGGAAGCGGACATCAAAACCATCAAGCGGCTGTCGTTCGGCGTCACCGGCGCGCTCGGCATCGTCGTCTACCTGCTTGCGCTTAATCCGCCGGACTTGCTGATCTTCCTTAATTTATTTGCGTTCGGCGGTCTGGAAGCGGCGTTCATCTGGCCGGTCGTGCTCGGCCTTTACTGGAAATGGGGCAATAAATTCGGCGCCATCGCATCGATGGTGACCGGTATCGCCAGCTACGTCGCGCTGCATTTCTACAATGCCGCAAACGGCAACTTGTTCGGCGTCCATACCGTCACCGTGCCGGTCGTGCTGTCCTTGTTCGCCTTTGTCGTGTTCAGTTTGCTGATCGGCAAGAAGGCGTACGATTATGATGTGCGCCCGGTTGGAGTGAAAAAGCAGGAAGCGTAGTGAGGATTCTCTATCGGCGGTTTGGACGAGTTCTATCGATGTTTCCAAGCTTTCTATCTACGTTAGCCAGCTTTCTATCGGCGTTTCGGGCATCTCTATCGATGTTCTCGCAAAAGCGCTTGCTAAAAATGAAAAGGCCTTCGCTTCGGCGAAGGCCTTTTATCCTGCCAAAAAGGAGCACTTCTTTGGTTGAAGACAAAATATACAAGTGTATCCGTTTTCATTACCATTTCACCCCTTCCAAAACTCCCAAAAGGCGCCAGCGCCATTTACTTTCTTTCCGCTAAGGCGTAGAATGGGTGGATAATTCGGAAGGCGAAAGAAGGCGTGGCGCACGTGAACCAGTGGAAGATCTATGCAATATTAACGTTTGTTATGCTCATGTGGGGCTTTAATCTGCCCTCAGTAAAATATTTGGTCAGCCATGTTGAGCCGGTCACGCTGACGGCATTCCGCATCCTGGTTGCCGGGATTTCCGTATTCGTCATCCTCGCGGCGGTGAAGTTGCTGCGCTGGCCGCGGAAAACGGAATGGGGTTTCATTTTTCTCGGATCGTCGTTGAACGTGGTGGCACACCATTACTTCCTGTCGAGCGGGCTTTCCATCACATCCGGCTCGAACGCTGGCTTGATCCTCGGGACCGGGCCGATGCTTACGGCAGTGCTGGTGTCGCTCATCATGCGGAGTTATCCATCGAGATTGCAGTGGCTCGGTGTAGTCATCGGACTCGCCGGCGTCGCCGCGACGGTTTTGGTCGGAAGCGAGACGACCGGCATGAACCTCGGAGACATTTTCGTTTTCATTTCCATCCTTGCTCAGGTGTTCAGCTATATCGTCATCTCACGGGCGGCGGGTTCGATGGATCCGCGGCTGTTGACCGCGTATATGTTTGTCGTCGGCTCGATTCTGCTCTTCATCATCTCACTGGTGCAGGAGCCGGGCGAAATCAGTGCGTTCGCCGATGTGCCGCCAATGTTCTGGCTGGCATTCTTCTTCTCGGCTGTTCTCGGCACAGCCGTCGGGCACATGCTCTATAATTACTCGATCGGACAAGCGGGACCGACAAAAGCTGCAATCTTCATGAACCTGAACACTCTGTTCTCGCTCGTCGGCGCCAGCGTCATCCTCGGCGAAGCCATCACAAGCCGCCATATCTACGGCCTCGTGCTGATCGTCATCGGCGTGCTGTTCGGCTCGGGAGCGGCAGAAGACTTAATACGCAAACGGAAAAAGCGGCTCAGCACATGAGCCGCTTTTTTTCGTTCCGGCAGCCCGTCATGGTTTATTTTCAGCAAATATGCAATATAATAGAGGAAAGCCTAACAAGAAACGGAGATTTTTGCATATGCCATTAACTTTGAACCCGCGCACCCAGGCGCTTCCGGTCTCCGGAATCCGCCAGTTTTTCAATCAGCTTGTCGATTATCCGGACGCCGTCAACCTGACAATCGGCCAGCCCGATTTTCCGACGCCGGAAGCGGTGAAGCAGGCGGGGAAAGACGCCATCACCAACGACATGACGGGTTATTCCCATAACGCGGGCTTGATCGAGCTTCGCATCGAAGCGGCGGATTTCTTCAAGGACCGCTATGGCCTCGACTACAACGCGCAAACGGAGATTATCGTCACGAATGGTGCGACCGAAGCGCTTGATGCGGTGTTCCGCACGATTCTCGAGCCGGGCGACGAAGTCATCGTCCCGTCGCCGTGCTACACGGGCTACGGCCCGATCATCGAGATGAACGGCGGCAAGCCGGTGCTGCTCGACACGTCCCACACCGGGCTCGTGCCGACAGCCGAAAACCTGAAAGCGCTCGTGACGAATAAAACCAAAGCGATCCTGTTCAATTTCCCGTCCAACCCGACCGGCGTGACGCTGACTCGGGAGCAAATGGCTCCGCTCGTCGAAGAGCTCAGCAAACACGACTTTTTCGTGGTGACGGATGAAATCTACAGTGAAAATACATTCGAAGGCGAACACACCTCGTTCGCCGCGTTCGATGAAATCAAAGACCGGACATTTTTGGTCCAAGGCTTGTCGAAATCGCATTCGATGACCGGCTGGCGCATGGGCTTCCTGCTCGGGCCGGAAAGGTTCATGCAGCATGTTCTAAAAGTGCATATGTACAACGCAGTCTGCGCATCGCTGCCGAGCCAGTATGCAGCCATCGAAGCGCTGAAGAACAACCGCCACGCGCCGGAAGAAATGAACCGCGCCTATAAAGAGCGCCGCGATTTCGTCTACGGCAAGCTGCTCGACATGGGGCTTGACGTCGTCAAACCGCGCGGCGCGTTCTATATCTTCCCGTCGGTCGAGAAATACGGCATGACCTCATTCGAGTTTGCGACGCGTTTATTGAAAGAAGGCGGCGTCGCCGCAGTGCCGGGCTCCGCCTTTACGCCATACGGCGAAGGCTTCCTGCGCATTTCGTATGCCTACTCGATGCCGACGCTTGAAAAAGCGATGGACCTCATGGCAAAATGGCTAAAGACATTGAAATAAGAAAAGCGCAGGCGGCCTTGTAGATTCGACGGGCATAAGACAGACCGGCGAAGCGGCGCTCGTTGCCGCACAGCTTCGAAAAGTAGAAGTGCCTGTTCAGCTCTGACAGGCATAAGACAGGCCAGCGAAGTGGCGCTCTTTGCCACACAGCTGGATTGGCTTATGACCCGAAGAGCTAGGCATTGAACTAGACACGGAATGGCTTATGACCCCGAGAATCTAGCCGCCGGAGACTGGACAATAAGAAAAGCGCAGTCGGCTGTGTAGCCCCGACAAGCGCTGGAGGGCCTGAAGGGAACGGCGCTCTTTGCCGTTCTCAGCAGGACCGAAGCGACCTCGAGGGGCTGGCTGCCGTAGTTGGACAATAAGAAAAGCGCACAGTTACCTTTGCGCTATTAAAATAAAATAACAACAAGCTGCACGTGAACGGTTTGGAGAGTCATAGTCAGTGGATTCCCCGCTTGAATGGAGCGGGGAAAAAAGGAGGGCATCATAGATGACGGCATTGTGGGGGACACCCGAGAAATTACAGGATTTATTATGCGAATTGGTCGGCTGGAAAAGCTTGACGCTGACAGAAGGCGAAGTGGAATTCGCGTACCTATTAAAAGAGAAACTGGAAGAGCTGCCGTATTTCCAGGAAAATCCGGATCATGTGCACCTCAGCGAAGTCAACTGGGGGCGCGAGAACGTGACGGCGCTTTACAAGCATCCGGATGCGGTGGATACCGTCGTCCTGATGAGCCATTACGATACGGTGCACACATCTGAATACGGCGACCTCGAACCGCTCGCCTGCAGTCCGTATGAACTGGCCGAAGCGTTCAAAGCTGTGAAGGACGAGCTGGACCACTATGCACAGGCAGACCTGGAATCGGGTGAATACCTGTTCGGACGCGGCACCATGGACATGAAAGCGGGCCTCGCGCTCCACATGGCGCTCATCGAAAAAGCCGCAACCGAAGGATGGCAGATCAATCTTTTATTGATGTCCGTGCCGGACGAAGAAGTCAACTCGGCAGGCATGCGCTACGGCGTTGCGAAACTGCTCGACCTCGAGCGGGAATTCGGTCTTGAATACATCCTGTTCCTGAACGGCGAACCGGTCTTTGCCCAGAAGCCGGGCGATACGGAGCATTACCTGTACACCGGCTCGATCGGCAAGATCATGCCGTCGGCGATGTTCTACGGCAAAGAGACGCACGTCGGCGAACCGCTGTCGGGCATCACATCGAGCTACATCTCGACCTACCTGACGCACCGCATGGAATGGAATGAAAACTTCAAGGAAACCGAATACGGCGAAACGACGCCGCTGCCGGTGACGCTCATGATGCGCGACATGAAGACCCATTATTCCGCGCAGACGCCATACCGCACCAGCGCGATGTACAACGTTTTCCTGATGAAAAAAGACGCCGAAGAAGTCTTTGCCCAATTCGAAAAAGTCGCCATCGAAGCGATGGAGCATTGCACCCGCGACTATCTCACGATGTGCGAACGCGAAGGGATCGAACCGGTCGGCGACATCAAAGTCCTGCGCTTCCAACAATTGATGGATTATGCCATCAATAAATTCGGCCTCGACTATATCAACAACGCCCTTTACGACACCATGATGCACCCGGAATGGGACGTCCGTGAAAAATCGATGCACATCGTCGACATCCTGCTCATCAACTGCCAGGAACTCACGCCGGCATGCGTCCTCCTGTATGCGCCGCCGTTCTACCCGCCGGTCAACTCAAGCGAAGACGAACTCGTCAAACGCTGCGTCGAACAAGTCACGGCGAACGCCAAAGAGCGCTTCGGCCTCGACATCAAGCAGATCCACTACTTCAACGGCATTTCGGATCTCAGCTACGTCAACTACGGCGACCAGCAGGACAGCTTCATCACGTATGAAAAAAACACACCGGTCTACGGCGACTCCTACAGCATCCCGTTCCATGCCATGAAAGAACTGGACGCGCCCGTACTCAACGTCGGCCCGTTCGGCAAAGACGCCCATAAGCGCACGGAACGCCTGCACATCAAAAACACATTCGAAGAAATGCCGCTGCTGCTCGAAGAGATGATCCTGTCGATTCCTGTGAAAAGCCGGCAGTGATATGAACGCTATCCGCCTTTTGGCGGGTGGCGTTTTTTTGTGGGCTGCCAAACTCTTGCAGAAAGCAGAAGAGTTACTGTAGAAACTTTAACAAGTCATGTAAGAGCAAAAGGAGTTCATGTATAAACAGAAAGAATACAGGTGAAAATCAAAAAAGTTCATGAAGAAAAAAGAAATCTCCTAAAGTTAATGATAGCGTTTTGCTTCAGCGAAACGCGCTTCATTCGTTAAAGGAGACCTTCGCTGCGGCGAAGGTCTTTGCAAATCATGCTTTTCAAATACGATAAAACCTATCAAATATCATTTTTGAACCGCATATAATGATCAAAAATGATATTTGGATATTTATGGAATTTTATCGAAACGCCTGCTACAATGATGTTGAGGTGATGCGAATGATCATTAAATACCGAAATAGGCCGGCAAAAATTGCCGGTTATGAAGCGCTGCTGAAGCGGCTGCCTTCAAATCATGTGAAAAGGGGGATGATTACAGAAAAACTGGGTGCAATAAAAGCTGGAGCAGGTGGTGAAGAACGAGTAGACAAGCTACTTTCTTTTTTTGAGCCCGATTATCCATATCTGGTAATTCAAGACCTCTCACTGCCTGACCAAAGTCAAATCGATTCACTTATTATTACCCAGGAAAAGATCATTATTTTAGAAATCAAAAACTTAGGAGGAGAACTGCGATTAAGATCAAATCCAAGTGTATTGACTCAAAAAATGCCGAATGGTAAACAGCGTTTCTTTAAGAGTCCGGTTGTGCAGGCAGAAACGGCTAAGATTAAACTTGAAAAACTGCTCAAGAGAGCAGAATACAATCTGCCAGTCGACTCTGTTGTCGTCATGGCTTACTCCTCTCAATTCATCCAGGACGTACCGGCTGATGTTAAAGTTTGGACTGCCGATGAGCTCCTTCTCCAGCTGTATCGCATGGATATTCAAAATAAAAATATCAATATGAGCCAATTGCAGGCAATAGGGGATTACCTTCTTGCTGCAGATCGCCGATACCAGCCTTTTCCATTAGCCCCCAAACTTGATATAGCTCTCACAGAAATTGATAACGGCGTCTTTTGCCCACGCTGTCGATTGCGGAAAATGGAACGCAACATTCGCCGATGGGAATGCAAGCCATGCCATCTTTTTAGCAAGAACGCACACTTGGAAGCAATTGATGAATGGTTTATGCTCTGCAAACTGACCATCAATACAAAGGAATGCAAGGACTTTCTTGGTCTGACGGATTTAGACGCAGCAAAGCGCGTGCTTAAAAGAAAAGGGTTGATTGAAACAGGAGGGCGAAGACATCGCCTTTATCTTCAACAGCATGGAGCCGATTTGCTGTTAAAATAAGTTAATTCCTTTAAGACAAGATTTATAGACAAGCGATTAGTTCATGTAAGAAGTTAAATAGTTAATGTAGAAATAGAAATAGTTCATGTTAGAATGCTGAAAATACATGTAGAAAGAAAAATAAGTCCTTTAAGAAAAAATTTAGTGCATATAAAAAAGCCACAGTAGGATAGAATAAATGAAAATGCATTTCGCTTCTGCGAAATGCGCACTTGCCCGAAAAGGAGACCTTCGCTGTTGCGAAGGTCTTTTCCATTACATCTCTTTTGATCTTCGTATCTTAGAGCTGTTCCCTGACATAGGTCATGTATAAACTTGAAAAGTCCACGTAGAAAGCTGAAAAGTTCATGTAAGAACGGAAATACTTCATGTATAAATCAAAAGAGTTCATGTAAAGGGCGCATCTTTTCTAAACAGCCCCAGAATTCGAGGATATCTCAATGCTCATTACTAATACACCAACCCCAAACTCCTCCAAAATCCCCTAACCCCGCACACGAAAATCATGTACAATTTACTTTGTACATAAATGGAGGGGATTGCTGATGAAGATTGTAAAAGCTGAGATCCATGCAGTAGAGTTTCCGCTGAAAGAGCCGTTCATCATTTCGTATGCGACGTATCCGCATATGGCGGCGGTGATTGTGAAACTGGTGACCGACACAGGGCTTACCGGCTACGGGGAAGCGGTGCCGGATGAGCACGTGACAGGCGAGCAGGTCGACGGGACCTATGAAATCCTGAAAAACGTCCTGGCGCCGCAAGTCATCGGCCAGAGCCCGTTCGATATCGAGAACATCCACCACCGGATGAACGGGGCGATTGCGCGCAACCCGGCGGCGAAAGCGGCGATTGACATCGCGTGCTACGACCTGATGGGGAAAGCGGTCAACCAGCCGGTCTATAACCTGATCGGCGGACGGGCGCATGACAATTTGCAATACCCGAAAGTGCTGAGCATCGAAGCGCCGGAAATCATGGCGGAAAAAGCGAAAAAAGCGATGGAAGGAGGCTTCAGCAGCCTCAAGCTGAAAGTGGGCGGCACGGATTCCGCAACCGATATCAAGCGCATTTACGCCGTCCGCGAAGCGGTCGGCCCGGACATGCCGATCCGCATCGACGTCAACCAGGGCTGGAAAACGGTCGGGCATGCGGTGCAGGTGATCAACCAGCTCCAAGGCGCGAACCTCACCTGGGTCGAACAGCCGATCCGCATGGGCAACATCCGCGGACTTGCCGACGTGCGGCAGAAAACGTCGACGCCGATCATGGCCGACGAATCAGTCCAGTCGATGGAAGACGTCCTGGAAATCATCCGCTTGGAAGCGGCCGATTACATCAACATCAAACTGATGAAGTGCGGCGGCATCTTCCCGGCGATCGCCATGGCGAAAGCGGCTGAAGCGGCCGGCATCATCGCCCAGATCGGTTCGATGGTGGAATCGTCCGTCGGTTCGGCGGCCGGCTACCACGCCGTCATGTCCCGCCGCAACATCGAAACGGCGGAACTGACCGGACCGCTCCTGTTCGCAGAAGAAATCGGCGACTTGGATTTCCAATTGCCGTATGTCCACCTGGCGGACAAACCAGGTCTCGGCATCAACGTCGACGAAGTGCAGCTCCAGAAGCTGACGACAATGGCATGCGTCGTTGAAGGGGAACAGCATCATGGAAATTAAACCGCAGATTGAAGCTTATTTCAGCCATTTCCATGCACATCCGGAAGTGAGCTGGAAAGAAGTCGAGACGACGAAAAAGCTCGCAGAAATCATGGAAGGCCTCAATATCCCTTACCGCACGTTCGATGACGTAACGGGACTGCTTGCGGAAATTGGGGAAGGCGACCGCGTCGTGGCGGTCCGCGCAGACATCGATGCGCTTTGGCAGGAGGTCGGCGGCCAAGTGCAGGCCAACCATTCCTGCGGGCACGATGCCAATATCTCAATGGTGCTTGGTGCACTCCTATACTTGAAAAATGAAACCTTGACGAAACGTATACGTTTCATTTTCCAGCCGGCCGAGGAGCAGGGGAACGGGTCGCTTGCGATGATCGAACGCGGCGCACTCGAAGGCGTCTCGCATTTGTACGGCGTCCATCTCCGGCCAATCGAGGAATTGCCGTTCGGCAAAGTGGCGCCGGCCATCTATCACGGCTCGGGGATTTTCCTGAAAGGCAAGATCACCGGCGTGGACGCGCACGGGGCACGGCCGCACCAGGGAAAGAACGCCATCGATGTGATTGCGGCCATCCATCAATTCATCAAGTCGATCTATTTCTCGCCGTTTGAATCGTATTCCGCCAAATTGACGAACATCCAGGCCGGCGGCGATTCGCTGAACATCATCCCCGGAAGCGCATCGTTTGCGCTCGATGTGCGTTCGCAATCGAATGAAATTATGGGCAAATTAAGAAGCCGCATCGATGAAGGGCTCGCCTCCATCGCCGCGCTTTACGATATCTCTATCGACTGGGAATGGACGGATTACACGCCCGCTGCCGAAGTGTCGGATGAGGCGATGGAAATTGCGGATGCGGCAATCCGGTCGGCCATCGGAGATGAAAACACGGCGCCGCCGGTCGATACGACAGGCGCGGACGATTTCCATTTCTACACGATCAAAAAGCCGGAACTGAAAGCGGCGATGCTTGGAATCGGCGCGGACCTCGCGCCGGGCCTCCATCATCCCGATATGGCATTCAACCGCGACGCACTCGATATCGGTGCCCGCGTGCTGGCGGAGACGCTGAAAAAAAGCTGAAGTAAAGAAAAGCGAAAGCGCCCGTTAAGCCCCGACAAGCGCTGGAGGGTTTGGTAGCCATGGCACTTTTTGCCATGGCAGACAAAACCGAAGCGACTCGAGGGGCTGGGCGCTGGAGTCTGGACAAAAAGAAAAGCACAAGCGCCCCGTAACACCCGACAAGCGCTGGAGCGTTTGGCAAACAAAACCAAAGCGCCTCAAGAGGCTGTACAGGTATCAAAGAGCTGAAAAGGCAATTGTTTAACGAAAATAAAATCTCCCTCGCCGCTGCGTTTTTCAAAACCCGTAAAAGGGTAAGGAAAAGAGTGGTTTCAGGGAGATTATAAATTTAAGGAGATTTCATATGGATACTATTTTAGACGGGTTGACGTGGATCGTCGACGAAGGCAATAACTTGTTATGGACATACATACTGATCGCTTTGCTGCTCGGGCTTGGCATCTATTTCACGATCCGGACGAAATTCGTCCAAATCCGCCTGTTCGGCGAAATGTTCCGCGTCATTTCGGAAAAGAAGGACGGGGAAGCGGGCGTTTCCGCATTTCAGGCGTTCACGATCTCGACGGCATCACGCGTCGGAACAGGGAACATTACGGGCGTCGCGCTGGCAATCGCCATCGGCGGTCCGGGCGCTGTGTTCTGGATGTGGATGGTCGCATTGATCGGCATGTCGACCGCATTCATCGAAAGCACGCTCGCACAAGTCTATAAGGAGAAAGACGGCGACCAGTTCCGCGGCGGGCCGGCATACTATATGCAAAAAGCGCTCGGCAACCGGAAACTAGGCATCGTCTTTGCGATTTTATTGACATTGGTGTTCGGATTCATCTTCAACTCGGTGCAGTCGAATACGATCGCCCAATCATTCGGCGATGTGTTCAGCATTCCTGAATGGACGATCGGCCTTTCGCTTGTCGTGCTGACGGCGCTTGTCATCTTCGGCGGCGTCAAACGCATCGCGCACGTAACCCAAGTGCTGGTGCCGTTCATGGCGGTCCTCTATATCCTGGTCGCGCTTTGGGTCGTCATCATCAACATCTCGGAAATTCCGGCCGTGTTCTCGCTGATTGTTAAGAGCGCATTCGGATTGGAAGAGGCGGCAGGCGGCGCAATCGGCGCAGCCATCATGCAAGGCGTGCGCCGCGGCCTGTTCTCGAACGAAGCGGGGATGGGATCGGTGCCTAATGCCGCCGCATCGGCGAACGTTTCGCATCCGGCGAAGCAGGGACTTGTCCAAAGTCTTGGCGTATTTTTCGATACGATCATCATCTGTTCGGCGACCGCGTTCATCATCATCCTGGCTGGCGTCTATAAAACTGGCGAACAGGAAGGCATCCTGCTCACGCAGGCTTCGCTTGATGTCCACGTCGGAGCTTGGGCTCCGTACTTCCTGGCAGCGGCGATTCTGTTCTTCGCTTTCAGTTCGATCATCGGGAACTATTACTACGGCGAGACGAACATCGAATTCATCAATGCCCACAGCGGGTGGCTGACAGCTTACCGCATCGGCGTCCTTGGTATGGTGATGTTCGGCGCGCTGGCGAAAGTGGAGTTGGTCTGGAACATGGCCGATCTGTTCATGGGCCTCATGGCCGTCCTGAACCTGGTCGTCATCGCTATACTCGGCAAGACAGCTTTCAAAGTGCTGGCCGATTACACGGCTCAGCGGAAAGCCGGAAAAAATCCGGAATTCTTCGCGAAAAACATTCCTGGCCTGAAAAACACCACTTGCTGGGGAGAGCATAGCAGAGATTGAACCCAACCCATTTGCGGAAACGCGAATGGGTTTTTCTTTATGGAAAATCAGCATGCCTGTTTTTCCACTATCACGCTTTGATTTTACCTTTCGCCCTACAAAATCAAACTTCCTCTAGGCAGAAGAAACCGGTCCGGGCAACTGAAAATGAGTCCTTTCGCGAAAGTTTCTCCCTAATCCTGTAGCGAATCATGTAAATATTTAGTAAATTGTGTAGTCTCTCCATCAGATATTTGGTAAAATGGAAAAGCAGTAGAAAACCTATTCCTGAGGAGGAAAAAAACACATGGTCAATATCTTAAAGAACAAAAAGTTCGTTGCGTCTGCTGTTACAGTAGCCGCAGTAGTAACAGCAGTTTCACCTGCTTCAGCAGCAGAGATGAAATTCACCGATGTATCAGATCGCTACAAGGAAGCGGTACAGTTTTTATTTGATTTAGGAATTGTAGCAGGTGAAACGGAAACGTCTTATGGCACAGAGCATACTGTCAAACGCCAAGATGCGGCAGTGATGATCGCCAAAGCTTTAGGATATGACCCGGCGGACACGTACGAAGATTCAGGTTTCACGGATGTGCCGAAAAGCGCGAAATGGGCAGTTGACGCATTGAAGCAAGACGGCTTTATCGATGGGAAAACCGCAACTCGCTTCGGAGCGAACGATATCCTGACGCGCAATGAAACAGCGAAGATCCTTGCGGAAGCAGGAAACTTCGAAATCGACGATACAATCAAAGAAACGAAATTTACAGACGTTAACGAGCGTTTTGCTAAATATGTGGATGCACTTGTCGACAATGGCATCACTTTCGGGAAAACTTCGACAAAATTCGGCGCAAACGACGCGGTAACTCGCGGCGAAGCGGCTTTGTTCCTTCACCGTACAGCGCTTAAGATGATGGACGGCGTCTACTCGCTTTCAGTCATGCACTTGAACGACACGCATGCACGCCTTGACAGCGCTGCGAAACAAGTGACAGCAGTAAAAGAATACCGTGCTGAAAACCCGGATTCGCTCCTTCTGCATGCTGGCGATACTTTCTCAGGAACACTTTACTTCAATGAATTCCAAGGCGAAGCAGATCTTGCAGTTATGAACTTGATGGACTTCGACGCGATGACATTTGGAAACCATGAATTTGATCTTGGTGCTTCAACTGAAGGCCATAAAGCGCTGCAGGAATTTGTCGCAGCTGCTGAATTCCCGTTTGTTTCTGCAAACGTCGACTTCTCGACGGATCCGTTGTTCACTGGCTTGTTCCAGACAAAAATCGGCACGACGCCTGAAGACAGCAACATCTACACGGGCATCGTAAAAGAAGTGAACGGCGAGAAAGTCGGGATCTTTGGTTTGACGACGAAAGAAACAGAAGACATCTCAAGCCCGAGCCTGGTTTCATTCGATGAAGATTATTTGGAAGAAGCACAAACGATGGTCGATGAGTTCGAAGCAATGGGCGTCGACAAAGTCATCGCTTTGACGCATATCGGTTTTGACGATAACCCGGCAATCGACAACGATCAAGTGCTGGCTGAAGAAGTCGAAGGCATTGATATCATCGTCGGCGGACACAGCCATACTGAATTGGCTGAACCGGTCGTCTATGATGGCGACGACACACCGACAGTCATCGTCCAAGCTGGGCAGTACGGCGAAAACTTGGGCACTTTGGATGTTCTTTTCAACGGCGACGGCATCGTCTTTGCAGCGGCTGGTGAATTGATCGAAATCAAAGACCAGGTGGCAGACGCGAAAGCGGTTGAAGTTTTGGCTCCTTACAAAGCGAAAGTTGAAGAAATTTCTAAAACACCGATCGATGCAACTGCAGTGGAAGCATTGACAACTCCGCGTATGGGCGACGATGAAACAGCTCCAAGCGTGCGCAAAAATGAAACGGCTCTTGGCAACATCATCACAGACGGTATGCTTGCTAAAGCGAAAGAATATGATGAAAACGTCGTAATGGCGATCCAGAACGGCGGCGGCATCCGTGCCGGAATCGATGCTGGACCGATCACAGTCGGCGAGGTTATCACAGTTCTTCCATTCGGCAACACATTGGCGACTATGGATGTAACAGGTGCGGAATTGAAAGCGGCATTTGAATTGAGTGTTGGACAGCTTCCGCGCGAAAACGGCGGATTCCTTCACGTAGCCGGCGCGAAAGTGGAATATGATTCTTCTAAAGCGGCTGGATCACGCGTTGTTAACATCTCGCTTGAAAACGCGAACGGCACATTCACGCCGATCTCGAATACAGCAACGTACACAATCGCTACAAACGCGTTCACTGCTAAAGGCGGAGACGGCTACACAATGTTCGAAAAAGCTTACGCTGAAGGCCGTGTAACGGACCTAGGCCTATCGGATTGGGAAAACTTGCGCGACCAGTTGGAAAGCATCGGAGAAGTCAACAATGACACAGAAGGCCGTCTAGTTGACGTAAACGCTGCAAACTAAATAAAAAACAATCTGACCGGACGTGGTCGGACCATTGTAAAAAAAATATTAAAAGTTAAAGCCCTGTCTACTCCGTAGACAGGGCTTTAGCTATTTTTACCTAGTTTAAATTATAAAGATATGGGTAAAAATTTCGAATTAATACAAAAGATACATAGAAATATTGAAAATAATGGGTTAAGGTATGGGAAGAGAAAAAACCTTAGGAGGAAATCTGAATTGAAAAAATGGATAATGATGCTATGTTTTGCATTAGTTGCTTCGTTACTAGCCCCTCAGAGCCAAGTGGATGCAAGTGGAAATTTTGAAGACATCGGAACTAATCACCGCGCTTATGCGGAAATAAATTATTTGGTGGGCTTAGGTTATGTTAATGGCGTTTCGTCAACGCATTTCGTCCCGTCGCAACAAGTAACGCGTGCACAAGCAGCCGCGATGCTGGGACGTTCACTTAAATTGGACGGCACACAGCGTGCGACGAAATTCAATGACGTTTCATCCGGCAACTTCGCTTCCGGCTATATTACGGAAATGGTCGAAAGAGGCATCATCTCCGGTTACCCTGATAATACATTCCGTCCGTACAAAGTTCTTACACGCGGCGAAATGGCGATTCTTATCAACCGGGCGTTCAAGTTCGGCGGCACGAGCGTTTCATCAGCAGCTACCATCCTGATGAACAAAGGCATCGCACAAGGTTTCCCGGACGGGACATTCGGAGCGGGAGCAACAATCATCCGCGCTGACTTTGCAGTATTCCTGGCAAGAAGCCTGAACGCAGACTTCCGCGTTTCAACAGGCGATGTTGCATTCAACACAACAATGTACGTAAATACGCCATCTGACGTATTGAATATGCGTTCTGCGCCAAGCGGATCAGCAACAGTTTTGACGAAATTGTCTCATGCTTCAACAGTCGCAGTTGCAAGTTCTGCAAACGGCTGGTCTCATGTCCGTGCGAACGGCTATACCGGTTATGTGGCAACAAACTACCTGGCTTCAACCAAGCCAAGTTCAGTGATTCCAGTAAATAAAAGCAATCTGACAGTCGTCATCGATCCGGGCCACGGCGGCACTGACGGAGGCAGCGGCGCTTTCGGCTTCCTTGAAAAGAACGTCGTCTTGAATGTCGGGAAACACATGAAAGCTTATTATGATAAAATCCCGGTAAACGTAAAAATGACGCGTACAACAGATGTGAAGATCGAATTATATGACCGTGCGAAATATGCTTCACGCTATGGCGGCGATATCTTCGTCAGCCTGCACACCAATGCTTTTAACACAGCAGCCAACGGACAAGAAACATTCTATTACGCAAAAACAGCAGCTACCAACCCAAAAGTTGCGCAATCGCGCGCCCTGGCAATCTACCTGCAAGCGCGCATGCAGTCGGCATGGGATTTGGCTGACCGTGGCGTCAATCCGTTCGGCTACGGAAACTTTGCGGTATTGCGTGATAACACAGTACCGGCAGCATTGATTGAAATGGGCTTTATCGACAACGCTAATGACATCAAGTACATCAGAGATGAAGCGCAGCGCCAGAAAATGGCAAAATACCTTGTAATGGCGACGCTTGATTATTTCTACCATTACGAAGGACGCACAGATGTTCTTCCTTATTACACAACTTTAGGCGGCGCGCCTAGCAGAAAGTTACATTAATATTACAAACCTGTCGGTATTTTCGCCGACAGGTTATTTTTTTTACAAAAATGTAATAATCCCTGCTAAATATGGGTAATTATTAACTATTATTAACTGCTTGAAAGTAGTCTAATAGATAAAAGAGATTGGCAAGAGGGGGTCTTGTGATGAAAAGTTTCGCCAGCAGCTTGTTTGTAGCCGCTTTACTGATATTGCCTTCACCAATGCTAGCCGCAGGTGAAAATACATACCTGATCCATGCTTCAGAAGAACAGCTCAAAGGGATCCAAGAACAATTCGGTCCGGCCTTGACGGATTACGAGGAAGTTCCGCTGCTGGAAATGGAACTGAGCGATTCGGAAAAAGCGGAATTGGAGAAACAGTTCTCGTCCGCTGAAATCTACCCGAACCGGGAATACGAAGTCGCGGCCGATGTCGCCCCGACTTCCTTCACCATTACGAAAAGCACGCCTGCAGAATCCACGCCTTATACCGGAAAAGGGGTGCGCGTCGCTGTCCTTGATACCGGCGTAGACACGGAACACCCGGATTTGGTCGTGAAAGGCGGCATCTGTACCGCGGAGGAATGTGCCCCGGGCATTTCCTATGATGACAATTTCGGGCATGGCACCCATGTTGCCGGGATCATTTCCGGCAGAAAGAACAATTCCGGCATCATCGGGATGGCGCCGAACGTCGAACTTTACGCGATCAAAGCGATGGACCGTGAAGGGATCGGCACGACTGCTCAAGTGACGGAAGGCGTCAAATGGGCCATCCAGAACGATATCGACATCCTCAACTTGAGCATTTCCATCTCGGTTTATGACCGGCCGCTCGAGCTGATGCTGCAGGAGGCCTATAAGCAGGGGATGCTCATCGTATCAGCTGCCGGCAATGAAGGCGGCGCAGCCGGAGAAGACACGATCACGTATCCCGGCAAATTCCCGTCCGTCATCGCGGTTGGTGCTGTGAACAATAATTTGACGAGAGAAGCCAACTCATCGGTCGGTCCGGCCATGGAAATCGTTGCGCCGGGAACAGGGATTTACAGTTCCTATCCGAAAGAGCTCGACATCTGGGACGCCAAGAACGACGGATTTGTGTCGCTGACCGGCACGTCGATGGCGGCTCCGCATATCGCGGGTGTCCTTGCTTTATACAAAGAGCAGCACCCGGCGCTTACAAACGTTAAATTACGCGAAATCCTCCAATCGACTGTCAGAGACTTAGGGACAGCCGGACGCGACCAGACATTCGGCTACGGCCTTGTCCAGTACACCAAAGCGGTTACCGGCGTTCCATTCGTTGAGACGACCGTTTCCAAAGGCCGCATTCAGATGGTTATGAAAAACAAGGCCCTTGCTTCGGGCTGGTCGGTCTCTTCCGGCGACAAGCTCGTGCCGCAAGTGGAAGACGGCAAATGGGTGGCCTATCGGACCAAAGGCACCCACGCGTTTACCGCTACGTATACGAACGCAAAAGGCGTGAAAGTCACCGAACCGTTGACGGTCCGAGTCGCCCTCCCGGCTTTCCCGGATGTGACGCCGGCCAACTGGTTCGGACCGCACATCAGCTATCTGTTCAGCAATAATATGATGAGCGGGTATTCGGACGGCAGCTTTAAACCTTATAAAGAAATCACGCGTGGAGAAGCGATGATCCTGCTCGGCCGTGCCCAAGGATGGGACGGCACGAAACAGAGTACGCAATTCCCGGATGTCGGTCCGGCCAACAGCGCTTCCGGCTATATCCAAAGCGCTTATGAACTCGGGATCGTTTCCGGCTTCTCGAACGGCAGCTTCAAGCCCTATCAGTCGGTAACCCGCGCTGAAATGGCGATGCTGCTCCATAACACGTATGAATTTTCATACGATGCGTCAAAACCAATGCCTTTCTCGGATGTCACCAAAGCGATGGCAGCTTACGACTCGATCCACGCCATCACCCAGCAAGGCATCACGACCGGCATCAACAGCACGTCATTCGGGCCGAACCAATTCATGAACCGCTATTCCTTCGCCGTATTCCTGGCGCGGGCGGAAAGCCCGGTACTATTCAAATAAAATCTACTTAAAGCCTGCAGCTATTTTTCAGCTGCAGGCTTTTTTGTGCTTTTTCCAGAACGAATGGAAAGACAGGAGGAGGGACGAAGTTTCCTAACCGGGAAAAAATGATGATTTCGGAGCGGTTTGGAGATGCCGAGAGTAGGTACTAAATTTAAAGAAAAAGCGAAATTAAGGACAAGAAATATTGTTTTTATTGAATTAATGGAAAAAAATTCATTAAACTATTTATTTGAAAAAGTTTTTTTAATTTTTGTCCTTTATTCTTTTGGCAACTGATAAACAGAGCGTAAACAGTCTAAAAGTATTGGGAAAGCCTGTAATATAAAGGTTTTATGAGTCTTAAGATTTTAATGAGGAGATTAATGTTTCCCTTAATTTTGGATATTAAACCTATAAAAAGGAAAAGTTACACATTTGTAATGTTACTGTAACAAAAATTTGCCAATGGTCTGTTAGAATCAGTAACAGAGTTAAGAAATAAGATAAACGATTCGGTGTTTGATCAGCATCTAGAATCTCCAAACTACTTATGAGGTGACGAATTGAAAAACCGTATTATGTTGTTGATTATTGCTGTATTGCTCATATCAGCCAGCCCAATGATGACTCAAGAAGCCGAAGCCAGTGGAGCAACACCAGAACAAATTGCAGACTACGCGCAGAAATTCAAAGGAGTACCTTATAAATTTGGAGGCACGACACCGACAGGATTTGATTGCTCAGGCTATATCCTATATGTCTTCAACCACTTCGGCATTTCATTGCCAAGAACTTCAGCTGAACAGTTTGGAGTAGGAACACCCGTATCACGCTCAGATCTTCAAAAAGGTGACTTGGTATTTTATGCAAATACATACAAACCGGGCATCTCACACACAGGCATCTACCTAGGAAACGGCAACGTCATCTCTGCGGAAAGCAAAGGGATCGCCATTTCAAACATCAACACCAACCCGTACTGGGGTCCAAAATATGCAGGCGCTAGACGCCTTTCAAGTGTAAAAACAGCAACACCGGTTGTCGCACCGAAACCATTGGCGCCGGTAACTGACGGCAATTTCGTAGACGTGCCGACGTCGCACCCGGCTTACACAGCGATCAAAACGCTCAATGTCGAAGGTGTGATCAACGGATACGAACGACAGGACTTCCGTCCGACAACCAACGTAACACGCGGCCAAGCAGCTGCTATGGTCAACCGGGTGCTGAACCTGACGCCTAAAAATCCGGTAGCTTTCCGCGATGTGGCACCGGGCCACAACTTCGCGAAAGACATCGCCGCGATGAACGAAGCAGGCATCCTGACAGGATTCAACAACGGATCGTTCGGCATGTACGCATCTCTTACAAAAACGCAATTGGCGATCATCTTGGAGCGCGCCTTCAAATTGTCCCAATCGCAGGAAATCCAAGTGCAGACAGCTTCTGTGCGCTACCTGGACGTAACGACACAGACCTTCGCTTATAAATCGATCCTGGCTTTGAAAGCAATCGATGAAACAACGGTCTTCCAGACATCTAAATTCTACGGCGAATCCAAAGCCGACCGCGCCCAGTTCGCAGCTGCTTTGTACAGCGCGAAAGAAGCGCAATAATACAGAGGGCCCTTTTGCTGAATACCGGCAAAGGGGCCCTTTTATATAGAAGAAACTCGATTAAACAAAAGCACTAAAAGCGTTCAAAAATGAGGATGGAAAGAATAAAAGTTAAGCCGTTTGTCCCCTTATTAGTATAGATTTGCCAAAAAGCCTTTTTAATAGTACCAGAATGGATTAAACTGAAAGAGGCACAACTAAGGAGGAAAAGATGAAAACATTAGGGAAGATTGTAACAGCGGGCATCTTGGCCTTAGGGCTTTTGAGCACTCCAGGAATCAGCCACGCGAATGATATAGTACCAGGCAGCGCCCTGGAAATCGAAATGAAAGCCATGATCGAACGGGGCGTCCTGATGGGCTATCCGGACGGTTCCTACAAGCCATCCGCGAACGTAACGCGCGAACAGTTTGCCGCGTTCATCAGCCGCGCATTGACGCTTCCGGACGGCAAGCACTCTTTTAAAGACGTAGCTGCTGATTCGGCACTTGGCAAAGAAGTCGGCAAAGTCAGCGCAGCCGGCATCATGGAAGGGGTATCCAGCGAACGCTTTGCACCGGACGCTTTGATTACCCGCGATCAGGTCGCGATGACGATTGAGAATATGATCGAATACACCGGCATGGAACTCAAGCCGAAGCGCATGGAATTCACCGATGCTTCAGATATGAATTCTGTGACCTTGAACGCTGTGTTCAATATCGCAAACTACGAAGTGGTCTTCGGATATCCGAACAACAACGTCTCACCCGTGACCTATTCATTCAAACCGAAAAACAACGCTACGCGCGATCAGGCTGCGGCATTCATTTTCCGTTTCCTGACTGCTTATGAAGCAACACCGGTGGAAGAGCCGCCGGTCGAAGAACCGCCGACGCCGGAACCGGCCCCAGTCGACAATAAATTCTACCTGGGCTATGTGGAAAACGGCAAATTGGTGAAACAGGAATACGGCCATGACGCTTACCTGTCCGCCGCTGAATCGTTCAAGAACACAGCTTCTGCAGATGCGCTCTACAAAGGCGATGAAATCATCCGCGTCAAATCGGGTGTCGCTTACGCAGACCGCGTCATCAACAACCAGGGCGTCTACGCCAACATCTACCTGGATTCCGCATTCACCAAACCGGTCACGTACATCGAGTACGGCCGTGAAATCCGCTATATCGATGCCAACGACCAGTACGTCAAGGTGCAGGTAGGCGGAACAATCGGCTATGCGAAGCACAGCGAAGTGGACTTCGTCCCATCCGACATGATGGTCGACCGCGATTATTACATCGTCAACCAATGGGGGACATTGACGTTCCACCAGTACAATTACGCACGGAAGTCAGCGGCCAGCTACTCCATCGGACCGGCTCCGGCAGGCATGCAGGGCAACGTGAAATACTACAGCCACGACGGCGTGCATTTCTCAGCCGGTTCATCGAAAGTGAAGCATTACCCGTACTTCCAGTATCAATCGATCCGCACGAAAACGAACTACACCGCTGAAGAACTGGACCGCTACATCATGGAGCGCCTTGGTGAAATAAACAATACAGCTGCCGTTTACAAAGACGCTTTGACAAAATCGAAGTTGATCGGTACGGGGAAAGACTTTATCGAAATTCAGAACAAATACAATGTTAACGCTTTGTACATGCTGTCAGCAGCCATTCATGAAAGCCAATTCGGAATGAGCGGGAATGCACAGACAAAGAACAACCTTTTCGGTATCAAAGTCTACGACGCGGCTCCTGAAAACGGAACTGCTTACAAATTTGCAGTCGAAAGCATCAACGACTTCGCCCGCGATTACATGAACGGGCGCTACGTTAACCCGAACGGCGCTTATCCAAACGGCGCGGTGCCAGGGAATAAAACCGCAGGCGTCAACGTGAAATACGCTTCCGATCCGACATGGGGCTCGAAAGTGGCGGGGCATATGTTCCGCATCGATTTGGCGCTCGGCAAAAAAGACATCGGCAAACACAAGCTCGGCATCACGAAAGTGGCGGGAGTCAACGTCCGCACTGCACCGCTTGGCGATAAGCTCTACACATACAACCGCACATATCTTGGCGTGGACAACGCGTTCGGCAACCCGGTCGTCATCTTAGAAACGAAACGCGCTTCAGACGGCTATGACTGGTACAAGGTCATTTCCGACCTGAACCCGGAACACGACACGAACGGCGGCGTCGGCTGGATCCGCTCCGACCTCGTCAATTTGATCAACTAAAAGCAAAAAGCCCTCAATTTGAGGGCTTTTTTTATGGTCTGGGAGAATGAAATATGAGAATACGCTCGACGAAGGTTAGAATACGATTCTTTCCATTAAAAAAGGTTTTTGAAATCTCTTCGACCAGCCTTCACTCAGTTTCTTGTCTTCTGAAGAAGAGAACAGGAATACGCACAGCAAAAGTTAAAATACGCTCAACAAAGGTTAAAATACGCTCGACGATCTCATAAATACGCACAACGAAGGTTAAAATACGATTCTCCCCAAAGAAAATAGGTTGCCGGGATCTCTCCCAGCAACCTTGACTCAAATTTCTTTCCTTCTGAAGAATAAAAAAAGAATACGCTCAGCAAAAGTTAAAATACGCTCAACAAAGGTTAAAATACGCTCAACGATGCAAGAAATACGCACAGCAAAGGTTAAAATACGATTCTCCCAAAGAAAAAAGGTTGCCGGGATTCTTCCCAGCAACCTTTACACCTATTTTATTTCGATCTTCTCGCCAATCCGAGGAAGCGCTTGAAGCCGGCCGGATAGACAACACGCAAGAGCACAGCATACGCAATCGCACCGAGCGGCACGAGGACAGCCAGTTCCAGGATGGCGTGCCAGTCGCCGGCGCCGAGCAGAAGCTTCGCGCCGTAGACGATGCCCCCCATGCCGGCAGCCGGGATCAATACGCGCCACGCCATGGCGGCGAAGCGCTTGAACTCGTCCATGCCGAGGTCTCTGTAGACGACGATCATGGAGACCGTGAAGTAATAGACTGACACGACAGAAGCAGCGAACGCCAAAGCCGTGTAGCCGTAATCGTCGACGAGCAGCCAGTTAAGCAGGAAGTTGACAGCGATTGTTGTCACGGAAATTCGGAACACGACCGCTGTCTTCCCACGGGCGTACATCGACTTCGATAAGATCAGCTGCATGCCCTGAAAGATGATGATCGGCAAGTAGAACAGCAAGGCGGCATAAGTATACGCTGTGTCCGCCTCTGTGAACCTGCCGCGCTCATAGATAAATTCGACAGCCGCGTCGCCGACGACAAGCAGGCCGACGGTGATCGGCACGAGCGTCACGAATGACAACTCCATGCCGCGGAACACGGTGTCTTTGAACTTCGCGAGGTTTTCGGTCTGTTCCGACATCAGCGTAAAAATGATCGCAGCGAGCGTCGCTGCATAGATGGCGTTCGGGATGCTGACGATCAGCTGCGAGTTGTTCAAGTACGTAACAGCTCCGCTCAGGTCTGTGCCGGAAGCGAAGGCTTTATTGACAAACAGGTTGACCTGGCCCACGACCGAATTCAGCAGGGAAGGGACGATCAGGATCAGGAACGCCTTGCGGAAATCCGATTCCATCCGCAGCGTCGGCGTCCAGGAGTAGTTGGAGCGGATCAGGTAGAACACCTGGATCGCGGCACCGACGACCGTTCCAAAGACAAAGCCGTACGCGACGGAATAAATGCCCCACATATCGCTGAACAGGAGCGCAAACACAGCGGCCATCAAGGTCGCGAGCAGTTTTGACACAAGCGTCGGTACGAAGATGCGGCGCGACTGCAGGTAGGATTCCAGCAGGCCGGCAAGGGCGATGAACACCATGAAGATGAAGAACACTTCGGTGATTTCCACCGCAATGGCTTCAGCGCCCGGCGACATCTTCGGATAGACGAGCGGCACAAGCCAGCGTGCTGAGAACCAGCCGGCCACCGAGACGCCGGTGAACACAAGGACAGTCCAGTTGAGCAGCCCATTGGCGTTGGTGTCCGACGTGTCCGTGCCGTTTTCCCGGCGTTTGATATATAAAGGAAGGAACACGTTATTAAAACCGGTGGCGATCATCGCCACGACCAGCGTGATGAACGAAAACGCCAGGAAATAGCCGTCCGTTGCATCCGATGCCCCGAACTCCTTGGCGACCACCGATTCGCGGAGGAAGCCCGACAGCTTGAGCAGAAGCGCAAGCCCGGTCGTCCAGATCGCCGCTTTTTTAAGACTCGACATCAGTTTCCCTCTTTTCTGGATGGCAGGAGATGTCCATGTACGCAAACAACTCCAGCCCAATTCAAAAGGCGAAAGGAACGAATTCCTTTCGCCCGCAGATTATTTTTTCAATGCATTCATATAAATAGCTTCGTATTTTTTGGCAGCTGCAAAATGCGAGTATTCCGCGATGATTTTCTCGCGCGCCGCTTTTGCCAGCTCTTTGCCGTATTCCGGCTCTTCGATCAGGCGGATCATGGCGTCGGTCAACGCTTGCACGTTGCGTTCCTCGACAAGCAGGCCGTCTTTCTCGTGGTCGACAATCTCTTTCAAGCCGCCGACCGCGCAGGCGATCAGCGGAATGCCGGAGCCCATCGCTTCAAGCGCCGAGATTGATGTCGCTTCCTCGACGCCGGCCGAATAGATCGACGGCACAAGCGCGATGTCGCTCAAGGCGTAATATTGGATCATGTCCTTATGGTCGACAGCACCGAGCATCGTCACGCGTTCTGCGATGCCGAGCTCTTTCGCTTTCGCTTTCATGTCATCCATCATTTCCCCGGTGCCTGCGAACACGAGGCGCGCATTCGGGAATTTCTCCAATACCGGAGGGAAGGAGAGGATCGGGTAGATGACGCCATTTTTCTTCGTCAGCCGGCGGGGGATGAAGAAGATCAGGTCGTCCTGGTTCATATTGTACTTGTTGCGGAATTCCTCGCGGCGCTCAAGTTCCGGCTTGAAGTCTTCAACGTCGATGAAGTTCTTGATCATCGTCGCGTCAACGCTGGTTTCGCGCTTGATGTATTCCTTGATGCGGGTATCGACCGTGATGACCGCGCGGCTCTTCTTGAACATGCTGAACTCGACGTCCAACAGGTTCTGCTTATGCTTGCTGTCTTCTGCGACCGAACCTTTGGAAATGCCTTCGTACGTCAAGTAGCCGTGGGCCGTCGTGACTGTCGGCAGCCCGGCGTTGATGGATGCGCGCGTCGCGAACACATCCTGCGCGTTGACGATATCGAATGATTTATACTTGTCGGCTTTCAGCATCCGTTCAAGGAAGCCTTGGCGGCGGTTCAATGTCCAGACATAGCCCGCTCCAAGCGAAGCTTTGTTCAGGACGAATGACGGCGCGCGGGCGATCCAGTCGCGGCGCCATTTCTCGACGTCAGAGAACGACAGCGTCTCGACAGTGTGGCCGAGGTTCTCAAGGCCGGTCTTCAGCGTTGTCATGTGCGTAGACAATCCGCCAAGATGCGGATAATCGTAGGATGTTGCCAATAGAATTTTCATCGTTTATTTCCTTTCTCTATTCCCTTATTTCACGAAGTTCTCTTCGAGCAATTCGACATTGCGCATCGCTTCGGCGCGCAGCTTCGCTACATTGGGTTCCATGATGGCCTGAGCGGCCGCTTTGTTGTCCAATAGATATAACGCATTCTCGAGCAATTTGGTTTCATCGATCTCGCCGAGGCGGAATGAATAATCCCACATGCCGGAGCGTTTCAGGAAGCTTTCGACTTTCTTGTCGTAGCTGAAGCCGAGATGCGGCACATTCGACAGCGCCGAGAAAATCAGGGCGTGCAGGCGCAATCCGACGGTCAGGTCCGCATGGCGGATGAAGTTCAGGAATTCATTCGGCGTAAAGTCCGAACCGAGCAGCCTCGCTTTGTCGGCATGCTGCATCTTCGACAGGACGTCGTTAGATGCCGGCACGTCGTATTTGCCTTCCATCGGCACGAACACCGGCGTCACGCCGCGAAGTTCGATTAATTGATCGAGCAGGCGGGCGGTCTTTTCGATATAGTCCGGGTTGTCGAACCACGGGCGCACCGTCACGGCAACAATCTTCTCATCGCCTTTCAATGGAAGGGAGTTGTACGCGCGGTCTTCTTCGTCCGGCTTGAACGCGAACACGATGTCCGCTGTCACAACCGTCTCCGGGCGCGTCACGCCGAGCTTTTTCAAATAGTCTTTCGAGTACTGGTCGCGCACGGTGATAAAGTCGGCGCGGTTTGCGAACACTTTCATGAGGATCTTGCCCCATGTCGATGTCACAGGCCCAATGCCCTGGGAGAAGAACATCACTTTCGTCCCCGCGATTTTCGCGAGTATGACGATCAATAAATAATAAGGGAGCGGTCCGAACAAGAATTTTGTCGGATATGTATCTTGCAGCAAGCCGCCGCCGCCGGAGATCAACAAGTCCGCCCCTTTCAAAGCGCGGTATTTCTCCTTGTTTTCACGGCGCCACGCGCGGTAAATCGATTTCACATTATATTCTTTCGCCGTTTTTTCCGGTGACAAAGAAAAAACCGTAATATCGGGGTTATCCAATTCAGCACGCAAATTATCAATAATGGCTTTCAGGATGGCTTCGTCACCCGTATTACCCAATCCATAAAAGCCAGATAGTACAATCTTCACACTTTTTCCTCCTCAAACTAAGGCGCTGACGCCTTGTCCTCGCTAAATTCTAACACTTGTCATTCGCCCTGTGCAACTCCCCGTGAAATCTGCTATACTAATAAAATTGAAAGCCAACGAACCGGGGGTTTAACGATGAAAGAAAGTTATTTAGGGGTCGATGTTTCACCCCTGTCTTATACAGGTATAATAGAAGATTTACGTAAACGAATCGCTGGGGGACAGCAGTCGACGATCATCGCCGTCAATCCGGAAAAAGTCATGGCTGCCCAACGCGATCCGCAGGTTAAGGAATTGATCAATGCGTCGACTTACCAGATTGCTGACGGGGTCGGAATTCTGCTCGCTGCAAAACTGAAAGGCGGCAACATTACATCACGCGTGACAGGCGTCGACATGATGGCCACCTTGCTGAAGTTTGCAGAAGAAGACGGACATCCGGTCTATTTTTATGGCGCAAAAGAGGAAGTCGTCACCAAAGCGATCGCCAATATAAAAGAAACGCATCCAGCGATTCAAGTGGCTGGCTACACGAACGGCTATGAAATGGATGAAGCGGCGCTCGTGTCGCGCATCCACCAGAGCGGCGCGAAGATTCTCTTCGTCGCCCTCGGAAGCCCGAAACAGGAATTATGGATCCGCCGGAACTTACAGAAGCTTCCAAACGTCCAAGTATTCCAGGGAGTGGGCGGCAGTTTCGACGTCTTCTCCGGAACCGTCAAACGCGCACCGGCCCCATTCAGGAAACTCGGGCTCGAATGGCTATACCGGCTTGGCTCAAGCCCGTCGCGCATCAAGCGCCAGATGAACTTGCCGGTCTTTTTAATGAAAGTAATGCGATCACGCTAAAGGAGTTATGGAAAAATGAAGAAATCAATCTGTGTTGTCGGTCTTGGCTATATCGGCTTGCCGACAGCGGTCATGTTCGCAAATCATGGACATAAAGTCCACGGTGTAGATATTAACGAAAAAGCGGTCAAAATGATCCAGAACAAACAGCTCCACATCGAAGAATTCGGCCTTGAAGAGCGCTTGAACGGCGCCATCGACGGCGGCATGCTGACAGCCGGCACGACTCCGGTCGAATCGGACGTCTTCATCATTGCCGTACCGTCGCCGATCAAAGCGGACAAAACCGCGGAACTCGAATACGTGCGCAAAGCGACAGCTTCGGTTGTCCCGTACTTGAAAAAAGGCAATCTTGTCATCTTGGAATCGACTGTACCGCCGCGTACCGTTGAAGACATCATGCTGCCGGAACTGGTCCAGTCAGGCCTCCAAATCGGGACAGACATTCTCGTGTCCCATTCACCGGAACGCGTCATCCCGGGCAAAGTGTTCGCGGAACTCGTTTCGAACGACCGCATCATCGGCGGCATCAACGAAGAGTCTGCTCGGCAGACGTCTGACCTCTATAAATCATTTGTCAAAGGCACCATGCACGAAACCGATGCAACGACGGCAGAACTCGTCAAAGTCATGGAAAATACATACCGAGACGTCAACATCGCATTCGCCAACGAACTTGCGATGATCGCCCAAGGCATCAACGTCAATATCTGGGAAGCAATCAAGCTCGCCAACTACCACCCGCGCGTCAATATCCATTTCCCGGGCCCAGGCGTCGGCGGCCACTGCATCGCAGTCGATCCGTGGTTCCTAGTTGAACTGGATCCCGAAAAAGCGAAAATCATCCACCTGGCGCGCCAGACGAACGACGGCATGCCTTCATATACAGCGCAGCTGACAGCGGACATCCTTGCTGCCAAAGGCATCAAAGATCCGAAAATCGGTGTCCTCGGCCTTGCCTTCAAAGGCAATATCGACGACATGCGCGAAAGCCCATCGGTCGAAGTGATCGAGCAATTCCGCGTACGCGGCATGAAACTCGTAGCGCACGATCCGCATATCAAGGAAAACAACATTCCGGAACAGACCCAGAAGTTCGATGAAGCAGTCGCAGATGCATCTGCATTGGTCATCCTCACCGACCACCAGGCTTTCAAAGACATCGACCCGACCACACTGAAGACCATGGCGAATAAAATCGTCATCGACACCAAAAACTGCATCGACCGCGCAACATGGGAAGCAGCCGGTTTCGACGTCTACTTGTTGGGCGATTCTAAAAACTGATTGTATAATGTGAGCTAATATTTTTTATGATATTCCGCAAAACAGCTGCGCTTGCCTGCGGGCGAGCGCCAAGCCTCCTCAGACGCTTACGCGTCTTGCGGGGTCTCGGCTGTCTCGCTATCCCGCGGGCGTCTCCGCTGTTTGCTCCATATCTATGTAGTAATTAGTCAAAAAGCTGTCTGGTACATTTTTTATTAAAAAAAACTTCTCCAGCGCCGGCGCGTCAGTGGGCTAGGCGAAGCTATGAGACGGGTGTGCTTCCCGGCTCATGGCGAAAGCCATGCCCCAAGCGGCCGGAGCGATGTACAAACCACATGCTTTTATTTCAACTTACCCTAGGAGGCCTCGGACATGAAGAAAGTCAGAAAAGCGATCATTCCCGCTGCTGGTTTAGGTACGCGTTTCTTGCCTGCAACCAAAGCGATGCCGAAAGAAATGCTGCCAATCGTCGACAAACCGACGATCCAATACATCGTCGAAGAAGCGATCGATTCAGGAATCGAAGATATCATCATCGTTACCGGAAAAGACAAGCGGGCGATCGAGGACCATTTCGATTCGGCGCATCTTCTGGAAACGCGCCTTGCTGAATCCGAAAAATTCGAGCTGTTGAATGCGGTCCAATTATCCAGCAAAGTCGATATCCACTATATCCGCCAGAAAGCGCCGCTTGGCCTTGGCCATGCAGTGTGGACAGCACGCAAATTCATCGGCGATGAGCCGTTTGCAGTCCTCCTTGGCGATGACATCATCCAGGCAGAGACGCCAGGCTTGAAACAATTGATGCAGAAGTACGAAGAAACCCAATCATCGATTATCGGTGTCATGGAAGTGCCGGAAGAAGAGACATACCGCTACGGCATCATCGACCCTTCCGAACAATTCGATCACTTGTACAAAGCAAAAGGCTTTGTTGAAAAACCGAGAGCAGGCACCTCGCCGTCGAACATGGCGATCATCGGCCGCTATATCTTCAATCCGGAGATTTTCGGATTCCTTGAACAGATGAAAGTCGGTGCAGGCGGAGAAATCCAGCTGACCGATGCCATCGAGCAATTGAACAAGATCCAGAATGTTTATGGCTATGCATTCGAGGGGAAACGCTATGATGTTGGCGAAAAACTCGGCTTTGTCGAAACGACGATCGAATTCGCGCTTCAGCGTCCGGACCTTCGCGCAGACTTGCTCGAATACATGAAAGCGAAAATCAAAGATTACGAATAACCATTTGGAAGGAAGGATCCGTATGAAAATTTTATTGGTGTCGAATATGTATCCTTCTAAGGAATTTCCGAGCTATGGCGTGTTTGTCCAGAACACGGAAACCATCCTTGCCAATGAAGGATTTCAGGTGGAGAAAGCGGTTATCCAAAAGAAGACGGCGAAATGGCAGAAAGCATTGGGCTACGCCGGGCATTACGCGAACGTTATCCGCAAAGGCATGAGCGGCGGATATGACGCGGTCTATGTCCATTACGCCGCGCACAATGCGCTGCCGCTCTTGATGCTCAAGAAAATGAGGCCGTCGGTGCGCATCGTGACGAACGTGCACGGCAGCGATGTCGTGCCGGAAGTCCCGTCGCAGGAGAAATTCCAGC
The DNA here is from genome assembly GCF_052078085.1 of Planococcus sp. FY231025. Classification (NCBI taxonomy): domain Bacteria; kingdom Bacillati; phylum Bacillota; class Bacilli; order Caryophanales; family Caryophanaceae; genus Planococcus; species Planococcus sp. FY231025. Next base: position 185,120 of record NZ_JBQJJG010000001.1, read on the forward strand.
CGAACGTGAAAAAGCTGCTCGAACAATCGTCGGTGATTATCACGCCTTCCCGCTACTATGAAGGGCTGGTCCGCGAGAAATACGGCGTTAAGACGCCCATCCGCATTTTCCCGTCCGGCGGAGTCAACGACGCCGTTTTCTATCCGGATAAGGAAAACAAGAAGGAGCTCATGGCGCGCTTCAACTTGGACCCGGCTTTCCGCTATTACGGCTATGTCGGGCGGATGGATGTCGGCAAGGGCTGGGATCACCTTTTGAACGGGTTTGCCCAATTCCTGAAAGAACATCCTGAATTGAAGCAGGAGGTGCGCCTCATCATGGTCGGATCCGGCAAGGACGACGCCAAGTTTTTCAAGATGAAAACAGAGCTTGGCCTGGACGAGTCGGTCATCCATTTCCCGTTGATGAAGCACGCCGATCTGGCCGCAATCTACAACATCATTGACCTGTTCATCTTCCCGACGACCCGCAAAGGGGAAAGTCTGGGGCTGGTAGGGCTGGAAGCCATGGCGTGCAAAACGCCGATCCTCGCAAGCCGCATCGGCGGCATTCTCGACTACACAGTCGAAGGCGAGAATGGCTGGCTGTTCGAGCCTGGCAACCCTGAAGATTTGGCAAGAGGCTTAGCCGCCTACGAGCAATTATCCGACCAACAGAAATCACTAGCCGGCCAAGCCGCTTATCAAACTGCTCAACAGTACGAACAAAAGAAGATCCAGTCGAAGCTATCGGCTATATTCCATGAACTTGAGCTAACAAAATGAAAGAGGACCCCCAACTATGAATTATAAAAAAATACTCATGTTATTTGTGGCTTTTATCGCCTTGCAGCCAATCATCGATGTATTGACGACCGCTTCCATTTTTATGGTGAACACCAGCCTGACCGTAGGCGTCCTAATCCGGGCCGCTTATATGGTGGCCATGCTGGCCCTGCTCCTATGGGTATCGAAGAAGAGCCGCATCAGCCGCCTGTTCACGGTGTACCTGATCGGATTGGCCGTAGTCATAGGCATCAACATCGCCGTCAATTTGAACGTAAAAGATCCATATTATTTATTCCAAGAGTTGAAATTTTTCAATAAAGTAATTTATTTCCATATTGTTCTTTTAGGGTTGACGATTGTCTACCGTGAATTGAAGGACCGCGATTTCGACATTTCCGGGAAAACGACCAAGTATTTCTGGATTTCAGGATTGATCATCGGCATCGTCTTTGTGGTCGCTCAGATCACCGGGACAAGCTTGTCGAATTACTCGCATACGAAGGTCGGCTTTACTGGCTGGTTCTATGCGGGCAATGAAATCGGCGCAATCATGGCCATCGTGCTGCCGATTATGGCGCTTTACGGCACGCAGAAGACCGATTCCTTGAAAAAGTCATGGGCCTGGATTCCGTTTGTAATTCTGTCGCTCGGAATGCTCGCACTTGGCACGAAAGTCGGCTACGGCGGCATCCTGATTGTCTTGCTGTCGGTCCTGTTCGGCAGCTTGATCATGCGCTTCATTATGAAGCAGAAAACAGCGAACATCACAGCAAACCTCATCGTTTCGGCGATCCTGACAGTTCTGCTAGTGGTCATCACGCCGGTTACGCCGGTATTCGGCAATATGTTTGCACACATCACATCGCTCGGCATCGACTTCAAGGATCCGGTGGAACGTCCGGGCGAAGAGTTGCCTCTAGAAGGCGAACCGGGATATGTCGAGCCGGTAGAGGAACCCGATATTACGAATGAACAAGTCCAGAACCTAATCTTCAGTTCGCGCGAGAAGTACAAAGAAGTGATGAACGACGACTTCTTCAGCTCACCGATCGGACAGCAATTGTTCGGCATGGGCTTCGCCGGGAATTACGAAGTGCCTGAACCAGGCAAAACACCGAAGATGATCGAGATGGATTTCCATGACTGGTTCTATTCGTTCGGCTGGATCGGGTTCCTGTACCTGATGGCACCGTTCGTTTATTTCGCAGGCAAGTACCTGATCCATTTCGTACGCCACATCAAGACGCATTTCACGTACTTCTACGTGCTCTACGGCGTCGCATTCCTGCTCGGCACAGGCATCGCCTATACAGCGGGCCACGTGCTGACAGCGCCTGCTGTGTCGATTTACCTGGCAGCGATCCTTGCAATGCTGATGGTGAAAGAGAATTTGATCAAGTCCAATTAAAGAAATCACCCGCATCTTCATGGATGCGGGTGATTTTTTGGATTTGGGGGAGGGGAGAATGTTCATTGGACAGCTTGAAGTGATCGTATAAACCGATTGAGCGCTCGTAGAAGTCCGCTGAACGCTCATAGAGAATTCAAAGTAAGTCAACGTAAATTATAGGAAGACCTTCTAGAGACAAGGTAATGATAGAAACAAGTTTTTAAACCGCTTCGGCCGCTTTGGGCATGGCTTTCGCGATGAGCCGAGAAAGGCACTCGTCTCAACGCTTCGCCCAGCCCGTAGACGCGCCGGCGCTGGATAAGCACTCTACAAGAGGGATATAAATGATATGAACCAACTTTATTTAGTAAAAGAATTGATACCTAAAGCCTGCTGGAATAAGGAATAAATACATAACATTTTCAAAAACGAGCTAGCCTAGCCCACTATACGAAAAAGCTGTTTTATAAAATCATCAAATGTATCTGCCATCTTAATATATTTCCAAGACATTTCTTCGGTGGAGTAGTCTTCCTGAATACATTGGATAGAAGGGTTTTCTTTTGTAAAACGATAATCCATTACAAGCCAGTGATGGTAATCCGACCATAATACAATTAGATTCCTCGGCAACTTTGCTTCTTCCAACAAATCACCGTACGATATAATGCTCGTATCATCGTCCTCGAAATGAATAGGATCAATATCTAACTGATACTTCCCGGATCTGTCTGGCAATATAAAATATGGATAAGTAAGTTCTCCGCCATTATGGTCTTTCATTAATTGCTTGAATGTTTCTGGAAAACTTATACCTAACTGAGCTTCTGCTTTTCGAATGATCTCCTCATTGATTGGGTATTGAATCCGCCAACTTTTTTCTTTATCCCAAAAATTTTTGCCGTTATAATACTCTTTCATTTATGGGGCCTCCCCTGATTAGAACTGATTTATAGTATAACAGCAGCCTTTATCTACTCAAAAGTACCTTTACATAAAAAAAGGTTAACAAAGCTAACAAATAAAAAACCATCCGCATCAGATTTCTGATGGGGATGATTTTTTTTGCCGTGAATTCGAAAAGGCGAGTCCGAAGACGTGGAACGCTCCGCCGATAAACAGGAAGACAAACGGCATGAGCGGCTGGTTGTACCGCGGATAAGCGAAATAGACATTGTTCATAACGGTGAAGTAAGCAAAGAACAGGAACAGGTACAATAATTCGCGCCACCGGTTGAGCTTGAACGCCAACAGGAGGAAGAAGGAAGCGACGCCCGTCCAAATCAGCACCTGATAGGCTGCCCGGACTTTTTCGGCGGTGATGCTGAATACTTCGATCCAATAGAAGGGAGCCTTCCATTGGATTTCGAATTTCTTGATCGTGTACGTTTCCTTCAGCCATTCCGGGTTGTGCTCGCGCATGCGTTCGATGCGCTCTTTCGCCACTTCCATCTGGTAGATGTTCTGCTGGTAGCGGCTCGCATCCGGATACTTCTCAACGAGTTCAGCGATCACCTCGCGGGAAGTGGGCCCGTATTTATAGCCGTGCGCTTGGTAGGTGCCGAGGAGCATCGGATTGCCTGCGCCGCCTGACAGCGGAATAAACGCGTCGTACGCAATATAATTGCGTGCCCACCAAGGCCCGAGGACGACGAGCAGCAGAGCTGCCGCAATGGCGAACTGCTTGAAGGCAATCTTCACCGGATACGCCTTGAAGACAAGGTAGACGAGCAACAGGACAGGGAACAGCGCGACAGTCGGACGGAACATGATCATGAACAGATACGTTCCGATGACCCAAAAGAAATCCTTCATGGAATACGTCTCGCCCAAACGGAGCGAGAAGTAGACGAACAGGACAAACGCTGCGGTCGTCGGAGCTTCTGTCGCCACCAGATTGTCGGATACGGCAATTGGGACGTACAGGGCCAGAATCATGGCGGCGACCGATCCGGCAACAGGGCTGAATAGGCGCTCACCGATTTTGTAGACGCCGGCGATGCTGACGCAGCCGAGCAAGATCATCAGCACTTTGGCTGCTGCAATGCCTGCAGTGCCGGTTCCGAAAAAGAAAAAGACGCCAGCGACCAGGAACGGCAGGCCGGGCATAATATGTACGGTCGGTTCAGTGTGATCGACATAGACCAGCTTTCCTTCCGCCAACAGATGCTTGGCGCTATCAATATAGAAAACGTCATCGCTATTCAAATTCAGGCCCGGTCCATAATGGATGAGAATAGCTAAACGCAGGGCAAGGCCCACCAAAACAGGCACCCAAAGCCATGGGCTCAAATTTTTAATTTTTGTAAACATTTTTACCTCCTAGAAAAATTAACACTCCTTCTATTATAAAGGAAACCGGATGAAAACACAGCTTTCGCCTCGAATGCTGAATTGAATGACAACAGACGGTTTGTCCCGGTTGTTAATAAATAAGACCTACGGCAGAAAATACTGAACTATTACAAGTGGAAAACACTTCGAATAACTAATTATTTTTCAAGATCGTATTCAAATAAACAATAAAGAAGCGATAGAAACTAAAGAAACCTTGATATAGCAACATTTATTATGTTTGTATAAGTTATATTTATAGGGAAAAACCACTTAATATGCGATTTAATTTTCAGATTTCGGTATTATTTGTCATACTTACGTATCATTTTCATAATAAAATGTAATTTATAGGATATATTTTGTAGATATCACTTGAAATATTCGCCATCTTTGTTACACTAGTTAAGAGTTTAAATCCCTGGTGCAGTAATTCATATTGCCCATTAAGTCAGAATTGCATTTCGTATCAATAGTATTTGCTATTATACTTAATTTGGCATTAATGGATTGTGTTCAGTGGTTTAAATTGAGTTTACCAAACTCGCCAAATCAACAAATCAACATCCAAATTAGGGAGGAATTACACACATGGCTTACCAACCAAAGTCTTACAAGAAATTCGTTGCTACTGCAGCGACAGCAACTCTAGTAGCTACAGCGGTAGTACCAGCTGCATTTGCAGATGACGTAAAAACAGCAGCATTCACGGACGTTGCTCCACAATACAAAGCAGCGGTTGATTTCGTTGTTGAACAAGCTATCGCTAAAGGGATCTCTGAAACACAATTCGGTATCTCTAAAGAAATCATCCGTGGCGACGCTGCGATCATGATCGCTAACGCTGCTGGCCTTAACAACCCGGATGCTCCTTCATCAGGATTCACTGATGTACCAACTCGTGGCGCTCTAGCTATCAACTCTTTGAAAGCTGCTGGCGTAACTAACGGTAAAACAGCTACATCTTTCGACTTTAACGGAGACATCACTCGCGGTGAAGCTGCAGTCTTCTTGGCTAACGCTTTCAAACTTAAAGGTGACACTTCTAACGTTAAGTTCACTGACGTAAACTCTCGTTACATGGCTGCTGTAGCGGCTTTGGTTGATAACGGCGTAACTAACGGTAAATCAGCTACTCAATTCGGTACTGATGACAACATTACTCGCGGCGACTTCGCTCGTTGGATCCACGCTCTTGAGGAGTACATCGTAAAAGATTCTGCTGAAGTTGCTTCAGTAACTCCTTTGAACGCTAACCAAATCGAAGTTAAATTCAAAACAACTCTAACTACTGATACAGCTGCTGCTAACCTTGCAACTGACGTATCTAACTATGAGTTGGAAGGAATGGGCGCGCCTGACTCTGCAGTACTTGGAGCAGATAAAAAGACTGTAGTCTTGACTTACAACGGCGGCATCGAAGGAACTGACGAATTGTTCGTAGTTTACCCAGTTGCTACAACTGCTAAAGATGCTAACGGCAACTACATCGAAACTGCTAAATTCAGCACAGTTTACACTTACACTGATTCAGTGAAACCAGTTGTAACTGGAACTTCATACGCTAACGGCGTTATCACAGTAAACTTCTCTGAAGCTTTGTCTGCTGAGCCAACAGTTGTTCGTGTGAACAACCAGCCAGTAGCTGCTGCTGATTACACAATCGGTGCAGACGGCAAATCAGTAACAATCACTAAATCATTGAACGCTAACGAAACAGCTTCTCTATACATCGCTGGTGCTCTTGACAGTGCTGACACTCCAAACGAAATGGCTATCTACAACGGATCTGTTACAGCTCCATCAGCTGATTTGGAAAAACCACGCGTAACTTCGGTTCAAGTAACTGGCCAAAACACAGCTAAAGTTACATTGAGCGAAGATATCCAAGAAGATTCTTTCTATGTTGTATTGCAGCAAGGAGCTACTCAAGATGATGTCTTGGTAACTCGCGACACTACAGACACAACTGGAAAAACTTACACGTTCTCAGTTGACGATTTGGCTAACTGGACTAGCACAAGCACAACTCAAACTTACACATTGTTCTTAGAAGAAGATGAAATTTCTGATTCTGCTAACAACGATAACGATTTCTACAGCACTTCAGTTACATTCACGAAAGACACTACAGCTCCAGTCCTTGCTTCTTCTAAAGTTGCAACTGACAGAGATACTGTAGAACTTGCTTTCAACGAAAACATTTCAGTAGCTTCTGGAACTCTTCCAGGAGATATCAAAGTGCGCAACTCACAAGGCGTTGACTTCATCGTTAACGGCGATACTTACGATCTAGATTTCGTAGCTGGCGCTGGAGACATCGAGCCTGGTACTTACACAATCACAGTACCTGCTGGTTACTTCACTGATGCACAAGGAAATGCTTCTAAAGCATTCTCGACTACAGTAGTAGTACCTGTTGCTGGTGGAACTGTAGATAACGAACTTGAACCAGCTTCAGTAACTGAAACTGGCGACAACGAGTTCACTCTATACTTCGACGAAGAACTTTCACAGAACGCTTTGAACTTGTCTAACTACCGTTTAGACGGTCAATCATTGCCTGCTGGAACTGATATCTTCTTCACAAGCAACGCTAAAACTACTGTAGTTATCCAATTGCCAGAAGGATCTGTTAACATCGGCGATCAAGAAGATGGAGCTCCAGCTCTATTGACTGTCCTGAATGTTGCTGACAAAGCTGGTAACGTAGCACCAACTACTAACTACACAGTAGCAATCAAAGACAACACTTCAGCTAAGATCTCTTCAGTTCAAGTAGCTGGCGACGAAGTGGTTGTTACTTTCAACGAAGCCCTTGACGTACCATTTGTAGACGCTAACGATGTATTCAACATCACTGTTGGCGGAACTACTGCAGATGCATTTGTTCTTGAAGAAGTAACTGGAAGCGCGAACCAAGTTAAATTCTCACTTGCTGCAGCTCCAGCTGGTTCAGTATCTGTATCTGTTAAAGCTGGTCAAGACGACTTGACTGACGCTAACGGCTACGTAGTAAAATAATTTCATATCTCTGATATGGACAATATTTTATAGGGCTCCGAAAGGAACCTGAATCAAACCCTGAATGGGAGACACTTTATAAGTGCTCTCGTTCAGGGTTTTTTATTGCTTAAAAAGCAAGGCATTCATTATTAAAACAAACAGAATAGCTTGGGTATAATATAAATTTCAAAAGAGAGAATCTATCATATTAAATATAAAATTGACAAAATATTATTTTTCTGAAAAAATGTTTTTATAAGAGCCCATAATATTATTAAATCAAAAGCTCTTATAGAAGGAGTTTCGTATGAATCTAAAAACATTCGCTTCATTGGAAAAGGTTATGCTAGTATTGTTTGCTGCTATGATCGCTTTCTCAGCTAACCCTAAGGCTTCTCAAGCAGCAACCACATTCCCAGATGTTCCGTCATCCCATTGGGCACACGAGGCCATAACGGATTTAACCGAAAAGAACATCATCAGCGGCAAATTGGACGGCAGGTTTGATCCGTCCGGATCGGTGACGCGCGCACAAAGCGCAATCCTGATTGTGCGGGCGCTGGGCATTTCTACGGCGAACCGGCCGAATCCGGGATTCAAGGATGTCTCTTCAACCACGACAGGCTATAAGGAAATTGCCGCATTGACAGACCTCGGCGTGTTCGCGAAAGCGACAAGATTTAATCCGTACCAGCCGGCGACGCGTGCACAAATCGCGAAGATTCTAGTCATCGCATTTGAGCTGAAAGGGACGAGCTCCAAAATCCAGGCGTTCAAAGATGTAGCGGCGACCAATTCCTTCTATTCCTACATAGATACGCTGGTCACGAATGGCATCACTTCCGGTACGACGCCTTCGACATTCAGCCCGTGTCAGAATGTGACGAGAGCCCAGATGGCCGCTTTTATTCACCGGATTTTGGTGCCGGAAAAGCCGGCCGGTGAGGCGGCATTCATGTCAGAAGTTCTCGTTCTGGTCAATAAAGAACGCGCGAAAGCGGGCGTTCCTGCATTGAAATCACATGCAGGCGTGCAGAGTCTGGCTATCACCAAATCGAAGGATATGGCAACCAATAATTATTTTGACCATCGCTCGCCGACTCTTGGAATGTACAGCGACCAATTGAAACGCGCCGGCATTTCGTACAGCAGCGCCGGTGAGAATATTGCGGCCGGCCAGCGCACACCGGAAGCCGTCATGCAGAGCTGGATGAACAGTCCGGGCCACCGGAGCAATATCCTGAGCAGCGGCTACACGCATATCGGAATCGGTACGTACAAAGGCGGCAGCTACGGCTATTACCACACCCAGATTTTCATCAAGCAATAAGAGGCCCAAAAAACGCCAAATAAAAGAAGATTCCGCAGTGAAGGATACTCGCTGCGGAATCTTCTTTTTTATTGCCCAAATAATTTTTCTTTCGCATACTGCTTGCCGAACAATAAATCATACTGGATCAGTTCGTAGGCGCGTTTGACATCTTCCACGCTGTCCGGTGTCACTTTGTACAGTTCGCCTTCTGCATCGATTTTTACTTTGGAAGTATAGCCGGGCATTTCCTTCTGAAAGTTTTCAAGAAGGGAATAGTAGAGCGGCTTTTCGATGCCCGCCAAATCGAAAATGGCCGGGGCAAGAAACGACGGGCTGATGGTTCCCAACTCCGGTATGTCGGCGCCGTAATTGCTCCAAATCGCTAACGGCGTCGTGTGCATGTTTTTGAAGTCTTCGAGCTCCCAATTTTCTTCGCCGGGACCCTTCGGCACAAACCCGGCTTGTTTGAACAATTTATAATCATGGCCGAGAGCCGGGAGATGGTCGCCGAAAAAGACGATCAGCGTCGGTTCTTCCGACGCCTCAAAATGACCGGTCAGCGCTTTGAAGGCCGCATCCGCATCGGCGATCCCTTGTGTGAAGGAACGCAGCAGCAAATTGAAGACCGGATCGACTTCGGGCGGCGTCGTCGTTTCGACGGTGAACTCCGGATATTTATTGCTGTTGTAGCTCGTGTGGTTCTGCATCGTGATGGCATAGGCGAAAAGCGGTTCTTCGGTCTCTTCGACCTGCTCGATGAGGGTACGGGTCACTTGTTCGTCCGAGACAAACGGACCTTTGTACAAGGGATCGTCAAAGCCATCGATGTCGATGAACTCCTCAAAGCCGATGTGCCGGTAAACTTCTTCGCGGTTCCAGAACCATTTCGGGTAAGGATGGACCGCAGTAGTCTGATAGCCGAGCCCGTCGAGATAGCGGGGCAGCGCCGGCAGTTCGTGCTTGATGTATTGCTGATACGGCACGGAACCGGGTGGCAGGAACATATTGGTGAAGCCGGTCAGCGCTTCGAATTCCACATTGCTGGTGCCGCCGCCGAATGTCGAGGTCAGGATGTTGCCATTCTGATGCTTCCGGACAGTCGGCATCGGGTCTTCGGCAAATTCGAGCGACGGGATAGCCGTCGGATCCCAGAAGCTCTCGCTCATAATAACGATTACGTTCGGTTTTTCTGTAGGGGATGAGCCGGCGGGAATAGGCCGGGATTCCAAGTTTTCGATGATTTCATTGATGTTTTTTTCGTTATAGCCGCTTGGCGGAAGGACAATCGCGCTTTGCATATTGAGCAGGAACGTGACGAAAAAACCGTTCGTTTTGTAATTGCGGTTCTGGTCGAATGTAATATTCGTGACGCCGGCGTCCTTCAGCGATGTTTCCACATTCGGGATCGAGCGGTAGAAGATGAACAAACTCAGGAAACCGGCAGCCACAACGATCAGGACGAGTCGCTTCCAAATGTTCAAGCGGATCAGGCGCTTCGGCTTTTTGATGCGGATGAAGGCGGCGAGGGCCGCGACGAGTGCGATGGCGCCGAAGAAGTAAAGAAGGACTTTTCCGAAGTCCACTTCTTTGATCAAGTTCGGCAAGAGATTCACGACGTTATCGTAAAGCATCAAGTCCCACGGGTAAAGGTATTCTCCTAGAAAGCTGAACTTGAAATAGCTCATGGCAGCGAGAAACCAGGCGACCCCGTTAGTGAGGATGAAACTAATCAGGAAACGGTTGAAGAGGCCAAGGAACAACAGGAATATACTGAACGTTATCATGACATTAAAGAAGAAAGCATTTGGCTTTTCTTCTTTCCAGGCAGCCGTCTGCTCCGGATCGTTATTCAAAAAGGTTTCAATCCCGCCAATCAGGAAGTAGAAGTAAACGAGTGCAGCGAGTATCGCAAGAACGCCTCGGAAGCGGAACATGGTTTTCAAATAAATTCACCTCAGAAAAAAAGTATTATTGGTTTAATCCTTAAATTATACCATTTATTTGCATTGATTTTAATGTGGTTCAAATTAACAACTGAAGAAATGTATGTAAAATAATAGTTCTTCTTACTGCAACTTTAAGCATAATAAAAGTATTATATTGTAAATATTCAGAATATATTGTATACTTCGCGTATAAATCCGAATGGAGAGGGGGAGGGATAGATGCGAATAAGGAGCAGGAAGAGAAGTGCTTTTTTGATTTTGATCACGGTGGTTTGCTCGGTCCTGCTTGTGGGGTTGGTGTGGAGCAGTTTGCCGGGGAAGGCCTCTCTTGCAGATGCGGCTAAAAAAATAATCTATGTGGACAGCACTGCCGCCGGGAAGCACGACGGAACAAGTTGGAAGGACGCGTTCCCAAACTTGCAGCGCGCATTGGACAAAGCCGAGGAAGGCGATGAAATCCGCGTGGCAGAAGGAATTTATTATCCGACAAAAGACATCAATGGAGATTCAACGCCGAAAAACTCTCGAACCAAAAGTTTTCAACTGAAAAACGGAGTGGCGATTTTAGGGGGATTTTCCGCAACTGATGCAGGCAATCGAGATGCAAAACGATACCAAACCATCCTCAGCGGCGATTTGAATCGCAATGGTGCAGTGGATGACTTTGATGCACTCCATGTGTTCTATCATCCGCAAGGCACTTTTTTGGATCCGGCCGCTGTATTGGACGGCGTAACCATTTCGGGAGGGAATGCGAATGACAACAATATCGAAGATGGCAGCAACGGCGGAGGGATTTTCAATAACGGCAGCCACCCGAAACTGATCGATGTAACCATTGAAAATAATAAGGCACTAACTGCCGGAGGCGGCATTTTCAATCAGAAAAGCCATGCCATCATCGAAGGCGGATCGATCCGAAACAACAGTGCCGGAGCAGGAGCCGGAATGTACAATCAGGAAGGCAGCCCTCAGCTTTCGGACCTGATCATCGAAAAAAACAAGGCTTCGGAGAATGGCGGCGGCCTTGCAAGCCATGCCGGCGAACCCGCATTGGAAAATGTCGTTGTCCGGGAAAACGAAGCCCATTCCATGGGCGGCGGGATATTTTCACAGGACAATGGAATGTCTTTGAAAGGCGTTCACGTAATGGGCAACAAAGCGGGTTTGGGGGCCGGCATTGCGGTGCAAGGTTCTAATTTCAATGCGAGCGGCGGAAAAATCACGTTGAACACGGCTGCAAGCGGGAAAGGCGGCGGGGTTTATTCGGCCATTGGCCATGCGGCGTTAGATGGCATTGAAATCTCCGGTAATACGGCGGCTTCCGGTGGGGGGATCTATATTGAACGCGGATCGCCAATGTATACCAATTTGAAAATCCATCAGAATACCGCTAAATTCGGAGGGGGCGTTTCAGTTGGCGGCGGGCATCCGGAATTTATCGGCGGGTCCATCGATCAGAACTCAGCAAGCGAAAATGGCGGCGGGCTTTTTGCAGGGGCAAGTGGAACGAGGCTGGTAAGTGTAAGTTTCGAAGGGAATGAGGCGAAAAATGGCGGTGGATTGTATAGCACAGAAAGCAAAATAGCATTGCTGAATGGGAAGCTCTCCGGCAACCAGGCAGCTGCAAAAGGCGGCGGGATTTACAACTACAATAGCGAGATGCGGTTGGGCAATAGTTTGATCAGCGGAAATGAGGCGGCTTCAGGCGGGGGCTTGTACAGCAATTATGTAACGGACTGGGAAATGACCAATGTTACGATTGCTGGGAACAAAGCGGCTGCCGGAGGCGCCCTCTATAGCAGCGGCAGTGCGCCTGTCGTACAAAACAGCATCATTTGGGACAATTCCACATCGGTTTATAATAGCAATTCGATTCCCGATTTTGCTTACAGCCTGATTCAGGGTTCAGGAGGCAGTGCGGCTTGGGAGGAGGCATTCGGAGAAGATTCGGGCAACAACCTGGATGAGGATCCCGGCTTTCTAACACCGATTGCTCCCGATAAAGCACCGGCTACCGAAGGGGACTATGGACTCGGTGATGATTCCATAGCAATTGATGGAGGGAATAGCAAATGGGCGTCCGATGGTGTACCTGCGGGTTCAAAGGGCGGATCCCGGATAGTGGGCGCAGCAGTCGACCTGGGGGCATATGAGAGCGCCGTGGCAGATGCTCGTTCTCCTTTGCGGACAGCTGCATTGTCTGTGGATTGGGTGGATCTTGAAGGGCATTGGGCGGAAGAATATATAATAGAAGGAATGAAGCAAGGAATCGTCAGCGGCTACGCGGATCAAACTTTCAAGCCGGACAGCCAGATCAACCGTGCGGAATTTACAATTCTCCTTGCCAACGCTTTAGGGTTAAAAGGTGATGGAGAAGAGTTGAAGTTCATTGACAACAAACGCATTGGTGAATCTGCGAGAACAGCTGTCAAGGAGGCAGTGGGAGCGGGAGTGATCCAAGGCTTCAATGACAGCAGTTTCCGTCCGAACCGAAACATAACGCGTATGGAGATGGCAGCGATGATTGCCCGTGCGATGGAGCTTGAAGGGGATACAACAGCGCCGACCGGCTTTGCGGACGACTCCAGCATCCCGGATTGGGCAAGAGGGCCGATTGGGGCGATGCAAGGGGCTGGCATCGTTTCCGGCCGCGGCAACAACCTGTTTGAGCCGACCGGAAACGCTACGAGAGCGGAGACGGTTGTGATGCTGTTAAGAATGGTCGCGTATAAAGAGGAGTAGAGTTGTTGTGTTTGTTTGCGTGCCTGGCACGCGAACAACTTAGACACAATTTGACAGCCCAGTAGAGATTTCTCTGCTGGGCTTTTTGTTTGAGGGTAGCGAATGTGTGATCTGAGTGCCGGGTTCGTGATAAAAATATTATGAGGACGGAATGCGGAAGTGGGGAGTGGAAACTTGCATGAAAAATGAGTTTTGCCCCTATAGGAGCGGTTAAATCCGAGTTATCAAATTATGTGAACAATTGACAAGATTTTTCTAGATTACTACCCTTGAGACAATGCTTCTATAGGAATGGAGGAATGTGGAGTGGGTAGAAATCGGCGTGCTTGGAATCCAGAGGTGTTTGAACATGTGGTGATGCGCGGAAATAATCGGCAGAGCATTTTTAGGGATACAAGAGATTTTCAGACTTTTTTCCACGTGATGAATTACACCTATCAAAAATATCCGTTCACGATCATTTCATACTGCTTGATGACAAACCACTACCATTTGCTGATCCGATCTCCGGAAGTGCCGCTCGGGAAAGTCATGGCGATGATCAACCGGCGCTATAGTGATTACCATAAAAAGAAATATGGCTATTTCGGAACGATGTACGAAGGCCGCTACTTTTCAGACAAAGTTGTCACAGCAACAAGCCTTCTTACTGCCAGCAGGTATATCCATCGCAATCCTATCAATACCAAAATTCCGATGGTGGAAGAAATGGAGCAGTATCCATATAGTTCTTTCCATTTATATGTTGCGGGACGCCCTGCATTCTACGATTTTTTCGATCTCGATTTTCTCCTCAAACAACTTCCACCGCCTTATCCACAGACCTTTGATGGCTACCTCACATATTGCCGGAAGCCGGAGCCGCACGCTGAAGATGAAGCGTGAATGGTTTTTAAGTTGTTTGCGTGCCTGGCACGCAAACAACTTAAAAACAAATCATAAGGAGTTTTGTAACTTTTCCAGTTTCATCCAGTCTAATATTGAAAAGGGGTGAACGATTTGCGGAAACTATTGATGGTCTTGTCCATATTGCTATTGGCCGGGTGTGGAACGAGCGTGCAGGAAGGCGAGTCCGGTTCTTTGAAAGTTGCGGATGATGTGGAATACGGAAAAACGGATTACCAAAAAATCGTCGCGCCGAGCAATGAGCTGGGATGGAAACTGCTGCCGCTCGCAGAGCCGAACGAGCAGGGCAACCGCTTCCTTTCCTCAGCGAGTTTGTTCATGGCGGTGTCGATGGTGTATAACGGCGCGGAAGGCGTGACAAAAGAAGAGATCGCGGAAACGCTCGGGGTGCCTGGGATAGAAGCCGATGACTTGAACCGTGCAAATGCCTCGCTGATGAACCAGCTCTACAGTGATTCGGAAGAAATCCAACTGAACATAGCGAATTCAATTTGGCTGAATGAAGAATATCAGTTCCAGGAAGCGTTTGCGAAGAATAACCGGGATTATTTCAATGCAGAAATCGAAGAGATCGACATAATGGACAATGGCTCGGTGAAACGGATCAACGAATGGGTGAGCGAATCGACGAACGGCAAAATTGAAGAAATTACAGAAGATCCGCTCGATCCGAATTTGGTCATCATGCTTCTAAACGCGGTTTACTTCAAAGGAGACTGGCAGTATCCGTTTGAAGAAGACGATACGCAGGATGGCGATTTCCATCTGGTGGACGGAGCGGTGAAAACAATGCCACTCATGGAGCTCAATGAAACACTCCTGTATATGGAGACAGGTGATTTCCAAGCGGTATCGCTGCCTTACGGAGAAGGGGAAATGCACATGAAAGTGTTTTTGCCGAAGGAAGGCTCGACGCTTGCGGAGTTTGAAGAAAGCCTGGCGGGCGGGAAATGGGATGAATGGAACGCAGCATTTGGAGAGCGACGCGGAAAAGTCCGTCTTCCGAAGTTTGGGCTAGAGTATGAAGCCGCTTTGACGGAGCCGCTAAAGACATTGGGCATGACATCAGCGTTTGAAGGGGAAGCGGAATTCACCAAGATGGTAGAAGGCGGCGACAACCTGTTCATTAGTTCGGTAAAACAAAAAACCTTTCTCAATGTCGATGAAGAAGGTTCGGAGGCTGCGGCGGTGACAGGTATTAATGTTGCGACATCAGGATCTCCTGAAGAACCGTTTCAAATGCAAGTCGACCGGCCGTTTTTCCTGGCGATCGAAGATACGGAGACAGGATTGGTCTTGTTCGCGGGAGCGATTGCAGAACCGATGAGCGGCAAATAAATCGAAGAGCCCCGTTGAATTGAGCGCGTGCCAGGCACGCAAACAATTCAATGGGGCTTTTTGTGTTTTATTAAGTTTGCGTAAGAGTTTTTGAATAGCGTTGACGAAGTGAGAGGGGTTAGTTAAAGTTAAAATAGTTAAAATTGTAAATTAATATATTTATATGTTATTAATTTACAAATATATTCACTATCAAGAAGTAGTTTTGCCGCACGTCCATTTCCAGGAAAGAGGAGGAAGACGAAAAGATGGCCAAAAGCAAATGGAGCAAGGGAATAAAAGCGGTACTCGCAGCCGGGTTAGCTGCGGGTCTATGGCTGCCAGGTTCAACGGCACCGGTGCAGGCGGCAACAACGGCAAGCGATCTATTGATTTCGGAATACATCGAAGGCAGCAGCATGAACAAGGCGGTGGAACTTTATAACGGCACAGGGGCTTCGGTCAACTTGAGTTCGTATTCGCTGTCGCTTTATTCAAATGGCAGCACCTACCCGCAAAGTGAAGTGAACTTGTCCGGCACGCTCGCGAACGGGGAGACGTTTGTCGTCTATCACGGCAGCGCGGCGACCACGATCAAATCGCAAGGCGATCTGCGGAGCGACAGCGTCATCAACTTCAACGGGGATGATGCGCTGGTCCTGGAGAAATCGGGTACGGCAATCGATTCCGTCGGCCGGACCGGGGCGCGTGTCAATAATATCGCAGACGTCACGCTGGTGCGGAATGCAGACGTAACGTCAGGCGACCGCGTCATCAATGACGGGTTCACTCCTTCTGCGCAGTGGACGGCTTATCCAACCGACACATTCAGCAAGCTCGGCGCGCACACGATGAACGGCTCGGGCACGGCGCCGAACGCTGCTCCGACATCAACAAAGACATTTGCGAACGAACAAGTGCAGGCAGGAACTACGCTGCAATATGATTTGCGGGATTATTTCGCAGACCCTGAAGGCCAGAGTCTTTCATTCTCGGCGACCAAAGGGACGGTATCCGGTTCGACGCTGACGCTCAGCTTGCCGGAGGGCTCGCACATCGTCGGCGTGACAGCGAGCGACGGCTCTCAAAGGATCACTCAATCATTCTCGGTGACAGTGAGCGCAGCTGCTCCGGTCGACGGCTATTATGCCACGGCGGCGGGATTGCAGGGGACGGCTTTGAAAGCGGAGCTGCATGAAATCATCGACGACCACCAGCAGCTCAGCTATTCAGCGGTATGGGATGCGCTAAAAGTGACGGATGAAGATCCGAACAATCCGAACAACGTCATCTTGCTGTACACGGGCGAATCGCGTTCGAAGCTGTTGAACGGCGGGGACGTCGGCGACTGGAACCGTGAGCACACATGGGCGAAGTCGCATGGCGATTTCGGAACGGCGATGGGAGCGGGAACCGATATCCACCATCTGCGCCCGACCGATGTGCAAGTGAACGGCCTGCGCGGCAACCTCGACTTTGATTACGGCGGAAGTGCCGTGAGCGGATGCGACGGCTGCTTGCGCACATCCACTTCATGGGAGCCGCCGAACCGAGTGAAAGGCGACGTAGCGCGCATGCTGTTTTACATGGCGGTCCGCTATGAGCCCGGCGACCCGGTCGACCTCGAGCTGAACAATATGTTGAACAACGGGACGGCGCCGTATCACGGAAAGCTGTCGGTGCTGCTCGAATGGCATGCGCAGGATCCGGTAAGTGCTTGGGAGCGCCAGCGCAATGAAAAAATCGAAGACTTCCAGGGCAACCGCAATCCATTCATCGACCATCCGGAATGGGCCGAGTCGATTTGGTAATAGGAGAGAGTGGTGCATAGGCGCCGCTCTTTTTCTATTGGCGGTGTAAAAACTAAATACATTTTCGTTCAATTTTCAATATATTTACACTTAAATAGGCTTAATGGGCAAGGAGTTTGAATTATTACAAAAACTTAATGAAGCGCTTACAATCGAAATGTATAATTAATCCTGTACCTCAAAAAAATCCAAGGAGTGGAGCAATTTGACCAAAAGTTCGTTCAGTAAGATTTTTCTAAGTCTTTTACTGGCCTTGTCCGCTGTCCTGCCGTTCATGGCAACAGCCGATGCCGCAGAACCGATCACGGTAGCGGAAGCGATAGCAAATAATACAGGAACAGCGACAGTGAAAGGGTATATCGTGGGGACGGCCAATAGTGGCACGAGCTACGACCAGGAAGCTCCTTTTACAGCAGCTACTAACGTAGGGCTTGCGGATTCTCCGGATGAAACAGATCCTGCAAAAATCTTGCCGGTTCAATTGCCATCGGGCTCTGTCCGTGCTGGCGTGAACCTTGTCGACAATCCAACGAACTTTAAAGCTCAAGTAACAATCACAGGTACACTCGGCGCCTACTTTACAGTTCCGGGCCTCCGCAGTGCATCTGCTTACACAATCCTTTCAGGAGGCGAAGCGCCGCCTGAACCGACTGCAGTCGATACACTTGCCCAAGCGCGCACAATGCCTGGCGAGTTGATTTCAGTCGAAGCTACAGTTACGACCGGAACTGGATTCTGGGGCGGCAACGCGTTCTACGTACAGGATGAAACTGCGGGCATTTACGTTTATACTTCAAGTGCCAAAGTAGTTCCTGGCGACAAGGTCCGCCTTGTCGGGTCAGTATCCGAGTATTCGGGCGAGCTTCAATTCCAGCCGAATACAATCGAAGTCCTTTCTTCGAACAACGAATTGCCGGCACTTCAAACAATCACTCCAGCCGGCGTCAATGAAGACACTCAAGGCGAACGGATCGAACTTAAAAACGTCACGATCACTGGCCTTACTGCCGTGAACTCATACGGCACGTTCGAATTCACGGCCACTGCTGAAAACGGCGAAACGGTCGTCATCCGAAACGATAACCGCAACGGATTGACGTACGAGCGCTTCATGCAGCAATACAAAGAAGGCGATTTGGTTCACGTAACGGGAATCGCTTCGAAATTCAACGACACATACCAAGTGAAAACGCTTGGCATCGAAAGTTTTGATTTGGTCAACAAACCGGCCGTCTATGCAAATGTCTTCCCTGGTGTCGTTTCCCAAGGAACGGAAATCACATTGCAATCTGGCTGGGAAAACGCAACGATCTATTACACGCTTGACGGCTCGGCACCAACTGCCCAAAGCACAGAGTACACAGGACCAATCACGCTGACAGAAGATGTGGCGATCAAAGCCATCGCTATCGGCGCTGAAACATCGGACGTCTTCACGTTCGAATACACAGTCCTGAAAACAGCGGACCTGAAAATACGTGACATCCAAGGCAAAAAGCATTTCACGAACTACGAAAACGTAACGGTGAATGAAATCACAGGCGTCATCACACATTTCTATAACGGCGCAAACTTTGTGATCCAAGATCCGAACGGCGACGGCGACTGGAAAACTTCTGAAGCCATCATCGTCAACCGTGCAAGCGCAAGCAGTTCATTCCAGGTTGGCGACGTAGTAACGGTTGCTGGTACTGTGGAAGAATGGTTCTATAAAGGCTATTCGGACATGAGAGAAAACGACCTTCCGCTTACACGCATCCGCTCGACGGAAGTTGTGAAGGACGGAACGGCTGAACTTCCAGCACCATTAGTCATCGGCAAAGATGTCTTCCCGCCGACTCAGAACATCGACAACGACGGATTGACCCAATTCAACCCTGAAGAAGACGGCATTGATTTCTGGGAATCATTAGAACTTATGCGCGTCGGCGTGTCTGACGCACAAATCGTCGGGCCGCAGGATTACGGCGAAGTGTTCGTCGTATCGAAAAACGCAACAAACAACGAATTCCACAAACAGGGCGGCATCCTTCTTTCAGAAGATGACTACAACCCTGAACGCATCACTGTAACAACTGGCGATAACGTCATTGCCAAAGCGGGCGATTCATTCGCAAGCATGCCGGTCGGCGTCCTTGGCTACGGCTTCGGCAATTACCAGATCTGGACAAATGAAAACGAACTTCCAGCAATCGTAGACGGCGGAACGCAGCCGGAACAGACGTGGATCGAAAATGCAGAAGACAAATTGACGGTTGCAGCTTATAACGTCGAGAACTTCTCTGCAGACCCGAGCCACACAAGCAATGAAAAGGCGGCGCGTATCGGCGAATCGTTCGTCAACGACTTGAACTCACCGGACATCATCACGATGGTCGAAGTGCAGGACAGCGACGGCCCGATTGCATCTGGAAATTCTGATGCAACGGCAAGCTATGAGCGTTTGATCGAAGCGATCAAAGCTGCTGGCGGACCAACGTACGCATGGACCGACATCGCACCGGAATACAATAAAGACGGCGGGCAGCCAGGCGGGAACATCCGCGTCGGCTACTTGTACAACCCTGAACGCGTAACACTTTCTGAAGGCGTAAAAGGCACAGCGACACAGGATACGGAATGGGTCGGCGGCGAATTGTCACTCAACCCGGGACGCATCTTGCCGTTCGATATGCCGAACACACGCAAGCCGGTAGCGGCGCAATTTGAATTTCAAGGCGAGCAAGTGGTTGTCATCGGCGCCCACTTGAACTCAAAAGGCGGAGACCAGGGCTTGTTCGGCCAGAACCAGCCGCCATTCCTTGGATCGGTTGAAGAGCGCATTGAACTTGCAACAGCGATCAACGAATTTATTCAAGAAGGGCTTGCACAAGACCCGAACCTGAATGTCATCGTCGCTGGCGACATGAACGATTTCGAATTCACACCGGCTCTTGAGGCCCTAAAAGGCGACATCCTGACGAATAAAGTCGAAGATGTGCCGCTAGAAGACCGTTTCTCTTATTATTACCAAGGCAACTCGCAAGTTCTTGACCACCTGCTAGTAACGAACAACTTGGCAGGCAAGACGGAACTGGATATGGTCCACATCAATGCATTGTTCATGGAAGAACATGGCCGTGCATCTGACCACGACCCGCTCCTTGCACAAATCACATTCGCGGATCCGGTCGTTCCTGGCGAACAGGAAGCCGATCCGGACATGACAGGCGAAACAGCGGTCATCACAGCTGGCGAATTTGATGAAGACGGTACACTTGATATCGCATTCTCAGAAGGCACAGTGGACGCATTGATCGCGAGCGGCAAAGATCTTCTGATCGACTTGCCGACAGCCGATTTGACACTTTCAACGGAAAACCTGCAGCAGCTTGCTGACGCAGCCGGCGAAGGCTTCACATTGGCATTGGCAGTGGACGACGCGGCAGCAGTCGACAGCCGTCCGGCCCTGACAAACCAGCTCGACATCGCCATCACAGACGCTGAAGGCAATGAAATTCCAGTGAAGTTCACGACAAGCGTAGAATTGGCATTTGACACAACCGACGTCAAAATCCAGTTCGGTGCACGCGAAGACGCGAACGGTAAATGGAAAATCATCCAAGGCGAACTGAACGGCTCTACGTTCACACTCAGCATCAACGAGTTCGGCAACTACACAGTTGTGACGAACAAAGGGCAAGCGAAGAAGTAGGAGAAGATGAGGGGCACCCGCTTAGGCGGGTGCTTTTTTATTCGGGTAATTGTTTGCGTGCCTGGCACGCAAACAATTCAACAAAAAAAGCTTGGATAGGGGCAGCTATCCAAGCTTTCTCACTTATTTAAAGTCAAAAGGAATATCATAGGCATATTCAAAATCCTCAACGATGATCACGCCGGCTTTTCCGCTTAAATCAGCATTCGGGTGTTCAAATGTCAATACTCTGCGATTATCAGAAAACGTGAATGAGGTAGGAGTCATTTCCACTTCAGTTCCATCCTCAAATTTAATGGAATAGTAGAAGAAATCCCCTGCGTCGGCTGCTGTGTACTCTTCCGGAACCGGCAGGGAAAATGTGATGCTGCTGGTAGTCGGATTGATCGCTTCAGAGTTGGACAGATCGGGTGAATACGTGTTGTCGATAACAAAATTAATCGTATTGTATAATAAATTCGCAAATTCTCCTCGAGTGATGTTTAAGTATGTTCCATATGAAGTGGGGGTCTTGCCGGAAGTGATTTTTGTTCCATAGATCGATTCGATGTACGGTTGGAAAACACCGCCGACATCAGTGAAAGGTGTTTTTTCCTGGTAGTCTTCCAAGCCGAAAGAAGACACTAAAAATTTCGCCATAGCGCCTCGGCTTAATGGCTCACTTGGCTTGAATTCGGTTTTGGTCACTCCTGAAGCTATACCGACCTCGGCAAGTGCATTTACAGATCCGCGCACACGCGTGTTCAAATCTTTAAATCCAGCATCCGGAGCCGCAGTAGTATCAAGTTCTAGTGTATTGGCCAAAATCACCGCAGCGTCACCGCGCGTCAAGACTTGTTGAGTGCCGAATTTTGTCGCAGAAACACCTTGGATGATCTCATATTCGTATAAGAAGCTGACAGCTCTTTCATAACGGACGCCGACATCTGTAAAAGTATATTCCGAAGATGCGCTGACTGGAGCGGCGACAGCCACAGCAGCAATTGCCACGGCAGAAGCTGCCAGAAAAAGTTTATGATTGTTCAATGAATGTTATCCCCTATCTAAAAGTACTCAGATGATTGTATCATCCTGTTTTTTACAAGTAAATAACTTTTTTACTAAATTTATTAGATTGAAGTGTTTGCGTGCCCGGCACGCAAACACTGCACGCAAACACTTCTCAAATAATATGAAAAGCCCTCTGCCACCACAGAGGGCTCCTTTAAACCCAAAAGCGCATTTCGCCCCGGCGAAATGCCACCGTCCGTCCTTGGTTCATATGGTCACCTCATATTAAAAGACGTTTTCGCTCCTTGCTGATATAATAAGAAGAAATCTTAGAAGCTGGACCGCCGTCTAATGGATACTCTGACAGAAACGGGATGAATCTATGAACAATCGATTGGCCAATAGAAAACAGGAAACTGCGAAAAAGCGGTTGCTGATTGCGGTGCTGACGCTCGCGGTTTTGATGCTTGCGGGCATCGGGAGCTACTTCCTGCTGCAGCCGGAAACGGAAACGGCAATTTCTGCTGAAGTGAAGAAGGATTCGTTTGCAGGAAAGACGTATGCTGGATTCAAGGTAGCGGAGAAGGAATTGCCGGTAGAGGAAACGCCGAAGCCTGAAGAAGGCAAGGTAGAGGACGTGAGGACAGAGGCGCCGCCTGAACCGGAGTCTGCACCGGAAGTCATCATTGAAAGCTCCAGCACACCGGTCGCGGCACCTGAAAAAGACTTGTCGACGATGATCGCGAATGCGAAGACGCAAGTCTACACGATCTACACGGATCTCGAGCAGGGATCGGGCTTTTTATACAATGAACTCGGCGATGTGGTGACGAATGCACACGTCGTCAAAGATGCTTCGTATATCACGCTGAAAAACAGCGACGGCCAGGAATTCAACGGCCAGGTGATCGGCATTTCGGATACGGAAGACTTGGCTCTAGTGCGCGTTGCCGAACTGGCCGGCAAGAAGCCGATGGCGATGGAGACGAAGGAATTGGAAACCGGACGCAAAGTAGTGGCGATCGGCAGTCCGCTGGACCAGAGCAACACCGCGACAGAAGGGGAAATAACCGCTGTCGATAAAAGCTTCTCGGCCGATTATGAATACACCGGTCTATACGAAATGACCGCGGCCATCCAGAAAGGTTCAAGCGGCGGACCGCTGATCGATGCGGAAAGCGAGCGCATCATCGGCATCAACTCGATCATCTTGGAAGACAAGCCGGGCATCGGCTATGCGATTCCAATCCATAGCGTGACCGAGCAACTCAATGCCTGGGCGGCAGACCCGATTGTCTACGAAGAGGAAGAAATCGTGCTGCAGGACGTCAAAGATGCCTATTTCGATGAGCAATTGCTGACCAGCTTCATCGAATCCTATTATGAATTGATTCCATACGCATTAAACGAACCGGCGGAAAACTACTACCAGCAATACCTCCTGCCAGGCAGCGAAGCCGAGGTGGCAGGGAAGGCGATGGTGGGTTCATACCGCACGGAGGAGCGTACTTTTAACGCATTGAAGCCGGTAATTGACGCAGTCGAAATCGGTGACAAGGAAGCGAAAGTGACCGCTACCGCTGAACTTGTCTACAAAGACAAAGCGAGCGGCAAGACCCTGTCGGAAATGAATACGACCGAATACACCATCGTCATTGATGAATTCGGCGATTACCAAATCAAAGCTATCAAAGTGAGTGAATAACGAAAGGGCCAATCCAGCAACTGCTGGATTGGCCCTTTTTTAGATTGGAGCGGTATTGTACTTAAATAGGTTTGCATGCCAGGTGCCGGACCGTTTTCACACGACCATATGGGTCTTTCTATTGTCCTGGGTTGTGAGTTATCACTTGGAGCAGTCGAGTTCCCACTTAGGGCAGGTGAATTGCCACTTAACTCACTTGAATTCCCACTAAATCCTATTGAGTTCCTACTAGGCCAAAAAAACGCAACAATCGCCCGCGGAAGCAACACTAGCCAAACAAAAAAGCCTAACCGGCGTCGCCGGCTAGGCCTTTACAATGTTTTATGGAGATTAGCGTCTGTAGCTGTGGATTTTGTCTCCCCAGTATGGAGCGTTAACGCTTAAGACTTCAGCTTTCTTGCCGCCGGAGTGTACCCATTGGCCGTTGCCGATGTAGATGCCGACGTGCGAGATGCCAGCGCGGTACGTGTTAGCGAAGAAGATCAAGTCTCCTGGCTGTGGTGAAGATACAGCTGTTGTTTCAGCGAATTGTGAAAGTGTTGTACGTGAAAGGCTTTTGCCTGCTTTTTTGAATACATATTGTGTGAAACCGCTGCAGTCGAAACCGCTAGTTGTTGTTCCACCGAATTTGTAAGGGATGCCTTTAAGCGATAGTGCAGTTGAAACGATCGCTGATGTTGAAGTAGAGCTTGAAGCTTTGACAACTTTAGCGCCTGAAGAAGCAGATGTTACGAGTGTGCTAAGAACCCAGCCAGCTTTGCCGTTGACTTTCACTTTGAACCAAGTTTGGCTTCCGACTTTTTTCTGGTGAGTGGCAACAGCTTTAGCGCCTTTTTTAGCGACTGTTACGACTTTGTATTTTGTGCCAGCGTCCAAACGGACGTTTGTGTTGTATTTCATTTTGAATGTTCCGGATTTCGCAGTTGCTTTGCTTGACGCAACTTCTACGACCTCTACGGAAGTTTCTGTAGCTGAAGTTTCATAAGATGTTGTATTTGAAGTGGATGCAAATGCTGTTTCTGCATCAGTAGCCGAGTTAGTAAATACCAATGTACTAGCTGCAAGAAGTGTGAAGACTAATTTTTTCATTGTTTTCTCCTATCGGTTCGGTTTAGTTTTTTGTGCTATATGTTATCCAGAAATAAGAATCAATTTGTTTTTCAACCTGTTACCTACTATAGAGTCTTAAACATTGAAAAACAACGTCAATACCATTGCAGTTATATTACAATTATATAACAATATATTTCTGTGGAATAAAACCAGTAATAGCAAGGGTTTTGGTGTACGTTAATGTTCTGACTGGAGGTTTAAAAACAAAGAAAAATGGGTTTAGAGGCTTAATTCTGTAATATAACAATTAAATAGATATGTTTATTTTCATTTTTTATCCATTTCAAAGGGTTTATTAGCAGTAGTAAACTAGGCAATGATCCAAACACAAATAAACGATAAAATTATAGTAAGAATATTGTTTATTGAATTATCAGATAATACTTATGATATTTATGCTATCGTCTGTATTTCAATAAAAGCTGTAAGAAAATAAAAAATATTATTTTCAAAAAACCTTCACTTCTATACAATTAGGCAGGGGCATCCAAAAGCTGCTCCAGTGGACGTATTACGTCAAAAATTATATACTTTATTTGTAATTATAATAAAAACAAATGTAATAAATTTACTATAAATTCAATTTGGAAGGAAGAATCCGATGAAAAAATATGCAATCCTCGCATTGTCGCTGGCGCTCTTGGCGCCGCAGCCTCTCGGAAACACTGCATTTGCCGCACTGAACCCGGAACAGAATGTCCTGATTGTCTTTGAAGACGGCGTCAGCCAAGAGGAAATGGCGGAAGCTGTAGAAGACGCAGGCGGGCAAATGGAAGAGGAGTATGAAGAAGTGGCCGTCGCTTCTGCGAAAGTATCTGCTGATGCCGCCAAAGAACTGCTCGCCGACCCGGACATCGCGCATATCGAGGAAGACGTCATCGTCAAATTGAGCGCACAGATGGAAGACTGGGGCATTGGGTCCAGCAAAATCCCGGCTGCCTGGAGCTCGGGATTCACCGGCCGGGGCGTCAAAATCTCCGTCATTGACTCAGGGATCTCTCCGCATGAAGACTTGCGGATTGCGGGCGGCTATTCAGCCGTTGACTATACCGCGAGCTTTAGCGATGACCAGGGCCACGGCACGCATGTCGCCGGCATCATCGGCGCCCGCCACAACGGCTTCGGCGTCCGGGGAGTCGCGTACGATGCGGACCTATACGCCGTCAAAGCGTTCAATGAGAACGGCGAAGCCCGTTTGTCTGATATGATCGAAGGCATCGACTGGTCGGTCGCAAACGGCATGGACATTATCAATTTGAGCGCCGGCACCCAGACGGATTCGTTCGCGCTCCGTTCATCGGTCGACAAAGCGTATGCCGCAGGCCTCTTGGTCATCGCAGCTGCCGGCAATGATGGCAATGACCTCGGAACAGGGGACACCGCTGATTTCCCTGCACGCTATCCGTCTGTCATCAGCGTCGCTGCGGTGGACCGCAATTCCGCCCGCGCACTTTTTTCATCGACAGGGAGCACCGTTGAAGTCGCAGCACCTGGTGTGAACATCGCCAGCACCTATCCCAACAATCAATACGTCTACATGAGCGGCACGTCGATGGCGGCGCCGTACGTCGCAGGAAACCTGGCGCTGATGAAGCAGGCTTATCCGCATCTGACGAACGAACAGCTGCGCCAAGTGCTCGTATCGCAAGTGCGCGACGCAGGGCCGGCCGGACGCGATCCGTATTTCGGCTTCGGCATCCTGCAGGCAACGTCCTATACGACGCCGATCGTCATCAAGGAAGATATGACCGTCTCGGGACTCACCGCGAGCAAAACCCTGCTTTCCGGCGAACCGGGGGATGCGTTCCAAGTGACTGTTGCAGCGCAACTAAAGAACGGTACGAAAAAAGACGCCACCGCTGAAGCGGTCTGGTCCTCGGCCAATCCGGCAGTAGCGGCTGTCGACAAAGGGCGCATCACGTTGAAAAGCGCCGGCACGACAACTGTGACAGCGACATATGAAGGCTTCTCGGTGCAGATCAGCATCAGCAGCCAATATCCGCCTGAGCCGGTTCCGGCACCGGTGCCTGTCCCGTCTCCGGATCCGTCTCAATTCCAGGACGTCACATCGTTTTACGCACCGGCAGTCAAGTATTTATTGAGCCGCAATATTACACAAGGCATGACCCAGACGGAGTTTGGCATCGCTAAACCGATCATCCGCGCGGATGCGGCGATCTGGCTAGCGAAAGAGCTCGGCCTTAACACCGCGGCCGCACCGGCATCCGGCTTCAGCGACGTGCCGGCCCGTGCAGTGGGCGCCGTCAATGCGCTGAAAGCAGCCGGCATCATCGGCGGCAAGAGCGCCGACCGCTTTGGATCATATGATTCCTTGACGCGCGGCGAAATCGCGATTATCCTGCAGCGCGCCTACGATCTCCAAGCGGGGACCACATCGTCGGCATTCACGGACGTTTCTGACCGCTACGCAGCGGCAGTCAACGCACTCGTCGCCCACAACATCACAGACGGCATCTCGGCGACACGCTTCGGCGTCTCCCAGAACGTCACGCGCGGCCAGCTCTCGGTATTCATCTACCGCCTCGCTGCGCAATAAAACCTCAAGGCCATCCGGATTTCCGGACGGCCTTTTTGGCATATGCAGGAGAATCGAATGGAAACTTTTCCAATACTCATTCGTCCCAATCGTGGGCTCCACCGTTAGCTGAACGGCAAAGTTTGACCTGACAAAGGAACAAGAGAGCGGTATACTAAAGGTTGAGTGTTTTACCTATATGTCATAAAAATCCATTTTAAATAAATTCAAGGAAGGAGAGAGCCGGCGTGAAAAAAGAGATATCATCCATCTACTACGTCCGCATCATGGCGATGCTCATGGTGGTGCTTGTCCATACAACCGCGCAGATCTTCCATCTGTTCGAACCGCATACGGTCCAGCACCAGGCCTACCATTTCCTCAACCGCATCATCCGCGTGGAATCGTCGCTGTTCATCATGCTTGTCGGCATCGTGTTCTTCTATAATTACCGGACGCGCGAACTGACGAAAGATGTCTTCAAATCCTATTGGAAAAAACGGGTGTCCTATATCCTGATTCCGTATATCGTCTGGTCGATTTTCTATGAATTCTTCAACGTCCATCTCGGCGCACGGACATTCGATTTCGCCGAAGCCTGGGACCGCCTGCTGAACGGCAAAAGCCATTACCAGCTCTGGTTCATCTACCTGATTGTCCAGTTCTACCTGGTGTTCCCGCTGATCCTGGTCATCGTCCGGCGCTCAGCGTTCCTCCAGAAGCATTTCTGGCTGATCGGCTTCCTGGTTGAATTCGTCTTCTACGTCGTCAACCTGAAATTCCGACTTGTTGACACGCCGCATTTCTTCCTGAACTATTTCGCGGCATTCTCGCTCGGCGCATGGATCGGCTTTCATTATGAAACGGTCTCTGCTAAAATTCGGGGCTGGAAAATCGTCCTGGCCGGATCCGGTTCGCTCCTTTGCGGCATCATCTACGTGTCGATCCATTACCGCAACCTGTTCGGCGACCCGGTATCGATTCCGACTCCATATTACCGCTTGGTCGGCATTATCTTCCTGACGCTCGGCGCGCTGTTCTTTTTCTACATCTCGGAAAAGTTCGTCACGCTGTTCGGCCGGAACGTCACCGGCAAACTGAAATACGTCGCAATGTACTCGTTCGGCTATTACCTGGTCCATCCGATGATCCTGTATTATGTGATGCTGTGGTTCCCGACAAAAGAGACCGGCCTTTCCTGGCACGCCATGATCTGGCTGCAATACATCCTGGCCGTCATCGCCTGCTACTTCTTCATCTGGGCATTCCATCGCTTCGTGCCGCTCGCCGGTTTCATCTTCGGCAAGTTGCCGAAAGACGCGCCGCTGTTCTGGAACGCCGGCGAATCGAGAAGGAAAACGCGCAGTTCGGAAAAAGTGGAAGCTTAGCATTGTTAAATCAGGCAGCTGGATTTTGGGCTGAGTGATCATAGCGGACCGCTGAACGATCATAACAGAGTGCTGAACGATCATAACCGGCCGCTGAACGATCATAACCGGTCGCTGAACGCTCATAAGAAAACAAAAACCGCTCATAGCAATCAAACCGGCGGGATCTTCACGAAAGAGGAAACTCCCGCAACTACAGAAAAAGGCAACCGCCGCAGCGGTTGCCTTTTTTCATGTTCTTTTTCATTCCACCCTCGAAACAAGACGCGGCAGCAAGCGGTCCAGCAGGCGGTTCCTGCCGGTGATCCACTGGCTCCACCGGTGGAGATAGAGGAGCGCGCCGACGCCGATGCAGATGCCGACGGTGAACAGCAGAAGAGATGCCGTATACAGGATGAAGCTGTCATTGAAGACGTTGATGATGCGGCTCAAGCCCAGGATGAACGTCATGTGCGACAGGTAAATAAAAAACGAGAAGCTGCCGACGATCTCGAGCAAAGGATGCGGCCGCTCGGAGCGCTGGAACACGACGACGAGCAGGAAGAACACTGCGATCGTATAAAAGAACATGTCGTAGCGGTCGCTCGAGACGTCCGTATAGCCGACCACCTGGACATTGTAGAAGATCCAGCCGAAGCCGGCCGCTGCGAACGCCGCAAGTCCGAACTTCCATTTACGGACGAACGCCGCCAATTGGTCATAATAGACGCCGATATAGAACCCGGCGGTGAAATAGCTGATCCACGCAAAGATGTGCGTCCGGTACCACAGCGGATATTCGGTGAAGATGAACTGCCGGTACGCTTCGGCGTTCTCGATGGCGTACAGGTGTGCGAATGTAATGAAGAACGACACCGCGATCGCAACCCACGGGTTTATTTTCCGCAGCGGTCGGTTCAGGACGTAATACAGCACGTAGAACTGGAAGATGACCAGGATGAAAAAGCCGTGCCAGTCGCCGAGGCCGACGACGTTCCAAGCGATTTCGAGGAACGGCGTTTCGCTCCGCAGCGAATGCGTATAGGACGAGAATAAGCCGATCAAGGCGTACGGGACGAATATGTATTTGATGCGCGACCACAGGAAGCCTTTCGGCAGCTTGTCCGGATAGCTCCGGGCGAGCAGCGTGATCGAGATCAGGATAAAGATCGGGGTCGCGAACAGGAACCCGTAGCGGATGACCAGAAACGGCGTCGTTTCAACAAAAGCCGCACCTGAGAACTTCTGGTAATTCGTGATGACGTGGTTATAGACGACACTGAGGCAGGCGATGGCCCGGATCATGTCGATTTCGGTTAATTTTCGCATAAGGCACTCACTCTAAAAACTCCATTTCTCTTTTGCATAACTCCATCTATTATATAGAAGAAAAAACGGAATGTCTGCGGCTGCAGGAAAATTTTCCTGTTTTGCGTACGCGGGACTAGGGAATGTGTTAGAAAAAGGGTACGCGGAAAGAGGGAGCCGAGATGAAGGAGCGCTATGAATACATGGACTGGTTGCGGGTACTGGCGATCATCACGGTCGTCGGCATCCATGTGCTGTCGAAAATCATCAACGCCGAACCGCCGGAAGCCTGGGAATGGAAGCTCGCGAACGCCATCGATTCGGCGCTGCGCTGGTGCGTCCCGGTGTTCTTCATGTTGAGCGGCGCGCTGCTCCTTACGCGCAAACCCGACGAACCGGTCTGGAGCTTCCTGAAGAAACGGCTCGCCAAAGCGTTCATCCCGCTCCTTTTCTGGAGCGGCGTCTATCTCCTGTACCGCATCCTGGAACAAGGCCGCAGCTACACGGTCGGCGAAGCACTGACGCTGTTCCTCACCGACGACATCTATTTCCACTTGTGGTTTCTCTACACCATTATCGGCCTCTACCTCATGGCACCGTTCCTGCGCATCCTGGTCGACCGGATGAGCAAGAGAACGTTCGAATATTTTCTGTTGTTCTGGGTGATTTTCACCGTATTTATGCCGTTCGTCAATAAATTCCTCGGCTTCGACATTGCGTTTAGCGCCGGTATGTTCGAGCCATATATCGGCTATTTCATGCTCGGAGCGTACCTATTTCTGTACCCGATTCCGAAAAAGTTCCTGCCGCTCCTTGGGGCTGCGGCGGTCTTCGGCTATTTCAGTACCTATCTGGGCACCGAATCCCTTACCGAGTACAAAGGCGAACTCGATGAATTCTTTTACGAACATTACCGGCCGAACTCACTCGCCATCACGCTGTTCATTTTCACGGCGTTCCAGCACCTGAACCCGATCATGAAAGCGCATCGGTTCATCACATCGATGAGCACCGCGACGCTTGGCATCTATGTGATCCATCCACTCGTCCAGTTCTACCTTGACAAATATGCGGGCATTAACCCGTCAATGATCGCCCCCGGTGTCGGGATCCTGATTTCATGGGCCGTAATTTTCTTCGTGTCCTACGGCATCATTCGGGTCCTGCAGAAGCTGCCGGGAACTAGGCACATCGTCCCTTAAGAGGATAAATTTAACATTCTGAAAATGATGCATTGCCTATCAATCTGACCGATCTTCAAGGTATAATATGGTAATGTAAAAATATGTATGAAAACGACGGAGGACAGGCTTATGAAAATTGCTGTTTTGCTGCCTTGTTACAATGAAGAGTTAACAATCGGCAAAGTCGTTCAGGATTTCCGCAAGGAACTGCCTGATGCGGCTATTTATGTATACGACAACAACTCAAACGACAAAACGACCGAAGTGGCGCTCGCAAACGGGGCGATCGTCCGGCAGGAACCGCGCCAGGGCAAAGGCAACGTCGTGCGTTCGATGTTCCGCGACATCGATGCGGATGTCTACGTGATGGCGGACGGGGATGACACCTATCCGGCGGAATTCGTCCACGACATCATCCGCCCGGTCGTCAACGGCGAAGCGAACCTTGTCATCGGCGACCGGCTCTCGAACGGTACATACTTCAACGAAAACAAGCGCCAGTTCCACGGCTTCGGCAACACGCTCGTCAAGAACCTCATCAACCGCCTGTACAAGAGCAACATCAACGACATCATGACCGGCTACCGCGCATTCGACCGCTTGTTCGTCAAATCGTTGCCGGTGACAAGCCCGGGCTTCGAGATCGAGACCGAGATGAGCATCCATGCGCTCGACAATAAATTCCTCATCAAGGAAGTCGCGATCGATTACCGCGACCGCCCTGAAGGCAGTGAATCCAAGCTCAACACGATCCAGGACGGCATGAAAGTGCTGCGCATGATCTTCACGCTGTTCAAGGATTACAAGCCGTTCTTGTTCTTCACATCGTGGGCAGCGATCTTCCTGATCCTTGGCCTGATCGCCGGCGTGCCGGTCATCATCGAGTACGTCCAGACCGCGTTTGTCACGCGGGTGCCGTCTGCCATCCTCGCCGTCGGCTTCGTCATGCTGTCGATGCTGGCGTTTGCGTGCGGCTTGATCCTCGATACGGTCGCCGGAACGCACCGCAAGCAGTTTGAACTGGAACTGAACCGCATCAGCCACGACATCAACCGGGAGCGAAACGTATGAAGAGGGGACCTCTAGCGATCGCCGTCGGAATCATTGCGGCCCTTTTCCTCAGCGTGGCCTCCATCTTTTATTTTGAGCCGATCTTGAATGCACATCCGCTGCTCATCGGGGCGGCGGCTGTCGTCTTTTTCGCGCTGCTTTGGTACATACGCCCGTTCGGCAAGGCGATTTCTGCTTGGACGAAACCGAAAAAAATCAGCCTCGCCATCTTCCTGCCGCTATTCTCGGTGCTCGCCGCATTCAGCATGCGCGGAGAGCAAGCTTATCTGCTCGATAACAACCCGCTCGTCATCGGTGCTGTCTATCTAGGCATGTTCCTCGCAGTGGCGGTCGCCGCCCTTGCTGCGATCCGCTTTTCCCTGAGCTTTGAAGCGCCGACGGGCGAACGGAACGTGCCGTTCTATCACGTCTTCCTGTACATGCTGCCGATGCTTGGCGCGTCGCTCTTCATGTTCATCGCCTTTTTCCCGGCGGCCATGACACCCGACTCGCTCGCACAGTGGGAGCAGGCGAAGACGCAGGAATTCACCGACTGGCATCCGGTCATGTTCACGTGGACGATCATGCTGCTGACGAAGATCTGGGACAGCCCGGGCATCATCGCGTTGTTCCAGATTGCCCTTTTGTCGCTGACGATGGGGTATCTGGGCTATCTGATGAGGCGCTTCAATGTCCATCCCGTCATCATCTGGGCAGTGCTGATCGTCGCTGCCGTCATGCCGACAAGCGCGATTTTCTCGATCATTATCTGGAAAGACGTCACGTACAGCGTGGCGCTCGTGTTCTTCTCGCTCCTGCTCGTGCTGCTCGTCAAGACGGGCGGAGAAGAGGCGAAGAAGCCGTCGTTCCTGATTTTATTCCTCATCGGGTCGTTCGTGCTGGTGTTTTTCCGGCATAACGGCTTCCCGGTGTTCGTCATCACCATGCTTTTCACCACCGTTATCTACCGCCACGCGTGGAAGCGCCTGGTGCCGGCCGCGCTGTTCATCATCGTACTTCACCAAGTTATCACCGGACCGGTCTATGACAGCCTAGAAGTGGTCGGCTCCGATCCGCAGGAAGCGCTCAGCATCCCGACCCAGCAGATCGCGAACATCGTTGTCAATGACGGCGACATGACCGACGCGCAGCGCGAGTACATCAACCGCCTGATGCCGCTCGAGCTGTGGGAAGAGAAGTACAACCCGTACGCCGTCGACCCGATCAAATTCTCATGGGGGGATTACGACCGCTGGGTCATCTACAACGACTGGCCGGGCTATTTCAAGATGTGGGGCGCGCTCGTCGTGCAGAATCCGGGCCTCGCCATCGAAGCGTTCCTGAAAGAAGCTTCGCTCGTCTGGCAGATCAACCAGCCGGAAGACGGCTATATGAACCGCTATGTGACGAACCTCTACCATGGCAATGAATTCGGGCTGGTCAATACAGTGATCCATCCGTTCCCGACACGGGCAGCGTCCAGTTACCTGAAAGTCGACTCCGGCGTGGAGGAAGTCATCTGGCGCCCGGCGCTTTATACATTCCTGACCGTGCTGCTGTTCTACATCGCGTATGTGCGCAACAATTGGCGCGTCTGGCTCATGCTGCTGCCGGTGGCACTCAATACGGCCGCCGTCGCAGCTGCGATTCCGGCGCAGGATTTCCGCTATCTCTACGGCAATCCGCTGTTCTTCTTTGCAGCGATCTTCATCGCGCTGCTCGCATTTGCACCTAAAGGCGGTGGGCGGCTTGAACGACACTGAAGCGACCCGGCCGCTCGGCATCGTCCTGATGATCGCCGCAGCATTCTCGACCGCGACCGGGCAATTGTTCTGGAAGCTCGCGGAAGGGGTGTTCGATTACCGGCTGTGGATCGGGTTTGCGCTCTACGGCGCCGGCGCGGTGCTCATGACCGCGGCGTTCCGCTATGGCCGCATGTCCGTGCTGCATCCGCTCCTCAGCATCGGCTATGTTATCGCCATCTTTTACGGTGCGATGTTCCTTGGGGAAGCCGTGACGGGGAATATGCTTATGGGCACTGGATTAATCCTGGCCGGCGTCATCGCGATTGGGGGTGACCGCCATTAATGCTCTTTTGGTTGGGCTGCTGCTCGCAATGACCTGGCTCGGCGCGCTCGGCGGCTATTTCCTGAAAGCCGCTTCGTCGCACAACATCAACGCCGAACGGAAGGAATTCCTGCTTCGGCTGATCGCGGGTGTCGGCTTCTACGGCTTCGGGGCGATCCTGAACATCGTCGCGCTGCAGTTTTTGCCGTACACGACCGTATTCCCGCTGACCGCCGTCACCTATATCTGGACGATGGTGTTGTCGTACCTGCTCCTGAAAGAGACGATCAGTGTGCGCAAGATCATCGGTGTCGCGCTGATCGTGGCAGGGGCGATTGTGTTGGTGAGTTGAAAATAGATGGATGCACTTCCTGCTGAGGGAGTGCATTTTTTTATTGGGGGCGTTGTTTTGAATTGTTTGCGTGCCTGGCACGCAAACAATTCAAAAACTAATCGACCGGAAATATTCCTTCAAAAAACCCGGTTTATTTCCCAGGAAATGATTTTAGAATTGTCAGATTATATTTCCCGGGAAATAATCAGAGTTAAATAACTAAAATAATATTTATTTTTGATTTTACATAATATACCTCTTTTAATGACAAAATCATGCTAAAATCTAGTTATCTAAATAGTCTGATTACATATGAGGAGGTCATTCCATGAAGAATCGCAGCTTTTCGAAATCCATTCTCGTTTTCCTTACCCTTGTCCTGATTCTTGCTTTATTTCCCGCTTTCCACACCGAAGCTGCACCAACCAAAAGCCAGCTGGACATGCAGGCGGCGATTGCCGAGCAGCTGAAGATGCGCGAAGGGGCGCCGCGGCTTCACCCGGATCTGCAAAAGATTTCGGGAAATAAAACCGTCGGCGTCATTGTCCATTTCACCGAAAAGCCGGTCGGCCTCGAGCGCGGCATCCGCTCGCTCCAAGGCAAGGCAGTGACCGCCGCACAGACAGAACGCATCCAAGCACAAGTCGACAAGCAGCAAGCCGCAGCGAAAACCGCCATGAACCAGCAAGGGATCGCCTTCACGGAAGGGCAGTCCTATTCGACGGTGCTGAACGGCATCGCGGCGACTGTGAAAGCGTCGGACCTTTCGAAACTGCTGAAGATCAAAGGCGTCTCGTTCGTTGAGCCGGACCGCCAATTCCGCACGCTCGCCGCGCCGTCGAATTCGAATACCGTGACACCGTCATTCGTCAAAAGCCAGGCGTTTCTCGGCGTCGAGAAGCTGTGGAAGGAAGGCTTCCAAGGCCAGGGCGTGAAAGTGGCCGTGCTCGATACCGGCATCGACCCGAACCACCCGGAATTCAAAGGAATCTACAAAGGCGGCAAGAACTTCGTGCCGTTCTCGCCGCATTACACCGTGAAGCGCGCACCGGACGATGCTTCGGAGACGCGCCCGTCCGAGCGCTCGCCGTCGCTGCCGAAAGTGGATGCGTTCGGCTTCCCATTTGAAACCTTCCACGGCACACACGTCGCCGGCACGCTTGCGGCCATCGGGGCGAACCGCTTCGGCTTCAAAGGCGTCGCCCCGAAAGTCGACCTGTACGCGTACCGCGTGTTCGGCGCTTATTCGACCGCGTCGATGTCATGGATCCTCGCCGCCATGGAAGAAGCGGTCAAGCAGGACATGGACGTCATCAACCTGTCGTTCGGCGCCATTACGACATCTGAAGCGGACGCAGCGGCGTTCGCCGTCAACAATGCCATGCTTTCGGGCACGGTGACTGTCAGCGCGATGGGCAACGCCGGCCAGTACCGCGGCTCGATCGGTTCGCCGGCGACGTCGCGCCTCGGCATCTCCGTCGGCAACAGCACGATCCCTGAAGAGCGCCACACTGCCACCGTCAACTTGAAAGCGGGCAACATCACCGTCGCGAAAACCGTGAACATGATCGCCGCCGTCACTGGCACGTCGCCCGGAAAGCAATTTCCGAACGCACTTGAACTAGTAGCCATTCCGGGTGCGGGAAATAAAACCGATTACAAAAATCTCGCCGTGAAAGGGAAAGCGGTGCTCGTCTCCGTCGGTTCGATCGAAATTATCGACAAGATCAAAATCGCCAAAGAGATGGGCGCAGCCGCCATCCTGGTCCACAACATCCGCAACGGCTTTAATGCCCCAGGCCCTTCCGGAACCTATCTGAACGACGGCTTTGAATTTATTCCCGCGTTCGACCTGTCGCAGACCGACGGCGAAGCGCTGCGCCGCCAGCTGCTTAACGGCAAAGGCAGCGCGAAGTTCAGCAACATCAAGCTGACGCTGACCAAAGGCGACGAAATCGACGCAACGAGCTCAAGCGGCCCGTCAACGCCGAACTTCGATTTGAAGCCGGACCTCGTCGCACCGGGCACAAGCATCATGTCGGCGATTCCGATGTACAAAGCGGACAACCCGAAAGCGGATTATTCCAAGGCGTACGTCCGGTTCACCGGCACGTCGATGGCGAGCCCGCATGTGGCCGGCGTTGCCGCGTTGATCCTGCAGGCGCATCCAGACTGGACGCCATTCGATGTGAAAGTGGCGCTCATGAACACCGCCAAATTGCTCGATACCAATAAATACGACGTCTTCGCCCAAGGGGCAGGGCGCGTACAGGCTTATGAAGCGGTCCATCCGCCGTTCCTCGCCTACAGCATCGACAAAGCGGTGCTCAATGCGACCGGCGCGCTTGCCGACAACAAGAAAGGCTCGGTGACCTTCGGCATGCAGCCGCTGTCACAAGGCAATATTTCCGTGACGAAGAAAGTCATCGTCAAGGACATCCTCGGCAAAGGCGGTGCATACAAAGTGAGCGTCGAGACGAAAAAATCGTTCGGCAACGCGAAAGTGACCGTCGACAAATCGGCGTTCACGCTGAAAGGCGAACAGGTGCTCAACGTCAAACTAACGGCATCGAAAAATGCGGAGGCCGCGGAGGACAGCGAAATCCTCGGTTATATCCACATCTCGAACGGGGCGAAGCGGGCCACCTTGCCATTCGCCGCGAGCTTCAGCCCGACGAAGACCGTCGAAGTGCAGAACCTTCAAGTCACTGAGACCGACCTTTCGTTCAACGGGGATGGCAAGAATGATAGTGCGAACATCACATACCGCCTGACCGGCGGCGTCGGCAAGAACGCGATTGAACTCTGGGATCTCATGAACCCCGGCGGCGGAGCGTTCGGGGACGGTTATATCGGATTCCTCCACGCGAGCGAAAGCATGAAAGGGGGCGTCCACAAGATGCCGCTGCTCGGCCTGTACCGTCCGTGGAGCGGAGAACCCGCGAAGAAAATTCCGGACGGCATGTACCAGCTCCACTTTATGGCCGAGCCGGCTGACGGCGCTTCGACCTACGTGTTCTCGCTCGGCAGCATCATCTTCGTGAAGAGCACGCCGCCAAAAATTTCCGGTTCGGTCACCGCCGGGCGGGCGATCGGCAAAGTCGCCGATCCGTACCTCGCCTATAACGCCGAACTCCTCAAGCTCGGCGAACCGTTCGACATCAACTCGAAGCTGCACGCAAGCTACATCCTCAACGGCCGCGGCAAATCCGTCCCGGTCGAACTCGACCAGACCGGCGCCTTCGCCTTCAACGTCCCGGGATTCCGGGAAGGAGTCGATACTTTGACATTCATTGTGGTCGACGAGGCAGCAAACCAGGGCAAGGCAGTATTGAAATAAACTAGAGGCAAGGGGTGGGTCCCTTGCCTTTTTGTATGGAGAAAATCAGAGGCAGAAAATACCTTTGCACGCCGTTTGTTGACCTCTTCGCTAAGCGAGCCACGCCCAAAGCGCTGAGCGGTTTAAGAAAAGCACACCGTTTATTCACCAAAACTAAAACCACCCCACCAAGCGAGGCGCGTCCAAAGGCGAGGCGAAGCAGGAAAATTGGCGGTCTATGCCAAGCTTTCTGCGGGAGCCATGCCCAAAGCGCCGAGCGATTTAAGAACAGCACACCGTTTATTCACCAAAACTGAAAACATTTCACCAAGCGAGGCGCGCCAACGGGCTAGACGAAGCAGAAAGATTAGCGGTCTATGCCAAGCTTCCTGCGAAAGCCATGCCCAAAGCGCCGAGCGTCTTATTAATGCTCAACCCAAGCAGAAATAAATCCTTTATTAACCCCATGAAAATTTTGTGTAAACGTATTCATTTATTTTAGAAACCGAAGTATAATGGAATCGTTCGACTATTCGAAACAAAAGGAGATGGAAGAATGTCCATTAAAAGAAAAGTGGCCATGGCTACAAGTGCAGCTGTACTTGTACTGAGTGGGCTCAGCACCGCATCGCCAGCATGGGCGGCACCAAGCAAAGACGTCACACGCGGGGAATTTATCAAGCACTTGGTAACCTCCATGAACGTCGAGTTGGGTGATGGTTCCACAATCGCTTTCAAAGACGTCGATCCTTCATTGGCGCCATACGTGGAAGCGGCATACAATCTGAAACTGACAAGCGGGAAATCAGCTACGCTTTTCGGGACGAATGAAAAACTGTCCCGTGAACAAGGCTTTGCCATCGCAGCCCGCGCAGTGGATTCCGAAAAAGAATACCCGGCTTCGAACCTGAAGAAATTCAAGGACAGCCGCTACCTGAGCAAGAGCCTGACGGACAATCTTTCCGAAGCAGTAGGCATCGGCCTATTGATCGGCTTTAAAGACGGCACGATCAAGCCAGGCAAAGGCATCTCCGGCGGGGAAATGCGCGCCATCGTGCAGCGTTTGGTTCGCGAATATAAGAAAGTCAACGGCAAGCACGTCTCGCTGCGCATCCTCGGCACGTCCGACCTGCACACGAACTTCGTGAACTATGACTACTACCAGGACAAAACTTCAAACAACCTCGGCCTCGCCAAAACCGGCGTGCTGATTGAAAAAGCCCGTGAAGAAAATAAAAACAGCCTGCTCTTCGACAACGGCGATTTGATTCAAGGAACGCCATTCGGCGGCTATAAAGTCACGGTCGACCGCCTGGAAGACGGCGAGCTTCACCCGGCATATGCAGCACTTGATTCGCTTGATTTCCAAGCATCGACGCTCGGGAACCACGAGTTCAACTTCGGCCTTGAGTACCTGGACGAAGCGCTAGACGATGCCCCGTTCCCGGTCCTGAACGCGAACGTCTATGACGCAGCGACGAAGAAGAATAAATACACGCCTTACACGATCATCGACAAAGAAGTCGTTGACGGCAAAGGCAAGAAACACACGATCCAAGTCGGCGTCATCGGCGTCGTTGCGCCGCAGATCCTGAAATGGGACCGCGCGCATCTTGAAGGCAAAGTCATTGCGGAAGATGCCGTGAAATCCGTGGAGAAATTCCTTCCGGAAGTCGAGAAAAAAGGCGCTGACGTCGTCGTAGTTCTTTCCCACTCCGGAATGGGCGATGAGAAATACGAAGTCGGCGAAGAAAACATCACGTACCAATTGAGCCAAGTGAAAGGCATCGACGCCATCATCACAGGCCACAACCACGATACATTCCCAGGTTCTTATGAAGAGTTGGCGAACGTTGACCAGGAACAAGGTACGATCAACGGCACACCAGTCGTCATGCCGGGCAAATTCGGCAGCCACTTGGGCGTCATTGATTTGAAATTGGCACCTAAAGGCAAAGAATGGAACATCGTATCCGAGAAAGCGGAACTCCGCGCCATCGATACGAAATCCGACGAAGTGGCTGAAGAAGTCATCGAAGCTGTGAAAGAAACACACGAAGCGACAATCGACTATGTCCGCAGCCCGGTCGGCGAGACAACAGCACCGATCACGAGCTACTTCTCGCTTGTAACGGACGATCCATCGATCCAGATCGTCAACAACGCACAGAAATGGTACGTAGAACAAAAAGTGGCCGGCACAGCGAACGCTGACCTGCCGATCCTGTCAGCTGCTGCTCCGTTCAAAGCAGGCGGACGCAACGGCGCTGAATACTACACAGACATCAAAACGGGCGAAATTGCCATCAAAAACGTTGCGGACCTTTACGTCTACGACAACACCGTCTTCGCCTTGAAACTGACGGGCGCAGACATCAAAGAATGGCTCGAAATGTCCGCAGGGCAATTCAAGCAAATGAACCCAACTGCTACAACTGAGCAAGACTTGATCAACGCGGACTTCCGCACATACAACTTTGACGTCATCGACGGCGTTACGTACGATATCGATGTTACGCAGCCGGCGAAATACGACGGCGACGGCAACGTCATCAACGCCAACGCAAACCGCATTAAGAACCTGAGCTTCGACGGCAAAGCCATCGACCCAGCTAAGGAATTCCTGGTCGCAACAAACAACTACCGCGCTAGCGGCAACTTCCCTGGCGTCCGTTCAGCGAAAGAGTCCATCGACTACGCATACGAAAACCGCCAAGTCATCATGGACTACATGCTGGAAGTCGGCACCATCGACCCATCAGCTGACGGCAACTGGGACTTCACGCCAATCGCCGGCACACAGAACATCACATTCGAAACATCCGCCAACGCCAAGGACCTGATCCCTGCAGATAGCGGCATCACTTTCAAAGCCTTGACTGAGAATGGCTTTGCGAAATATGGTGTGGAAATCGAATAAAGGTTATGAGAGGCATCTACTTTTAGAGTAGGTGTCTTTTTTTGTGTTGGAGAGGGGAGATTTGTGAAAACAACTTGAAGAGAGTTTGGATGGATGGCATTTCGCCCCGGCGAAATACGAAAGGGAAAAGGGCGTTTGGGAAGAGAAAGAGGTTGGTTGGAACTCAAGCCGAGTTGGTTGGAATTGGGGATGACTTGGTTGGAACTCAGCGGCAGTTAGTTGGAATTCGCTCCTAGTTGGTTGGAATTCATGATACGCAGCGAGGAAGAAGACCTAAATGGATGGCATTTCGCCAGATGGCGAAATGCGAAAGGGAGGAAGAACATTTTAGAAAGGGAAGGAGGTTGGTTGGAACTCGAGCCGGGTTGGTTGGAATTGGGGTCGATTAGGTTGGAACTCAGCAGCAGTTGGTTGGAATTCGCTCTTAGTTGGTTGGAATTCAACATAAGCAGAGAGGAAGAAGACCTAAATGGATGGCATTTCGCCGACTGGCGAAATGCGAAAGGGAAGAAGCAATCGCCTTTGGGGCGATTGCTTTAAAAGAAAGATCCATGGAGAAAGAGAAGGAGGCTGGTTGGAACTCGAGCCAGGTTGGTTGGAATTGAAGCCGACTTGGTTGGAACTCAGCACCCATTCGTTGGAATTCACTCTCCGTTCGTTGAAATTCAAATTAAAGTGCTAGATTCCATCCACAAAAAGAAGCCGACCGCATCAGCGGACGGCTTCTCTCTTCCTATATATCGTTTGATGTGATGCACCTTGCGAAAGAAAATCCATCTTCTTCAGCAAATAATTCGCCGCATACTTATCCTTCAACCCCAAAAACTCCCGGCATTGCGCGTTCGTAATCTCCGGCGACACAAAGTCGAACCAGTCATCGAGCGCGCGCCGGTAGCCGTCTTCGACCGGCTGTTTGCAGGAGCGGCAGAGGAGGAGGCGTTCGCTCATTTTCTGGCAAACACTGCCGCATTTCCCACACAATACGCCTTTTTTAAGCTGGCTGGGGTCGTACTTATACGCTTCCTGAAAGTCCATCTTCGGGAAGGGCTGATGCTGATCAATGAGAAGCTGAGCGGTTCTTTCTGGGGAAGAGATCCGTCCGGTCCGGGGGAGGGTGGAGATGAACCGGTTGAGTGAGTAGCCGTAGACGACAGGGAATTCGCTCGGCATTCGGTCGACAAGGGTGGATGGGTAAGGCAGGACAATGGCACCGTAGACAGGGCAGGCGAGTCCGGCCTTCGAAAGGATCATGCGCAGTTCTTCACGTGCATTCCAGACTTGCGTGACGGGTGAGTTGTAGCCGTATTTATTGCCTTCGCGGGTGGTTTGTTCCAGGTGGTAGCTGTCTTCGTTGAATGACAGCGTGCCGGAGAAATTCTTCACTTCCAGAATCAGCACGAAATGATCCGTCACGACAATCGTGTCGATTTGGCAGAAGCGGTTCGCCAGCTGCAGGTCACCGATC
Organism: Planococcus sp. FY231025; assembly: GCF_052078085.1. Classification (NCBI taxonomy): domain Bacteria; kingdom Bacillati; phylum Bacillota; class Bacilli; order Caryophanales; family Caryophanaceae; genus Planococcus; species Planococcus sp. FY231025. Next base: position 227,706 of record NZ_JBQJJG010000001.1, read on the forward strand.
AACGAGACGGGCGAAGAAGGCCGGCTCCTCAACAAAATGCTATCAACGTGCTCCTCGCCGCCGAAACCGGCACGGATCTTGTAATGGTCGTCGCGGATCGCCTCCATATGGGGAAGCCGGTGCATGAGGCGCGGCAGCTGGTGGAGAAGGGCCGGCGCACTCCGCGTTTTCATAAACATTCTCTCACTCCTTTCCATAAGAATTATATCAATTTCGACCTACGCATGGTAAAATATTTTATATATTCAGAATACTTTCTAGTCGGAAAGCGCCACCAAAAATCCTCTTGGAGGGGAGGCCGAACCATGTTCTGTTCCAATTGCGGAGCGAAAAACCGCGACAGCGCCAATTTCTGCAGGCGCTGCGGCGACCCCATGGACCGCTCCACCCGCAAATCCCGCCGGAAGAAAAAGCATCCGTTCCTATATGCACTCCTTGCACTCCTCCTGATCGGCACCGGCTTCGGCGCGGCCCAGCTCGCCGGCGACCGGACTGAAGAACCGGAGCCGGTCGCCCAAGTGGCCAATAACCCCATACCCGGCGACAAGACGGCCGTCATCAAAGAAGCGCAGGCGAAAGTGTTCACCGTTAAGACCGAAGACGCCTACGGATCAGGCTTCCTTTTCACCAATGGCGGCGATGTCGTCACTAGCGCGCACCTCGTCATGGGCGTGCAGGACGTCATGGTCCGTGACAGCAACGGCCTCGAGCAGCCGGGTAAGGTCATCGGCATCTCCAAGACGCATGACATTGCCCTGGTGAGAGTCGATGCACTCGCCGGCACCGAACCGCTCGGCATCGAGCTCACGCCGGCGCAGGTGGGGAGTGAAGTCATCGCGCTCGGCAGCCCGTCCGGTTTCGAGAACACTGCGGCCATCGGCTACCTGACCGGCATCGAACGCGACTTCGATCAGGAATACCTGTACGAGGACCTCTACCAGATCGACGTGCAGATGGCGCTCGGCTCGAGCGGCGGCCCGTTGATCGATGCGGCGAGCGGGAAAGTGATCGGCATCAACTCGCTCCTGCTGATCGAGAGCAACGGCATCGGCTTCGCCATTCCGATGTACACGATGCAAGACCTGCTCCTCCAATGGGCCACGACGCCAATGACCGACGCCGAAATCCAGGAAGTGTTCAACTCGGCCGAAGCGTTCGGCACAAACGGCACCGTCATCCAGCCGTCCGCCTAGACGAATAAACCCATCAAAAAACCCGCTGCAAATCGCAGCGGGTTCTGTGTTTTATTGGACGTCCATCAAGATATAAAGATCTGAACCGTCGTCCATTACCGACTTCACGTGGCCAAAGCCAGGCACCATGTAGTATTTATAGCCGCTCACAGGGAAATCCTTATGTTTCGGCACGTGTACTTCCACAGCATTCGTGAATGTCTTAAATGGTGTCTCCACTGTCACGTTCACGCCAGAAACGACGGAAGGTGGTGAGAACGGAGAGTCAATGTTGAATTTTGTGCCGACTTTGACCGGGTAAACAAGATCAAGGTAAGCTTCGGAAGCAGGATAAGCGGTGTAGAACTCCGTCCGGCTTTCAAACTCCATCGAATAATCCTCTTCGCCGTCTTCGTGGTTGTACGACCAGACAAAGCCAAGAGGCTCGCCATGCATTTCGGCATCATTCGTGTAAATATCGACGCCGTAAACTTCTTTGCCGTCGCCATAGCTGTATGCTTTCGTCTTATCTCTCAAGTAGCTGCCCGCCATATGCGTATCGTTCTGGAATTTCGGCTCCAGCCCGCGTGCAAGGAATGCCGAGAACTGGCCGCGCGTCGTAGCTGCAAGCGGCTTGAACGTGCCGTTCGCATAGCCCGTCGCGATGCTTGCGCCCGATACCTGGTAGATTGCATCGTGTGCTCTCATGTTTGTGGAAACGTCAGAGTACTCGCTTGCGCCGAAGAACGGCGCAACAAATACCCGTGAAAGAATGATCGCCATGTCGCCGCGCGTGATCGGCGCATATGGATCGAAGGTGCCGTCGCCATAGCCGCTGATAAAGCCGGCTTCTTTAGCCGCCGCGATATAACCGCTCGCCTTCATGCCTTTCGTAACATCCGAGAAGCCGCTCGCGCGCTGTGCGCCGTCAAAACCTTTCAATTTGCCGATCATGATCGCCGCTTCTGCACGCGTCACGATTTTATCCGGCTGGACCGAGCCGTCGGGATATCCCGAAACAACCCCTTTATCCATCAAGTATGTAACTTCCTCGTAAAAGCCGTGCGTTTTCGGCAAGTCCGCCGCAGCGCTCGCAGGCGATGCCAACAGGCTCATCGCGAGGACAGCCCCCGATAAAGCAGGTAATAATTTCATATCCATCTCCCTTTCAATTATGTAAATAAATTCCTTAACAAATTAATGGTAACACGGCTCTAGAGGCATATGCAAGCTTTTTGTAATCTTTTTGTAACATTAATGTAATAAAAGAAACGAAAGCCCCTGCAACCGAAGCTGCAGGGGCTTTATCATTATTTCACATTGATCAATTCGACTCCGACTTCGCCATCATCATGAACAAGCTTCACTTGGCCCATACCTGGAACCAAATAGAACTTATGGCCGCTATTCGGAATTTCAGAATACCCTTCCACAGTGACTTCCACCGCGTTCGTAAACGTTTTATAAGCCGTTTCAACCGTCACGTTCACGCCGGTGACCGACAACTTGTCGCCATAATCTTCTCCGGCATCAATGACCGTTCCGACCTTGTATGGGTAGACCAGGTCCAGCATTGTAAAGTTGAGCGGGGACCCGATTTCGTAACCGGAACGGGACTCTGTTTCATTGTAGAAGCCGTATTCCTCAGTGCTGTCGAGCCAAGCAAAGCCAAGATCTACATACGGAACAATATATCTTTCGTAGGAATGGTAGGAAACCGTTCCGTCCTCGTATTTGTACACATACGTTTTCGTCTTGTCGCGCATAAAGCCGTTTGCCAAGTGCGTGTCGTTCTTGAACTTCGGTTCCACGCCGCGCGCCAGGAAGGCCGAGAACTGACCGCGGGTCGTTTTCGCATACGGCTTGAACGTGCCATCCGAGTAGCCGGCTGCGATGTTCGCATCCGCCACGATGCTGACTGGGTAGTAAGCGCGCATGTTCGGGTTCACATCTTTGAATGAGTTCATCCCCATTTCAAGGGAAGGGAAGACGTTCGCCAAGATGATTGCCATATCCCCACGCGTAATCGGCGCATACGGCTTGAAGGTACCATCCGAATAGCCGTTGATAAATCCTTCATCTCTCGCGGCTGCAATATAGCCGCTCGACTTCATGCCTTTTGTGACATCCGAGAATCCGCTCGCACGCTGTGTGCCGTCTAACTCAAACAATTTGCCGATCATGATCGCCGCTTCTGCGCGCGTCACGATTTTATCCGGTTGGAACGTACCGTCCGGGTAGCCCGAAACAGCTCCCCATTCCATCAAATACGAAATTTCTTCATAAAAACCGTGGCTTTTCGGCAAGTCGCTCGCCGCAGAAGCCGGGGCTGCCAATAAACCCAGTGCCAGGACCGTGCCTGACAACGCTGTAACCCATTTCACAAAAAATCATTCCTTTTCTATTGTAAATAAATTCCTCTAAACAATTTACCACAAAAGGAAAAATATACAATAGTATTTGTAACATTCCTGTAACAAAAGAAAACCCCTGCAGCCAAACCTGCAGGGGGGTTACCGCCTTTATTCAACTCCAACCAGCACCATACCGACCGCGCCATTCTTATCAACCGTCTTCACGTTGCCGAAGCCCGGAACCATATAATACTTGAAGCTCTCCACTTCGAACTCTGCATTGTCCGGCACGGTTACCTCCACCGCATTTGTGAACGTCCGATACGGCGTCACGACGCGGACATTCACGCCGGTGATCTGGGCAGGGGGCTGGAAGAAACTATCCGTGTTGAATTTCGTCCCAACTTTCACTGGATAGACAAGGTCAGTGAAAAACTCCGAACGCGGATAGCCGATGCCGTAAACTTCATACGACTCGAGCTCCAGGTAATAATCCTGCTGGCCTTTTGCGTGGTCCACCGACCAGACAAAGCCGAGCGGTTCGTTCATATAAGTCGGCACGTTCACGTACGTATGCTTTTGCGTGATGTTGCCCGCATATTGGTACGTATAGGCTTTCGTCTTGTCGCGCAAATACGTGCCCGCCATATGCGTGTCATTCTTGAACTTCGGCTCGAGGCCGCGCGCGAGGAACGCCGAGAACTGGCCGCGCGTCGTTGAAGCCATCGGCCGGAACGTCCGGTCCTTGTAGCCCGCGGCAATATTCGCACCCAGCACCTGATAAATCGCATCGTGCGCTTTCATATTCGTCGACACGTCCCTAAATTGGCCGGGTCCGAAGATCGGCGTTGCGAATACCCGTGACAGGATGATTGCCATGTCGCCGCGCGTGATCGGCGCATACGGACGGAACGTGCCGTCCCCGTAGCCGCTGATGATGCGCGCTTCCTGGGCGGCCGCGATGAAGCCGCTCGCTTTCTGGCCCTTTGTCACATCCGTGAACTTCGTCGCACGCTGCGTGCCGTCGAAGCCTTTCAGCTTGCCGATCATGATCGCCGCTTCCGCACGTGTCACGATCCGGTCGGGCTGCACCGTGCCGTCAGGATAGCCGGACACCACCCCTTTGCCAAGCAGATACGTCATCTCTTCGTAAAACCCGTGGCTGGGCGGCAAGTCGGTCGCTGCAAGGGCGGGGGAGGCGAGAAGCGTGAGCGCCAGCAGCACGGCCGATAAAGCGGAGAACTTTTTCACAAGCATCATCCCTTCGCGGTTTATACCAAAAACTTATCATATCCGCGAAATTATACAATAGCCAAACGGAATAAAATCTGATAATTCTCGCAAATAAATGCGAATTCACCATTTATCCCATGTAAAACCCATAATTTCTAAAAAACTTCCAAAAAGGTCTAGTCGATAAATACTGTTTAGGGTATACTTGGTGTAACTTATTTCCCTCGAATTTCGGTTCAAACCATAAAAAACAAAAAGAGAGTAGGTCGAAACGACTATGATGGACTTCGAAGGCTATAAAAATCAGTTGGAAAAACGATATAACCGTGATATGCGCGAGATCCTCCACGACATCTACATCGCCCGCGACATGGGGCCGTCCGTCGGCGCGAAGCACCTCGGCATCCCGCGCCAGGTCTTCCTTTATTACCGGAACCTTTACAACTTGAAAGAACTCAAGCACAAATTGGCTGCCCAGAACGAAATAGGCGTCGAACAATAAAAAAATGGCCGCGGCATCTGCCGCGGCCATTCTCTTTTATAGTCCGGAAGCTTTGCTGAGCAAGGCTTTTTTCCGTTCTGCTTTGCGTGCTTCGTATTCAGAAACGAACGACTCCGCATGCGATTCCGCAAGACCGTTCGCTTTCAATTCGTTCTTCAATGAACCAATCACCGCGTAGAACACGGTATCCGTGCGGTTTTCAAGCTCCGTCGCTGCACTTACATACTTATTATAGAAGTAAGCGTAATTGATGCTTTCGCCAGCCGCTTTTTTCTGTGCGTATTCCGTCTGCGCCGCGCCGATCAAGCCGCCGATGCGCGAAGACGCTTGGCCTTCGATGTCCGCTAGTGTCGGTTCGTACTTCTGTTTGATCGAAGCCACCGTCACGCCGGCTTCAGCAGGCGCTTTGCCGCCCGTTGATCCAGAACCGGAAGATCCGTTGCCCGAAGAGCCGCTGCCCGATGAACCTGATCCAGCTGATCCGCCCGTAGCTGAACCGTTAGAGCCCGTTGTGCCGGACGCTTTGTCCGTGCTGCTTCCATTTGAAGAAGAGCCTGCCGTGCCGGAAGTCGTCGTTGCTGATCCGCTAGCTGTGCTGCCAGAAGAGGCAGCCGACTCGCTTGAACCTGAAGTTGAACCGGAACCGGAAGCTGAGCCTTCAGTTGTACCGGCCGCAGCCGATCCGTCAGCTGAAGCACCGTCTCCAGAAGCTGTCGTGCCTGAAGCCGCCTCACCGGATGCTTCACCATTCGCCGTATTGCCGTCCGCATCCTCGACGACTTTGCCGTCCTTATCAACGATGATCACCGAGCCGTCCGGCAATTCCACTTCGTATTCCTCTTCGATCACTTTATCCACATTCTCATCCGCCGTCTCATATTCCTTGAACTGGAATATATACACGAGGTAACCCGCGACGCTCAAGAAGACGATGCCCAAAACCAATATAATTTTCTTCCAGTGCTTTTTCATTCAATAAAACCCTCCCAAAATAAAATCTTCTTCTTACAATAGCACAAAAACTTCTACTTTTATACAGATAAATTTATTATTACTAATATTTTACAATATTTTCTATTGTCGTAACAATCGCTATCAGCTACAATAAATAAATGCGCTCTTTGTATTTTTAAAATATATCATGCAATTCTTTGGGGATATAAAGTAGCAATTTTAATATTATATTTCTATTTATAAAGAAGTCGAACCAGCGAAGGCGCGCAAACGGGCTAGGCAATAAAATGGCCCAAAAGCAGTTTGGGCCATTTTATTTGCGACGAAGCTAGCGCAGCGATGCAGGAGCAGAAGGTTTTCGCTAAGAGACGAGTGATCTTCTCGGCTAATTGTGGGAGCCATGCCCAAAGCGCCAAAGCGGCTTCACAGATTCCGTTCCCGCATGCACAATCGCCGGGAGTATTATATAATTCACTTAACTGTTCCAACCCATTGGCACTTCCGGACGGAAGGCCATTCCCAATAAATCCAAGCAAAATCCCGATTATACGGAGGAGACCCCGATGATTGACACACACGCACATATCCTGCCAGGCCTCGACGACGGCGCCCAGACAATGGCTGAAACCATCGCATTGCTCGAAAAAGCGGTAAGCGAACAGATCACCGACATCATCGCCACACCGCATGGCTACCACCCAAACTTCAAAACCGACCTGGCGCTCATGCAGCAGCAACTGAAAACGGTCCAGGACTACATCACCGAACAAGGAATGCCGCTCAACATCCACGCCGGCATGGAATGCCGCCTGTCCGAGAACTTGCCCGAACGTTTGGCAAAAGGGGAGGCCCTCACCTTAGCCGGCTCGCGCTACGTCCTGTTAGAACTGCCATCATCCGGCATCCCGGCCTATACCGTGCCAATCATCCAACAATTGATCAGCGCCAACTACGTGCCGATCATCGCGCACGCCGAACGCAATCAGGGCATCATCGAAAAACCGGAGCGCCTCCGCAAGCTTCTCCTGCACGGCGCGCTTGCCCAAGTCACCGCAGGTTCTGTCGCCGGCAGCTTCGGCAAAGCCATCCAGAAAACCGCCATGACGCTCATCGAAGCCAACCTGATCCACGTCTACGGTTCCGACGTCCACAACATGGAAGTCCGCCCGTTCAAGTTTAACGACGGCCTCGACTATCTCGAAAAAAAGAACAGACACGAAATCGTCGACCTGCTCCTCGAAAACAACGAGCGCATCATCCAGAACCGCCACCTCATCGTCCTGGAACCTCAGGACATCCCAAAACCGAAATGGTGGAACGTCTTCGCTTAAGAATGGAATAAAACCTACAAGGCCATCCAATCTCACATTGGATGGCTTTGTTTTGTGTGGATAGCAGGAGAGTGTCAAAAGAAATTCTTAGGAGTATCGATTAAACTTCTGATAATGTCGATTAAATTTTCCGAAGCATTCATGGCGCATCACTAAGAACATCGATAAAAATCTCTAAAACGTAGATAGAAACCCCGAAAACACCGATAGAAACCGCCGAAACGTCGATAGAAACGCCTACAACCGCCGATAGAAACCCCAACAAACAAAGATAGAACCCTCCCAAATGCCAAAAGCAATAATGCCCTTTGGTATTTCGCCAAGGCGAAATGCGCTGTTGCACTTAAGGAGCCTTCCGCCGTGCGGAAGGCTCTTCATATCAACGCCCTTGAACTTAACGTCTTGGGGCGGAACTAAAAATATTTGCTCTTGAAAGCCCAATCGTATATGTAATATCCTGGATAGTTCATGTTAAAATACAAACAGCTCGTATGGTGCGATCACCTATAAAAGAGCCTATACACAAATAAAACTTACGGGGGCCCACCAGTGTTCACAATCGATCAATATATCGGCACCATCCAATCCAATCTGCAAAAACATTCAAATGAACTAACAAGCAACCTGAAAAGAGTCGTTGCCTACAAATTCTCACCAGCTATCGATCTGCTCGATTTCACCGCATCTATCGAACCGACAAATTTCGAACTATCCATCCGTATGTTCTCGATGGACCAGAACGCCAACGAAGTCTTCCATGAAGAGAACAACCCGAAACTATTCGCTGGAAGCGAAGAAGTGCTCCCAGAAATTCTGTATCAAGAATTAGATAATAGCCAGAGAGAAGCTTTCTTCGACTTCTATGAAGAACATGAAATGGAGATCCTTGAACAAGAGCAGAAAACATTCGCCAATTGGTTCAGCTCTTGCTGGAAAGAAGCAGGGGGAGACCATTTGGAACTGCCAGCTTACTTGGTGTTGCCAGAAGAATCGAATTCCTATGATCTGAAAAAGAGCGAATGGGTCGACGAAGAAGAAAAATGGACTTGAATCATTCCATATTAGCTTTGAGTTTTATGCTCAATCAATTCGAAAGAGACTTCCAATGTTGGAAGTCTCTTTTGGTTTTTCGTTCTGTCATTGCGACTCGGATAAAACTTATGCAACAAAGGGGGGAGATGAATGTCAAGCTTACTTAAAGTAGCCCTTCCTATTTTAAGAGACTTTCGTTTATACGCACAAAAAAACCGCCCTTCAGGGCGGCTATAAAGACCATTATTCCAATTCACTAACAAGCGCCTCAACCTCAGCCAAGTGCTCATCAATGTTCTCAGGCGTCACATACACCCCGAAATCCTCCGGCACATCCGCCGACTCGCCTTGTTCCACGCGCGCCGCAATCAGATCGCCGACCTCCGGGTAAAAGTGATGCCCGTCAAAATAATTCGTTATATCATTCGTCACGGTGTTGGGGTACATGAAGTTCCACACACCGCCGTACACATCCACCAAATCGCGGAGCCACGTCTCGTACTCGTCATACAGCCCAGTCGAATCCAGCGACTTGAACAGCTCGCTTGAAATCGGCGTCGTGTACACGACTTTCTCCGCTTCAGGATGCGTATCCCGCACTTTCGTCATGACTTCCTTGTACTTCGGAAAATACGTATAGCGCTCGCCGTAGAACGTCGACTCGAACTTACGGATCTTGCTCTCCGTCAGCTTCAGCGTCTCTTCTTCGTTATAACGCTTCGCAAATGCATTGCCTTCGCGGTTATACAACCGGTCTGCCGTAATCTCGTCTTCGCGCGACAGCTCGAAGTTCTCATACGACGTCTTCAGCACATCAAACGACAACAGGTTCTTGCTGCGGTAGAACGGCTCCGTCACGCGCGCCACGTGGTTCAAAATCGAACGCGGCGCTTCGGCTTCCTGCGTGCTCGACTTGAAGAAGTCGACACCCAGCACCACACGCTCGTAATCCGGATTCTCCTCAAACGCAAAACTCAGCATCGTCTGATACTCGCGCATCGACAAATTCGCAACCGAGTAATTATAGACGTTCCAGTCCGAAAACGCATCCGTATGGATATACGTGCTCCGGCTCGAGCCGATCAAGAGCGTATCTGCATCCTTCGGCACATAGATCTGGTTCGCCGTCTTCTGCTCACGCTCATCGGTCACGACTTGGACGTCGTTGAACTCGTGCGCGTGGCTGTAATGCCATAGCGGGTCGATCCAGTAATTGAATCCGGCCACCGCCGCCGTCAACGTGGCGAAAATCGCCATGACGGTAAGGGAATATGATTTATCGCTCATGGGATCTCCTCCTAGAAGTTGAAGTACAGGAACTCGCTCACTTGCTGCAGCTGCATGACGCTATAGAACAACAGCGCTGCCGCAAACACAGCCATGGCTAAATTCCGTTTCGTTTCGTACATGATCTCGGTCGAGTTTTTCGCGAACCAGGCGATCAATAGACCGATGACCAGTGTCACCAAAAGCTCCACCGAATGCGCCTGGAACGGGAAGCTCGTGAACCAGCTCTTGTCCAGCTCCGTGAACACACGTGCCAATCCGCCAGGGAGCCCGATGCCGTTGAACCCGAGCATCGCCTTCAATACCGCAATCGCGTCGCCGAAGCTCAACGCGCGGAAGAACACCCACGCGAAGTGGACAAACAAGAACGTTACAATCCAAGCCAAAATCGAATTCATCTTAAATCCGGCCAGTTTCCAGTAGCGGCAGATGATGCTCGCCAGCCCGTGCATGACGCCCCAGATCAGGAACGTCCACCCGGCGCCGTGCCAGATGCCCGACACCAGGAAGATGATGAAGATGTTGACGTAAGTCCGCACTTTCCCTTTGCGGTTCCCGCCGAGCGGGATGTAAATATACGTCGTCAAAAAATGCGACAGTGTGATATGCCAGCGGCGCCAGAAATCCTGGATGTCGCGCGCTTTATATGGCGAGTTGAAGTTCAAAGGCAGTCGGATGTTGAACAGCAAAGCCAACCCGATCGCCATATCCGAATACCCGCTGAAATCGAAGTACAGCTGCAGTGTATACGACAGCGTCGTAATCCAACTGTCGACGAACGACAGCGAACCGACATCGTTATAGCCGGCGTTCGCCCATTCCGCGAACGTATCGGCAATCGCCACTTTCTTGAACAAGCCGATCGCGAAGATCAAAAGCCCTTGTGAAATATGCTCGTAATTGATGCGGTACGACCGTTTGTCGCTGAACTGTTCCATCACCTGGCCGTGGTGGACGATCGGCCCCGCAATCAATTGCGGGAAGAACGATACGAACAGCCCGTAGTTCAAGAAATTGTATTCCTTCGTCTCCAAGCGGTACGAGTCGACCAAATAGGCAATCTGCTGGAACGTATAGAACGAAATTGCTAATGGCAACAAAATATCCTTCAGCACAAACTCTGAGCCGAACACTACGTTTATGTTCTCGACAAAGAAATCATAGTACTTGTAATAGCCGAGCAGCGCGACGTTGAAGACGATCCCGACAGTGAGGATTGCTTTTCGGAACGATTTCGCCCGGTCCTTGCCGAGGAACATGCCAATCGTGTAGTTGATGACCATCGACATAAGGATCAGCGGCAGGTAGGCCGGATTCCAGTAGCCGTAGAAAAACAGCGAAGCGACCAAAAGCCATGTCTTAGCAAATGGGATATGTATGCGGCCGAGCAGGTAATACAAAATCCAGACAATCGGCAGGAACAGGAAGATGAATTCAAACGAGTTAAATATCATGGTGGAACCCCTTTAAAAGATGGAATGTGGAACCAGAGCGGTCACTCAGCGCATTTCGCTGAGGCCGATGATCGATACGCCAAGCATGATGAAGCAGACGCCGGCGATTTTCCACACCGTGATCGTTTCACCGAAAATGAAGAATGCGCCGACGACCGCGATGACGTACGCGCTCGACTGGAGCGGATACGCGACGCTGAGCGGCACTTTGGTCAGGATGAACAGCCAAAGGATGGTGGCGAGTCCGTACATCGACAGCCCCGTCAGGATATACGGCGAGAAGAACATCTTCACGACCGACAGGACAGATGAGAACGCGTCCGACTGTTTTTCCATGCCGACTTTCCAAAGAAACTGGCCGGCGACCAGGATAAGTGTATTTGCGAATACCAATAAAAGATGCGTAACATTCATGAGTTAATTTTCCTCTTTCCGGTAATTCTTAAGTTCGCGCTGCAAGAACGCGACTTCCTGCACCAGGATGCGTGTGCGGCGCTCCTGCTTCGACAATAGCGCGGTGTGGTAGATAAGTAGGCTCAGTACCACCAAAAAGGCCAGCAGGAAAATGAGCGACGGCATATAGGCGATGCCGATCAGATGCGACAGCCGGTTCAAGTACGGCAAGGCGATTGCCATGACAACGCCGATCCCGGAGAACAGGAGCCACATGAACGCGTACTGGTCCGTAAGTTTATTTTTAGCCGTCATCGCGACGACCACCCCAAGGAAAAACAGCGCGGCGGCGAGGACGATGAAGTGTATAATATCCATGCTTACAAAAAGCCCCTTCCTATATATATGAACGAATCAGCGAAAAGAAAGTTACTTTCGCCATGTAGTAGATCGATTTCACCGGCGTGATCGACGACGCACCGCCTTGGCGGGCGTTCATTTCGACTTTCGTCTCTTCGACTGTGAATCGTTTGCGCGCGAGCTTGACGATCACTTCGACTTCCGGGTAATCAACCGGATAGTCATTTGCGAACCACTCGATGACGCGGCGGTTGACGATGCGGTAGCCGGACGTCGGGTCCGTGATGTGGACACGCGAAATCATCCGCAGCAGGTAATTGAAATACAGGATGCCCGTACGGCGCGTCAAACTGCCTTTGTAATTCGATTTTTCTAGGAAACGCGAGCCGATCAGCATGTCGACATTGCGCCGCTTCATCTCGGACACCAAATGATGCAGGTCTTCCGGGTCGTGCTGGCCGTCGGCGTCAAGCTGGATCGCGTAGTCATAGCCGTGCTGCGCTGCGTAGCGGTAGCCCGTCTGCACTGCGCCGCCAATCCCCAGGTTCACGGGAAGCGTCACGTGCGAAAAATTATGCTGTTCCAGGATCTCTTTTGTCCGGTCGGTGGAGCCGTCATTCACTACGACATAATCGTATTCGGCGAACTGCTCCAATTGCTTGACGGTGTCAACGATCGCCTGCTCCTCGTTATACGCCGGAACGATGATCAATATATTAGAAGTCATTACAGAAAAGCCCCTTTACCATAGTACGTACATTATAGAACGCTTGGGCATGGAAGTCATGCCAATATATCATTATAAGCTATTTTCCCGGCGTATGCGATAGACCGGCAGTTCAGAAAAATGCGCATTTTAATAAAAAACTGTGCTTCGTGAAGCGGTTTGCTTCAAGTGATATCGCCTGTAGCGAAAGAGGCAGGAGGGTGTAATGATTATTTAAAGATAGCGTGCAGCTAGAACTGTCTTTCAAATGAAGGGATAAAAACAGGAAATAGGACGGGGAAGGCGGTGCTAAATCGACTCAGCCTCACGGCCGAGTAAAACGAAAACCAGCAGATATAAATAAAAGATTGCAGAGAACCTTTCAGCGCCGGCGCGCCAAGGGCGAGGCGAAGCAAAGCAAGAAGACAGGCGGTCTATGCCTGGCTTCTTGCGAAAGCCCCGCCCAAAGAGCCGAAGCGGCCAATTAACCCTACATTAATTCAATGAAAAGAACTAACTTAAATAAATAATAAATTATTGATGACTTCAATAACTATACATATTCTTTAGTAGACTTAACTAGTCATAAAATCCTGTTCTAATAGTATAATCCTGTTTTTTTGCCAATTCAGGAATAACTATCTATACTTTTTTCCAAATTAAACCTCATTATCCAAAGAACTTCATGTTATACTGAGATAAACATTTAAGCCCAAAAGGAGTTTTCACGACACATGGAAGAGACCATCTCGCTACAGGAATTGTTCACCACGCTGAAAAAACGGCTCGGCCTGATTGCCATTTTGACCGTTCTCGCTGTCATCATTGCCGGTGTCATCAGCTACACCCTCTTGACTCCGATCTACGAAACATCGACGCAGATCCTCGTCAACCAGGAGAAAGTGGAAGCGTCGCAAGTGATCAACCAGAACATCCAAGCCGACCTTCAATTGATCAATACATATTCCGTCATCATTAAAAGCCCGGCCATCCTAGATCAGGTCGCTCAACAGCTTGACCTCGACTTGACTGCGGACCAATTGAACCAGAAAATTACCGTCTCGAACGCTGAGAACTCACAAGTCGTCAACGTTGCTGTTCAGGACGAAGATCCGGCAGTAGCGGTCGATATCGCGAACACTACGGCGAACGTCTTCCAGACTGAAATCACTGAACTGATGAACGTCGACAACGTCTCGATCCTGTCGCCGGCCGTGTTGAAAGACAACCCGGTACCGGTCGCACCGAACCCGATGCTGAATATGGCGATTGCCGCCGTTGTCGGTTTGATGCTTGGCGTTGGCATCGCGTTCCTGCTTGAATATCTTGACACTTCTATTAAGAACGACCAAGACATCGAAGACGTCCTCGGCGTACCGGTCCTTGGCGTCATCTCGCCGATCCAGGAAGAGACGAACATCCAGAAAGCAGCAAGCAACACCACACCTAGAAGAAGGGGAGCGTAGTCGATGGCACGAAAGAAAAAAGTACTCCAGGAAACCGCCCGCAAAGTGGTTACATATACCAACCCGCGTTCGTACGTTGCGGAACAATTCCGTACGCTGCGCACGAACATCAACTTCTCGTCCGCTGACGGCGACATCCGTTCGCTCGTCGTGACGTCCGCTGCCCCTTCTGAAGGGAAGTCGACTGCGTCTGCGAACCTCGCAGTCGTATTCGCCCAGGAAGGCAAGCGCGTCCTGCTCGTTGACGGCGGCATGCGCAAACCGACGACGCATTACACATTCCACATGGGGAACTCCCAAGGATTGTCGAGCGTCCTGACGCGCCAGACGTCGATTGAAGACGCCATCCGTCCGACAGTTGTCGAAAACCTCGACTTACTCACATGCGGCCCGATCCCGCCGAACCCGGCAGAGCTGCTCGCATCAAAATCGATGGACGCGCTCATCGGCGAACTAAAAGACCGCTACGATTTAGTCATCTTCGACGCACCGCCTGTTCTATCGGTTACCGACGGACAGATCCTCGCGAATAAATGTGAAGGCACCATCCTGGTGGTCAATTCCGGCACAACTGAAAAAGAGATGGCACTTAAGGCGAAGGAAGCGATTACATCGTCGAACAGCCGCCTGATCGGAGCTGTCTTGAACAACTTCATCCTGCCAAAAGATAATTACTACTACCAATACTATGGAGCCGAAAAGTAAAAGGGGCCTTCCCTTTTTGCTTTTCTTTTTTTGCCGATTTGCGAAAACGAGGACTTTTTACATACCATCTATTGAATTCATTAATGTTATACAAAAATACTAGGTCTTATTCATGGTTTTCGTGATGATTGCCTGCACACTAAGTCCTTCACTATCTAAAACCTACATAAAAAGTATTTTTTTGCCGAAAAAAGTCTATCTTTGCCATATATTAGTATGTTAAAATAGGTGTATTAGTCAATTGTCCTATGACAAAAGACCTTATATCCCTGGAAAGGAATGACCCCATTGTCTCTTAGAAAGCGCATATCCTTATTATTCGGGGTCGATTCGCTGATTGTCTTCTTCTCTATCTTCATCGGCTATTTCATTCTCCATCCGTGGACCAATCCGTTCGAGAGCAAGTTTCTCCTGGTGTGTGCCACTGTCATCTTCATTGCACACCATGCATTCTCACTTTATTACGGCTTGTACCGGAGAGTCTGGGAATACGCCTCCATCGGCGAATTGACCTCCATCTTTAAAGCAGTATCGTTCTCCGTCTTCACACTCGGTATCGTGCAGTTTTTAGTATTCGGCGACGTTCTATTCCGTGCACTCGCAATCACCTGGATGTTGCACCTGTTGCTAATCGGCGGATCGCGCCTATCATGGCGTTTATTCCGCGACACGATCACCGGCAAAAAGGCGCCGGAACAGAAACGCACGATGATTATCGGAGCGGGGCAGGCCGGCACGCTTGTCGCGCGCCAGCTCCTGCATAATGCGGACCGTGGGCTGCTTCCAGTCTCGTTTATCGACGACGACCGCCACAAGCGCGGCCTCGAGATTCACGGCATTCGCGTGCACGGCAGCACTGATAACATTGCGGAACTTGTCAAAGAGCACCGCATCGAAAACATCATCATAGCTATTCCGTCGCTCACCAAAGTGCGGACGGCGGAACTCATACAGGCATGTATGGACCTCGGCGTCCGCACACAAACCATCCCGCTCATCGAAGACATCATGACCGGCAAGTTGTCCGTCAGCGACATCCAAGACGTCAAGATCGAAGACCTCCTTGGCCGCGACGAAGTGCAACTCGATATGAATAAAATCAAAGACCAGCTGACCGGCAAGACAGTCCTCGTCACTGGCGCCGGCGGCTCGATTGGTTCGGAAATCTCGCGGCAGATCATGCGCTTCGGTCCGAAAAAGCTCTTGCTCCTTGGACATGGCGAAAACTCGATCTACACAATCGATATGGAACTGCGCAAGACGGTCGCAGAAGGCACCGAACTCATCCCAATCATTGCAGACGTCCAGGACTACGACCGCATCATCAACGTTATGAATGAACATCGGCCGGACGTTGTCTACCACGCAGCGGCGCACAAACATGTACCGCTCATGGAAATCAATCCAACTGAAGCCGTTAAGAACAACATCCACGGCACGAAGAACGTCGCAAATGCCGCGCATATTACAGGCGTGAAGAACTTCGTCTTGGTATCGACAGATAAAGCAGTCAACCCGCCGAACGTCATGGGCGCATCCAAACGCTTCGCCGAGATGATTGTTCAGAACTTGGCGAAACGGAGCGATACGAAGTTTGTTGCGGTCCGTTTCGGAAATGTACTTGGATCACGTGGTTCTGTTATCCCACTATTTAAAGGTCAGATTGCAGTAGGTGGACCTATTACGGTGACCGATCCAGAAATGACACGTTACTTTATGACAATTCCGGAAGCATCCCGTTTAGTAATACAAGCAGGATCCCTTGCAAGAGGCGGGGAAGTGTTCGTCCTTGATATGGGCGAGCCTGTAAAGATTGTGGATCTTGCGAAAAACTTGATCCGGCTTTCCGGTTTCTCAGAAGATGATATTGAAATCAAATACTCCGGCATTCGTCCTGGAGAGAAGTTATACGAAGAACTACTGAATGAAGATGAAATCCAAGCGGAACAGGTTTTTCCTAAGATATATATTGGAAAAGCCAATCCGATTAGTGAGTTAGAATTGTTTTATACGTTAGAGAAGCTGCCGGAGATGCCGAACGAAGAAATTAAAAAGGTTTTGGTAGCTCTTGCAAATCGGAAGAATGTTGGCGAGAAAATGCTGGTAAGTACCATGTGATTGATCCAACATTCTTTTCCATTTCATTTTGTACATCCGTAAACTAAGCAACTTTAATGATCGTTCAGAACCTGGCGAAGCGCAGCGATACAAAATTTGTTGCCGTGCGTTTCGGGAATGTACTAGGTTCACGAGGTTCGGTAATTCCATTGTTTAAGAAACAAATCGCAGTGGGTGGACCGATTACAGTGACAGATCCAGAAATGACACGTTATTTTATGACAATCCCTGAAGCATCGCGCTTGGTCATTCAGGCAGGATCGCTTGCAAGAGGCGGAGAAGTGTTCGTCCTCGATATGGGTGAACCGGTGAAGATTGTCGATCTTGCGAAGAACTTGATTCGGTTATCTGGGTATACGGAAGATGAGATTGTAATAAAGTATTCAAGCATACGTCCTGGTGAGAAATTGTTTGAAGAGCTGTTAAATGAAGATGAAATCCAAAATAAGCAAGTGTTTCCGAAGATTTATATTGGGAAAGCGAACCCGGCTAGTGAGTTGGAATTGATGTATGTGTTGGAGAAGCTGCCTGAAATGACCAATGAAGAAATTAAGCAGACACTAGTAGGGTTGGCTAATCGAATAATGTAGAAGCTTCTACTTTTTTAGTTAGCAATATATAATTCTTTATAAAATTTTGTTAGAAAGGTGATGCTTATGTTATCAATGGTTAAAAGGGTGATTACTTTTTCAATAGACCTAACCACTCTAATAGTTTTAGGAGGGGTTCTAGCTTTTCTTAAAACAAATATATTCTTTTCTAAAATTCAACCTTTTAAGAAAGATAACCAAGAATTCGGTACTTGAAATTTTCATACTGGGTGTTCACTTGCTCAAATGGATTTGACTAACATAATTTGAAAAACTAAATCAATTTATATTATTTCATTTTATTCATCTATGAGAGATTAACGGTAGCAGTAAAATTGCTGAAAATTTATATTTTAGCTGTAGATGCAATTGTTCCTGAAACTGAACTTATTAAAACATCGGAAGTAAAACAAGTGACAGATTATTTTTTATCAATGATAATATAAAGTTCTCTTAAAAAACTGTAATAATATTATTTGTAGGTAGTAGTGTCTTAAGTATATTTACGCAAAGAAGGAATTGATTTGAAACTTATTAAAAAATTGTTCTCCTTTTCTATAGGCAGCTTATTAGCTGCAATGATAGGAATTATTAGTATTCCAATTTTAACAAGGATTATTGAACCCGCTGAATACGGTGTAGCAACCATTTTTCTAACAATAGGATCTTTATTAGGAATAATTACGGTTTTTGGTCTTGATCAAGCATTTGTACGTTTTTTTTATACTTCTAGAAAAAAAAACCTACTAAAAAAAACCTTTTTTATATCTATTATGATACTAGGGTTTTTAAATCTTCTTTTAAACTTGTTTGAAGGAGAAATATCGAATTATGTATCACCTCAGGGAAACTATGCTTTTCTGTTTTCGCTTTATGTATTTAGTTATGTTTTATTCCGTTTCTCTAATTTAATTCTTAGAATGTTGCAGTTTGGTTATCGGTATTCATTAATATTAGCATTACAAAAGTTTTTAGAATTTGTGTTTATAATTAATTTCGCTTTTTTTGTTTCACCTTCACATTATTCAATTTTATTTGGTAGTATCACTACTATGTTAGTGTTATCAATAATTTCCTTAGGGCTGTCTAAATCATTTTGGTTAATTGATGATAAAGAACTTGAAAAAAAACAATCGGTTGATTTAGTAAGGTATTCTTTGCCTTTAATGTTGTCTACACTAATGGCCTTGCTATTTCAATCCTTTGATAAATTCTTTTTGAATTATTGGGGCTCAAGCGAGGAGTTAGGTATTTACTCTGCAGGATTTAAATTAATTGCAGTTCTAAATATATTGCAGACTTCATTTGCAACTTTTTGGGCACCAGTAAGTTTGGAACAATATAAAAATGAACCAAATAATCGAAAATTTTTTAGTGATATATCTAAAATTATGACTATAGTAATGATTACGGTAGCGATTCTAGTAATTCTTCTTAAGGATATACTAGTACTGTTCTTAGGAGCTGAATACAAAAATGCATCTTCAGTTATACCGGCTTTAGTACTTATGCCAATTATGTATACAATGTCAGAGACTACAGTACAAGGTATTAATTTTTCATTAAAAACCCATATACATATTTTGGTGACAGGTATTGCATTATTTATAAATGTAATTTTAAGTATTATTTTAATTCCTAAATTTGGAATGGAAGGAGCAGCGTTATCCGTTGGACTTGCCTATACTTCGTTTTATTTTAGTCGGACATATTTCGGATTAAAATATTTCAATTTCGACATTAAATTCAAGCAAACATTCACAATAATAAGTTTATTGATAATGTGGATAATTTTTGATCTTTGGATAAATAGTGATTATCTACAATGGTTAGGCGCTGCTTTTCTGTTATTTTTATTACAAAAATTATTTAAAGAAGAAATAGTTACTGCGATAAACTTTGTGAACAAAAATATAAAAAGTATTAAAGAAATATGATACCCCATTGTGTTCAATTAATTGCAATTGAAAAAGTTAAAAAAATTTTAGGAGTTAAGAAATTGGAAATACTATTGATTTCAAATCTATATCCTTCCCAAGAAAATTTAGCTGAGGACAAGAATACTAAAGCTTTGTATAACATCTTTAGAAAAATGGACGAGCTTCAAAAAATTAAAATAGAAGTAACAAGACCTTTAATGATGCCTATAGAATATAAAAAATATTTGCAAATGAATAAATCAAAAAAGCAATCAATTTGTATCAATAATACTAGAGTTCATTTACTACCTTTTTGGAAGATACCAAAAACGAATTACTACTTTCATAAAAATTTAGCGCATAAAATTCTAGAAAGAACATCTCTTACCAACATTAATGTAGTAATTGCACATAGATTACACTGTGCTAAAGTAGGGTTAGAAATTTCAAAAAAGAATAAGATACCATTAATAATCGGCCTACACCAATCGGATATTAGAATTTTAAGGAATAATAAAAAATCCTTATATTATACAGACGTATTAAAAGCAGGAATAAAGATTGGATGTAGATCTTACAGTATATATTATGAAATGTGTAAATTATTCCCGGAATACAAAGATAAGTTTTTTTTACTTTTATCTGGTATAGATAAAAAGAGAATACTACCACTCCAAGTTTTTAAAAGTAAACAACTTTCGTGGAAAAACCATAAAAGGAAAATTAAGTTTATTACAGTTGCTTCATTAATTACTTTAAAAAATATTGATATTAATTTAAAAGCTCTATCTAAAATTGAAAAAACAATAGATTGGGAGTATAAAATCTTAGGAGAAGGAAAAGAATTAGAAGCACTTAAAATGTTATCTAGTGAATTAGGAATTACCGATAAAGTGTTTTTTTTAGGGCATCAAAACACAGAAAAAGTTTATAAAGAATTAGAAGGATCAGATATTTTTATAATGGTTAGTGAACCAGAAAGTTTTGGTTTAGTTTACTTAGAAGCCATGGCTAAAGGGTGTATTACAATAGGAGCTTTTAACAATGGAATTGATGGAATAGTAAAAAATAGAGTCAATGGATTCCTATGTATACCAAGAGACGTTGAAAGTTTAAATAGAATTTTAAATGAAATCTTTAGTATGAATTCTTTGGAGATGGAAAATTTAATATCTTTCATGCATAAAACTATATCAAATTATACAGAAGAAGAAACAGTAGACAAATATCACAGATTACTCTCTGATTCAATTCATAATTAGAAAATAAGGTGGCTATAATGGAGATAATCGGAACTTCAAGAATAAATAAGATAGTCGAAGAAATAGTGGATAGTGAGGTGAATTCAGGAAATGAACATAGTGAAAAAATATATATAAACTTTGGTTTAAATCTAATTTCAAAAAAAGGTTTAAAAGTCTTTTTAAAATCTGTGTTTTTTAGGAAAAAGCTTATAGTACATTGGATTGGCAGTGACATTTATTATATAAGTGCGGGCGGGAAAAAAATTACTTTCAAAAGAAAATTACTTCAAGTAGTAAATAAATTTTTTCATATTACTAATTGGGCGGCAGCTCCTCATGTAAAAGATGAGTTAGAAGCAATAGGAATAAAGTCGGAAGTTGTTTATCTACCAACAAGGTTAATAAAGGAAGTAGAGATAAAGCCTTTACCAAAAGAGTTTTCTTTAGTGACATACTTACCGAATGAAAGACACGAGTTTTATGGCTCAAAGATTATTTTCGAATTTGCTAAAAGAAACCCTCATATGAAATTACAGATTGTCGCTAATAATGGCGAGAATATGCCTTTACTTAATAATGTTATTTACCATGGGTGGGTTAGTGAAGAAGAAATGAATCAAATTTATGAAGATTCTAATGGCGTAATAAGAATCCCAATTCATGATGCAATGGCTGGAACAGTGTTAGAGGGCGTGTTAAGAGGGCGGTATGCTATTTGGACTTATCAATCACCCTATACAATTCAAGCAAATAATTTAATTGAATTGGAAGCTGCAGTTGAAAAAATCTTGAATTTAAAAAGTCCAAATTTTAGTGGAGCTGAATTTATTCAAGAAAATTATTCATATAAAAAACTGAGAGAAGAGTTTCTATTTCATTTGAGTAATATTAAAAAATGAAATTTTAATAATTTACAAAGAGGAGAATTAGGATGTTAAAAGAAAAAAACAATTTCTATAAAGACGTAAAAGTATCTGTTATTGGATTAGGGTATGTGGGTCTTCCTTTAGCAGTGGAATTAGCAAAAAAATATGATGTAGTTGGTTTTGATACAAATCAAAGTAAATTGGATCAATATTTAAGTGGAAGAGATGTTACTGATGAGGTGGGAGATGAAGCACTAAAAAATTCAACAGTAATATTTACTTCTCAAGAGGATATGCTTAAAAATTGTAATTTTCATATTATAGCGGTACCAACTCCCATTAATAGCGATAAAACACCGAATTTAGACCCTGTAATTGGAGCAAGCAAGATTGTAGGTAGAAATTTGCAAAAGAATTCAATTGTAGTTTATGAATCAACTGTTTACCCTGGAACTACTGAAGAGATATGTTTACCTATTTTAGAAGAAGAGTCTAACTTAGTTTTTGGTAAGGACTTTACAATTGGTTACTCCCCTGAGCGTATAAATCCAGGTGATAAAGTTCATAGATTAACTAATATAGTAAAAATAGTTTCTGGATCAGACGAAGTTACTTTAGAAAAAGTAGCAAGTTTATATGAATCAATCATAGAAGCTGGTGTCCACAGAGCTCCAAGTATCAAAGTAGCAGAAGCAGCTAAGGTTATTGAAAATTCTCAACGCGATATAAATATCGCGTTTATGAACGAACTTTCCATGGTTTTCAATAAAATGGATATAGAAACTGGAGCAGTCTTAGAAGCTGCAAATACAAAATGGAATTTCCTGAATTTCACACCTGGTCTTGTTGGCGGGCATTGTATCGGAGTGGATCCATATTATTTTGTTTATAAGGCAGAGCAGTTAGGTTATCACTCACAAATCATCTTAGCGGGTAGAAAAATTAATGATAATATGGGAAAATATGTAGCTGAAAATTTGATAAAAAAATTAATCAAATCAGGTAACCCAATTAAAGGAGCAAAAGTAGCGATATTAGGAATAGCCTTTAAAGAAAATTGTGGAGACGTTAGAAATTCTAAAATTATTGATATTATTAACGAATTAAAAGAATACAACGTAGAAGTTGTGGTACATGATCCATTGGTTTCTGCAAGCGAAGTAAATAGAGAATATAACCTAAATATTGTTTCTAAAGAAGAACTGCGTCAAGTTGATGCAGTAGTTCTGGCAGTACCTCATAAGGAGTTTATTGAGAATTATAGTATCAATGATTTTAACGGATTTTATAATGGAAAGGAAAAAATAATTATTGACGTTAAAGGCGTTCTTAATAAATCAGAGTATCAAAAAGAAAATTATGTTCATTGGAGTTTATAAAGAAACTATATGGAGATGAATAATTTTGAAACTACTACATATATGTTCATACTATATAGGAAATAAATTATATAGTAATTTATTTAACGAAATTTATAAAGAAGGAGTTTCACAAGAAATCTATATACCCATTAAAAATGAAATGATGATTGGGAAAAATAAGCTAAACCTAGATGGAAATATTAGTTTTCATTATGAGAAGATATTAACTCCTTGCGATCGCATACTCTACATGAAGAAGATAAAAAAACAATGTTTGAATATTGAAAAGAAATTAAATATCGAAAAAGATATAGACTTTATACATGCACACACTGTTTATAGTGATGGGGGAACTGCATATTTACTTAATCAAAAATATGGGAAAAAATATATTGTCAATGTAAGAAATACTGATATTAATATTTTTTGGAAATATGGCTTGCATCTTAGAAAGTTTATGATTGAAGTGTTGTTAAAAGCAGAAGGTATTATATTTTTATCTCCTGCTTATATGGATAAAACGATGGAATTACTTCCTAAACATATAGTTAATAAAATTGAGTATAAGTGTAAAGTAATACCAAATGGAATTGACCAATTTTGGTTAGACACAAAAGAACCAGAATTTACATTGAAAAATTTTAATCCTATAAAACTTATATATATTGGTGCACTTAATAAGAATAAGAATATAGAAGCAATTTTAAAGGTTTGTTCTTTATTAAAACAAAGAAAGATAAATGTCTCGTTGAACATTGTAGGATCTGGGGATTATGAATTTAAATTGAAAGAAATGGTAAAAAGCTTAGAGATTCAAAAACAAGTTAAATTTCATGGATTTAATGAAAATAAAACATATTTAAAAGAGTTAATGGATAAGAGTGATATCTTCATTATGCCTTCTATAAAAGAAACTTTTGGATTAGTATATATTGAAGCGATGAGTAGGGGATTGCCAGTAATTTATTCAGAATCTCAAGCTATTGACGGTTATTTCCCAGATGGAAGTATTGGTTATGCAGTTGAACCATTCAATATAAAGATGATTGCAAACAGAATAATAAAAGTACAAGAAAACTATACTCAACTTTCGAAGAATTGTCTTTTTTATAGTAAAAAATTTAATTGGAAGAATGTAAAGAATGAATACATAAATATGTATAATAGCAATTCTTTCAAACTGTCTTCCTCGAAGGGAAGTTTTCTTTCTTGAATATTTGGATCTTAAAACATGGGGAACAACTTCCTTTAAATGAAAAAAGTAGAGTTTATAGGATGGGTATGATTGCATTTGCTTGTATAAATAGAGAGGATTCAGTCACCTGGTGGACCTCTAATTTCAATCATGCTTTGAAAAATTTTGAAGAAATTAGTAGTATTTCTAACAAAGATATAAATTTTATATTTCTTAATGGAAATACTTATTCTAAGAATTTAAGTATTAAAAGAGTCATAAATCATCATAAAATCGGAAAACAGTTAGAAGAAAGAATGAAATTATCGGAAAATCAGCCAGATATAATAATTTCTTCAATGCCAACTATAGATTTCGCTTATAAAGCGGTGAAATTTGGTATAGAAAATAATATTCCAGTAATAATAGATGTAAGAGATCTATGGCCGGATGTTTTTAAAGATTTAATTCCTATATCCTTTTTCCGTAAAGAAATTTTTTTTAGAAGTTTTAATGTCAAACTTAAATGGATATTCCAAAATGCTACAGCAATAACTGCTATAACAGAAAAATATTTAGAATGGTCCCTAGAAAAGGGTGAATTAATTTATAACACTGAGAAACATAAAGTTTTTCCAATCGGTTATCCTAAAGTTATAAATACAGATGCAAAGAATCCTTTAGAAGAAAAATATTTTAATCTAGTTTTTGTAGGTACAATAGGTATACATTTTGATTTGGAAACAATTATGGAAGTAGCTAAAAAAACGGGAGATAAAAAAATTAGGTATTACTTCATTGGAGATGGGGACAAAAGACAAGATTTAGAAAAACGGTATCCATTGTCAAACGTTTATTTTACGGGATGGTTAGACGGTAAAACATTAGCAAGCTATTTGAAATACGCAAATATTGGAATTGCACCTTATAAAAATACTAAAAATTTCTTAATGAATATTCCAAATAAATTTTACGAGTATATGGCCAATGGTTTGCCAGTCCTCTCTTGTCTGCCTGGCCCTTCTTCTGACTTAATAGAAAAGCACAACATTGGTTTAGTTTATAAAGAAAAAGATGTGATGGGCCTTTATAATTGCGTAATAAAATTATACGAAAGTAAAGACATATACAATCAAATTTCTATGAATGCAAAAAGAACTTTTGATGAAAACTTTTCTTCAAACGTAATATATTCTGATTATCATGATTTAATAAAAAATATTGTAAATGAAAAAAAATTAGCATACAAAGGTGTTCTAAATGAATCAAACGAATAACTGGAGTTTCTCATGAAAAGAGCTTTTGATATTGTTATAAGTTTTATCTTGTTAGTTTCTCTTTCGCCAATTATTATTTTAACTGAATTTCTTATATTAATTTATATAGGTAGACCGGTGCTTTTTAAACAACAGAGGCCTGGCATAAATGGAATTCCTTTTTATCTTTACAAATTCCGATCAATGAATGATGAGCGGGACGAAAACGGTAATTTACTTT
Source organism: Planococcus sp. FY231025 (assembly GCF_052078085.1). Taxonomy (NCBI): domain Bacteria; kingdom Bacillati; phylum Bacillota; class Bacilli; order Caryophanales; family Caryophanaceae; genus Planococcus; species Planococcus sp. FY231025. The sequence continues at coordinate 253,424 of NZ_JBQJJG010000001.1, forward strand.
CCGATGATGTTCGTTTGACTTCGTTAGGCAAGGTTATTAGGAAGTTAAGCCTGGATGAATTGCCCCAGTTATGGAATGTCTTTAAAGGAGACATGAGTTTTGTAGGTCCACGTCCTCTATTAATGGAATATATTAGTCTATATAATGAGACTCAAATGCGTCGTCATGAAGTACCTCCTGGCATTACCGGATGGGCTCAAGTTAACGGGAGAAACACCATCACATGGGAGAAGAAGTTTGAGTATGATGTCTGGTATGTGGATAATCAATCTTTTCTGTTGGATATGAAGATTTTAATCATGACTGTCATGAAGGTGTTTAAGTCAGAAGGCATTTCTCAAGATGGTCAGGCAACAATGACGAAGTTTAAAGGAAATTCAACATCCAGGAGGCCCTAAAGTGAATATTATATTAATAGGAGATAGCGGGCATGCAAGAGTGATTGCAGACAATGTTACTTCAAATGGAGATAACGTTATAGCACGTCTAGATGACAAATATGCCGAATTGTTTCAAGAAGATGGATGCTGGCTTGGGCCAGTTTCTGAAGTTAAAGGGTTGATTGAAAAAGAAAAGGCCAAAGTCGTCATTGCCATTGGATCCAATGCAATTCGAAAGAAGATTGTGGACCGTCTCGCTTTAGATGACGATCAATATGCAACAATCATCCATAAAGAATCCATCGTCAGTCCAAGTGCTAAGATCGGCCATGGAACAGTTGTAATGCCAGGAGTTATTGTGAATGCCGCTGCTACTATCGGCAATCACACCATCTTGAATACACGTCTTGTCATTGAGCATGACTGTATCGTTGGTGATTATGCCCACGTTTCTCCTGGTGCTATGATAACCGGTGGAGTTAAGATCGGTGAAGGGGTTCATATTGGCGCGGGTGCCACTGTCATTCCGACGAAAGTGATTGGCCAGTGGAGCGTAGTTGGTGCAGGATCCGTTGTAATTGATAACGTGGATGAGCATTCGACTGCAGTAGGTGTCCCTGCACGTACGATTAAAACGGAACAGAACGCGGCGAAAACCATAAACCGATAAATTGGGAGCGAGTGCGATAATGACAGAACGAATTTTCTTATCTTCTCCGCATATGAGCGGGAAAGAACAGTCTTATATAGAATATGCATTTGAAACAAATTGGATTGCACCGCTTGGGCCGAATGTTGATGGTTTTGAGCAGGAGATTGCTGACTATGTAAAAATGACTGATGCAGCAGCCACCAGTTCAGGAACCGCAGCACTTCACTTGGCATTGGAACTATTAGATGTCCAAAAAGGTGATATGGTATTTTGTTCTACATTAACTTTTATCGCAAGTGCGAATCCGATTCTATATATGGGAGCAATGCCAGTCTTTATCGATTCAGAAGAAAAGACTTGGAACATGTCGCCCGTTGCTTTGGAAAGAGCATTGAAGGATGCTAAGCAAAGGGGCAAATTGCCAAAAGCTGTTATAATTGTGAACTTATACGGGCAAAGCGCCTTGATGGATGAATTGGTTGATTTATGTGATGAATACGGAGTTCCAATCGTAGAAGATGCAGCAGAATCATTGGGTACTTTTTACAAAGGCCAACCAAGTGGATCATTTGGTAAGTTTGGAGTCTTCTCGTTTAATGGCAACAAAATCATTACCACTTCAGGTGGTGGAATGCTTGTATCGAATGATATAGAAGCATTGAAACAGGCAAGATTCCTCGCTACTCAAGCGAGAGACGCTGCTGTTCATTACCAGCACAGCACCATGGGATATAACTATCGTTTAAGTAACATCCTTGCAGGGGTGGGCCGTGCCCAACTTGAGGTGTTGGATGAACGGGTTAATGCAAGAAGAGCAGTCTTTAACCGTTACGTAGAAGCTTTTGGCAGTGTAGAAGGAATCGACTTTATGCCGGAACTTGAAAACACATACGGCAACCGTTGGCTTACGACTTTGACGTTGAATCCAGAAAAAATCACCACAACTCCATATGAGTTGATTGAAGCGCTGGGCAAAGAAAATATCGAAGCCCGTCCTGTTTGGAAACCTCTGCACTTACAGCCATTATTTGAAGGCAGCGCTTTCTATGCGCATAGTGAAGATAATGTAGTAAGTGAGCGCTTGTTTGAACAAGGTATTTGCTTGCCGAGTGGATCCAATATGACGGTTGAACAACAGCAACGAGTAATTGATAAAGTGATTGCAGTTTTAGGCATAGAGAAATATGCATATCATTCTGCTGAGTAAAATGTAAAATAGGAAGGCGTCTTTCATTTAGTCATTCATCGGCTGATTGAAAGACGCTTTTTTTCTTTATATTATTTAATATTCAGATACTTTAACTTCTTTTTAACCTGCTGCGATTAGGATGGAATTATCATATAAAAATTCTATTTATATCAATCCACTCTATAGCAGAAAAGAGGGCATACTATTGGAAAACTTATTTATCGATCAAGATTATTCTTATATAGATGAAACTAGAATCGATGGGAATGTTAAAGCCTTTGAATTTAATCATTCTAAGGGTAGAATTAAACATCAATTTTTCAAAAAAGAAATTCCCGTAAAAATTGATGGGAAGACATATTATGATTTAACTACACCATTTCACTATGGCGGCCCGAAAATCTCGGATTGTAATGAAGAAGATAAATGGGAACTAGTAGATGAGTTTCAGCGTGCTTTTCAAGTTTATTGTGAAGAGAATAATATCATAAGTGAGTTGGTATATTTTAATTCGGTATTCTCGAATATGGTTGATTTTGTTTGTTGCTATGAAGTAGAGTGCATCGAAGAAACTACTGATAGTACTAATATATGTACTGGAAAAAAGATTTGGAATTCACAACTTTACGAGAATGCTTGTATTGCGATGAAAGTAGGTTTAGATGGAGATTTTTTTCCGGCTTATCGTAGAAAAAAATTTTTTTAGCAGTAAATGGAAGAAAGTAAAAAGAACTTAAAATTTATTGAGATTTAATAATCTGTATAAAATCAGAATAATTAGACTAATTATTGATGCTAGTGACATCTATTTAAGTAATCATTATTTTTAATTAACTGATAGGCGATTACTAAACTAACTATTATTGCTAAAAACAAAATTCTTAATATCCATTTTTCATAATTATTCCTCATTTCTTTTTTAAAAACATGTTACTTTATTAAGAATTTGTCAAGGTAGAAGGTACAAGAGACTCACGCTACTATACCGGTTCTACAAGGAGTAGTTAGAGTCGCATGGATTTTGAGATACTTATAAATGATATATCTTTAAATATTGTAACTATACCAGCAAATAACTATAAAGATGTAGCAATTAACAGTTCTGTTTATTATAGTAGGAAAGAATATGATGAGCCCCATGTTACATTGCGCGGTGGCGTTTTATTCATTTGTCGGATCAATGCTGCTGGTATGGTTACAATGAGGTTAATTAAAGTCACAACTAAAGCAATAGATGTTGGGACTATAGAATAGAAATTTAAAAGCGTGAGTAACTTGTAAATATTTTCTTTTTTCATTGTATTGTTTTGACCATTGGTTTAGTGTAGATTAAGAATAATCAATCGTAAAAGAGGTTTAATTCAATGGTCAAAACAGAAAAGTATCAAATTCTTACTATGGCGTTTTTTATCGCTGTATTATTGCTTGTCATATCACTATATGATTTAAAAATATCTTTCTTAGTTATAGGGGGGGTAGCAGCAATTTTATTATATTTCTTTTTTTTAACTGGAAAAATTAACTCAGTATCATATCTCTACATAATGATTCCTTTCATTATCTTATCGCCCATTATACCTTTACCGGGACTACCGGCTGTAAAGCTTGACGATTTATGGTTAGCTTTTGGAGCGTTGATCTTTTTAACTATGCTCAGTCTGAAGAAAGATAAGAACTTCACTTTTCAATTACCGATATTTGCTAGGTTATATTTATTATTTATAGGTTGGATTGCAATATCAATTTTGATTACAAGTTTTCAATCACCTGAATTATATTCTCACAGAGATTGGCTGGAAGTTTATAAAAATGTGAAATTATTGCTTATTCTTTTGGTTGCAGTAAATATTAAAATGGCGGTTCCTGAAAAACAAAAATCTTTAAAGATTATTTTAAGTTCCATTCTTATATCAGCGATTTTTGGAATACTGCAGTTTTTTAATGTATTAGCAATTAATACTTGGCTAACTCCTTATTTCGTTTCTAATATAGACAAATACGGCACAGAAACACTTAGCAGAGTAGTCGGAACGTTTGGAAATCCTAATATATTTGCTGCAGCTCTATTAGTTGGGATTGCTTTAAGCTACAGTCAGTTCTTTAGCAGTTACAAAAAACGCTACCTTGTTTTATTAACCTTCTTTTTTGTAGTAATGACATTTACTATGTCTCGAACTATCTTAATTGCAACTATCGTTTTAATCTTATTCCTATCGCTTTTTATTTTTATTAAGTCAAAACGAAAAAAAACATTTCTTAAATCATTATTTTTTGTTCCCCTGATAATGATTGTTGGATTGCAATTTGCACCGGACCGATTCTTTTTCAGGATTGGTGGTTTAGATGACTTATCAACAGATAGTAGTTTCCAAACACGCCTTCAAATCTGGGGAAATATCTTTAACGATTATACTAGAGATCACATTCTTTTAGGGATGGGACCAGCAAGCAAGTTAAACATCACATTTGATAATGAGTGGTTGTTAATATTAACTACTTATGGTGTTGTTGGTACGTTCTTATTATTGTGCTTCTTTATCGCTATGTATCACAGATTAGGAAAAATGAATAGCTCTGAAATAAACTTTCAAAATAATACAGTACAAGGATTGCTGATTGTATTTGCGGGGGCTATGATTTCAATGTCAGTCTTCCAACAATTGCAGTTAATGCCTCTAATAATTCTTGTAGTAGGAATCATTGTTAGCAAATCTGGCAATAATAATGAAGATACCTCAAGAGTTGCAGCTATTGAAAGGCAACAAAAGAGGAATATGAAAAATTCTCTAATTCCGAAAAACTTTAACAAGATTTAATTTCAAAAGTATTTAAACTTTTTTTGAAGATTTTCTTAAGAAAGAATAAAAAAATGAGAGGATTAGAATATTAATATTTTATCGTACAAAAAAAACAACCTCATTAAACAGGTTGTTTTTTGCGGATTTTATTTCTTTCTTTTTTCTAAAGTTACTTACAAAAGCTGCGGTGTTGTAGCCGATTTCACTTGAAGGTAATTCAATATACTTGTGATGTAAGTAAGAAGCTAACCTAATGATAAGGAAAACCATGGTAATCAACAAGTATGGGTTTGGAATAATAGTATAAAATACTGTAATTAGTATCTAACCAATGACTGCATGGATAACATACATTGGATAACTTATATTTGCAAAGAAATTGAGCAAAGGATTATACGAAAGCTTGTCTCTTAGCAAATAGAAGATGGAAAATATTCCTAAAACTAACACATAATTTACAGAATAAGAAGAGAAGGAATCAGGAATTCTTAAATACATATTTGAAATAGTTAAAGCAAGTAAAAAGAAAACCATAGTAATAAATTTGACTGATTTCTAGTTTGATTTGAAGTAGTTATAATAACAAATTCCAATCATCATAAACGTAAGGTATATAGCAGAATTCGATAATACAGATAAAATTTGAGTGATGTAAACATTTATGGAATCTGAAGTGAAACTAAATAAAAGAGAACTGGTAAATAACAAAGAGGATGAGATTATCAGTGCTTTGCTACTTCTGATACCGAAGAATATCGAGAGGATCGCTATTAAGAAATAAAACTTAAATTCCATTTCTAAAGTCCAGTTGATACCATCAATCGTCAGTAAACCTGTCCAATCTCTTAGTAAAGAGAGATTAGCAATAAAGTCTACAACCGTATAAGGGAATTTCAAATTGTTTACTCTTGAATAAATCAATACAGTCAGTGTAGTTAAAATCAAACCTACAGCATATGGCGGCAGCACTCTAAAGAAGCGCTTAATTAAAAATTCGATTTTCCCTGAATTTGCTAACGAAAAAGGGATTACAAAGCCACTAATTATAAAAAACAAAGATACTCCGACAGCACCAAGGTTTATATTCAATCCTTCTAAAAAACTAGATATGTCTAAAATGAACAAATTAGAACTGAAACTAGTCTGATTTACATTTGCCAATTCGATGAGCCTATCGTGCTTGGACCAAAAAAGGTCGAAGTAATGAAAATAAACAATGATAAGACAGGCAACCCCCCTTAGCATTTGAGCGAACCATATCTTATCTTTTTTACTGTTTGACAATACAGAAAAGCTGAACCCTTTGTGGTGGTCACCATGAACAATCAGGACCTGAAATGGGATTATAAACGAATAGAAGAAGACCCGTTCGAATACATCATGCCTTATGTTGAAGCGAACTACCATGTATCGGATGAGCCCGCGGGCCGTGCTTATGCTGGGTTATCGATGGGTGGAATGACCGCTAACCGGATGTACTTCAATCATGCGGATGACTTTGCGTATTTTGGCATTTGGAGTTATGCCGTAACAGGGGATGAACTGAGCAACATCGGAACATACCGTAACCTGGACAATCCTTCCGTCATGGTAGGCGTCGGTATTTGGGATTACTTGATCGAACCTGTGCAAAATCTTCATACTGCGCTGAATGAAGAGGGGATTGAACACGCCTATGTTGAAGTTCCTGCTGCGCATGACTGGAAAGCTTGGCATCTGCTCTATGCTACTTTTGTAGAGAATCATCTGTGGAAGAAGGAGAAAGGGAAAGGAAAGAACAAAAAAGAGAAAGTAAATTGAGTCACACCTGCAGGCTGCACTTAGAAACCTCAATGTTCCTTGTCTAAAGAAGCCTTTTCAGCAGACACCAACTGCTTGAGGAAAGGCTTCTTTGGCTTTTTCAAGATCAGCAATGTTATTGTCGAAATATTCTTTTCAAATATGCAATATATTGTGTTAGAGTAAGGAAATACTAAATTAAGAAGGTGACATCTATGGCTAGAAGCAACATCGAAGAATTGGAAAGAAACACAACGTTGTCGAAAGTATCTGTGGAAGAGATTATGGTGGCAAATCAGGCGCTTAAAGATGTCGTGATCAAAACGCCGCTGCAGCGGAACGACCTTCTTTCTGCCAGATACGGCTGCAACGTCTATTTGAAACGGGAAGATTTGCAAGTGGTGCGCTCGTTCAAGCTGCGTGGCGCTTATAACTTCATCCGCAGTCTGACGCTCGAAGAACGGAAAAAAGGAATCGTTTGTGCGAGCGCCGGCAACCATGCCCAAGGTGTTGCGTATTCTTGCTTTGCGCTGGGAATCGAAGGGAAGATTTTCATGCCGCTGACCACGCCTAGCCAAAAAGTTTCCCAAGTAAAGCGCTTTGGCGGCGAGTATGTATCGGTGGTGCTCACAGGTGACACGTTCGATGATTCCTATACAGCGGCTATGGAATACTGTACAGCCGAGGAAAAGGTCTTTGTCCATCCGTTTGACAACAAACTGGTTGTTGCCGGCCAAGGCACCGTTGCCGTGGAGATCTTGAACGACATGCAGGAGCCTGCGGATTATGTGTTTTGTGCGATCGGCGGCGGCGGATTGGCGTCCGGCATCGGAACGTATTTAAAAGGAATCAGCCCTTCTACGAAACTGATCGGCGTGGAGCCGGCGGGAGCTGCCTCTATGAAGGCATCGCTCGACCATGGCAAAGTGACCCGGCTCGATTCGATTGATACATTTGTAGATGGCGCAGCTGTCAAGCAGGTCGGTGAGTTGCCGGTGGAGATCTGCAGTGGCGTTTTAGATGATATCGCCCTTGTGCCAGAAGGGAAAGTTTGCACGACCATTCTTCAATTGTATAACGAAAATGCGATTGTCGCGGAACCGGCGGGGGCATTGTCGGTGGCCGCGCTGGATTTCTATCAGGAAGAAATCAAAAGGAAAAACGTAGTCTGTGTCATCAGCGGCGGCAACAATGATATCGAGCGGATGCAGGAAATCAAAGAGAAATCGCTGATCTATGAAGGACTGAAGCATTACTTCATCGTCACCTTTCCCCAGCGTGCCGGCGCGTTGCGCAAATTTATGGACCAGGTGTTGGGGGAGCAGGACGATATCACGCATTTCGAATACACCAAACGGACCAACCGCGAAGCCGGCCCTGTTATCGTGGGGATCGAACTGAAGTGCCGGGAAGACTATGCGCCCCTTTTAAAACGGATGAATGAAAACGGATTTCCGTATAAGGAAATCAATAATGACCCAACGTTGTTCAACTTGCTGATTTGAAAGTAAGTCATCTTCAAGTGATAGTGATATAGCATATGATTTGAACAAAAGGCATTTCCGGCTCCTTAGAGGGGTTCAGGAAATACCTTTCTTTATGTTCTGTTCCAATGCTCCCTTACACCTGCTTCAAGTTTTCTTCATATTTTTTAAGGAATTTCTTAATTCAAGTTTAAAGTATCTTTCCCAAGGGAAACATTTCATATACTGAAATATTATAGGGGGAAAGAAGTTGAATCGTTTTTTACAAGGAGTCGCTGATTTCTCGGCATGGTTATGGGGCATCCCGCTCATCACGATGTTGCTGTTATCAGGTCTTTACATGACATTTAAACTTGGATTTTTTCAATTCCGTTATTTTGGCTATATCGTCGGACAGACGTTCGGCAGTGTGTTCAAGAAACCGAAAGGGGAGGGGACGGTTACGCCGTTTCAGGCGCTGACGTCTGCTCTTTCTTCCACGATTGGCGCAGCGAATATTGTCGGTGTGCCGGCGGCGATCATGTTCGGCGGGCCCGGCGCGGTGTTCTGGATGTGGGTCATTGCGCTGATCGGCATGGCGCTCAAATTCGCTGAAAGCGTACTCGCTGTTGAATACCGCGAGAAAAATGCCAAAGGGGAGTTTGTCGGCGGGCCGATGTATTACATGACAAAGGGCTTGAACTTGAAATGGCTTGGCGTCTGGTTTTCATTCGCGTTGATGATCGAATTGATTCCGAGCATCATGGTGCAGGGGAATTCCATCGCCCGCACGGTGGAAACGACATTCGCGATTCCTGCCCTTTGGACGGGCATTGCAACCGCTGTGCTGATTTCAGTTGTCGTCTTCGGCGGCATCCAGCGGATCGGCAAGGTGACGGAGATTTTCGTTCCGTTCATGGCGTTGTTCTATGTCGGTGGCGCAGTCGTAATTCTCGTGATGAACGTCAGCGCAGTGCCGGAATTCTTCAAGCTGATTTTCAGCAACGCCTTTTCTCCGGCGCCTGTCATGGGCGGATTTGCCGGTGCAGCGATTGTCGAAGTGATCCGCTGGGGCTTTGCCCGCGGACTTTATTCCAATGAGGCAGGGCTTGGGACAGCACCGATTGCCCACGCAGCGGCCATGACAGACCATCCCGTGAGACAAGGGTTCTGGGCCGTCATCGGCGTGGTCGTCGATACGCTGATTGTCTGTACTGCGACCGCTTTTGTGATTTTGTCATCTGGTGTTTGGACGGGCGAAGGGGCAATGGACAATTCGTCTGCGTTGACGAGCCTGGCATTTGAATCCTATTTCGGTGAATTCGGTGCAATTCTTGTCACCATCGCCTTGATATTCTTTGTCCTCTCAACGATCCTGGTCGTTGTGTTCTACGGTGCCAAGCAGGCAGAGTTCCTGTTCGGCACAAAAGCTTCTCACGGCATGCAGGTGGTTTATATCCTTGCTGTCATCTTCGGAGCTGTCGGTGCAGCCGAAGTGATTTGGGGCTTCCTCGACATCATGCTCGCGGCGATCCTCATTCCGAACGTCATCGCCATCCTGCTGCTGAGCGGGAAAGTGAAGGCGCTGACGACCGAGTTTTTCACATCGGAAGAGTATTATAAGAAAGACCAGAAAAAGAAGAGACGGAAAAAAGCGAGAAAAGCAGCGAGAGAGGGTTATGAATATTAACGCGATCCCAGCTGAATAAAAAGTATGAAAGCCTTGAACTCCCGAGTAGGAGGGTTCAAGGCTTATTTTGTGTCAGGAACCTGAGAGATTCATCGTTTTCGGATGAGTGCGAGGAGGGGAGCGGTTTCCATCGGAAAATAGCGCTGCTGATGGAAGGGGGGGACATGACAGTGTCTCTTCCCGTTTAAGGCTCGATTTAAAAGGCATTTTATGAGCATGTTTCCAGTCGGTTAGGGAATAAGAAAAGAAGAGGATGCATCGTAGCTATGCAGACAATTCGATTGTGGAAAGAGGGATAGGATGGATTTAAATACACAAGCGATTGAAGATTTGGTTAGTGCGGAGGAGTTAAGCGCAGTGAAGGAGTACTTCGAAACCAATGAGTCTGGAATACTGAATGAACTTGCTGAAATCGATCAGCACATCGCATTACGTCCTTTAGCGATCATCTTCGAGGAGCCGGACGGAGAACTCCAGAAGCGTTACCAAGCGATGAGTTTTTCGAAAGAGGCCAAAGAAGATGGAAGTGAAGGAGTAGTTGTTGAGCTGGTAAAATAAGTAGAGTGAAGAGCGTCCGTTGGGACGCTCTTTCTTATTTGCTATAATATGGAATAAAAGAGGTGAGTGTAGATGAAGAATAAACTGCTAACCTGGTTTTTAGTCATTTCATTAATGGCTAACGGGTGGTTTCTCTATAAGTGGCAGAAGGCGGAGGATATATATGAAGGGAAATTGGCTGCTAACCTTGAACAAACTACCCGTAATGCCGGATTTATGATGGGGGTGAGTCCGGCACAGATTTCAGCTGACCCTACATATATTAAGCTTAAACTGGAGGCGCTATCAGATGCCTTCGCAGCCGCTTCTGATATGTCGCATCCCGAGATGGACGTTTCGGTTGAGGAAACCGACTTCCAGTATTTTTGGGGCGCCCATCTCATCCTTGAACGGAACTACTTGCCGATCATTGAAAAGCTGCAGTATACGGATCAACCTCTTTCTATAGATGATCAAGAAAAACTGATGCAGCTTAAAACTAGTTTATTCGAATCCGGTTTGATTGGTGAATATGAACATCCAAGCGCCACGGATTCCTATATGCGGGCGGTTAAAGAATTCCTGAGGTTAGAAGGCGCCCTTACTGATGATGGGAATCTTAAACTATAAGCGAGCTGCTTCCTTCATGGGTAACAAAGAAGAACTCTAAACTAGAAAAAAGGGAGAATTGTTTGCGTGCCTGGCACGCAAACAATTCTCATTATTAAACAAAATTTTAAAATGAAATAAAAGGAAATAAAAAAGGTCTTAAAACCTATTCTACTTTTACCTTCTCGGAGTAAAATAGAATTAGTGAAAGAAAGGTTTTTCTAGATGCCGAAAGCAAGGGCAACGTAAACGCCATTCTTCATTTCAATAAAGGCAAAGCTTTCGAAAGAAAGTGACGCAAAGTCTCAGGCCTAAAGCCTTGTGCTACGGCGGCTGGACTGCTGAAGAATGATGAATGAAAACTTTCCCGGTTGATTTCTTAATTCTTCTGATTCAAATACAAATTTGATTTGGGAGGTTTTATTTTGGTTAAGGGTAAAAAGAAGATGCAGCGTTATTTCGCGGTGGGGTTGGTGTCGACGGTAACTGCGTTCGGTTTGGGCTCGACCCTCGTTTTCGCAGACGGGCACGAGGCAGAAGAGCAGGAAGCAGTAGAGACTGAAGGGATTGAAACGCCTGACGAAGTTGAAACGGACGAACCTGCCCAGCTGCCGGGGGACTGGTTCTATTTTATTAAAAAGCTGCAAGAGAATGTGCAGCTTGCGTTGACGTTCGATGACGTGAAGGAAGCTGAACTCTTTGCTTCATTTGTGGAAGAGCGGATTCAAGAAGCCGAGGCTTTGTTTGCCCAAGGCGAAGTAGAGCTCGCAGTTGAAACGCTGGAACGGGCGATTGCCCAGCAAGAGGAAGCGTTAAAGGCGTATGAAGAGGCAGCACCAGAAGAATCAGCTGCTGATGAAGAAAGCGCAGAAGATGAGGCTGGTGATGAGCCGGCAGATCCAGAGGCAGAAGAAGGCGAAGCTGCTGAGGAATCCGAGGAGGCACCGGTCGACGAAAACCGTGCGGCATTGGAAGCAAAATTCAGTTCCAACCTTCTGGCATTGCAAGCTGCACTCGAGAAAGTGGAGAATCCGCAGGCCAAAGAAGCACTGGCGAAAAATGTGGTGAAGGCCCAGGAACGCTTGGAACGTAAAATTGATAAGAAATTGGCGAAGCTTGAAGAATCTGACGGAGAAGAAGCTCCAGAGGAAGAAGAAGCGACAGAGGAAGAAACAACTGAAACAGAAACAGAAACAGGAGATGTCATCACAGAAGGCCCTGAGGAAGAAGCTGCCGATTCGGCCGAGCCGGAGGTAGTAAAAACAGAAGAAGGTGAAAGCTTCTCGGTAATGGGCACAGCTACAAAGAAAAATGTATCCGCTGAAAAACCAGCACAACCCATTGTAAAAAATGAGACAACGAAGAAAGCAGAGCCGAAAGCAGCTCCGCCAGTGAAAAAGGCAGAACCAAAAGCGGCTCCACCAGTAAAGAAGGCGGAACCGAAAGCCGCTCCACCGGTGAAGAAAGCGGAACCGAAAGCGGCTCCTCCGGTGAAGAAAGCAGAACCGAAAGCGGCAGCGCCAGTGAAGAAAGCAGAACCGAAAGCCGCTCCGCCTGAGAAGAAAGCAGAACCGAAGGCAGCTCCGCCGGTGAAGCAAGCAGAACCGAAAGCCGCTCAACCCGAAAAGAAAGCAGAGCCAAAAGCAGGTAAACCCGAGAAGCAAGAGTCACAGGACAAAGGGAAAAGTCCTAAGGATTGATTGAGGGTTTGTAAGACGAAAAATTCAATTGATAGAACATGCAGCCCTTAGCCGGGAAACCGGCTAGAGGGCTTTTTCTTTGTTGGCGCATGTAATCCAATGTTCGAAAATTTGCTGGCATAGAGTCAGGCTCTCCTGCTGGTGCTCACTTTATTTATTTTAGGTAGAAAAAAATTAACTTCCTTTTAACCTTGTTTCTATAGATTGAAAATTAAAGGGAAAGTTTTCCTATTTATTTCGGCTCGGAAAATTAAATAGGACAAGAGAAGCTTTTGGTGTGGTCGCAGATTGGTAGAAACAAGAAAGCCGGCAGAAGAAATCGGTATGTTATCAAGACACTTTTCAGAGGAGACGGGGCCATGAAGGACTTATATTTCGAAGAGAATTACGGGAAATTGTATGAAGCGATGGAAGGCGGGGAAACGGTGGTTTTCGATTTTTCACACCCTGCTGGACGGATCAGGCATCTGTTCATCAAACGGGAAATTCCATATCCGCTGCAGGGCGGCCCCTATTATGACCTGGTGACGCCATACGGGTACGGCGGACCTTTGATTCTCTATGCGGAAGCAGAGCGCAAGAATGAGTTGGTGGCAGAGTTCGAGCAGGCCTTTCAGTCGTATTGCAAGGAGAATAAAGTGGTCAGCGAATTTGTCCGTTTTCATCCGCTCGTTGAAAATGCGACGGATTTTACGGGGGGTTATGAAGTGGTTTTTTACCGGCATACGATCATAACGAATTTGGCAGCCTTTGAAGATCCGATCCAGCAGGAATACTCCAGCTCGTGCCGAAGAGATATCCGGCATGCGCTGAAGGCCGGCGTGGACTACCGAATCGTCCAAAAACCTGAGAGCCTGGCGCTGTTCAAGACCCTTTACTATTCCACGATGCAGCGCAATGAAGCAACCCGGTACTACTATTTCGACGATGCGTATTTTTCCAAGTGCTTGGAGCTGTTCAAAGAGAACCTTGTCCTGGTGGAAGTGTGGTACGAAGGACAAGTGATTGGCATGAGTTTGAATTTTACCAGTGGCAAGATTCTTCATGCCCATTTGACCGGAACGTTGAAGGAATTCCATCATTTATTTCCTGCGTTGATCCTGCAATATGGCTTGGCTGTGTGGGGGAAAGCGAACGGCTTTGCATTGGTCCATCATGGAGGTGGACGGACCAACCTGCCGGACGATACATTGTATTTGTTCAAAAAGAAGTTCGGCAGACAAGCGGAAGGTGAATTTTTTGTTGGCAAGAAAATCTGGAACGCGGATGTGTATGGGGCGTTATGTGAAGCGACGGGGAAGCTGGGAGATCAAGCATTTTTCCCGGCGTACCGGGCGGAAATAGAAGAGAAATCGCACACAGTGTAGCAGGGGAAGAATCTTATTTATGACATGCGTGTTTCTCGTACTTATAGGATATAAAATCACCTGAGCAGCTTGTTGACCGATAAAAGCCGTCTGGAATGAAGCATTCCAGACGGCTTTGCCATTTTCTTAATCGGCTAACTTCGCTTAATCGCTGTGTCCCATGCCTTGGCCTTCCATGCCCATGCCTTGACCTTTCATGCCCATGCCTTGGCCTTCCATGCCCATGCCTTGGCCTTTCATTCCCATCCCTCGGCCTTTCATCTTCATCCCTTGCCCTTTGGTTTTGCAGCGGCTGCCCATGCGCATTTGCCCTTTTTTATTGTGCTCCATGCGGCCGGGCTTGTCCTGGTTGGAAGCCATCATAAACGCCAGGCCGACTGTCATGAGCGGCAGCAGGAGGATGAGCTCAATCGGGACGATCGGACGGTAGACAGCTTTGTCATTGGTCACATCATAGATGCCAACTGGCTTGATCTGGAACGCACCGCCAGCTCCCTCGCCTTGGCCGCCTTCCAGTTCCTCTGAGCCGGGTGACCCTTCATCGCCTTCCCGCTCAAAGCCGAAGCCGGCCCCTGCACCGACGCTGTATTTGACTTTGGCTACCGGGATGATGGTTCGGCCTTGCATCTCGATCGGGTCGCCGTAGACGAGCGAGACGTCGCGTACTTTTGAAAACTTTTCGAAAATCGGAAGAAGCGGAGACGATTTGAACGGTGTAAACACTTTTTCATCCATGTTCTTCATTCCTTTCAAATAGGTTGCTCCGATGGCTGGGTCAAAGTTTTCCGTGAACGAAGCGGAGGGCGGCAGTGACACGATTTGCCAAACTAGTGTATAGATTCGCTCTCTCGGTAAGTATCCCTCTATTTTATTTCAGGGATTGCCGGTTTTCTTTTTCGGGCGCATACTAAATGAAACGAAATTATAGGCAAGAGATAGTAAAAATACATACAGTGGATGGAATAAGATATTTACAATGGAAAGGGGATTTGCATGAAAATTTTTCAGAGCTGTTTATGGCAGACGAACGCGACGCTGATCGAAGGGAAGGAAGCGTGCTTTCTGTTTGATCCGACCTTCTATCCGCATGAATTGGCGCAAATCAAAAGAGCGCTTCCGGACAAGCCGTTGAATGTGATTTACACCCACGCGGACTGGGATCACATTGCCGGGTTCTCGGAGTTTTCGTATGGGCACACGATCGGCCATCACAAGATCAAGGAACGGAAAGATCCGATGGAGAAAGCGCGGGCGTTTGATCTGCAGTGGTATGTTGCACGGGACAAAGCGCTTGGGGAGCTAAGGATTGACGAGGAAATCACGGAGGAGACGATCCAATCATTTCCGGGTGACACGCTCCTTTTCCTGCCGATACCGGGGCACACCGATGATATGATGGCGACGTTTTTCCTTGAGCGCAAGTTAGTGGTAGCAGGAGACGTGTTATCGGATCTGGAATTTCCGTTCGTCTTTTATTCCGGCGGAAAATACATCGAGAGCTTGGAAAAGATGAAAGAAAAAATCATCGAGCATGGGATCCATACACTGGTTCCGGGGCATGGTCGTACGATTGTGGATTCGCAGGCGGAGATTCTCCAGCGGATCGAGGAGGATTTGGAGTACCTTCAAGGGTTGATGGCTGGCAGGAAGGATGCGCTTTACCGGGGACAGCCGATTCCGGGACATTTGATCGCGCGGCATGAGGCGAATGTTGAGTTTGTTAAAAAGGAATTAAAATAGCTTCCGTTTTTTACGGAATTACCAAACGGCAGTGGTTGCACTAAAATAGAGCATTAATGTAGAGGAGCTGTATCGAAATGGACAAGATAGAAGAAACCAACCACCCGGTTCCGCAAGGGAAGTATGTTCCGGCCACCCGGTTCGGCAACCTGATCTATACCGCTGGGATGACGCCAAGGGATAAGGGCGTGCTGATCCAGAGAGGGAAAGTCAGCACCGGTCAGCCGGCTGAGGCGTATAAAGCGGCAGTCAGGCAAGCGGCTGCCAATGCACTCGCTGCAGCCAGGAACCTGCTTGCGGATGGGGAGCGGTTCCAACAAATCGTTTCGCTCACCGTGTATCTGAACGCAGACGACACCTTTGAAGCGCATTCTGCTTTGGCGGACTTTGCTTCCGAGTACTTATACGAACAATTGGGCGATGCCGGAATCGGACCACGGGCAGCGGTGGGCATGGCATCGTTGCCAGGCGGTGCACCGGTCGAGATTCAATTGGTTGCTGGTGTTGCTGTTAACGGGAGAAATTAATTTCTATATATGCAAAAAGTGAAACAGCCATCTTCGATTCCGAAGATGGCTGTTATTAGTTTTACAGGAAAAAGAAGTGGACGATAAAGAACAATTTAGAAGAATTAAAAGGTCGGTTTAGGAGAATTTATTTCACGAGAAGGGTTCAGTGATAGATGGCAGATGTTAATCAATAACTTCGTAGACTGTTTCGAAATGGTTCTATAAAGAAGACTTTTTCTTCAAGGTGTAGAAAAATGTCTTTTCTCTTTAACAAGAAGATTTACTATTAAAAATAGTTTGACTTACGAAATATCGACGGATATTATTACACTTAATTGAATATTCATTGCTTTTTGGAGCGGTGAATCTTTATGAACAGGAGAAGGGAGGCGCAAGAGAACTGCATTCCGAGGGAGGATAGCATTTAGGGTTATCCAAGAAAAGTAGACGATGTGAAGGACTTTATTCATTAAATACCAAGGAGGAAGAAAATGAATAAAACGTTGTCATCAGCGAAAGCAATTGCACTTATTGTTGTATCGATCGCCATTGTATTTGGCGGAATCATCTTCGTGGACGCAGAGTCTACGATTGTCCTGCTTGCTGCGGGGACAGCGGTCATTATCCTCAGTTTGTTATGGGGAGTCAAATGGGACGATATCGAAAGGGGCATTTTAACGAATTTGCGCGCCATGTTCATCCCGATCCTCATCTTGCTTGCGGTCGGCCTGATGATCGGGGTCTGGATGTTGGCAGGCACGATCCCAATGATTGTGTATTACGGATTGCTTCTGATCCACCCAAGCGTGTTTCTGTTTGTGGCATGTCTCGCCTGTGCGCTGATGTCTGTGATGGCGGGAACTTCTTGGGGGACCATCGGAACCATCGGTGTGGCATTCATGGGGGTTTCTGTCGGTCTGGATATCCCACTTCAATATACGGCGGGGGCCGTTGTTGTCGGAGCGATATTCGGTGACAAGCTGTCCCCTTTATCGGACACGACAGTCATGGCAGCGGCCGTGACGGATGTGAAATTGGTGGATCACATCAAGCATATGCTCTATACGACGATTCCGGGATTTGTGATTTCATTGATCTTATTTCTGATCCTCGGCTTTCAAGTCAGCGGCCAAATCGAGAATGAGCAGATTGCCAGCATCTTAAATACACTGGAAGCCAATTTCAATTTAAATCCCTTGCTTCTGCTTCCGCCTGTGGTCATCCTGTTTTTGATTTACCGAGGGAAACCGACTCTGCCTGTTTTCGGTGTCGGGATCTTGCTGGGTGTCCTGCTCGCTGCTATTTTCCAGGGGAATGGATTGGCTGAAATTGCTGCGGCTTTGAATGACGGCTACACAGCTTCAACGGGAGTCGAGATTGTAGATAGCATGCTTCAGCGCGGCGGTCTCGCCAGTATGCTCGGAACCGTCGCTTTGCTGATCGCCGCCGCTATTTTCGGTTCGCCTCTCCAGACGGCCGGAGTGATTGATGTCATCTTGAACGGCATCCAGAAGGTGGTCAGCACTGGAAAAGGGCTCATGCTATCGACTCTATCGCTCCATTCATTCCTTTTTATCATTACGGGCAGCTATTATGTGACGTTTGCAGTACTGGGTCCGATGATGAAATCGATGTATGACAAATACGGCCTGCACCGCAAAAACTTTTCCAGAACTTTGGAGGACTCAGGAACCGCATTGGCTCCATTGGTCCCCTGGAGTGTAACAGGGGCATTCATTGCGGGGACCCTTGGAGTACCGGTTGTGCAATACGCGCCATTCGCACCGATGCTTTACCTCGGAATCGTCTTTGCGATCATCTATATCATGACCGGCATTGGTATAGCAAAAGCGGATGAGCCTGAAAAGCAGACAGGGAAAACGGTTATTGCTAAGAAAGCGTTGGAAACTGAGATTTAGATACGGATGAAGAAACAGCCATATTTATCGAAAACGGACTGTACCTTAATTGTGAGAGTAACTCGCAAATGAGGTGCAGTCCTTTTTACTGGAATATAGGATTGAAACAGCTTAAAGCTGCTCGGAACTACGATGGATAGATCGTGTGCTCCAACTAAATATGGATGGAGTCCACAATAAAAGACATGAACCCGGTAGAATACCGGCTTCATGTCATATAGGACGCTTGGGTTTTACGGGGGATTTTTAATATCCCTTTCAAGAAAGTAAACTTGGTTTTATTCGAAAAACTGAACTGCCGCTCCTGTCGTACCTTGCTTCTGATATGCCAGTTAATAGCGAGTGGTCAAATACGGTTCACAGCTTGCAGCCTTTCCAGAATCATAGCCAAGCAGGAAAGCTTTGGTCCGCTCTTTCGGTGTCCCGTGCGTCGGATCAGTTACCGACGGGTCTTGGCCGATATCCGCCAGCGTCCGCTTCACTTCCTGGATGTCTGTAGCGTCGAGAAGGCGGCGCGCGTTTACCGAATGGACCCATACGCCCGTCAGGCAATCGGCGTTCAGTTCAAGGCTGCGGGAAGTCGCTTTTGGCTCTTCGTCGCCGTTTTCCGGCAGCCAGCCACGTTCGGTCTGCAGGTTATGGGCGTATTCGTGTGCCAGGACAAACGCCACCGAGAAATCGCCGGCCTTGTATTTACTTGGGGGTTCCGCATTGGTTTTATAGGTTCCTTCTTTTAGCTGTGTGGCCATTTGCAGGGTCATGACGATCCGGTCATCCGTGCTGCAATAGAAGGCCAGCGCCGGCTCATCCGGTGTGTCAAGAATGCATTCGGTAAGAACGGGCTTTCCAGCAGCCGGGAACGAATACCCGGCATCCGGTTTTGCATAGCCATCCTTCACCATAAGCGGAGACCAAAAAGCTTCGACATCCGCCAGGACGTAAACAAGAAAATCATGCATCGAGTAACCCTTTGGCAGACCCTTGGTGAACGCTGGGCTGGCGGAAGGCGCTTCTTTCGCTGCCAAGGCGGCAGGTTGGGGAACGACGGTTTCCTGATTTTCTGCCGCTTGCGTTGGGGGCTGAAGGGTGTTCCATTCAGGGATTAGCAGGCAGACGACCATGGCTAGTAGGATCTGGGATGTCTTTCTCAACATGATGATCATCTCCTCGGTTGCGATTGGAAAATCCAGAGGTGCGGGGGTGTATTAATTTCAGAATATTTTATTAAACATTTATTATTCTATCATATAATTGATAATTAGATGAACTTTTTTTATTTAAAAAAACACAAAAAGGAAGTGATCCATTCGCGGATCACTTCCTTTTTTGATTGGTTAATGACAAGTGTGGGCTACGGTCAGAGCTCTATGGATGGAACAAATGAATTTATTGCACTAAAGAGGTTTTTGGAAGAGGTTTTATTCAGCAAGTTTAACTTCCTTTTAACCTGCCAGGATTAGGATGAAGGCATTAGATGGAATACGTATACTTTTCCGCTCCTGTACATAAAGGAAAAGAGGGGATTTCAATGAGGGATCTATTCTTTAACCAGCCGGGTGGCCGCTCCTATGAAACGGTCGGCGACGGCGCATGTGAAGTGTTCGAGTTCCAGCACAGCAAGGGGACGGTGAAGCATACGTTCCTGAAGCGGGAAATCGCAGTGAAGGTCGACGGCGAAACCTACTACGACCTGGTCACGCCGCTCATGTACGGCGGGCCGGTCATTTCGGACTGCAGCGAAGGGGACAAATGGGAGCTCGTGGACGAGTTCCAATGGGCGTTCCAGTCGTATTGCGAAGAGAACAACATCATCTGCGAGTTTGTGCGTTTCCATCCGGTGCGCTCCAATGTATTGGACTTTGTCGGCTATTACGATATCGATTACGCTGGCGAAGGATTTGCGACGGACCTCGCCTCGTTCAAAAGCCCGGAGCACGTGGAATTCTCCGAGCCGTTCAAATCGATGATCCGGAGCGGCCTGTGCGCAGGCGTCGAGTATTCGGTCAGCACCGAACCGGCGCAGTTCGAAAAGTTCAAGCGGTTCTACCTCGCCTTGTCGAAACACGCGGATAGCATCAGGCCGACGGATCTCGACGGACCCTATTTCAATAAATGCATGGAATCGCTCGGCGGCAATTTGGTCGTAGTGGAAGCGACGTACAAGCACATCACCATCGGCATGAGCCTGAGCTTTATCGATGAAAACGAAATCTGCTGCCACCTGTCGCTGACGCTCCCGGAATTCGAAACGCTGTCGCCCGCTCACGTCATGCAATATGGCCTGACGTTGTGGGGGAAAACGCACGGCTTTGAACGGATCCACCTGGGCGGCGCGACCCCGAAAGAGGGGCTTTATTTATACAAAAAGCAGTTTGCTTTGAACACGAGCTTCCGGCAATGCGTGGGGAGCAAGGTTTGGAATCCGGAGGTTTACCGGAGGGTTTGTGATGGTGTTGGGGTGGCGTATCTGCCAGGGTACCGAGTTAAAGCTGGCGGATACCACCAGGGGGGAGAACCGCTTCCGTCGTAGAGTTAGGATGCATTATACACGAAGACGGTCGAGGACATCCGGTTATGCGGTAGTCCTTGACTCTTTTTATTTGTGGAATTTGAAATGTCATGCGTAGAAGAGGAGAAATAGAGATTACTAGAGAATGTATAAGGTAACTTATTGCTAGTGGAATGACTTTTTTATCAATTGCTATATATATTATTGAGGATTTTGGAGCAACTTAATCTAACAAATTCTTCTCGAAGGCGGTGTTCCCCCATGGTTGCCCGAAACGATCCATGCCCATGCGGCAGCGGCAAGAAGTACAAGAAATGCCACGGGAAAGAAGGGACCGAAGAGCTTCAAAGCATAGTGGATCATGAAATCGATGCTGTCCGGGAGCGCTTCATGAACAAAGGCATGGAGCGCCGGAATTTCAGGGAGATGATGGACCGGGTGGAGGTCTGGTTTCCGCCATTGCTCGATATGCTGCCGCATCAAACGATCGATACCTTATCATTTGATACGTATATCTATATGGATAACCTGGAGAAGTGGCAGGCTTTTTTGCAGCGGGAGCTTGCCCAGCAGCCGCGTACACAAGTCAGGAAGATTCTCGAGGCGTGGATGCATCCATTTTGGCTATTGGGAAAGGTGGTCGATGTGGATGCGGAAGGATTCTGGCTCCAGGATGAAGTGACAGGAGAGCGCTTCAGCCTTCCGCCGACAGAAAAGATCGCGTTAGGGGAGTGGGTATTCGGCATCGCTTTTCATGACCCGGCATCGGCGGATCGCCTCTTGTACAAAACCAAGGGAGCAATTGTCATTGCCCCACATGAACATGCTGCCATCGAAGTGCTTCGGCGCAAGATCGAGGAGTTCGACGGGGACTCGCTCGGCCTTTATTTGGCGCTCAAGAAAGTGTTGGAGGAGAGTGAGAAGGGGGAGAAGTAGACATCGGGATGAAGAGGAGTGCATAGATTAAAGGGAAAAACCTGCTTTGAGGAAAGGCAGGTTTTTTGGTGTTTTCGAATTTTATGGGATGAAGGGTTTCTATGAGCGGTTCGGGCAGTTCTATGAGCGTTCGCTTACTGGTTATGAGCGTTCAGCTT
This sequence comes from Planococcus sp. FY231025, assembly GCF_052078085.1. Lineage (NCBI taxonomy): Bacteria > Bacillati > Bacillota > Bacilli > Caryophanales > Caryophanaceae > Planococcus > Planococcus sp. FY231025. The sequence continues at coordinate 275,359 of NZ_JBQJJG010000001.1, forward strand.
CTGGCGATGAGCGTTCAACAAAGAGTTATGAGCGTTCAACTCACAATGATGAGCGTTCAACAAATGATCCGAGTCAACTGTCCAAAAGCAATCGGCAAAAACGGACATTCTCCCATATAACTGCCGCCAGTCCATATGTTAAGCTAAAAAGAAAAAGAATGGATGAGTCGATGAAGGCGTATATCTTGAATATTGAATTGATCGGGTTGAAGTCTCCGGTATGGCGGCGAGTCGTGGTGCCGGCGGGGGGACATTCCAGCGGCTGCATGCCATTATCCAAGGGGTGACGAATTTCAGGAGCGCGTACTTGGATATGCCTGTTCATCTCCATGAGTTCCGTCTGCCGGAAGAGAATTTATTGGTCACCAACGAACCGGAAGCGTACGAACGGGCGAAGAAGAATAAAAAAGGCGATGGGCTGAAGGTACGCAAGCCGCAGTCGATCAAGATCGATGAGTACCTAGAGAAGTATGGCAAGCTGTCGTATACGTATGATCTCGGCGACAATTGGCAGTTCGAGATCCGGCTCGAGAGAGTGGTCGACGATTATCATTTCGGCTACCCGACCCTGCTGGACGGAGCGGGCGATGCACCGCCGGAAGACGCAGGCGGGGTGCCTGGATTTGAGCACTTGCTGGAAGTGCTGGCGAATGAGTCGCACCCGGACCACGAACATATGCTGTTCTGGAGCCGGGAGCAGTTCTTCAGGCCGTACGACCGGAAACGCATCAACGGGGCGTTGAAATATCACAAGATCAAGAAGACGGAATGGGACAAGATTCACCATGTGAACCACGAGATCGTTACGGATAAGTACTATATACAGGAAGAAACGACAGATGTTCATACGCTGCCGGAAGGCTTTGATGCTGAGCTTTTCTGGAAGTATGTCCGTGCCTGCACGAACTTGTACGGTGTGGTTCCGGTGCAGGAAGTCATCAGCATCTTCAACCGGCAGAACCCGAAGATGTACCTGGAGCTTGGGCCCGCCTATGGGATCGTTTACGGTAATAAATGGCCGGTAGCGATGCAAGAATCATATGCCGAAAAGGAAGGCTCCGATTTTGCACATTCCTGGCTGATCGAAGAAGGCAAGGTTGAAGCGATTCAACAAGAGCAGGACGGCAAGGAATGGTATGCGCCGTCAAAGGAAGAACTGCTGAAGTATGCGGACGACCGCTACGTGGAACGGTCAGCTGCCTATAACGGGCTGCGAAAAGTGCTGGCGCCGTATTTCCCGAAATTGCATCCGCTTGGCGTTGACGGAGCCATCCGGATGTTTGCGCAGAATCTGCAGTTTGACCCTTCGTTCAATAAATCTTTTGTCACCCTGCTTTCGCATATTGACCTCGAAGGCGAGAAGGAGCTTAATAAAATCGTGCAGCAGGCGGTCCAGTTCTCAAACAACCATCGCTTGTGGGCGAACCGGGGGCATGCACCTTCGGAAATCTCCGGGCGCGGGCAGGCGATGCCGATGCTTGTCCCTGCTGCTCAAGGAGAGAAGATGATTGCTGGAAGAAATGATCCATGCCCATGCGGGAGCGGCAAGAAGTTCAAGAAGTGCTGCGGGAAGTGAAAAAAGTTTGCGCTTGCTAGCTTGAAGTTTTTATTATGTCCAAGTGCCGTCCAATTTATCCACAAATTAAAAAAGGTTGTCCTGAATGCCGAAAGATAGCGGCAACAGGACAACCTTTTTTGGTGCGGAGGAAGGCCAGCCTGTCTCCACTTGAATATGGCAAGTGCCAGCCACCTCAAAAAAGTGTTTTTATTAACAGAATCTTTAAAATTTACGTTGACATAGGGACCCATAAGAAATAAACTAGGATTATTCGTAAAACGAAAGGAAATTAGAAATGATGTAATGCTTTCGTTATGAAAGCACTTTCAATAATTTCATGTTCTTTTGTTCAAGAGAGGGAGGCGAGTACGTACATAGAAGAAAATCTGGTTTTGCAGGGATATGAAAGAAATCATCGGTTCACCCTGCGCCAGCTGCACCGTTCTCAACCCAAGAATTGCATACGAAAGAGGAGGAACGAGAGATGAAGAAAAGAGCGCGTTTTGGATTTATTTTGGCATTGGTTCTTGTTTTATTGCTGGCCGCATGTTCTGGCAACAACGAAGCTACCACCGGTGAAGGGGGCAAAGCTTCGGAAGGCGACAAGCAAGGCGGCACGCTCGTCTACGGCCGCGGCGCCGACTCGGTCGGGCTCGATCCGATCAATGTGACGGACGGCGAATCGATCCGGGTGACGCACAATATTTTTGAGACCTTACTGGAATACGACCAGAACCTGGAACTGCAGCCGAAACTGGCGACTGAATACAGTTCGAGTGAAGATGGGCTGACGTGGACGTTCAAGCTGCGCGAAGGCGTGAAGTTCCACGACGGCACCGATTTCAACGCAGAAGCGGTCGTCTTCAACTTCGACCGCTGGATGGATCCGGAAAACCCGTACCACCAAGGGGATTTCCCGTACTACCCGTTCCTTTACGGCGGATTCAAAGGGGACGAAAACCATTTGATTGAGCACGTGAAAGCGACCGGCGACCATGAACTGGAAATCAAGCTGAAGCGCAAGACGGCGCCGTTCTTGAGCTATTTGGCGATTTCGATGTTCGGCATCGCGAGCCCGGCAGCGATCGAGAAATACGGAGACACGCTGAATGAAAACCCGGTGGGGACGGGTCCGTTCATGTTCGAGGAATGGAGCCGCAACAACACGATCACACTCGCGAAAAATCCGGAGTACTGGATGGAAGGGAAGCCGTATCTGGACAAGGTCATCTTCCAAGTGATTCCGGAAAATACAGCGCGCCTCAATGCCCTGCAGACCGGGGAAATCGACTTGCTCGATGGCATGAACGCTACCGATACGAGCATTGTGGAAGACACGGACGGGCTGGAATTGCTGAAGCGCCCAAGTTTCAATATCGGCTATATGGCGTTCAACACGGAAAAAGCGCCGTTCGACAACCCATTGGTGCGCCAGGCGATCAACATGGCCGTCAACAAGGAGAACATAGTCGATGCGTTCTATAACGGCCTGGCCGACCCGGCCACGAGCCCGCTGCCGCCGTCGCTCTGGAGCCATGACGATTCCTTGGAGAAATACGACTACAATGTCGAAGAAGCGAAAAAGCTTTTGAAAGAAGCCGGGTTTGAAAACGGGTTCAAGACGAAATTGCATACGATGAGCAACCCGCGCCCGTATATGCCGGAGCCGATGAAGATAGCGGAAGCGATCCAGTCGGATCTTGCGAAAGTCGGCATCGAAGCGGAAATCGTCTCGATGGAATGGGCGACATACCTGGAGGACACGAAAGCAGGGGCGCACGAAATGGCGCTTTACGGCTGGACCGGCGTTATGGCGGATCCGGACAACTTCCTGTATCCGAACCTCAGCCAGACGAATGCCACCGTTCCGGCGCAAAATATCGCGTTCTATAAGAGCGATGAATTCACCGCATTGATTACGGAAGCGCGCGAGACGATCGATCAGGACAAGCGCATCGAGCTTTACAAGCAGGCGCAGCAGCTGTTCCAGAAAGATGCGCCGTGGCTGATGCTCGCGTATACAACGCCGCCTCTCGCGCAGATGGATTACGTGGAGGACTTCGTGCCGCATCCGATGAGCAACGATTTGCTGACGGATGTTTACCTATCAAATCAATGACCTGGAGTGATTCTGTGTATCAACTATTAAAGGAACTATGTGAACTGGTGGGACCGAGCGGATTCGAACAGGATGTCCAGCGATTTATCCGGGATAAGGTGAAAGACGGAGCGGATGAGGTGCAAGTGGATGCCCTGGGCAACTTGATTGTCAAAATTAACGCCACCGATCCAAAAATGCCGTCGGTTTTATTGGCAGCGCATGCAGATGAAATTGGGCTGCTCGTCAAAAAGATCGAGCCGAACGGCACGCTCCGGTTCGAGAAGCTCGGCGGGTTCGATGACCGCATCCTGCTGGCGCAGCCGGTGACGATCAAAGGGACCGAAGGGTATGTGGAAGGTGTGATTGGGACGCTTTCCATGCATTACGTGAAATGGGACGACCCGAAGCGCATCGATTCTCACCGGGAACTTTATATCGACATCGGCGCGACAAGCGCGGAGGAAGTACGGGAGATGGGTGTGAAAGTCGGACAGCCAATCTCTTACGGCAGCGGATTGAAACTGATCGGTGACCAAAAGCGCAACCGCGTCGTCGGGAAAGCACTGGATGACCGGGCAGGTTGTGCGGTGTTGATCCAGCTCATCCAGGAACTGAAAGGCAATCCGGAGCGGACCCATGGTGACGTCTACTGCGTTTTCACCGTTCAGGAAGAAGTGGGTCTTCGGGGAGCGTCGGTGTTGTCGCCCTCCATCCAGCCGGATTTTGCGCTCGCGATTGATACGACGCCGACAAGTGACACGTACGACGTACTGATGACCGGGACGCGCATGCTCGGCGGCGGCCCGTGCATCAAGATTGCTGACAAGTCCTTGATTGCCCACCCGCTTGTGACGGGGCTGCTTGAGAAAGTAGCGGAGGAACGGAACATTCCGCATCAGATGGAAGTCTTTATGGGCATCGGCACCGATGCCGGCGCGATCCATATGACAGGTACCGGCGTCTCTTCCGGTGTGGTTTCCATTCCATCGCGCTATACGCATTCGCCGGTGGAAATCGTCGATATGGATGATTTGGAAAACACCGTCAAGCTGGCGGCTGAATTCATTTTCCATTCGGATGAACTGGTGGGGAAGAATTTCTTGGATACGTAAATATGGGTTCCGTACGAATATGCCTTGTTGAACAGTAAATAGAACAAACGAAAGAATCCATTCCCGAAATTTACGGGAATGGATTCTTTGTTATTGTGTAAACTAAAGGGCAAACTCGCTGTGCAAGGCGGCCACTATCTTTTTCATCTTTTCGTTCATGGTTTCGCTTTCCTGAAGCTCGACTGGCATCAAACAGGAGGAGGGTTCCTCCGCTGGAGGATGGTTGATCAGCAAGACCCTGTCAGAAAACTTTCCTTCTTCCTTCGTGGAAATGATATAGATTGTATACAGCATGGTTTCCATGACTTTCTTCTTGATGTGGTAAGGGTGTTCGCATTCGGCGTTTATTGCGGCGAGGGCAGCTGTCAGATCGTTGTCTTCCATTGAGGCAGCCATGGGAATTCTCTTCCTTTCGAAAATAGGTTGTATAAAATGTCTTCCCCCAGATACGCGGAATTAATCTTATGTAGAAAAATTTTGTATAATATGTTTTGGTGCTTAAGTATTATTATTCTCTATAATTTAGAGCTGGAAGAAACCCATTCCGCGTCTGCAAGAATTACGAATTTTCATTTTCTAACTTGAAAGAATATTTTGACTTGTAAGAATTATGCTGTTAAAGTTGGAATATAAAAGGCAGAGGGGTTTACCTGCGGATTTTAGGGGAATAATGGCAATAGAAACAGCGCATAAGAGATGTGCAGACCGTTGGCGGATAGACGCCAAAGGAATGCTCAGCCCGTGCGCGGAGCAAGACAGAAAAGAAATTGATTTTGGAGGGAAGAACATGAACAACACAATTCAAGCGAACACAATGGACACACGCACACGAAACAACCAAGTGATTTTCTACAAGAGCCAGGAAGAATTCGTACAGGCATTGCGCGAAGCAGGAAGCCTTGAGGAAATCGGCTCAGCTGAAGATCTATTGGAAGAGGAATAACATAACGGGGCAGCTCCAATCGGGAGCGCTTTTTTATTTTCCGGGATATTTGGTGGGATGATCAATCAATCTACTGATAGAGGGGATGACATTTTATTCCTTAACTAAAATAAAATTGTATAGCAAATGAAGGCAGCCGGCTCTTTTTACGAAAGAGCCGGCTGCCTTTTTGGGTTTATTGACGTGAACGTTTTTTGCTGGCTAGCACTACGAGTGCGGCCAGGACAGCGGCGCCGATTGCGGCGCCGTATACGGAGCCCCAGCGGAGCGGGATGCTTTTCGACCCCGGAGGCAGCGGTTCCTTTTGGCCGTAAGTGTATGCGGCGAGCTGGTCGATTGCCGGCGTCGGCGTGTGCCCGGGCCGGATCAGCGCATAAAATTCGTCGGTCAAATGCTTTACTTCGTCCGGCACGGTATCGAGGTGGCCCAGGACATTCTCAAATGTGGCGCTTTTCGCCATTTTGGCTAGCGCCAGCACAAAGAGCGGCTCCGGAATCCGGTCGATCGCCTGGAGCCCGGGCGGCGTGATCGGGACGCCAACGTTCTGGATGGCCGTGAATGCTTCGTGAAGCGCGCGCTTCATCAGGACATGCGCGTCCCGTGTTGCGGCAAAGCGCTCAAGGTCCGTATCGCAGGCATAGACAGCCGGCGCAAGCGTCGGGACAAGCAGCGCGACGTGGGTTTTCAGCCAGTCATCGATATCCGTCTGGATCTCTGCCCGGTAGCCGCGCATCGAATCCAATATGGCTGCTACTTCACGGGTCCGGGCCGTCACGCTGCCGTCCGGTTCGCCGATCGGCAGCGCCATCGGCTTTTTGCCATCGACCGGCAGCATGTGCATAACGTGCCCTTTCTTGAAGCCGCCCGGGAGCGGAAACCCAGACATGACACGCTCCTTGCCGAGGGCATTTACCAATTCCTCCTGCCCGGCCGCATTGTTCATCATGAACAGAAACGTCGGCACGCGTTTGTTGGCGGCGAGTATGGGCAGGATGCCGGAAATCAGGTTTTTGCGCACCGGCAGGATGACGAGATCGTACGCGGCGTCTTCCTCGAGGCGGTCCACCACAGGAAGGCGGGTGACCGTCTGCATTCCAGTCTTCGTGTTTTCCGTGACGACGCCGTACGCCTTCAATTCCTCCTGCCGCTCCCCATGGTCGAGTAGGGAAACGCTGTGCCCGGCTTCAGCGAGGCGCTCAGCGAACAGGCTGCCGAACGGCCCGACGCCGTAGATCAGGATGTTCTTTTTCATGGTGGTGCCTCCTTTCTTGGATATGTTTATTCCATTCGTACAAAATGGCTCTGTCTGTACTGGGAGAACGCCAAATGACAAAGGGTGGATATCAGCTATATAAATCTGGAAATCCATTACCCATTCTTTATTCTGAATATTATGATAATTTTATATCATTTTATCATATATATGATAAAATGAGTTTGTAGAACCGGACATACATAGACGGCCAAAGGCTGTTCATACAAGAGAAATAGGAAAAGAAAAAGGTTTCTGGAGAGGAGGGGCAGTGCTCAAAACAGGCGCAACAGGCAGCTAAGGTTTAGCAGTCATCATTCAGGAGCTGGCGATAGGTTTTCCATTAACCGGATGGGAGTTGTCCGGACTTAAGGAGAGGCTCGTGATGAAGATCAGGTTTCGCAAGATGATTGTCCTTCTTTTGATTCCGCTTATGCTAATCAATTGGAGCGGTGCACCCGCAAATGCCGCCTCTGGAAGTGAACAAAAAGTTTCTCCAGAATCTGTATCAGTCGTGCATCCGAATACTGTATGGGCAGTAGAGATGCCTACGCTGGGTGCATATCTCTCACATGTGGCTCAGGACGTTGAAAACTATTGGATTAAAGTTATAAATGACCGGAACGGAATATTCCCGCCGCCAGATGCGGAATTCTATTTCCCGATGCGTGGCGAGTCGATGGGGCTGGTTTTATGCGACCCTTACACTTCAACCGATGACATGACGGCTATTTTCTGCCCCTATCTAAGCCGGGTTATCGTACCTCAGGTGCTTGCTACCATGTATTGGGAAGGCACGTACAAACGCAACAATGATCCATCCCAGCCTTATCCGGCCGGTGATTTTTCCGCCGCCATCTTGGTTGCGCATGAGTTCAGCCATGCCGTGGAAACGTATTTTAGAAACGATATTACCCTTCTCAGAACCAAGGAACTGCTTGCGGACTGTCTGACGGGCGTATGGACCAAATCGATGGCTCAGCGCAATCAATTGGAAGGCAACGATTTATATGAAGCCATGAGAACATTGCATGACGTCGGTGACTATTCAAAACTTCCTACGGTGCATCGAGGAACGCCGTCCCAGCGGTATGCTGCCTTTACGACAGGGTATACCCAAGGAACGATGGCAGGCTGTACCTCATATGCAAACGGCTACGCCGGGAATTAAAACACGCAAGCCGCCAGCACTGCTGGCGGCTTTTACATTGGCCTGCTGCATCTGGAGCAAGGTTGTCTCAATACACGGCCTTCAAGTAATGGTCACAGCTAGGAGCCAATCCAGAATTATAGCCCAACATGAACGCATCAGTCCGCTCTTTCGGGGAACCGTGCGACGGTTCGGGGGCTGTCATATCCTGGCCAACATCGGCAAGGGTTCTCATAGCTTCCTGAATGTCGTCGGAATCAAGGCGGTTCTTGGTATAAGCAGAGTTTGCCCAAACCCCTGACAAACAATCGGCATTCAATTCAATGCTTCTTGAAGTCGTTTTATAGCCGGTATGGTCAATCCAGCCGATTTCCGTCTGCAAGTTATGGGCAAACTCGTGCGCTATGACGACAGCGACGGAAAAATCGCCCGCGCTGTATTGGAGTGGTGGATCGTTATTGCTTCTCAGCGTCCCTTCCCACAGCTGCTTGGCCATCTCCAAAGTTACAACAATCTGGTCGTCCACTTGGCAGTAGAAAGCTTGTGCAGGTTTTAGTAACGCATCCGGCACGGTGCACTTTGTGCGGATAGGTTCGCCGAGTGCCGGAAAAGAATAGGTGACGGCGGGGTCCTGATAGCCGCCTTGCACCATGATCGGCGACCAGAACGCATCCATTTCATAAACAAGATGCACAAGATATTCATGCATGGTGAAATTTGGCGGCAGACCGCTATTGTAGCTTGGTCGGACGGCAGCCGCTACGGCGGATGAAGGGCCGAAGAATTGAGAAGGACTAGAAACTACTTCTTCGGCTTCTGTGTACCAAGGCGGAGGAATCGGATTGTCGTCGGGCACCAAAATCGCCACGATCCCAGCCAATAAAAGCTTTAGTAATTTTGCGAACATTGTAACCGTCTCCTAGCAACTCATAGTTAACGAGCCGTTGTGCAAGCAATGCACTTTTCAGTATTCACTTTCATGGAACAGATATTTTAAATTGCACAGGAATTCGGCGCCCAGGTCATATGCAGATGGCCGTTGCTGTCCCATTGGATAATGTTCAGTACTGTATACGTGCCTGACGGAAGGCCGGGAAACGCAAAAAATAAATATTGGCCATGGCCTGTTGAACTCCGCCAGCCTGGATTGATGCCTTGATAGAAGCCGTTAGAATGTACATAAGCGTAAGCAGGCGCAATTTGCGGCGCTTGCCACTTGATGAATTGATCGCCTTGTTGCCGGTAGAGAACCGGCGTCCACCGAACGACATCGTCCTTCAATCCCCACCAGGCAGTTACATGATTTGGCGGGAAAGCTTTTACGCCGGTTTGTCCGTAACCCGTCAAAAACTCACACGAAACGCCCCTCACAGAATGAGGGGGAGAACCGTCGCCGTTATTATGTGCCAGGCTATTCACCGGAAATGCACTTGCCGCCAAGCCAAGGCAGATGAAAAAAGCAGCCGCTGCTCTTTTAAATTGTTTCATCGGATTTCACCTTTCTGAAAGATTCTTCCATGCCTTGCCGCTGCTATTGGAATCCATCAAAACGGAAGTGAAGTGAAAGGGCAGACCTCCTGTCAAGTTGAAGTGAATGATAAAAAGGCGCTTTGAACAAAATCGATTAGACTTGAAAATATGCGCTGGGCCTTAATTGTGAAGCGTTTAAGAAAATTGTTCAGCAAGTTTTTATATTGTATTGATTCTGATGGAGAGTGAAGGCTACCCGGGTGTTCTATGTAATCACCTATAGTATCTACCTGTTGTAAAAGAGAGTCAATTAAAATTCTAAATATTCTATTAATTTATTAAAAATCTGATATCATAAACTCATAAAACGAATGTTTTTAGAATAAATGCTCACTTGCTATTTTGTGCCAATATTCATAGAATTAAGGTAGAACCTGTAAATTGTGGGGAGTGAGAGAAATGAAGCTGAATGTGGAGCAGCGGCGGATTGTTGAATTAGAACCGACAGGCCCAATGCTGGTAAAAGGTGTGGCCGGATCTGGCAAGACGACAGTGGCGATCCGCCGGATCCATTTTCTGTTGGATCATTATTGCCACGAGGATGATGACCGGATTTTAATGGTGACGTATAACAAGACATTGCTCCATTACATAAAGCATCAATATGCGCGGCTGGCAGAGGCGGAAGAGGCTGCAGCTGCCCGTCTGTTTACGTCGGATGCGGAAGCGGAGATCGTGACGATCGACAGCTTGATGTACAAAGCGTTTATGCGCTATCAAAAGCGGACCGGGAAAAAGCTGGAGTTTGCATCGCCTGAACAAAAGAACAAAACGATGATTTTGGCCATCCATCACGTGCAGAAATCCCATCCGGATGTGAAAGTGCTGTCGCCGAAAAACAGCAAGTTCCTCCTCGATGAGGCGGAGTGGCTGTTGGCATGTGCGATCAAGCATGTCGAAACGTATCAATCTGCGGACCGCATAGGCCGTTCTTCAGGACAAGACGGCACGCCGCAGAAGCTCATGAAGAACTCCCGGCTGCGGGAAGCGATTTTTGAAGTGGCACAGCATTTTAACGAACTGCTCGAGAAGGACGGACTGACGACGTTCAAGAAGATGAATTTGTATGCGTTGGAAGAAGTCCAGCGCAGCAAGCCCGACGCCTATACCCATATCATCATTGATGAAAGCCAGGATTTGACGCTGGTCCAGCTGCAGTTCCTGAAAGAGCTGTACAGAGAGAAGCGCCATTCTTCGCTGATGTTCGTGGCGGACAATACCCAAAGCATTTATTCGCAGTCATGGCTCGGAAAAGGGCGGCCTTATACGACCATCGGCTTTGACATGAGCGGGAAATCCCGTGCGCTCAGCAAGAACTACCGGACAACGACAGAAATATCGACGGCTGCATTTCACTTGATCGAAGCGGACGAAAGCATCCGCTCGAATGTCGATTTCGTCAAACCGGCATTGATCGACCGGCACGGCCATCCGCCGATTTACCGGTTCTTCTCGACGCCCCAGCAGCAGCTGGAGTTTTTGATTGATGAAATCGAGGTGTTGCAGGGGGATTATTCGTTATCGGACATTTGTGTGGTGGCACGGGAGAACCGGCATATCGAAAGCGCGGCGCAGGGGTTGGAAGCGGCCGGGATTCCGAGTGATATCCTGCAAGGGAGTGAACCGGATTTTGAAACTGACCGCGTGAAGCTCGTGACGATGCACTCGATCAAAGGGCTGGAATTTAAAGTGATTTTCCTGATCGATTTGAACAGCGGGCTGATCCCGCAGGAACGTTACGCGGACGCAGAGGACCAGGAGTCGCTCGATTCGGATGAACGGCGTCTGTTGTATGTCGGCATGACTCGGGCAAATGAGCTCCTGTATATGAGTTCTGTTAAAAAGCCTTCTAAGTTCATCAAAGAGATCAACCGCCGGCATCTGCGGATGAAAAAAGACGCATCGCTTCGGCCGTTCGAGTCGATTCCGATGACGGATTACCAATTAACCGACCAGCTCGTCGACCTGCATTCTAAAGAGGAGGTCATCCGCCAATGGCTCGTCCGGGAATTGCGCGAGACATACGGCTATCCATATGAATTGCTGGAACTGGAATTCGGGGTGCAGCAGTTCTCGAAGAGGGGCTATTGCGACATCGCGGTGATGGTTTATTCCGGTGGGGAAGCGCGGCCTTATATTCTTGCGGAAGTGAAGCGCTTCGGCAGCGGAATCGACGACGCACTTGTCCAGTTGAAATCCTATATGGAAGCAGACAGCCGGGTATATTACGGTATTGCGACGGACGGGCTCCAAGTGAAAATCATCGACCGTAACGGCGAAGAAGTGCAGGACTTGCCCAAATGCCGGCCGCAGTTTCTGCCGGAGACAAAAAACCGCCGGCGCTACAAGAACTTGCGGATGGGCCGGGACTTTGACTATGCTGTGGATGCAGATTCCCCGGAAAACATAGAAGTGAACGAAGCGGGGCAAGACGTCCAGCTGCAGGTGCATGAGAAAACGGCGGTGCCGCTGATCGGCAATGTCGCTGCCGGCATTCCGGAACTCGCTTCTGAATCATTTGAGACATTTTATTATTTGCCGCGCGATTGGGTGATTTCTCCGCGCGAGACCTTTTCGCTGACGGTCACCGGCGACAGTATGACCGGCGACAGTATGACCGGCGCCGGGATTGATAAAGGCGACATCGTCATCGTCAGCCAGCAGAACACGGCAACAAACGGCGACATCGTCATAGCGGTGATCGACGAGGAAGCGACCATGAAAAAGTACATGGCGATGGGCAATGAGATCCTACTGCTATCCGAGAACCCGGCGTTTGAGCCGATCTTGATGCGGAGTGAAGATGTGCGGATCAACGGAAAAGTGATTGGGGTATTAAAGAAATAGTTTATAAGTATGGCACAGAAATTCTTTAAATCGATTCCAAAGCGAAAAATCTATAAAAAAGCAGCCGTCTTTGAAATTTGAATAGACCTCACTATTCAAATTTCAAGATAGATGGTTGGCTTTTTTGTTTTATGTTTAACTAGTGAAGCGTTTCTAAAAGTTTCAATTGATTCCTCTGAAATCGTCAAATAATTCTTGTGAATTTGTTGTATAAACAAATATTGTAAATTCTATCCTTTTCACACCAGAGTGAGAAAAACTTATTGTAATATGTTATTATAGAAGTGTAATCCTCGCTTAATATCTACTTTTAATTGGAGGAGCTTACGAAAAATCTCTTATAATGAGGCGTTGAAAATGTGGGCTATTATTTTGAGCAGCATTACAATTTTTTTAACTATCATTTTCTCTTTAGCAAAAGCCAGCTCACGTGGTGAGGAGATGTCTAAAAGGCATCGCGAAGAACTACAGGAACGTGCAATTAAAAATCAGGATACCGAAGAGTTTTCTGATTCAAATAAAACTGATGTGAAAAAAGTCAATTGAATTCTAAATGAACTGCCATCTTCCATTAAAATTGAAGGTGGCAGTTTTAATTTTGAGAAAAATTTAATTTAAAGTACATTTATCGTAAAGGGAGCGATTGCTTCCGGAATAGAAGATATTTTGAATAGAACTGGAGCAGGAAAAAGGGTCATTGAAGGGCATTTTTATAAGAATTTCGACTTGAGGGCAATCGTTAAGAAAAGGAGAAATTCGAATAGGGATTCACTTTATTCGTCAAATAGAACCAAAAGGGCTAGGGCGTAGAATCCGGCATGCAAACGAAGTTTTTAGAATGGAAGAGTTGTTACTAACTCGCGAATCCATCCTCTAAAAATCTTTAATTAACCGTAAAAGCAAACAACTTAGATCCTTTTAATAAAAAATATGTATTTTAATGAAAAGGCTTATGGAAACGGCTGGTCTATCTAGTAAGAAGGGAGAAGATGTGTTCTCATTTCTCCTCTTCATCTAGTTTTTTCACCCGGAGTTCCGTAAAATGAACGGATAAGGAAAAGTGTCTGTTTTCCTATTCTTTCATCGGATGTGAAGCTTCATGGTCATTGCGGAAATTTTAAATGTGGTCTTGCCGGTATTCCTTTTGTTGGGTGTCGGATTTGTTGTCGGCAAATACATGCTGATCGACTCCAAGTCGGTCTCTGATTTATCAATTTATGTTTTCAGCCCTGCGCTGTTCTTTTATTCAGTTTCTACCTCGGAGATGGACATGGCAGATCTCGGCCGGATCGTGCTGTTTTCATTCGGCTTGTTTCTGTTGTTTGCGGTGTTTGTCTTTGCGGCGGGGAAATTGTTCGCTTGGGACAAGGTCTACCAGAATACGCTGATGCTCGCGAGCGGTTTCCCGAACGCCGGAAACTACGGGCTGCCCATCATCTTGTTTGCGTTTGGCGAGGAAGGTGTGGCGATTGGCATTATCTATTTGGTCATGCAATCGCTTTTGATGAATTCGGCGGGAGTGTTTTATGCTTCGAACCACCACGAGATGCCGAAAAAGGACATCTTGTTCCAAGTGCTGCGGATGCCCGGGTTTATTGCCATTTTGCTCGCGTTGGTGTTGAAGGTTCTGGAAGTGCCGCTGCCGTCGGCGGTTGAGAATGCGACAGGGCTTTTGGGGCAGGCGTCGATCCCGACGATGCTGACGCTGCTTGGCATTACGCTCGCGTCGATCCGGTTGCAGAACGTGCTGCGTTTTATCTGGACGGCAACGCTATTGAAATTAACCGTATTTCCGCTGCTCGCTTTTGGCTTGCTGCTGCTCTTGTATCCGGCTGATGCGCTGGAAGCGAAAGTGCTGCTGGTGGCGGCTGCGACTCCGACTGCCGCGACGACGACTTTACTCGCCATTAAATTTGGAATGAACCCTGATATGGTGTCGAGCGCGATGTTCGTCAACACGTTTGCGAGCATCGTGACGATTCCGGTTTTATTGATTGTGTTGTAGAGAAATATATTTTGTATGCTGCCATCCGCTCATTTGAGCCGGGTGGCTTTTTTTGTGCTGAAGGGGGTGAACGCTCATCGGGAGTCGGCGAACGCTCATGACGAGCGGTTGAGTGATCATTGGCAGCCCGAAACCGCTCATAGAACCTGGATAACCGCTCATAGGAATACGAAATCCGTTCATAGAAATCTTCTAACCGCTCATAGAATCCAAAAAACCGCTCATAGAAATAAACCGCTTTCGATTTTGTCAAAAAGAGGCCACTCAAGACCAAAAAGAACCCTCCATTCAATTCAACGCCATGTTTAATTCCAAACTCAACGGGAAAAGGTACATATCAAAAATATAATAATGGAAAATACATACAACTAAGAAAGAAGGTTTCGCTATTGGACTTACATCCTATGGTATTAGTAGTGATCATCTTCATGATCAGCATTGTGTATGTGACGCTCTCAACGATCCGGATGATTTTGATGATGAAAGGGTATCGCTATCTGGCTGCGGGGCTTTCCGTGCTGGAAGTCATCATCAATATCTTGGGCCTTGGCCTGGTGCTCGACAACATCTCGCAGATTCAGAATTTGATCGCGTACGCTGCAGGCTTCGGAGCGGGCATCGTCGTGGGATCGATGATTGAAGACAAGTTGACGCTCGGCTATGTGACCGCGACGGTCGTGTCGCCGGACAACTCGGATCGCTTGTCGAAGCAATTGCGCGAGCTTGGGTTCGGGGTGACGGACTGGGAGACGAATGGGCACGGCGGCCAGCGCCGCTCGCTGCAGATCCTGACGCCGAAAAAACGCGAATTGAAATTGTACCAGACGATCAAGGAGCTGGAACCGCAGGCGTTCGTTGTGGCCAACGATTCGAAGACCATCCACGGCGGCTTCTGGATCCGGACGGTGCGGAAAGGGAGATCAGCGGTTTAAGGCCATGCCTTGCACGCGTTCAATCTTAAGGTGAATAAAAAATGAGAGCCGGCTTCTTCCAAGCGAAGAAACCGGCTCTCTTTGCATTTATTATAATAGAAAGAATTTTCTAACAAAAGCTACTCCAAACGCTTCCCTATCCCTTACACTAGAGGAAAGACCAGGGCAGGGAGGTAAGGGCGATGGAGATGGCGGCGGCGCTCATCGGCGGCATCGGCTTGTTTGTGCTCGGCATGGGGATGATGACGGGGGCGTTGAAGGAGCTGGCGGGCGAGTTCATCAAAGACTGGATGAACCGCATCGCCGGCGGGACCGGCCGCGCCATTTTTTCCGGCGCGCTGATCACTGCAATCATCCAGTCGTCGACCGCGGTGACGCTGTTGACGATCGGTTTTGTCAGCGCCGGCCTGCTGCCGTTTCGCCAGTCGATCGGGGTGATCATGGGCGCGAATATCGGCAGCACGAGCACCGGCTGGCTGGTGTCGCTCATCGGCTTCAAGGTGGACCTGCTGGCGTGGGCGTTGCCGATCGTCGGATTCGGCGTTCTCGCGCAAGTGGCGCTTAAAAAACGGTTGTCCGCGTACGGTACAGCCGTTGCCGGGTTCGGCCTGCTGTTCCTTGGCGTCGGTGTGCTGCAGACCGGGATGGCAGACCTGCAGAAGGCAGTTTCATTCGAAGGGCTGACCAATCCCTTGATGCTGATTGCGATTGGCACGGTGATGACGATCATCATGCAGTCGTCCTCGGTGGCAGTCGCGACGACGCTGACGGCGTTGTTTTCGGGCGTCATCGGTTTTGAGCAGGCGGTCTATTTGGTCATCGGCCAGAACATCGGCACGACTTTGACGGCGGTGCTCGCCGCAATCGGTGCGGGTACAGCGGCGAAGCGGGCGGGCTTGACGCACGTGCTGTTTAATTTAGGCACGGCGATCCTGGCGGTGCTGCTAGTGCCGCTATTGATCGGAGCGACACGCGCAATCAGCACAGCGCTCTTCGGTACGTTTGACGCCGCAGTCGGCATCGCGATTTTCCATACGCTGTTCAACGTGCTCGGGGTGCTGGCATTTGCAGCGGTGCTGCCGTGGTTCGTCCGGCTACTCGAGTGGCTCGTGCCGGACAAAGGGGATCCGCTGCTGCTTTATTTGGACGCACGGGCGGCGGCCATTCCGGAAGTCGCACTCGAAGCCGCGCACCGCACCATCCAGCTGATTTTGGCGGACCTGTTCGGCTTGGCGCGCACGATGCTCGCCGGCGAGGAAGCGGACGAAGCCCGAATTTCCCGTCTGCACGACGCGGCGATGCAGGTGCGGACGTTCCTGGCAAAGATCGAGACGATGTCGCCGGAAGTATTCAACCGCCACGTCCAGATCCTGCACACGCTCGACCATATCGACCGGCTCCTGTTAGTGCTCAGCGAACCGGCCGCAAGGGGCGCCGACCGGCTCCATCCGGGGCTTGCCGAGCGCTGGCTGCCACTCTTGGAATCGGCTGAGAAGCGCATCCTGGATGACAAGCAGCTGCCGGGACTGATCGAGGAACTCGGCGGCGCTTCAGCAGCGATGGCGGACCACCGCAAAGTCCGGCGCGACGAATACTTTATGCGCGCCGCGAAATCCGGCGCTGAACTGGACCTCGTGCTGAAAAAAGTCGAAGCGCTGCTGTGGTATGACGGCGTGCTCTACCATTTCTGGCGGGCGGCGGCCCGGCTCGGGGAATAGATCCGGTGCCTGGCACGCACACAATTTGCACAACAAAACAGCCGGTCCCAAGAGGGAGCCGGCTGTTTCGTCTGCGGAAGGGGTGCCATTCACCCAGTCTTGTAATTGTTGTATCCGGCCATGACTTTGTAGTCGACGTATTTGTGGAAGAACCATTCCCCGGCGGTCAGGACGAGCGCCGCGATCAGGGCAGGTGCCACCATTTCGGACATCGTGCCGCTCAGGAGCTGGCCGATCAGCCAAATGAGCAAAAACGCTGTGACAAAATCGACGAACGAAGCGATGCTGTTGCGCGTCGATTGGTCCTCAGGCTTTCCGGCATGCAGGAAAATCAGCAGATCGCCCATGACGTAGGAGACGGCGGTCAATGCCAGACTGATGAGCAAGGTGTCGACAAACGGCACGTCGAAGATCCACGTAAGGATAATGAGCAGGACAGCGGCGATCATGACGAACTTGATAATGAAAGCGATGACGTGGTTCATGCGGTTTCCTCCTTTGCGAAAATTCTTGTTATGGAAAATGTACCCGTTTTGTGAAGGATTAAGCGGTTCGCGCAAAGAAAATAGTGGGAATGGTTTTATTCCAAAAAGGCGCGGGCGTAACCGGGAATTTATTGCTGCGGGATGTGGTCCTGAGCAGGAAACCGGGTATGAAGGGAATGGATGCGTTACGATATCCATATGAATCAGGAAAGGATGATGGACAATGAAATACAATTTTGATGAAGCGGTCAACCGGAAAGGCACGTATTCGCTGAAATGGGACGGCGGCGAGCTGATCAAGGAGTTCGGCATTACCGACCGGTTTGACGAGGAGACGATTCCGCTGTTTACGGCTGATATGGATTTGCCTGTGCCGCAGCCGCTGATCGAGGCGCTACATAAAACGGTCGACCACCGCATTTTCGGCTATTCGGTGTTCCCCGATGAATATTTCGATTCGATCATCCATTGGCTTGACAAGCGCCATGGCTGGAAGGTCAAAAAAGAGGAGATCGTTTACAGCCCGGGGACGGTGCACGCGTTGAATGTCGCGGTGAAGGCATTCACGAAGCCTGGCGACAGCATCATCATCCAGCGCCCGGTCTACCCGCCGTTCACCGGCGCGATCGAAGGCAACGACCGGAAAGTCGTCAACAACGCGCTCGTGCTGGGCGAGAGCAACCATTACACGATCAACTTTGAGGACTTCGAGGAAAAGGCGAAAGATGAACATACGACGATGTTTATCCTGTGCCACCCGCATAATCCGAGCGGCCGCGTGTTTACGCCGGATGAGCTCAATAAACTAGCGGAAATTTGCCGCCGCCATAATGTCTTGATCGTTGCGGACGAAATCCACGGCGACTTGGTGCGCATCGGGCAGGAATTCGTGCCGATGGCAAAAGCGGTCGAAGATACGAGCAATATCATCACGTTCACAGCGATCAATAAAACCTTCAACTTGGCGGGGCTTCATTGCACGAACGCTGTTATTACGGATGAAGAGCTGCGCACCACGTTCGCGACAGAGATGGGCATGCAGCTGCCGTCGCCGTTCACCGTCTCGGCTTTGATTTCCGTCTACAACGACGGAGACGAATGGCTTGAGCAGCTGAAGGAATACATCGACGGCACCATGGACTTCACGATCGAGTTCCTGGCTGAGCACATGCCGAAAGTGAAAGCGTATATTCCGGAAGGTACTTACATCATGTGGCTCGATTTCAGCGGCTACGGCATTCCGGCTGAGGAGATCCACGACCGCATCTACAACAAGGCAAACGTCGTCCTCGAAGACGGCAAGATGTTCGGCGAGGAAGGCGAGATGTTCCAACGCATTTGCCTGCCGTCGCCGCGCCCGCTGATCCAGGAAGCATTGGAACGGATTGCACGGGAGTTCGAGGATTTGGAAAAAGGGGAATAAATTTTGATAGCCCGGTCTGATGGAACTTTTCCATCGGAGCGGGCTATTTTTATTTATTGATAGAAAAAGAGGATTACAGTTAGAGGGATTTCCAGAATTTTGTAGAATTTTTAACTTAAAAAGATTTATCTCCTAGTAAAAAAATTGGTCAAGCGTTGTTAGAGGGAGAGAAGGAGGGAGATTTGAGGACTTTTTTACAGTATTTAATTTTCAACATTGCTCTTATTCTCTTCCATGTATTCATGTATTTTGTCAGTGCGATGGGCATAGGGGGAGGGGCGGGGCAAGAGCCGAGAAATGAAGTTTTCATTAGCCTCCTGATTGTTGCCGCTATCGGAGCGTCGCCCAATTTGCTGCTTCTGATCAACGCCTTATTACGAAAAGTGCATATTCTGGAGAACGTTCTCTGGACAGCTGTTTTTTCAATCGTTGTCATGGCGGCATACCTTTATCTTTTTTGGCCGGTGATCCAATCGCGGCCTTTGTGAAATCTCTTAGCTGTTAAGATCTTCGTCCATGCGCCTTCCGCTCTCCGTGAAAACGGAAAAGCGAAAGGCGCTTTTTTATTTGTGATGAATGAAACGTGTTTAGCCCACCCCGGAAAAAGGAATAATCCTGTAGTATTCAAAATTATCCTTAACATTTTGTTTCTATTCCCGAAATAAATTCATATAATTGAAAGTATAGCGGCGCACGCAATGCGCATCTGCTAGAAATCCTTTGGAAAGAAGAGGCGAGAACCCCATGGACAAAACAACTTTCGAAATAGAGGAAACAACCATCCACGATATCCAGCAGGCTTTCGGAACGGGCGAATTGACATCAGTTGAACTTGTTCAGGCGTTTTTGGACCGCATCGAAATGTACGATAAGAACGGACCGAAAATCAATTCGGTGCTGTCGCTCAATCCAGATGCGCTAAAGATTGCGGAAGAACTGGATAGCATGCGCGGGCAGGACGGGCAAGGGGCTCTTTACGGCATCCCGGTCCTATTGAAAGACAATATCGAAACGACCGACGACATGCCGACGACAGCTGGGGCGATTGCGCTGAAAGACAATTTCGCGCGGGATGATTCGTTCATCGCCGCGCGGCTGCGCCAGGCAGGCGCCATCATCCTCGGCAAAGTGAACATGAGCGAATGGGCGTATTTCATGTCGAAGGACGGTCCGAGCGGCTACAGCGGGCTTGGCGGACAGGTGCACAATCCGTACGGCGTCGACCGCTTTGAGGCAGGCAGTGTCGGCGGCTCGAGTTCCGGTACAGGTGCTGCGATTGCAGCGAACTTCGCAGTGGTCGGCATTGGCACGGAAACCTCGGGTTCGATTTTGAGTCCGGCAAGCTCCACGTCGATTGTCGGCATCAAACCGACGGTCGGTCTGATCAGCCGCGCCGGCATCATTCCGCTCGCGGAAAGCCAGGATACACCGGGGCCGATGGCGCGCACTGTCGCGGACGCGGCGATTACGCTCAGCGCATTGACGGGTGTTGACGAACGCGATTTGGCGACACAAAAAAGCGAAGGCAAATTTTTGGCTGATTACACCCCGCATCTGAAAGCGGACGGCCTGAAAGGCGCCCGCATCGGCGTCGATGTGACGTTCTTGAATGACGCCGAACCGGACGAACGCGCCATCATGGACCAGGCGATGGCAGACATGGAAGCGCTCGGTGCGGTTATCGTCGAAATGACGATCCCGGTTGAGGAATTCCACTCGGATGTGCTGTGGTACGAGTTCAAGCGCGGCATCAATGCCTACTTGAAAGGCCTATCGGATGACGTTCCGGTGAAGTCGCTTGAGGAGCTCATCGAGTTCAACAAAGAGGATCCGGAAGTCCGGATGAAATTCGGCCAGGCCGAACTTGAGAAAACGCAGATGATGAGCGAGGACCCGGCGGATACGACGTATCTGCTGCACCGCGCGACCGACCTGAAGATTTCAGCAGAAAAAGGCATCGACGCGGCGATGGCGGAGCATAATCTGGACGCGCTCCTATTCCAGAACAACCGAGGCGCCGCCATGCCGGCAAAAGCGGGCTATCCGTCGATTACCGTTCCGGGCGGCTACACAGGGACAGGCATGCCGGTCGGCGTGACGTTCAGCGGCCTTGCCTGGAGCGAACCCCGCCTGATCGAACTGGCCTATGCCTATGAGCAGGCAACAAAAAAGCGCAAAGCGCCTGTATTTGAATAAAATATTTGATGACAGCAGCTCTCTATTTTTTGAAGCTGCTGTTTTTATTTGGCCGAGGAAGTGGGGGATGCTCAAAAGTTAGCGTTGAACGCTCATAGCGAACGGCTGAACGCTCATAATCCGTCGCCCCGAGACTGGGCCATGTTCATGAAGTATTACTTGGGGAAAGGAAGACCTTTTTTCCAGGAGAATGACGGGTTTATGGAGGGCGACACAGCGGTTTAGCCGGTTCGGAATAGGGAACTGTATAGGTAACGATTTGGAAAAAGGAGGGGAGACAGGATGGAAAAGAACATCGGTAGGGTCAATGCAATGATGCGCATTTCCGGGGGCTTGACGCTGCTCGCATGGTCGATTGCCAAGATGGCGAAGGAGGAGCCGACTGGCGGCCAAATGTTTTTGGCATTCATGGGCGCACAGAAAGTCGCAGAAGGCGTCACCCGCTATTGTCCGATGACCCAAGCGCTCGGATTACAGAAAAAGAAGGAAAAGCTGAAGCAGATTAACATGCCGATGCAGAAGCCGATTACGATGTAAGAAATAAACACAGAAACCGCTGGCGGAATCAATCGATTCCGCCAGCGGTTTTCTTATGGAATGAAAAGCCCGCATAAGTTTTTTTATTGGCTGAAAAAGTACAACAGCACAATCGCCGCGTAGCACATCGCCCACAGCATCGCGGCGAAACCGGCGTTGTATTTCAAGCTGATCTCAAACGGGCTCCTGCGGCTGAGCGCGGCAAGCAGCAGGTTCAAGCCGGAAAACGGCGAGACGAGCGTTGTCGCCATCCAGCTCGAAAGCAGCCCGAGGCTCAAATAGAAATGGTCGCCGGCAAACAGCGGCGCATCGCTGAGCGTGATGGCGAGAATCGTTGCGGTGATGACCGGATGGAGCCCGAGCAGCGCCGGGATGACCATAAGTGCGAGCATCAACGGAATCAAAAGCAGGACGTTCGTGATGTTCAACGCATTGAGCAAGGTGACGATCCATTCGTCCGCGCCGTTGTTCAGGAGCGCCGTGCCAAATGCGCCGGCGATGATGAACAGCGACAATTCGTTGCCCATGCCGGGAACGCGCGCATCGAAGAACGCTCGGTAATTGCGGAGGAGCTGCTGGCGGGGCGAGAAAAACAGCGACCAGACGAACGACATGATGATGGCGACAAGCGGGATGATTGTCAGGACGGACAGGCCGGTCAAATTCTCGCTGACCATGATGATCGCCGTGATCAAGCCGATGACCCCTGCAAGTTCTGCGACTTTCTGCTTCGCGCGGTGCAGCTCCAAGGCATCCGGCAGCGGCGCGTCCCGCGGAATCGGCTTAGCGGATCTGCGTTCGAGCAGATAGCCGCTCCCCATGATGAGGAACGTCAGCACGATGCCGACCGGGAACAGCTGCAGCCACGTGACGTCAAAATACGCCAGCACCAGGCCGACCGAGATGAAATAAGGGGACCACAGGAATGCCAGGACGAACCCGCGGATCATCGCCTTGACGCGCAGCATCGTATACGGCGCGAACGACGGCGTATCGGTCAGCTGGTAGAGGATCGGGATCGAGCCGATGTTCATGACGCCGCCGATGCTGCCGGCGGTCAAGGTGGAGAATAAATACAGCCCGTCCGTCCGCTTGATGTAATACGAAAAGATGACTTCTATGTACGTCAGGTAATTGCCTTGGCGTATCGGGATCGCAAGGAGCGGCACGAAAATGAAGATCGCAAGAACATTGGCATTCGTCTGCAGGCCGATGAAGAATTCATGCAGGCCTTGGGCGCTCAAATCCATCGCCAGTGCGCCGACGGTAAGGGCGAGGATCAGCACTTTCGGCACCGTCTTCAAGTATGGAAAAAACGACAGCAGCGC
The DNA here is from genome assembly GCF_052078085.1 of Planococcus sp. FY231025. Taxonomy (NCBI): domain Bacteria; kingdom Bacillati; phylum Bacillota; class Bacilli; order Caryophanales; family Caryophanaceae; genus Planococcus; species Planococcus sp. FY231025. The sequence continues at coordinate 298,476 of NZ_JBQJJG010000001.1, forward strand.
AATGAGGGCGAACAGGCTGATAAGAATAGTGGCAAAGGGGAATGGGAAAAAGATGGACACCAAATAGGTCCCACCCATCAAGAGTGTGCTGAGCGGCCGCAGGATCGGTTTCATGGCAGGAACTCCTTCTGTGTTGGTCTCTTCAGTTTGCCAGAAAAAAGGGGAGACGTCTTTTAAAAGGGCTTTTGGTAAATTGTGTGCGTGCCTGGCACGCACGCAATTTACCTCCATACGAAAAACAGGCTGCCGGAAAAATCTTCCGGCAGCCTGTCCAATTTTACCGCACGTGCATTTCGTTCGGGTGCGAACCTTTGCGGCGGTCTTTATTCAACTCGATGATTGCATCCATTTCATCTGTCGACAGCTCGAAATCGAATACTTGGAAATTCTCTTCGATGCGGGAAGGCGTGACGGATTTCGGGATGACGATCGTGTTGTTCTGAAGGTGCCAGCGCAATACGACTTGTGCCGGCGATTTGCCGTGTGATTCGGCGATCCGTTTCACCGTCTCATCCGACAAGACTTCGCCGCCCTGGTCGAGCGGACTCCACGCTTCTATGAAAATGTCGTGCTTCGCGCAGAATTCCTTCAATTCATTCTGTGCCAGGTACGGGTGGCATTCGATTTGATTGAGCACCGGGACCACGTCGCATTCATCGAGCAGGCGCTGAAGGTGTTCGATCTCGAAGTTGCAGACGCCGATCGCCTTGACGCGGCCGTCGTTGTACAGTTTTTCCATCGCCTTGTATGTATCGACGAATTGGTCGAACTCCGGCGTCGGCCAGTGGATCAGGTACAAATCGACATAGTCGAGGCCGAGGCGCTCGAGGCTTTCTTCATAAGCGCGAAGTGTAGCGTCATAGCCCTGATCGCTGTTCCAAACTTTCGTCGTGATGAACAGCTCTTCGCGCGGAACGCCCGCTTCCTTGATCGCTTTCCCTACGCCTTTTTCGTTTTGGTAGATCATCGCCGTATCGATCGACCGGTAGCCCGACTCGATCGCTTTTCGCACCGCATCCGTCGCCTCATCGTCCGGCACCTGCCAAACCCCGAATCCCAGCTGCGGCATTTGAAGACCATTGTTCAATGTGATATATTCCATTTCGCATTTCTCCTTTTTCCTGAAATTTCGTGTGCCTTAGTAAATACCCTTCCTGCGCCGCTCAAAACCCGCACAACTGAATGTAAAAAAGGAAGTAAATATAATCTGATTTTTCTAATATTTTTATATTTTTATCAAGTTTTTATTGTTAAACTGAAGATACAAGAAAAAACGAACGAGAAAAGGGGTAGAGCCATGAAAAATCTTTTTGCGCCAATTGCCATTGTGCTGTCTCTGTTTCTCCTAGTCCCGGTCCAAGCGGCGCCGCCGGATTTGCCCGCGAGCCATACATTTTATGAGGAAATGAATTATCTGATCGACAAAGGCGTCATCGAGGGCGAGGCGGACGGCAGCGTCAAACCCGACCAGCCGGTGACCCGTGCCGAAGCGGCGATTATGATCGCCCGCTTGAAAAGTTTGAGCGGCACCCAGCAGGCGACGCGCTTCAGCGACGTGCCGAAGACTCATTTTGCGAGCGGTTTTATTGCTGAAGCGGTGAAGGCGGGCTACCTGACCGGCTATCCGGACGGGACGTACAAGCCGGATGCGCCAATCATCCGCGGCGACATGGCGATTGTGCTCGCGCGCGTCTTCAACCTTGGCCTCGGTTTCCAGAACGGCTTTAAGGACGTTTCGCCGAACATGATGGCCTATGATTCGGTCAACCTCATCATTGCGGCGAACATCACCGCGGGCTATCCGGACAACACATACCGGCCGAAAGCCCGGGTGACGCGCGGCCAGTTTGCGGCGTTCATCGCGCGCGGCCTCGAGCCGAAGTTCAAGAACGATGCGGCGATTCCAGGTTCCTACATGAAAGACAAGACGAAGACCTATACGTACCGCATGGCTGACGGCACGTCGGCGGTGCACCGCTTTGTCGATGTGCCGGACCGGGATGGACTCGCCTATGGATTTATGTGGACCGTGGAGTACGCTGGTGAAACCGGCGAGTATGCGGAGCTTGAGAACTACCGCTTCATTGCATTCGGCTGGCCGTATTCGGAATACGACATCGCGCTCCCCTACCCGGTCGTTGCAGGCAAGAAGTTTGATACGTTCAACGGCGACGACAGCCAAGTCAATACCATCACCGCAGTCAATAAAACCGTTGCGACCCGCTACAAGACATTCACCAACGCCACGGAAGTGACGACGTATGACGGCACGCGCTATTACATGGTGCCGGGGCAGTCGACGGTCAAGACGATCAACGCATCGGGAACTGTCGTTTTTGAACTGGTCGATGTGAAATGAATTTCAGGAAGCTGCATCCACTGATTGGGTGCAGCTTTTTTGTGTTTTTTGAGGAATCGAATATCAATTCTCAGTATGTATTTGTTTCTAAAAAGTAATTTAAATACATCTTTTAAGTAAAAAAGCGCTGAAAACTGAAAATTATAAATATTTTTATTAATTAAGTCTTTTTATTCACTAAATTTAGTGATAGAATTTATAACCATTAGAAGATATGAATAAAAAGAACTTGTTTTGTTTTACAAAAGGTATTTTTATGATAATTATGATGCATTAACGTGATTTTGTTTTTGGTATTTCTTATGTTTTGGAACAGTCTTATAGCTTACATAAACATGCAACTTATCATCCGTTAGAAATTCAACTGTTGGTAAAAGGAATATTTAGATGAATTGGGATTTGAAAACAGTCGCCACAGACCAGAAGTTTTCAGAAGTGAACAGCCATTAACATTAGAAAAGCAAAACAGAAGCGAGGGGATTAAATGAGAGAAAGCAAAAGTTTGGCAGAGATATTGGCGATTTTGAAAAAATATGCCGGTGTCATCATTACGTTAACTATATTGGCCGTTGTTATTTCAGCTTTAGCTTCTTATTATTTCGTAAACCCGATTTATCAAGCATCAACTCAGATTCTCGTCAACCAGAACCAGCCTGGCACCATCCAGGTGAATAATTACGACAACGAAACAGATCTACGCCTCATCAATACGTATAGTGTCATCATCAAAAGTCCGGTCATTCTGGATCAGGTCATAGAACAGCTGGGGCTCAGGACAACCATTGCTGAATTGAATGAAAAAATCACCGTCAATACTGCTGAAGAGTCGCAAGTGGTCAGCATCACAGTTAGGGATGTAAGTCCGGAAAATGCAGTGAATGTCGCCAATTTCATTGCGGAAATTTTCCAGGAGGAAATAAAGGAAATTATGAATGTTGACAATGTCCGGATCCTCTCGCCAGCGGTGTTGCCTCAAAATCCGATTCCGGTTGAACCACAGCCAATTCTGAACATGCTGCTTGCTGGCCTATTCGGATTAGCTAGTGGCATCTGTTTTGCATTTTTGATGTCATATTTGGATACGACAATCAAGAATGATGAAGACATTGATGGATCGCTCGATATCCCGGTGCTCGGAATCATATCCACGTTCCCAGAAGAAGAAAAGGTGAAGAAACTGCCAGCGTCCGAATTGAAAAGAGAGGGGGTCTAGCCGATGGTGAAAAAAATCAATGCTGCCGACCACGCTGGCAGAAGGCTCATAGCCGGAAATTTGCCGAATTCTTACGTGGCTGAACAGTTTCGGACGCTACGGACTAATATTAATTTTGCTTCTCCAGACCAAAAAATCCGGACGCTGGTCATTACTTCGGCGTCGCCTTATGAAGGAAAGTCCACCGCCGCCGCCAACTTGGCCATCGTCTTTGCGCAAGAAGGAAAAAACGTGCTGTTGATCGACGCTGACATGCGGAAACCGACAATGCATTTCACATTCAAAAAAGACAATACACAAGGCCTTTCGACAGTTTTGTCAAGGCAAGGTGCGCTTGAGACGGCGATTATTCCGACGTCGATCGAGAAGCTCGATTTGCTTCCAAGCGGGCCGGTACCTCCGAATCCGGCAGAACTTCTGTCTTCTTTATTGCTCCAGAGCACAGTGAAACGACTGCAGGAACTGTACGACCTTATCATTTTCGACTCACCTCCGATATTGTCAGTGACCGACGGTCAAATTCTGGCGAATAAATGCGACGGTATAGTCCTCGTTATCAATGCCGGAAAAACGCAGCGCTATAAAGCACAAAAAGCGAAAGAAGCGATAATTGCTTCGAACGGCAAGCTGCTCGGAGCGGTGTTGAACAATTTCAAATTACCGAAGGGCGACCTTACCCAATCTTATTACCAAAACACGCAATGATTTCGCTTTTTCTGGGATGTGATTCTGAACAATCTGTAAAAACTACTTAATTGAAAGTGGTGAGGTTATTGACAGTTTCGAATGAGAGCAAACAAGAAGTGGTGTCTGAAGTATATGATTTTCCAGATGGTTTCGTGGCAGAGGTATATGACTTCCCCCTTAATATAATAGAGCCCTCTGCTGACCATAGATATTTCTTATACAAGAGAATCGTAGATGTCACTTTATCATTGCTGGGAATCCTGCTGCTGATGCCATTATTCCTAGTCGTTTATGTATTAATCAAAGCGGAAGATATGAAAGCTCCTGTGATTTTCAAACAACAGCGTGTTGGTAAGGGAGAAGAACATTTTTATATGTATAAATTCCGCTCAATGGTGGTCGATGCGGAAGCCCTAAGGGATGGACTTAATGGAAGAAATGAATTAGCCGGGCCAGTTTTTAAGATTAAATCAGATCCTCGCATAACAAAAATCGGAAAATTCATTAGAAAAACCAGTATTGACGAATTGCCGCAGTTGTTCAATGTGCTGAAAGGGGAAATGAGTCTGGTCGGTCCGCGCCCGGCGCTTCCTGATGAAGTGGCTCAATATACCGAATCCGAAAAGCGGCGTCTTCAATGCATGCCCGGTCTCACCTGTTATTGGCAAGTGTGCGGAAGAAGCAGTGTCGGATTTGACGAATGGGTGGAGCTGGATGTGAAATACATCAAAGAACAATGCTTATGGGTCGATTTCAAACTGATTATCCGGACAGTGTTCGTGCTGTTCGGTTCAAGAGACGCTTATTGATCAAAGAAGCATTTTATTGGAAATGGGGAGTTGGCGATGGAACCGAGAATCAACGTGCTGATGGTTGGGTCGAATACAAAAGTCAGGGGTGGGATGACGACGGTGGTCCAATCTTTCCTGAATCATCCGTTTTCTCAAAAAATCCACTTGGCCTACATTCCGACCCATTCTGAAAAAGGACGGCTGTACAACTCTTTCTATTTTGCAAAAGGGCTGATTGCCATCATTTATCACCTTATGTCCATCAACACACAGATTCTCCATTTACATATGTCTGATAAAGGGAGCTTCGTCCGGAAATACCTCGTTTTCAAGATAGCGAAAAGTTTCGGAAGAAAAGTGGTTCTCCATATGCACGGCGGGAATTTTCAGGAATTTTACAATCGCATGCCGAGGATGGGTAAGCGGCGAATCAACAAGTTGCTCAGAGAATCTGACAAAGTGATTGCACTCGGGAGCAAGTGGGAAAAAATACTGCATCACATCGAACCGGAAGCAAGCATCAAAGTATTGATGAATGCCGTGCCTCTACCGGTTCTTGATGAATCGATTTTAAAAAGTAATACCTTCTCTATCTTGTTTTTAGCGGTTCTTCACCAGGAGAAAGGCATATTTGATTTGATTGAGGCTTCTGTTGGAGCAATAAAGAAAGCTGAAGAGCACCAGCTCCAACTGGTCTTTGATATCGCGGGAGATGGTCCGCAACTGGAGCAAGCGAAGCAATTGGTGAACAATCATGGAATCAGCTCTTCTTATTGTTTCCATGGGTGGGCGGGACCAGAAGAAAAACAAAAGCTTATGCGGAAAGCGGATCTGTTCGTTCTCCCTTCTTATTTCGAAGGGCTGCCAATGTCCGTGCTGGAAGCGATTAGCTACGGTATACCAGTAGTTTCAACAAATGTCGGAAGCATCGATGAAGCAGTGAAAGAAGGAAAGAATGGATATTTGATTGCACCGAGGGATGTGGAAGCACTAGAAGAACGGCTGAATCGTGCCATCCATCATCCGGCGTTGCAGGAATTCAGGCAAGCCTCCAGGAGTCTGGCAGAAGCATGGTTTGATGAGAAGGAATATTTTCAGCAAATCGAAGAAATGTATGAAGACTTGTACCGTGAAAAGGCGCACCGGCTAGAAAGGGAAATACCAAAGGGGGTGAGGTGATGTCGGCAAAAGATTATCAAAACCTCGGCAACGTCAAGATTTCGGCAGTGGACAAACCGCTCTTGCTCGATGAACTTGTTGATAGGCTTGAAAGGAACATGAAAGCGCGCGTGTACTTTATCAACGCCCATTGCTTCAATATTGCCCAGCAGGATCCCACGTACCGGCAACTGGTCAATGAAGCAGAGTATGTGCTTAATGACGGAATCGGTATTGAACTGGGTGCTAAACTTTTCGGCATCCAGTTAAAGGAAAACCTGAATGGCACAGATTTCACTCCGGAAGTAATGGCGGCGGCCGGCCGGATGGGCAAAAGCGTCTATCTTTTAGGTGGAAAACCGGGAGTTGCCGAAAAAGCCGGAGCTAATATCCGTAGACATAACCCCGGTTTGCGGATTGCAGGCAGTTCGGATGGCTATTTTGATGATTCTGCTGCAATTGTTGCGGAAATCAATAAGGCACGGCCAGATTTGCTGCTCGTCGGTTTAGGGGTCCCGTTGCAGGAAAAATGGATTGCAGAACATTTCGCCAGCCTTGACGCCACGCTTTTTATGGCGGTAGGCGCATTTTTGGACTTCACTTCCGGAAGCATCAAAAGGGCGCCGCCAATTTTCCGGAACCTCCGCGCAGAATGGCTGTTTCGTTTATTGATCGAACCGAAGCGGATGTGGAAACGTTATTTAGTCGGCAATTTCGTGTTTTTCTTTCATGTTTTCAGATTAGCGATATTCCCGGCGATGGCTAAAAAAGTATAAGCCGGCAAAAGGGAAAATGAGGAATCGGAGTGGATGCCCGTGCAGATCATCGATGAGATCAAAAACAGGACTTATAAGAAGAATTTATACGCGACGGATGTGGTTGTCCGTTCTGCACATGCCAGGAACAATTTAGGAGTGGAAAGGAAGATCCGGGAATTCAGCTGCATCGACTCACTCCAAGAGAGCGGGGAGCTGAAAGAGAAAGTGAAAAGCTTTGAGCGCGCAAAAAACATGATTGGTACAAATTGCATCGGCAGAGAATCCCTTTTGTACGGACACATACAAGCACTCTATGAATATGCCGGTCTTTCAATGAATAAACCGCTCGTGCTGCCGAAAATTGAACATGGTGTGAACTTCTCTGAAAGTGCTGTTGAGAAAATGGAAATCTTTTCACATCCTAATCTGGTATTCCAAGGCGCATACAAGAAGCATATGATTCATTCCGTGAATCCGCTAAAACCGGTTTTTTGCATCGGCCCCTACATTCATTATGCAGCAGATTATTACACGGAAGAGCAAATCGAAAGTATAAGGAGGAAAAATGGCAAAACATTATTGGTGTTTCCGACACATAGCTACGAAGCATCTTCGATGGACTATGATCTGTCTGCTTTTGTTGATAACGTTATGGACGGAATCGCGAAGTCCTACAATACTGTTTTAGTCAGCGGCTATTGGCTGAACTTGAACAGCCGAGTCTATGAGCTGTTTGAAAGCCGGGGGGCGAAGATCGTGTCAGCCGGCGCGCGTTTCGATCCGAATTTCCTGAAGCGGTTAAGAACGATGATTCGGTTGGCTGATGCAGTGGCGAGCAACGACATCGGCACCCATATTGGCTATAGCTTGAGTCTTGGCAAATCGTTCGAGAAAATCCCGTCAAAGATTGTAAAAAGGGACAGCAGCCGGCTTACAGCATCAGAAGCGATTCAGATGGATTTTAATGATCGTCAATTCACTGGAGCTTTCGGCAGCGGTCTGGAACCCGACAAATCCCGACAGGACGATTTGTTCCGTAAGTTTTGGGGAGGTTCAGGGTTATTGAAGTCGCCGGAAGAGATGCGCTGCTTGATCGGGCTTGCACAGCACCATTTGGAAATGAGTAAAGGCCACATCAACCGTTACAATGCCAGCATCTTGAAAATATACAATGATTTACAGCAGTCAGACACAGCCAGTCAGGCAATGCAGTTCCGGCTGCTAAGAGATGCACTGGGCGAGAGCACATGGCGGACTAGATAAAGAGGTTTTATGGGGGGAACAGGCATGTTTGGAAAGTTGAGAAGCTTTGGCAAAAACAATTATTTCATAAGCGCGTCCCTCCTGTACGTCCTCGGGACTGTCTTGCTCCAAGGGATTTCTTTTCTCACGACGCCGATCTTCACCCGAATCATGGATACCGTCGATTTCGGGATTACAGCAGTATTTGCGACATGGGTGGCGTTCATTGCTGTTTTTATCGGCTTTCAAGTGAGCGCATCAATTGCGACTGCGCGTGTCCACATGGAAGAACAGCGGTTTGTGGAATATGTACGGAATATAACCTTATTAACCGTCGTGGCTGGCGCCGTTTTCATAGCTGGCGGATTGCTTTTCAAACCTGCGCTCGCAGGATTGCTGAGTCTCGAAGAGCGTCTGATCCCCCATCTGCTGTTGCAATCGTACGGAACTTCTTTAAGCACACTTTACGGCATGTACTTGATCCACACAAAGCAGCCGAAGGTGAAAATCATTTTTGCCGGGGCAGTCTCAATCAGTCTAGTCGTCCTCGGGCTGCTCTTTGTCATCAGCATGGCGGATGACCGCTATCTCGGCCGCATCTGGGCGGGAACAATCGTCAATTTTGCCATCATCGCTTTTGTCCTCTATATATTCCTCTTCAACCAGAAACGGACTGCATTTAAAATCAGCGATTGGTCATTCTGCCTGAAATTAAGCTGGCCGATCATCATTCACTTGGTGGCAACCACGGTCATAGGCCAATCGAGCCGGCTGTTTATCGTCGAGTTCCTCGGCGAGACCGAAGCAGCCGTTTTCACCGTAGCCTTCAGCATCGGCATTATCGGGATGCTGATTGCAGATGCTTTCAACAATGCTTGGTCGCCTTGGTATCTCGACCATACGCGCTCAGGCGACAAAGGCAAAGTGAATCAATATGCCAAACATTATTCGCTTGTCATCAGCAGTGCGTTTGTCATGGTCATGCTGCTGACCCCGGAACTGCTCCGGTTCATGGCGCCTGAACCGTATTGGAATGGAAAATACACTGTGCTGTTGATCACCATCGGCGTATTTTTCCAGTACTTGTACAGATTCCCCCTCGGGTATGAGCAATTTAAAAAGAATATGAAATGGGTCGCTTTTTGCACAATCATCTCTGCTGTGCTGAATTTAGGGTTGAATTACTTGTTGGTGCCGCTGATGGGAATCGAAGGAGCGGCGATTGCAATTTTGATTTCTTATATTGTGCTGTTTTTGCTCCATGAATTTGTCGCCCGTAAAGTCATTGGCGGTTATAACATCAATTTCAGCACATATATTCCGGCAACTGCGATTGCCTTAGGCGCTTTTTTGTTGGCCTACTTGACAGTGGATTATTTCTTTTTCAGAGCGATGGCCGCACTTGGATACGGCACCGTGTTCATGCTGGCGGCATACCGGATCTGGAGCGGGGGAACGGTTCCAAAGCTAATTAAAGATAGAAATGGAGCGGGATGAGAATGAAGATACTTGCTGTGATCCCCGCACGTGGCGGGTCAAAAGGGATACCCAGGAAAAACGTAAGGCTAATGAATGGAAAGCCGCTTATCGCGTATTCAATCCAAAATGCAAAAGCATGTCCGCTGATCAGCGATGTCGTTGTCACAACCGATGACGAGGAAATCATGGGGATCTCAAAATTGCATGAAACGGCTTTTATCAGACGGGGCGAGAGCCTGGCAGGCGACCATGTCACATTGGATCCTGTCGTCTTCGATGCTGTTCAGAAAATGGAAGAGAAAACAGGCAGCCGATACGACGTTGTCATTACACTGCAACCGACGTCGCCTTTACTGAAAAGCGAAACGCTGACAAAGGCAATTGAATCGTTTTTGGAAAATGACAAGGATTCTTATATCAGCGCAGTCAATAAAGCTCATTTAACCTGGTCGAGAAACGGCGGGCATTACGAACCCAATTACGAAAAGCGGGTGAACCGCCAGCAATTGCCTCCAGTTTATTTCGAGACAGGCGCATTTTTCATTTCACAAAGGGAATGCATCCAACCGGCGAGCCGGCTTGGTGAAAATGTATCTGTCTTTGAAGTACCGGAAGAGGAAGCCATTGATATCGACACGCTTCATGACTGGGTGATTTGTGAACAGGCGTTGAAAAAGAAGCGGATCGTTTTTCGGACAGACGGCCATAAATCATTGGGGATGGGCCATATATTCCACTGCCTGACGCTCGCTTACAATCTTACCGGCCATGATGTGATGTTCGTACTGGATACTAAGCACCGGGAAGGGCTGGAGAAAATCGCTTCCCGCCATTTGCCCTATACGGTCGTCAGCAGTGACGAGGAATTCTTCGGGTTTCTTGAAGAGTGGCAGACGGACGTCATCGTCAATGACTGCCTCGATACTGGCAGAGACTATATGCTCAAACTGAAGAGTTTAGCGGAACGCGTGGTAACAATCGAAGATTTGGGGAGCGGCGCGGAGCATGCAGATGCCATCGTCAATGCGCTTTATCACGAAGAAAGGCCGGCGGACAATGTCTACAGCGGCGAAAAATATGTGTGCCTGCGCGATGAGTTCCTTATCAACCAGCCGAAAGAATTTTCGGAAGATGTGAAAAATGTGCTTGTGCTGTTTGGCGGCACGGATCCGTCGGGCCTGACCGAAAAGATTTACCAGCTTGCCATCGAACTGAATAAAAGCTATCCCGAAATCTGTTTCACTTTCATCACCGGCAGCGGATACGATAATGATCTGCACGGTATCCGGACGATCGAAGAAAAGAACATCCGGGTCATGAGCAATTTAACCCGCTTGAGCGATTATATGAGAGACGCGGATTTGGCCTTCACATCCCAAGGAAGGACGGTGTTCGAGCTCGCATCACTCGGTGTTCCCTCGATTGTTCTAGCACAGAATGAGCGGGAACAGCTCCATACATTCGCCCAGATGCAAAACGGCTTTATGAATCTCGGGCTTGGAAAAGACGTTTCCCCCGACACGATCGAATCGACGTTTAAATGGTTGGTTGAAACTAAACAGATCAGGAGCGAAATGAGGGAATTGATGCTTCGGCATGATTTGAAAAAAGGCATCAACCGGGTCGTCGATATTATTTTGAAAGGGGACGATTAGATGGAAAAAGGGCTTATCAGAAAAGCGATGAATGGAGAATTCGTATTGATCGCGGAAATCGGCGTCAATTTTTACGATATCGCAAAGAAAAATGAAATTCCGTTGATGGAAGCGGCAAAGCTGATGGTAAAAGAGGCGAAGGATGCCGGAGTTCATGCTGTGAAATTCCAGAGCTATAAAGCATCGACGCTTGCGGCGAAAGAATCTCCAGCATACTGGGACACCACGGAAGAGACGACGGCTTCGCAATACGAACTGTTCAAGAAATTCGATAGTTTCTCTTTTGAGGAGTATAAGGAATTGAGCGCTTTCTGCGGAGAAATCGGCCTTGAATTTCTTTCGACAGCATTTGATTTCGAATCGGCAGATTATCTTGATGAACTGATGGATGTATTCAAGATTTCTTCTTCTGATCTGAACAACCATCCTTTCGTCGAATACCAGGCGAAGAAAGGGAAACCGATTTTATTGTCTGTCGGGGCGTCGGATGTGGAGGAAATCGACAACACACTTGAATTGATCCGCAAGTTCAATGAGCAGCCCATCATCTTGCTGCATTGCGTGCTGGAATATCCGACTCCATACGGGCACGCCAATCTGAATAAAATTGCCAGCCTCAAAGAGCGCTATCCCGATGTTATCATCGGATACTCGGATCATACAAAACCGGATCCGGCAGCAGATGTAATTAAGACTGCCTACACACTCGGTGCGGTGGTGGTCGAGAAGCATTTCACGCTCGATAAGACCCTGCCGGGCAACGATCATTACCATGCCATGGATCCCGATGATGTGAAAACCATCATCCGCGGAATCGCTTTCGTGGATGAAATCCGCGGAAGCTACGAAATCAAAAGCTTGGATACGGAAGCCGCGGCGCGGAGCAATGCGAGAAGATCTCTTGTAGCAGCCGGCAACATTAAAAAAGGCGACATCATTACGAGCGACGTCCTGACTTTCAAACGGCCGGGAACAGGCATTCCGCCTAAAGATATGCTGATCGTGCTGGGGAAGACTGCCGTACAGGACATCGAGGAAGATACGATTCTGCAGTTCGAAATGCTCAACTGAATCTCAACAGAAGTTGAAAAACAAGGAGGCGAAACCGGTGAAGAACTACATGAAGAAGCAGGCGCAATATGCGTTGAATAGCCGGACACTGATCCCTCTGAGCAAGGCGTTCATGCCAGTTTTCTCCGGTATCGGCAGTGTGGTCATGCTGCACCGGGTAGTTGCGGATGAGGGCGAAATGCTCTGTGAGGATCTGGAAGTGACCGCCGCATATCTGGAAAACACGATCCGGTATTTCCTGCGTGAAGGGTACGACATCATTTCGCTCGATGCGGTCCACGATATTCTTTCCGGAGGCCGTGAGCCGGATAAAAAATTTGTGGTATTCACGTTTGACGATGGCTATGAAGACAATTATTCCATTGCCTATCCGATCTTCAAAAAATACAATGCACCATTCACGGTCTACGTTACCACGAGCTTCCCGGACCGCCAAGCACGCCTGTGGTGGTATGCATTGAAGGACCTTGTCAATGGCCGGGATCGGGTCGGGTTTTCCTGGGATGGGAAAGCACATATTTTCCCTTCAGGATCACCGGATGCGAAAAAAGATGCCTACATCAAAATCCGACAGCTCGTTTTGGGAACAGCGACCGATCAACAAGAGAAGCTGTTTTCCATTTTATTCAGTGCAAATGGAATCAGTATGGAACGGTATGTGGAAGAACTCGCAATGAGCTGGGAGCAGGTCCGTGAACTCGCTCAGGATGGACTCGCAACCATTGGCGCTCATACGACCAACCATTTTAATTTACGCAACCTTACTCCTGAAGCTGTTGAGAAGGAAATGCTTGATTCAAAGGAGCGCATCCAGTCACTGACAGGGCAGGACGTAGAGCATTTTGCTTTTCCATTCGGCTCAGAAAACGAAGCGGGGAGCAGGGAATTTGAAATTGCCGGGAAATTGGGTTTCAAGACGAGTACAACCACTCGATGCGGCAATATTTTTCCTGGGCATGCAGCCCATTTAAACTGTTTGCCGCGTATCACGCCAAGTCCGTACTTGATCACTACATTCCCTCAATACTATGCAACAGGTTTTATTCCTGCGCTGAAGCAGAAATTCAAGAGGCTGGTGACAGAATAAACGGATTGAATACCAAGGAGGTGGAAAGGATGAGCAGGATTTTGATTGTGCCGAGGTGCCAGTATGGCTATAACACGGATTATTTTCAGATGGCCAACCGATTGGCAGAGAAAGGCATCGAAGTGGAAATGATTTGCTTTGATCAAGGACATGCAAAAATGGCAGAACCGCAAAATGTCCATGTCACATACATCGCGCGAAAAGAAGGCAGCAAGGCAAGGAACTTTCTAGCCTACCTTTCAGCCGTTTCGAATTATGTAGTGGCAAACAGGAAAAAGATCGATTGGGTGGTTGTGAGCGGCACGATTGAATTCTGTGGCATTTTGCCGCTGGTATTAAAAGGGATAGCCCGAAACATCCAATGGATTATCGATATCCGGACTTGTTCCGTTGTGCCGGATCCACGAAAGCGAAAAATTTATGATAGGTTGACCCGTATTTCTGCTTACTTCTTTGACCAAGTTACCGTTATTTCAGGGCTAGTTGCGAAGCGGCTGAAGATACCGGAATATGAAGTGCTCCCTCTTGGAGCAGATTGCTATGTTGATTTGGCCGACAAGGTGCTCAATAGAAATGAACTGAATTTCCTTTATGTGGGCAAATTTGATGACAGGAGAATTGAAGATGTGATCATTGCTTTTGACCGCCTGAGCGGAAAAATGCATAACGGCATCAAGCGGAAATTGGACATTGTCGGTTTTGCTGAGCGTGAAGAGATGCTTGCGACTGTCCTGGAAAGCATTGAGAACACAGTCCATCGCAGCGATATCGTATATCATGGGCGGAAATCTCATGATGAAATCAAAACATTATTCCAAAATGCGACGATTGGCTTTTCCTATGTGCCGATAACGGATTTTTTCGATGTTCAGCCGCCGACCAAAACCTATGAATACCTCATGAATGGCATTATCTGTATCGCAACCGCGACGAAAGCGAATGCAGAAATCATAAATGAAAAGAACGGTGTTCTGACGGCAGATAACGCAGACAGCCTGCTCGAGGGCATCGAAAAGGTCATCGACAATATAGGCCTTTATAGTAGCATTGAACTATCTCAGACAGTGGCGGGAGCAAGCTGGAAGCGCATTGTAGATAATTTTCACGGGTATTTAATTCGCATCAATTGATAGATGGGGAGATGGTCTTTTGGTTCATGCACTCTATAAATACAGGTACCCAATTATCATAATATATGCAGCCATCGCTTTGTTCCTAACGGTTGTAATTCAGCGGGATGCTTTTATGCTCCTGAATTTCGCAATTATCGGGGGAATGATTTCTTTCCTGCTATTGAAAAATGAAATGCTTCTGCTGTTTTCTGCAATATTAGCAGCCATTTTCCACGAAGGCATTTCCATTGTCGTAAGCGGCACTTATATCATGATTTACCTATACGGCTTAATGGCCATTTCGCTTTTGATCAACAAACGTAGAATCGATGTAGCGCCTGCAGTTATGGCTTTTTCTATTATTGCGTTGCTTTTAAGCCTTGCTCCGCTGGTTATTACAGGCACTTCGCTTCCTATTCTTGTCATTTCTGCATTGAAAAGGTTCGGCTTCCTGATTGTATTTGTTTATGCATTGAACATCTCCTCCTTCCGGGAGCGCCACAGCCAGTCGCTGAACCGTCTGATTATTGCCGTGCTGGTCGCAAACTTTCTGGTGGCCGGCATCCAATACTTTCTCGGGACATACAATCAGGATGACATTACAGGACTGCTCGGCGGCAATATGACCGGCATTTTCATGTACTTGTTCATGTTTTACTTAGCCATCATTTCAGGGCTCCATTACCGGAAAAAACTATCGACGCTCCAGTTTTCCATACTGACACTCATTCCGATCATTTACTCGGCGATTGCAGAAGTGAAAGTCGGCTTCGTGTCCATCGCCATCCTGCTAATCGTTTATCTTGTGTTCATTAATAGAGGCTTGAAATCTTTAATTTTGCTGGCAGCTAGCGCTTTTATATTCAGTTGGTCGTATCTGTTGTTCGTTTCCATTTATCCGGATCACGATTTCTTGAACAGCGCATTTCTTGAAGATTATCTTGTTGAACAATCGTATGGCGGCGATGGAACGATCAACCGGTTCGGCTTTAAGCCGACTGTTGACTCGGTGGTTTTCAATGGCAATGACAGCGAAATTCTCTTCGGGAAAGGCCTTGGTGCAGGGAATCCAAGTGAGTTGGAATTACTGAAGGGAGAAGTTTATCGGAACTTCGACTATTTGAAATATAGCTGGTTCACACTGCCTTACCTTTATATTGAAACAGGCTGGTTTGGATCCGTTGCCTATCTCCTAATTTACATCATACCGTTTCTTATCGCGTTGAAAGAATTCAACCGGTCGAGGTCGTTTCTATCGGTTGTGCTCATTTTGATGGGCATCACGAATTTCGTCTTCTTGCCATATAACGCGGGGCTATTCAGTTTCGGAGTTACAACGATTTATTGGATTTACGTCGCCATGCTGCTGAGCAATAAAAAGGATGTAGAATTCACGAATGAAAACAGGCGCGTTTCACACCGGTCGCTTGCCAGGTTGAAAGAGCAGCGATTCAGTCCACGTGAAACGGCGGAGTGAAGAAGGTTTCAATTTTGATATTAGATAAAGAAGGACTAATAGAAAAAGTTGAGGGGATGAGCAGATGACAATTTTAGTGACGGGTGGAGCAGGGTTTATCGGAAGTCATACAGCTGTCGAACTTCTCGAAAAAGGGTACGACATCAGCATCGTAGACAATTTCTCGAACAGTCATGAAGAATCGATCAAACGCATCAAGGAAATCACGAACAAAGAATTTAAAGTCCATAAAGTTGATATGCAGAATTTCGAAGCGCTCGATCAGCTCTTTAAAAAAGAGGAAATTGATGCGGTTATACATTTTGCCGGTTTGAAAGCTGTAGGAGATTCGGTCGTCCGGCCGCTTACATACTACCGGTGCAACATTACTAGTCTTCTCAATCTTTGTGAAGTCATGGCAAAATACGATGTGAAAAAACTGATTTTCAGCTCATCAGCTACTGTATACGGCAATCCGAAAGAAGTGCCGATTGCTGAAACCTCCCCGCTGTCAGCTGAAAACCCTTACGGACATACTAAACTGATGATAGAAGAAATCCTCAGGGATCTTCATAAAGCGGATCCGTCTTGGCGCATCGCGATCCTTCGCTATTTCAATCCGGTCGGAGCACATGAAAGCGGACGTATAGGCGAAAGTCCGATTGGTGTACCAAATAACCTGATGCCTTACATTAGCCAGGTCGCAATGGGCATCCAAGAGAAACTCAGAATCTTCGGGAACGACTACGACACATATGACGGTACGGGAATCCGGGATTATATCCATGTTACTGATCTGGCAAAAGGACATTTAAAAGCTCTTCAGTACTTGGACAATCATGAAGGCATCGATGCGTTTAATCTTGGCACAGGCGTCGGGTACAGCGTTCTGGACTTGGTCAACAATTTCAAAGAAGTGTGCGCAAAAGATATTCCTTATGAAATAACGGACAGACGTCCTGGCGACATAGGTGTATGCTATGCGAATCCAGAAAAAGCAAGAGCGCTCCTTGGCTGGCAGACGGAAAAAAGCGTAGCTGATATGTGCAGGGACGCCTGGAAATGGCAGAGCCAGAATCCACAAGGGTATGTATGAAGAGGAATTTTCAAAGGTCAAAGTTAAATTAATTAGAGGCGAGAATGTCGATCAACAATCGTTAAAATGGGCGAGCCCTCCTGTGAGAGGGCTCTTTTTAATGGAGAGATGGCGCAGAATCGTATTTTAACCTTCGTTGTGCGTATTTTAACTTTTGCTGAGCGTATTTTAACCTTCGCTGAGCGTATTTATTCTCCACCCCCTTCGCTTCCAAAAACACCTAGCATATTTGGTAATTTTTTGATAACATAAAAAGAAGATAGAAAAATCAGAAAAAGGAGTGGTGACATGAAAAGGAAGCTTTTTGCCGTACTGGTTTTATTGCTTTCGCTGATGTTGTTGGCGCCTTCTGCTCTTGCTGCACCGGATCTTTCAGAGAATCACCGGTTTTATGACGAAATCACCTACTTGATGGACAAGGGAATCGTCACGGGCTATTCGAACGGCACCGTCCAGCCGGACCGCGTGGTGACGCGCGCGGAAGCGGCCATCATGATCGGCCGGCTGAAAGGCTTCAGCGGCGAGCAGCAGTCGACGCCGTTCAGTGATGTGCCGAGCGGGCATATTGCCAGCGGCTATATCGCCGAATCGGTGGAAGCGGGGTTGCTGTCGGGCTATCCGAACGGGACCTATCAGCCGGACGCACCGATCATCCGCGGCGACATGGCGATCATATTGCAGCGCGTGTTTGAACTCGGCATGCGGATGGACGAGGAATTCACCGATGTGTCCCTCAACATGAAAGCGTACGGGCCGATCGAGAATCTGCTCGCGGCAAGCATCACGATTGGCTATCCGGATGGTACGTTCCGTCCGCTCGATCATGTGACGCGCGGCGCGTTCTCAGCATTCCTCGCGCGCGGGGTGGATCCGAAGTTCCAGAACGACGCGTCGATCCCGGATTCCTACCTGCGGGACAAGACGAAAACCTACGTCATGACCGGAGGCGGCGATACGCTGACCTACGTCTACAAAAAGCATTCGCTGAATGAGGGCATGGCGCCGGAATTCATGTGGGTGCTGACGTCGAAGTCGGGCAATATGGACACGGCGATTGTCGAACGCGAAAGCTTCACCGAGTACCGGCTCGGCTTCCCGTATTCGGAAACCTACGTCAATCTGGCGTACCCGGTGGTCCAAGGCAAAACCTTCCTCGTAGGCAATGAAGGAGGGGAGCCGGAACGGCGGACGATCACGGCACTCAATAAAACCGTCGCCACCCCATACAAAACATTCACCGACGCGACGGAAGTGACGGGCGGGAACGGAATAAAATACTATTACGCCGAAGGGCACGGCCCGATCAAGACGCTAGATCCATCAGGTGCCGTCATTTCTCAGCTTGCCCAAGTGCGCTAAAACTGCAGGCCTCTCTTTAGAAAAAGGGAGGCTTTTCCTTTGGCTATTTCTCCTTCCAATTCCTTGTTATTAATTCCAATTTTTTCTATCATCGCGATGCTTTTATTGATAGAATTAAATGGAAGATTATAAAAAGAAGAGGAGTGGACATATGAAAAAGAAATTAATCGGTGCATTGGTTTTATTGCTTTCCATGGTGTTGATGGTACCGTCGGTATTTGCGGCGTCGGATCTGCCAAAGGACCACAGGTTCTATGAAGAAATTACGTATTTGATGGACAAAGGGATTGTGAGCGGCTATTTGAACGGCACCGTCCAACCCGATCAACTGGTGACGCGCGCGGAAGCGGCGATCATGATTGCCCGCTTGAAAGGCTTCAGCGGCGCACCACAAGAAACGAAGTTCACTGATGTACCGAAGGACCATCCGGCAAGCGGCTATATCGCAGAAGCCGTGAAAGCTGGACTGCTTTCGGGGTATCCGGGGGATGTCTACAAGCCGGAAGCGCCGATCATCCGCGGCGACATGGCGATGATCGTCAAGCGCTTGTTCGACCTTGGCCTAATGACGAATTGGGAATTCAAGGACGTATCGAGCAATATGAAAGCCTATGATGCGGTCCAGACAATGCTTTTGGCGAACATTACGATCGGCTATCCGGATGAAACGTTCCGGCCGAACATGAAAGTGACGCGCGGCCAATTCTCGGCATTCCTTGCGCGTGGCATGGAGCCGAAGTTCAAGAACGATGCGACCATTCCGAACTCCTACCTGCGCGATAAAACGAAAGTGTATGTGCTGGAGTCAGCTGGAGAGCAAGTGACTCACACATATAAGATGCATACGATCGACCCGAGCCTGCCCGAAGAGTTCATGTGGGTATTGGAGAACAACGTAACCGGCAAGATTATTGCAAATGTCGAAAGCGAAACCTACGATAGCTATTCCGTCGGTTTCCCGTATTCGGAATCGTTCACTGACCTTGCTTACCCGGTCGAGACGGGCAAGGAATTTGTCTATAAATACCTCGGTCTGTACGATAAAGAAATGCGCACGATCACCGGCGTCAATAAAACCGTCGCAACGAAATACAAGACTTTCACCAACGCAACAGAAGTGACTGATGCGAAAGGCACCAAGCATTATTATGTGGAAGGCCACGGCAAAGTCAAATCGGTCCAGCCTTCCGGTGCAGTCTTTGAACTTGTGGACATCCGCTAAAGGGCGTGGTACCCTCTTCGAAAGAAGAGGGTTTTTATTTTCCCAAAACACAGAAAAGAGGTGCGGAAATGGTCGGTAGACAGGATTTGGTGCTGGTGCTGGAGGAGTATGAATGGGCGTTTTCGGTGCGGCTGCTCGACCGGAACGGCACGCTGTTCAGCGAGAGCCGCTTCCCGAAAAATCCCTCGGTCGCGGAAGTGCGGACGCTCGTCGGGACGCTGACGCATATTTTCGGCAATTTCAACCGCGTGACATACAGCCGCAATTTCCATACGATCTGGGACCACGACGCGCGGCCGGATTTTTTTGGCAAGTTCATGGCGGAGCTGTTCGCAACGCATAACGACGGCGGCTGGGACGGCTTCAGCGACTTTCTCGCACGCCAAGAGCGGAAAGTGGATCCGACGGAAGGATTGCCTTTTTGATGTCCGGACTCCAGCGCTTGTCGCAGGGAAATCGTTCGTTCAGGCAGGATTCCGGGGTCCATTCGTGGAATAAAAGAAAGTAGACACAGGGGGTGCACCGATGGCGTTCAGTTCGAAAAAAAGCAAAGCGAGCCAGGCCAGGCTCAAAAAAATGGCCGAGGAAGTGACGTTCAGCGAACGCCCCGACAAGACATTCAACGTCCGGGCGTTCGGCGCAAAAGGCGACGGCAAGACGGACGACTGGCGCGCGCTGCAGCAGGCGATCGCGTTCGCTTACAATAAAACCGGCGGCGGCACGCTGTTCTTCCCGCCCGGCACCTACCGGGTCAGCGAACCGCTCGAAGTGCCAGAAGTCGGCGCGGAGTCGCAGAAAATCGTCTCCTGGGTCGGCTACAGCGACCAAACGACAATCATCGCCCCGTCGAAGAAGATGGATTACATCGTCCGCATGCGCGGCGGCAACGGCCATATCAAAGGCATGAAATTCATGGGGACCGATCCCGGAAACGGCTTTCAGCAGAATGCAAAAGTGTGCATGCTGGCGACCGATATCAAGAACAAGGTGTTTTCGAACGTGTCATTTTCCTGGGGCGCGGTCCACGGGCTGCAGATCACAGGCGAAGGAAATAACAATCTTTGCGTGTTCGACCAGTCGTGCAAGTTCGAACAGAACGGCAAGGTGCTGAAAGGGACGGACGCGAGAGGTTCCGGCGGCAAAGTGACGTTCTCGAGCCTGAAGCTTGGCGCAAGCAATGTTCATGTCGGCGCATTTCTGAAGATCGGCACCGGACCGGGTTCGGTCTACCACATCGACCGTGTCGATGGCAACAGCATCGCCGTGTCGCCGAGCTTGCGCAGCGCACTGGATGCCGGTACCGAGTACAGCATACATATCGGCAGCGGTCTGCAGATGGACCGCGGCAGTGACAATAACGTCTACGGCATCTACGATTGCCATTTTGTCGGCAACGCCGGCGCGGGACTTGTGCAGCGCGGGCTTTACGGCCATAACGTGCAAGGCGGCAACTTCGATGCGAACGGCATCGCCGGAATCCACATCGGCAGCGGCACAATCGGCACGACGCCGTCCTACTCGAACACGATTCAGCACGCATATTTCGAAGCGAACGGCTACGCCAACATCATCCTCGACTACCCGTCCGGCCTCTCCATTATCGAGCCGCTCCTCGCGAAACCGCGGGACGGCACCGGAGGCGGCATCGACTCGATCACGTCTCTCCGCAACCTGCCATTCGACTACTCGACCACAAGCGTCCTCCACAACGGCCGCCTGTACAATTACGTGCTCGCCACAACCGGCAGCTTCGCCATCGAAATCGGCGCCGCCCACCGGATTTCCGTCAACCAGCCGGCGAATGCACGCGGCGGCGCCATCATCAAGCTGCCGGCACCGCCAGCGCACGAGTTCGGCGAAGAGCTCGAAATCTACGTCGAAGACAGCGGCGGCGAACCGGTCCAGCTCACTTGCGACTTTGCCAAAGTCAACAATGTGGCCGGCCGCTTCGGCGTCCAGGCGCCGGCCGGGATCGGCTACAAGATTACTGCATTTTACAGCCGGCGGCATTCGTCTTGGATGGTGTCGCATACAGTGCCAATTGAATAGAGAGTTTTGCACTTCAAAGGAGGGATCCTTTGGGGTGTTTTTTTGTTTGGGGTGAAGTTTTTGGGGTTAGTGGGAATTCGGGTTGGAGGTTGAAGTTCTGAAGAAGCGGGAGAAGGCTTCTTGTAGGGAGTGTATTTTGAGTTATCGACTTTCCCGATCGAAAACCATAGAATGATGCTTTTCGCTGGCGCGAAAAGCGAAAAGGATAAGAGCAAAACCTGTTTGTAGAAAACCAGGGGGTTGGAACTCGGGGCAGGTTGGTTGGAATTCGATCCCCGTTGGTTGGAATTCAAGGGAAGTTGGTTGGAACTCGGAGCCACTTGGTTGGAATTCAGATTTCAAAGCTGATGTGTATGAGGCATTTAGAAGAAAAATCCACTAATTGTAAAATTTTAATTGTTAATAACTGGATTTTACGTTATCTTTGTATATAGGACTATATACACAAGTGGAGTGATTGCCTATCTAATGCAGTGGCTCGCTTTCTATAAGCAAGATCCAAAATCCTTTATTCAAAGAAAAGAGGCACACCTAGTGGAACCCAAACAACACTTCAATCTCATGCGATTTTTCGAAGGCTATGTCCGAAACTATCGGCGCTTCAACCTGTCGACGGTCCATAACCGCTCGATGTTCACCCAGCGCGAGATTAGCCATTTTGCCAATCTCGGAGAAATGCTAGGCTTCGATTCCTTTGTCGAAGACACGAAGTTCGATGCGGCTCGGGGAAGGGCCCGGCCAATGGACCTCTCCTGGTGGAAAATGGACATCGACAAAAGTGAAGAGGAGTATGCGTTTCTGGCGCTGCATCTGGAGCGGGAAAATGTCCGCTCAAAAGATTTGGAGACGATCGACAAGCTGTTTTCGGAAACCTACGCGAATTATGTGCCGCACAACGTCATCGGCATTCAGCACATTGAGTCGGTGGAACGGATGGCTTTTTTGAACGAAGAAGTGGCAAGCCGCAATGCGCTGCAAGGCTCTGCAGCGCTGATGATGTATTGGCATTACGACCGCAAGGCGAATAAAAACTATGTCTACGGCGAATTTTTCGGGCCGTACGGCGAGCGCGAAAGCAAGCAAGCGCTTTGTTCAGCGGATTCGTTCGGCTATTGGTCGATGAATTTAGTGAAGGTCCAGCCGGTCGGCTGAATAAAGAATGGGCTGTGTGCAGATTTTTTGCACGCAGCTTTTTGTATGGAGAATTTGAAATAAAAACGAGTTAATGTATAGTTAGTTTATAAGGGTTATATGGTTTTATTGAAAAGAGGGACTTTTGTGAGCCGAGAAGTGATAGTTGGAATTGACGGAGGCGGCACATTCACACGTGCGGCAGTAGCTGATTTGAACGGAAATATACTGGGATTTGCCAGAACCGCAGGCGCTCATCCAAAAAAGAATCATGAGCCGGGAGAAAATGTCCGGGCGGCCATCTTGGGTGCTTTGGAAGACGCAGGCAGCAAGGTGGATGCGGTCCGTTCGACGGTAGCTGGATTCGCAGGCGTGAACGCACCGGAAGACCAGGTGTGGGCGCGGCAATTTCTCACGGACAGCGGCTTGCAGGGGAGTGCGCAGGTCTTCAATGACGCGGAACTTGCGCAGTTCGGGGCCTTCCTGGGTGGTCCTGGCATCATGGCGGTCTCGGGGACGGGTTCGATAGTGGTGGGGAAAACGGAGAGCGGACGCATCGTCAGGAATTACGATTTCCACCACGAGGAGGAAGCGTCAGCGCGTTTTTTGTCCTATTCGGTGATTTATGATTTGATTACACGCGATGCGGGGCCGGAAAATGCGGCGCTGCTCCAAAAAGTTCTGCAGTTTTGGGATGTACAAACGGTCGACGGCCTCCGGCTTCTGGCGGCAAGCGGTTTTTGCAGCGACAGAATCGAGGCGCGCAACCGGCTGAGCGAGATGGGGACACTCGTCACGGACGAAGCAGAAAGCGGCAACTCCATTGCTATCAACGCCTGTGAGAAAGTGATCGACACGCTCGGAACCGGCATCGGCCTGGTGTCGGCTGTGTTTTCTTCGGAAACGGTGCCGCTTTCCTTGGTCGGCGGCGTCGCGAGAAATCCGTTCACGCAAAATCTCATCCACCAATACCTCGACAATGGCAAGACGAATAAAACCTATCATTATCAGCAGCCTCAGCTGTCGCCGGTGCTCGGCGCGGTGCTGTATGCGCTCAATGAAGTGAAGGGGCATGCGTGTGAGCAGGTTCTGGAAAGGCTCTTGGTGAGCGAGAAGGATCATGATTTTTATTAAAGGCATTGTTTTGGTGAAGCCGCATCTGGGAGTGTTCCGGGTGCGTTTTTTTATTGCTTAAAGCGGAGTCTTTCTTGATGTAGGTTGGAATTCAGAGCGAGTTGGTTGGAACTCAAGGGGAGTTGGTTGGAATTCAGATCCATTTGATTGGAACTCGGCGAGAGGACCATGAAGTATGCTCTTTCACATCTGAAGATGTATTAAAAGAAGCCTGCTCTCTCACCAAAACCCAAAGAATGATGCTTTTCGCTAGGGCGAAAAGCGAAAGGGCAGGAGCCAAGTGGGAACTCAGGCGAGTTTAGGGGTAATTCGCT
Source organism: Planococcus sp. FY231025 (assembly GCF_052078085.1). Lineage (NCBI taxonomy): Bacteria > Bacillati > Bacillota > Bacilli > Caryophanales > Caryophanaceae > Planococcus > Planococcus sp. FY231025. The sequence goes on from NZ_JBQJJG010000001.1 coordinate 322,849, forward strand.
CGTCCCAAGTGGCAATTCACGCAAGCCAAGTGGGAACTCGATGAAACTACTTCTCACACCAAAACCCAAAGAATGATGCTTTTCGCTGGCGCGAAAAGCGAAAGGGCAAGAGCCAAGTGGTAACTCAGGCGAGTTTAGTGGCAATTCGCTCGTACCAAGTGGCAATTCACACAATCTAAGTGGCAACTCGGACAAGTTTAGTGGCAAGCCGCCCACCCAAAGTAGAATTTCACACACCCCAAGTGGAACCCTGCACAAAACCACAAAAAAAGCACCCAGCAAAAACGCTGGATGCAACTCCCTTACGCAGTGAACCGGCACTTCGGATACGCTGAGCAGCCGGTGAAAGAACCGTGCTTGCCGCTCCGATTAATGAGCGCCTCGCCGCATTTTGGGCAGATGCCGGCGGCGGTTTGGGCTTTTTTGCGTGCTTGGGTGTCTTTGATTGTGGTAACGTGTTGTTTTTTCGCTTCGCGGTCGGTGATGTTCGCTTTTGTAAGATGGTCGGCGTAGGCGAGGACCAACGAGCGCGACAGCAGCGGTTCGCGGTATGCGTGGATGGTGCAGACCAAGTCGCCGGTATGGACGACGTGGGTGTGCTCGGATTTGATGTCGATTTTCTTCAGTTCGCTATTGCCGGTGAAGTTGACGATCGATACCATCGGTTCGGTGTAGCCCGGCAGATGGGTCTGGAGCGTCTTGATGTGGCCGAAGTTCTGGCGCACCGGGTTGTGGAAGCGGTGCTTCGAGCGGTAGATGGTCTGTGTCCACTGCGCGCTGTGCTCGGAGCCAAAGATCCAGCCTTTGTAGTTTTTGGTCTCGATGACGAAAATGCCGTTCGGGCCAAGGACGATGTGGTCGATCTGGGTCGTCGCGTCGGGCGTCTTCAAGGTGATGTTGTGGAGCACTTCGAACGAGTCTTTGTCGAGCCGCTTGAGCGCCAGGCGGACGCCAAGTTCGCCGAACCAGCCTTTGACAACAGGCGACTTCAAGACAGCGGCTAAAACGATCATGAATGCAAGGAAGAGAAATGGCATAGGCACCTCGTGAAATTTGTATTTAGGACTATTATCTCTCTTATTCCCTGATAGTGGAATAAAAATTTCCAGTATCAAGAAAAATAAAAAATTCTTTCCGATTTTATTCAAAAAAGTCGTTAACAAATTGCCAAAACCTGCCGATATCATACTTATAGCCTACCATGTGTTGGGAAAGGTGAGGAGAAATGATTACGATTAGACAGGAGACCTTTATGTTAATGAAAGAAGCGATTCGGACCCCTATTACAAACCTTGAGACGCATGAACTTGTCCAATTGATCGAAACCTTGGACGGCGATGACAAACGCATCGCGGAGAACGCGCTGATGCAGATCCGCCTCTTGCAGGACGAGCTGCAGAATGAAAAAGGGCGCATGCAGGAAGTGACGTCGTTTTTCCACAGCTGGACAGAAGGCTTTGACGACATTTTGAAGACGCCAGTGAACATCGAAAACCATGAGCAATTGCAGATCCGCTATCCGGCGCTCCGCAACTCGGCAAAAAACCTAGTTGACAGCTGCCGAAAGAAAATCAGCGACTTAGATTTTGGGAACGTCCGTAGGTAATTGTGTGCCAGGCAGGCACACAATTCTACAAGGTAAAAACAATCAGAAAAGCCATCGCTGCGGCGATGGCCTTTTTACTTTCTATCAAGAATTCCCATCACTCGATTCAACCGGACAGTAAATCTTTTCAAATTCTTCCGGCGGAAGCGGCCGGTTGAAGAGGTAGCCTTGGGCATAATCGCAGCGGTGCTGCTTCAAGAATGCCAATTGTTCAGCAGTTTCCACGCCTTCGGCAATCACGGTGAGGCCCAGGTTATGGCCCATGCGGATGATTGTGTCGACGAGAGCAGCGTCTTTTGCATCAAGATGGATATTGCGGGTGAAGTATTGGTCGATCTTCAGCGTGTCAATGGGAAACAGCTTCAAATAGCTGAGCGACGAATAGCCGGTCCCGAAATCGTCGATGGACAAATGGATGTTCATCGCCTTCAATTCCTGCATCGTCTCTACAGCATCACTCGTCCCTTGGATGATGCTCTCGGTCAGTTCCAGCTCCAAGAAGCGTGCATCGAGCCCGGACTCGGCTAACGCGCTGCTTACGCTACCGCAAATATCCGTCTGGGAAAACTGGCGGGCCGAGATGTTGATCGCTATCCGGAAGGGCGGCAAACCTTTATCCTGCCACGCTTTGTTCTGGAGGCAGGCATTTCGCAAGACGAAGTTGCCGAGCTGGATGATCGCTCCGGTATCTTCTGCAACCGAGATGAATTCACCGGGTGAAATCGCCCCCATTTGCGGATGCATCCACCGGACCAGCGCTTCGGCGCCAATGATAGTGCCTGTCTTGATGTCAAATTGCGGTTGATAATGGATCGTGAACTCGCCACGCTCCAAGCCTTTGCGGATTCCGATGGCGATTTGTGACCGTCTGGAAGTTTCTTCGTTCATCGCCGGCGTGAAGAATTGGAAACTATTCTTTCCTTGGTCTTTGACGCGGTACAAAGCCAAATCCGCATGTTTGATCAATGTATCTGCGTCTGCCCCGTCTGCTGGATAGACACAAATTCCAATCGACGGCGTGACGAACAGCTCTTCACCGTTGAAATAAAACACTTCGTTGAAAGAATCCAAAACCTTTGTGGCAAAGTAGGCTGCTCCTTTGGCATCGCTTTTTGGCAGCAGGAACGTGAACTCATCTCCGCCGAGGCGGGAAATGGTATCTTCTGGTGCAGTCAGCTTTTTCAACCGCTTAGTCACTTCGAGCAACAGGGCATCGCCCACACTATGGCCGAATGTATCATTGACTATCTTAAAATGGTCTAAATCCATGTAAAGCAGCGAGAACGGTTCCTGCGACTGAACCGAGCTTTCCAGAACAGCCGCCAAGCGTTCACTGAACAGCCGCCGGTTCGGCAAGCCCGTCAATGGATCGAGATAAGCAAGGCTGCTGATTTTCTCTTCCGCCACTTTGCGTTCTGAGATGTCCCGGATGATGCTGCTGAAGAACATGCCTTGCTCGGTCTGCCAACTGCCAAGCGTCAATTCGATTGGGAATTCACTTCCATCTTTACGTAATGCGGAAAGTTCTAAAGTTTTTCCGATCACCCTCGCCTCGCGGGTGGCAACATAGCGATTCAGGCCGGTTTGATGACGTTGTTTATTCTCCTCCGGAATAATCAATTGAAGGTTCTTTCCGATGACTTCATCATGGGAATAGCCGAAAATAATTTCCGCTCCACGGTTCCATTGGATAATCAATCCTGCTCCGTCCGCAACGATGATGGCATCATTCGTTGATTCAAAAACTGCCTGGAATTTGCGTTCGGAATCCGCCGTTTGCATGGTGATCCGTTTGTCGGAGCGGACACTTTGGTACGCAAGGATAAGAATCAACAGCATGGCGCCTCCGATCCGATATGCGAGCAGCTCATTATCGATCACTGAAAAGCCGTCGCCTGGCGCATCTGCCAGCGGTGAAAACAGCACCGCAGACATTCCGGTATAATGCATGCCCGAAACCGCAAGCCCCATGAGAATAGCGCTCGCAATCTTGCTCCAATGGAACCCGGCTACTTTGCGCAGGTGGAATAAAAGATATAGGGCGATAAATGAAGCGGAAAACGCAATGACAGCTGCTAATATCCAAAGTGAGAGGTTATGGGTTATGATAGCTTCTGTCCGCATCGCTTTCATTCCCAGAAAATGCATGGAAAGGATGCCCATCCCGATGTATGAAGCACCGAAGAATAAATGCTTGGTGAAGATCACCGGCCGGCTGATGAGCGAGAAAGCGAGCCAACAGGAAATGACAGCCGGAATGACAGAAAAAAGTACTAAAGGAATGTGGTAAGACACTTCCACGGGCATCCGAAAAGCAAGTATCCCGATAAAATGCATGGCCCAAATTCCGAGGCCCATAACAAGCGCGCCCCATAAAATCCAGCGCTGTTTCAAAATTCCCTTCGCCCGGACCAAACGGCTGCTGATATCCAATGCAATAAACGACGAAAAGATTGCCACTAGAAGGGAAAGACCGACAAGCGGCATATTATATGCCGCAAAAATAAGTTCCATATTGAACAACTCTTTCTATATTCAAATCAAAAAAACAGCATGATATGTTCGTGTGAATAATATTATGGACCGAATCCCAAAGGTGATCGTTTTAAAGGAATGAGTGATATTATTTCCTTACATTATCACAAACTTGGTATCTTATCTTTAGTTTGAGTAAATTATTGTCTACAGTTGATGAAAATCTAAATCCGTATTTTGGATTATCGGTTGAAGCAAACGAATAATAAGGTAAGCTATTAAATAGACAATCAGTTGATAATATTAATCAAACCGTAAAGCGGAAAGGAGCTAGGCATGAACATACAGACAACCCAATTTGGTGCAATAGAAGTGGCGGACGACCGCATTTTGACATTTGAACGCGGCATTCCGGGATTCGAGGAATATAAGGAGTACGCGCTGATTCCGGCGGATTCATCGGAAGCTACGCCGTTCTTCTTCCTGCAATCCGTCGAAGAAGAGGAAGTGAGCTTTTTCCTCGTCGACCCGTTCACGTTCTTCGGCGACTATGACGTGAAGCTAGGCGACCAGCAAGTGGAGCGCGTTTCGCTCGAAGATCCGTCGGACGCCATCGTCCTGACGACGATTACGGCAACTGGCGATTTGAAAGACGCAACAACGAACCTGAAAGCGCCGATTGTTATCAACAACAAAAAGCGCCTCGGCATGCAAGCCGTGCTTGATAATAAAACCTACAATATTAAGCAACCCTTATTCCAAGGTGCAGCTGACGCAAGGCAGGTGTAGGCGATGTTAGTACTCGCGCGTAAAAAAGGCGAATCCATCATTATCGACGACAACATCGAAATCACTGTGACCTCGGTCGAAGGCGAAACCGTCAAGCTCGGGATCTCCGCGCCGAAGCATATCACGATCCACCGCCAGGAAGTCTACCTGGAGATCCAGGAAGAAAACAAGCGGGCGAAATCAAATGTGATTAATTTGAGTGATTTTTTGAATATGAAGAAATGAAAGAAACCGGAAGCGGCTGCGCTTCCGGTTTTTCTTTAGTATTAGAGTGCTTTCTTAAATGATGTGGAACCCAGTGTATGTAAGGTTTTACTTTGTATGAAGCATGGGTTAACGGACTTATTAAAAAGATTTAAAGTTTTTTTCAAAAAACGCTAAACATTTCTAAAGTGCCTCCGATATAAATAGTGTAAGGAAGTTCAAACGGATTTGGGCCCTTGCAAAAAACAAAAAAACATTACACGGAGGTAATACAAAATGATTATCAATAACAACATCGCAGCACTTAACACTCACCGCCAAATGGGCCAGGTTAGCGGAAACGCAGCTAACTCAATGGAAAAACTTTCTTCAGGTATGCGCATCAACCGTGGAGCAGACGACGCAGCAGGTCTTTCGATCTCTGAAAAAATGCGCGGACAAATTCGTGGCCTTGAACAAGCAGCTAAAAACTCACAAGATGCAGTTTCTGTTATCCAAACAGCTGACGGCGCTTTGAATGAATCTCATGCTGTTCTACAACGTATGCGCGAATTGACTGTTCAAGCAGCCAACGATACTAACAGCACAGATGAAAGAACAGCTATTCAGGGCGAGCTTACTGAATTGACTTCTACACTTACAGATATCGTTTCTACTACTCAGTTCAACGGGCAGAAATTGCTTGATGCTTCTGCAGGTTCAGCAGGTACTGGGCAATTGACAATCCAAAGCGGCGCTAACTCTGGCGAAACTTTGACACTTGATCTTGCTAAAGCTGACCTAAACACAACTGTAACTACTTTGCAAACAGGCATGGTAGGTGTTGATACAGCAGGAAACGCAGCTTCTTCTTTGACAGCAATCGATGCAGCTATCCAGTCAGTTTCTGACAGCCGTGCTTACCTTGGTGGTGTTCAAAACCGTTTGGACTACACAATCAACAACGTAAACGCAAGTGCTGAAAACACTCAAGCTGCTGAATCACGCATCCGTGATGTTGACATGGCGAAAGAAATGATGAACTTGACTAAGAACAACATCTTGACTCAAGCTTCACAAGCTATGCTTTCACAAGCAAACCAAGCTCCACAAGCTGTACTTCAATTACTTCGTTAATTCTTGAAAAAGTAATTGAAACAAGGAATAAGAGGCTCTCCTTTCTGGTAGAGCCTCTTATTTTCACTGTTTAAAGCTTTTAATTAAAGATGATTTTTTACATTTTTTTATTTAACTTCAAAATAGGTATAAAGGTGGAGGTTTTTAAATGAGAAGGTATAGTCTTATCTCAATGTTTTTGAGTGCTTTACTAGTACTTCAGTTCGCATTGCCCACTGTCAGCGTTTTTGCAGCTTCTTCAGAAGCTCCAACAAATCTTACAGTGTCCGTGAACAGCGGCAATAATTTTCTTTTGAAATGGACAGGCAGCAGTACTGCCCAGAAGTATAATGTCTATTTAGTAAAAAATGGTGAGAAAACCTTGATCGGTTCACCAACGAATACATTGTTTGGTTATGCCAATAAACCGGAAGGGGAATATGCTTTTCAAGTCACCGCTTTCAATACATTGACAGGCGAATCGGCTCCTTCAAACCAGGTTTCCTATACGCTTGTCCATCCGAAGATGGCCGCTCCCCAAGAGTTGAGTTTGACTATCCGAAACGGCAATGACCTTTATTTGAAATGGGTTGCATCGGAATTCGCAACAAGTTATAACATTTACCAAGTAAACGATGGCCTGAAAAAATTGGTGTTCAATACATCCAATTTAACACGTACCTTCCCTAACATGCCGGCTGGCGATTATGTTTACGAAGTCCATGCTTTAAGTGATCGCTTCGGCGAATCTGTGGATGCTAGCCAAGCAGAGACGACATTGATCCACCCTGTACTGGCAGCTCCTGCTGAATTGGCGTTGACAATCCGTAATGGTAATGATATCAGCCTGAAATGGCCGGCATCGGAATTCGCAACTGCATATAATATTTATGAAATCAAAGATGGCGTTAAAAAACTCATAAATACTACTGACACTTTGACGCGCACTTTTCTGAATAAAGCTCCAGGGGATTATGTTTATGAAGTATATTCGGTAAGCAATCGTTTTGGTGAATCTAAAACAGCTGTTGCAGCTTCAACAGTATTGGTACATCCAGTAATGGTACCTCCAAGCCAATTAACTGTGGCTCCCCATAATGGCAATGATTTGCTTCTTAGATGGCCAGCCGTAGAATTTGCAACTAGCTATAATATCTATCAAATTAGTGATGGAGTTAAAAAATTCCTCTATACGACTGAGAACTTGACTCGCATGTTCCCGAATCTTCCAGCAGGGAATTACCAATATGAAGTGACTTCCGTCAGCAATCGTTTTGGTGAATCGAAATCGGGAGTGCAAGCGGATTACTCACTCGTGCACCCGAAATTGTCTTCACCTACCAACTTGAACATTATTGTCCAAAATGGCAATGATCTATTATTGAAATGGAATGAAGTAGAATTTGCGACGTCTTATAATATTTATCAAATTAAAGATGGAGTTAAGAAATTTATTAAAACAACAGATCGATTAACAAATATTTTCTCTAATATGCCAGAAGACTGGTACGAATACGAAGTGACGGCCGTTAGCGACCGCTTCGGCGAATCCGCTCCATCGAAAGTGGAATACACTCTGGGCCACCCGACTGTTCAAAGTCCAGAATTGAAATTGCTTTCTTTTGATGAGCAAACAGCTACATTGAACTGGACAGAAATTTCCGGTGCTTCTGCATATAACGTGTACGAAGTCGTCGGAGAAGAATATGTCCTATTAGGCACGACTGATAAGCGCAATTACACCGTCACTGACATCGCTGACGGCAAGCACGAATACGTTGTAACCGTCACACACAGCCGCTTCGGCGACTCGGGCTACTCGAATGCGGTAGCGGTTGAAATGCAGAACGACTTGACTCCGCCAGTGACATCGTCAAACGCAGTCACTGACTGGATCAATAAAGATTTTGACGTAATCCTTACTGCGGAAGACGATAAGAGCGGCGTAGACAAGACGTTCTACTCTCTTAACGGCATTGATTTCCTGGAAGGCGCTGACTTCACGGTAAGCGGCAGCCAGAAGATTTCATTCTACTCAACGGATCTTGCGGGGAATGTGGAAGAAGTCCAAACAGCTCAAGTGAATATTGATAAGACAGCTCCAGAAACATCATCCAACGCAAACAGCAATTGGCACCAGGAGTTCACGGTCCAGTTGAAAGCGGAAGATGAGCAAAGCGGAGTGAATCAAACATTTTACTCTGTAAATGGTTCTGAATTCACCCAAGGCGACAGCGTTGTTGTGAATAAAGAAGGCATCAACACGGTTTCATTCTACTCAACGGATGTTGCCGGAAACGTAGAAGAAGCAAAGACTGCGGAAGTGAAAATCGACCGCACTGCTCCTGAAACGGTTTCAAATGCAGATGGCGAATGGCATGCGGAATTCGCTTTGGAATTCACGTCCACTGACGATAAAGCGGGCGTTGAAACGACCTATTACTCTGTGAACGGCGCCCCATTCAAAGAAGGAGCGGCTGCTGCAATCACTGAAGACGGCGTCAACACAATCGAATTTTACAGCGTCGATAAAGCAGGGAACACGGAAGCAGTGAAGACGGCCGAAGTGAATATTGATCTTTCAGCTCCAGAAACCGTGTCGAACGCGGACAGCGAATGGCACCAGGAGTTCCTTGTAGAATTGACAGCAACGGACGACAAGAGCGCAGTTGCGAAAACATTCTACTCGATCAACGGCTCTGAGTTTGCGGAAGGCAGCAGCTTTACCGTAGACCAGGACGGCATCAACGAAATTTCGTTCTACAGCGTCAACAAAGCTGGCGGCACGGAAGAAGTGAAGACGGCGGAAGTAAAAATCGACCGTACGGCACCTGTCACGGAATCGAACGAATCCGCTGACTGGCTGAAAGAAGCGGTCGTGGAATTGACTGCGACGGACGACAAGAGCGGCGTCGACAAGACATTCTACTCCGTAAATGGATCCCCATTTGTCGGAGGCTCGACTGTTGTGATTACGGAAGCAGGCGTCAACGAAGTTTCCTTCTACAGCATCGATAAAGTCGGCAATAAAGAAGAAGTGAAAACGATTCAAGTGAACATCGACGGCATCGCACCTGAGACGGTTTCAAACGCAGGCAGCGAATGGCACCAGGAATTCATGGTTGAGTTGACTGCAACTGACGAACATAGCGGCGTGGAAACGACGTTCTACTCCGTGAACGGATCCGAGTTCGTTGAAGGAACAAGCTTTGCCGTGACTGAAGAAGGCGTCAACACGATTTCCTTCTACAGCGTCGACAAGGCTGGGAACATCGAAGAAACGAAGACGGCCGAAGTGAAAATCGACCGCACCGCTCCGGAAACCCTTTCAAACATAGAAGACAAATGGCTCCAAGGTGAATTTGGAGTGGAACTGACTGCAACGGACGAACATAGCGGCGTTGCGAAGACGTTCTACTCAGTGGATGGTTCAGAGTTTACAGAAGGCACGAGCTTCTCTGTAAGCGAAGAAGGCGTACATGAAATTGCGTTCTACAGCACAGATGCTGCTGGCAATAAAGAAGAAGTGAAAACAGCACAAGTGAAAATCGACAAAACGGCTCCAGTTCTTTCGTGGAACCTTGAAGATGAAGTGGCACTTGGTTCGGAGCTGGCAATTAGCTACAAAGCAAGCGATGCATTATCTGGAATCGCTATGGAGAAGTTGACTGTAAACGGTAAAGAAGTAGCAAACGGCGATCTTGTTTCGTTTGATCAGCCGGGCGTTTACACAATCCAAGTCTCTGTGACAGATCAAGCTGGCTGGACAAGTACTTTGGAAGAAACGATCACAGTATTTATTCCATTAAACGATTTCAAAGTGATGCCAGGCGTCATCAAAGGCAATAGCGGCGTATTCTCTATTCAAGTCGGATTGCCAAAAGGCTTCAGCACAAAAGATTTCGATCTTGAAACAGTAACAATCAATGGCGTTTCTGCCATCTCCGGCAAAAACGGCTTTGAGCAGCAAGCGAAGCAAGGGCATTTCCGCTTCAACCGTGAAGACTTCAAATGGAATGATGGCACGCAATTGCTCGAATTCCGCGGCATGGTTGGCGATTACTTAGTGATCGGCCAGGCGACAGTCGAAACGAAAGCTTCTAAGAAATAAATACAAAAAAACTGTATCCTTATCGGGATACAGTTTTTTTATTGAAAATTAACTTAAAAATGTAACTAACTGGTATTCAGATTGATATAATGGAACTATCAAAGAAAATTTGGGGGATCCGAAATGATTATTAACCGCAATATGGCTGGCATCAATATATTAAGCAAAATGAATGCAAATGCTAAAATTTCAGCGAAAAGCATGGAAAAGATCTCTTCCGGAATGCGCATCAATCAGGCAGCGGATGATGCGGCAGGAACGGCTATTTCTGAAAAGATGAGATCTCAGATCAGAGGGTTGGAACAAGCACAAAAAAATATCCAAGACGGCATTTCTTTCATTCAGACAGCAGAGAATGGGCTGGCCAAAATTGCAGATCCAAACTTGCATCGCCTGCGCCAATTAGCCGTGCAGGCCGGTAATGATACGCTTTCTTCCGGAGACCGCCAAGCGATTCAAAATGAGGTCAATCAGATTTTAAGCAATATAGATGATATAGCAGAAGGAACGAAGTTCAATGGCATCAATTTATTGAATGTGCCGGATACTTTGCCGAAAAGTACAGGCGAACGACCAGCCGATAAGTCTGATATTGTTTTTATTCTTGATAAAACAGGCAGCATGGGAAGCAACCTTGCCCATGTGGAAGAAAACCTGCAGGATTTCACGACACAATTGAAAGCCAAAGGGATTGATATACAGCTAGGGCTAGTCGCTTATGGAGATAGTGCACCTTCTCAAGGAGCAGAACAAGTCGATATCACCTCATTTACAAATGATTTGAAGAAGTTTGAAGAAAGCATCTCCAATATTGTTGTTGGCGGTGGAGGAGACTTTGCAGAGTCCGGTTTGGAAGGAATCAGCGAAGCGATGAATTTCGCTTTCCGTGATGATGCGTCCAAGCAATTCATCTTGGTAACTGATGCTCCGGTCCATGATAACGCTAATCTGGATGGTGGAGATGGCCTATCTGAATTTGATATCGAGGATGTTGCCTTATTGGCTAAAGAAAGTGAAATAAAGCTTACCGTAATTGGCCCAAGAGGGGATGCGACAGAAGAGCAGCTTCGAAGATTGTCTGAACCGACCGGGGGACGATACTTCGATTTGAACGGGGATTTCTCCTCGCAGCTGGACGCCTTGGCGGATGGAATCGTTAGGGATTCACTATCGGGAAATGTGGATCTGTTTCTACAGATTGGCGCGAATGTGGGCGAAGTATACGGTATTGATCTCTCGGACGCGCGGACAGAATCACTTGGAATCGATAATTTGAAAGTTGATCCTTGGTCGGAAGCGCAAAAAGCGATATTAAAGCTTGATGATGCCATGCAACAAGTATCCTCAGAACGTGCTAAGTATGGAGCTTACGAAAATTCCTTGGGCCATCTGCAAAGCAGTGCGGCTGTTAACGCAGAGAACTTGACCGCGGCAGAATCCCAAATCCGTGATACGGATATGGCAAAAGAAATCATGATTCTCACGAAAGCGAATATCCTGAACCAGGCGTCGCAGGCGATGATGGCACAAGCCAACAAGCAGCCGCAATCCATCCTGGAACTACTGAAATAAAGGCAAATTAAAGCAAAAAACAAAGAAACTGCCTCCCAGAGGGAAGCAGTTTCTTTTTATGCGTTTTTCAAATCATTTCTCACTTTTTTCCTCAGGACAGCTGTTAAAATAAGCCCTATAGCACCCAATGCCAAAACCCCGCTCGCAATAAAGAACCCGATCGCATACGCAGGTATGCTCATTTCAGCAACCCGGTCATTGATTTCAAAACTTAAGAAATACACACCGATTCCCGCACCATCCACATCTGTGCCAAGTGCCCTTAAATCCATTCCCTTGCTTGCAGAAAGTGCTGCTAGAACGAGCAGAACACTGGCTGCAATCCATCGATAAGCTGGGTTCATTTTTTCCCCTCCATCCGCTAATGCTCATGTCTCCCATACTATTCGAGAAAAAGTGGAAAAATCCTTCCAGTAAACCTCCAATATAATAGAAAAAATATGCCTAAAGACACATGAAATAGTTGGTAATTGCTATATTAAGCCAATTAAATAATACTTGTTGACACAATTATCCTATTCTATTTTTCCTGGTTTTTCGTATAATGAAATCACGTGCAAATTCTAAAAGGTGGGAAAACACATGACCAGCCCGATTTCATCCAATTGGTTCCAACAAATGACCATGGCTTCCATGGCACAGGCCGCACCGGCTGCCAACCCGTCTTCTATGTCTCCGCTCGGCGGCATGGGAGGCGACAATGCCCTGTTCATGATGATCTTGAATGCGGCGATGCAAAGCCTTCAGCAGCCCGCACCGCCGGAAGTTCCGCTTTCGCAAACTCCGATGGCGATGCAAGGAACCGGTTCTTTCACGCCGATTCAAGTGATCATCCAGCCGATGCAGTCGCCGGTTGCTGGAGCAGCTCCTGCGGTTTCGCCGGTTTCGGCATCGATCCAGCCGATCGATACGCGCGGCGTGCCGACGAGCCCGAATGACAAAAGCGATTTCGGGTTCAAGCCGGTGCAGTTCATCAAGCTCGAGAACACGCTCGAAGGCAAGCTGAGCGGATCGGCGCAGCATTTTATCAATGCCGGCAAGAAGTACGATATTGATCCGGGCTTGCTGACCGCCATCGCAATCCACGAGACGGGCAACGGTTCATCGCGCGCCGTCAATGAGAAAAACAATGTGGCGGGTATGATGGGCAAGAATGGCCTGCGCAGCTATGCGTCGATTGAAGACAGCATTTACGACATGGCGCGGAATCTCCGCAAGAACTACCTGAACCAAGGCAAGGACACCATCGCTGAAATCGGTGCGAAGTATGCGCCGGTAGGGGCGGCGAACGATCCGACCGGGCTCAACAACCATTGGACAAAAGGCGTCAGCCGGCAGTTCAACAACTTAACGTGATGGATGGAGCCGGTTCCTTGGGAATCGGTTTTATTTTTTTGAGGATTCGGGTTAAAAAACTCCCTCTTTCTGCCGATAACTAACCTATAGACGCTGGTTGGAACTGAAAGCCTGGATTTGACAGCGATAGAGATTGGATAAGCAGAGGGAGAGACGACGATGGAAGTGAAAAACACAACAGCCATTTATTTTCCGAATAAACCCGAAACGAAAGTGGAGAAACCGGAGCAGCTGCCTGCACAACCGCCTTTGGAGGGACAGGCCGAGCGGATTCCGAAAGAGAAGCTGATTGAAAAAGTGCGGGAAATGAATGAGTTTTTGGAACACAAATCCACGTCGCTGAAATTCCAGCTGCATGAGAAATTGGATGTCTATTACATCCAGATCATTGACACGGTGACAGACGAAGTACTGAAAGAAATCCCGAATAAGAAATTCCTCGATATGTACGCTTCCATAGCGGAAATCGCAGGATTGCTCGTAGATGAAAAAATGTAACGACCAAAGGAGTGGGCAAAGATGCGCATAGGCGGATTAGCGACTGGAATGGATATCGACCAATTAGTGAAAGACTTGATGTCGGCAGAACGGATGCCGCTTGATAAATTGACCCAAAAGAAAATCTGGACCGAATGGCAACAGGATTCCTACCGCGATTTCAACTTATCGCTTTCGAATCTGCGCACGAGTGCGAACAGCCTGCGGTTCTCGTCTTCATTCAACGCATTCACTGCAAGTTCTTCAAACGCGGCGAGCTTGTCGGTGACGACGACCTCGAGTGCGGTGCAAGGCTCGTACCAGGCGGAAGTGCTCAGCGTCGCGAAGGCTGCAAAACTGCATTCGGAATTTGCCATCCAAAAGACGGACGGCACAGGAGCGGCGAAATCGACGGACAAAATCGGAACGGCTGGCACAGTCACGATCGGTTCTGTTTCAGTGGCTTTAACCGGTGAGGAAACGTATAAAGAGGTCGCGACCAAGCTGCAGGACGCAACAGCAGCGGCTGTCCCGGCACTCCGCGTCAGCTTTGACGACACGACTTCCCGCTTTTTCGTTTCCACCAAGGCGATGGGATCGACCGAGAACTTCACGATGAGCTTTGATTCCGCAGCGCTGGCGAAACAGGTGGTCGGAACGGATGCACAGACTTCATTTTCCACAGCCACAGCCTCGGCATATACGTCGGCCGGAACTGATGGCAAAGTAGTCTTTGACGGCATCGAGATAGGCGGATTGAAAACAAACCAGACGACGGTCAACGGACTGACGCTGAATTTATTGCAAGTGGGTCCGCCGTCGACGATTACGGTGAGCGCTGATACGGCAAAGCCGATCGAGTCGATCAAAAGCTTTGTTGAGCAATACAACAAGACCATCACCGAGATGGAGACGGCGCTTCTCGAGAAGCGCTATCCGGACTTCCAGCCGCTGACGGATGAGCAGAAAAAGGCGATGACGGAAAAAGAAATCGAGTTATGGGAAGAGAAATCGAGAAGCGGCTTGATGCGCAACGATCCAATCCTGCGCGATGCGGTCCTGCAATTGCGGAAAGCGTTCATGGATGAAGTTGAAGGCATTGCCCCGGGCAACATCAGCCTGCTTTCCCAGATCGGCATTTCCACCGGACATTACAGCGAAGGCGCACGCTTGAACATCGATGAAGACAAGCTGAAAAAAGCGCTGACAGAGAAACCGGACGAAGTGGTCGCTTTGTTTACAAATAAAACCGGCGGCCTCGGCATCGGGGACCGCGTCTATAATAAACTGAATGACGCCATCAAAGAGTTGGGAAGCCGTGCCGGAAATCCGGGAAGCGCCATCGACAATAGCGTCATCACCAAAAAAATCAAGCAGATGGATGAAGACATCTCGAAATGGCAGGACCGCTTGTCGCGCGTCGAAGATCGCTACTGGCGGCAATTCACCGCGATGGAAAAGGCGATGAACACCATGAACCAGCAAAGCGTCTGGATGCAGTCGAATATGTTCGGTGGCATGTAAGATGTACGGCCAATACCTTATAGATTTGCTGGGACAGACAAAAGAGCTTCATGCGAAAGCGTCTGCTATAGACGCAAAGATGGAAAACAATGAAGACGGCCAGCTGGAAGAGCTCCAAGCATTGTTC
Source organism: Planococcus sp. FY231025 (assembly GCF_052078085.1). NCBI lineage: Bacteria > Bacillati > Bacillota > Bacilli > Caryophanales > Caryophanaceae > Planococcus > Planococcus sp. FY231025. Next base: position 338,185 of record NZ_JBQJJG010000001.1, read on the forward strand.
GAAAAGCGGCAGGAAACGATTGCCGGGCTTTCAGCATCCACCGAAAGCGACGGATTCCACTGGACGGCAGTTGACCGGGAAAAGATCTCGGAACTAAAAGAATTGGAAGAAACGCTTCAACCGATGGTCAAGGGCCTGTACCGGGCATTCGGCGAACAGCTGAACCGCATCAACCAGACGAAACAAATGTCGAAGAAATACATCGGCGCCTACCAGAACATGGGCGCCGGCGGATCGTTCATAGATAAACGGAAGTAGGGGAAATTTATGGCAACAATCAATCCTTATCAGGCTTACCAGCAGAACTCGGTGATGACGGCTTCGCCGCAGGAACTGACGCTCATGCTGTACAACGGCTGCCTGAAATTCATGAAGCTGTCGAAAAAAGCGATGGCGGAAAATAAAATCGAAGAGAAGAACACGAACTCCCTCAAAGCGCAGGCGATCATTCAGGAGCTGCGCCATACGCTGGACATGGACATTGCCATTTCCGAAGGGCTTGCCCGGATGTACGACTACATCTACGGCCTTCTCATCGAAGCAAACATGAAAAACGACCTGGCCGCATTGGACGAAGCGGAAGGCTACGTCACTGAACTCCGCGACACGTGGAAGCTCGCGATGGGCCAATTGAAGAATCAATAAAGAGAAAACATAGAGTGAAATGAGGTTTTTGGTGTGGATAAGACATCATGGATAGGCATATTAATGGGGCTGCTTGTATTGGTCGGCGGAATGATTTTGAAAGGGTCCGATCCGATTGCGTTGTACAACCCGGCTGCACTGGTCATCATTTTCGGCGGAACGGCCGCTTCCATCATGATTGCGTTCCCGGGCGATGAAGTGAAGAAGATTCCGAGCTTGTTCAAGGTGCTGTTCGGCGAAGTGAAGATCATGCCGCTGCGCGAGATGATCCCGATGTTCACGGAATGGGCAATGGTTGCCCGCAAGGAAGGCTTGCTGGCGCTTGAAGACCGCGCGGAAGAAGTGGAAGATCCGTTTTTGCAGCGCGGCTTGAAGATGGTCGTCGACGGCCAGCCGCAGGAATACATCCGTGAATTGATGGAAGAGGAAATTGCAGCGATGCAGGACCGCCACGAACTCGGCGCGAAGATCTTTTCGCAGGCGGGCACATACGCTCCGACACTAGGAGTATTGGGTGCGGTCATCGGGCTCGTCGCGGCACTCGGCCATTTGGATGACGTAGCACTCCTTGGGAAGTCGATCTCCGCGGCATTTATTGCCACGCTGTTCGGGATTTTCACGGGCTACGTCCTGTGGCATCCGTTTGCGAATAAATTAAAACGGAAGTCGGAGCAGGAGGCGCGCACAAAGCAGATCATGCTTGAAGGTTTGCTTGCGGTGCAGGAAGGCTTGCCGGTCCGCACAATCGAAGAAAAGTTGCTGACGTACTTGCCGGCGAAAGACCGGATTTTGAAAGAAGAGGAAAAGGTGGGGGCCCGCGTTGAAGCGTAAACACAAGCACGAAGAACATGTCGACGAGTCATGGCTCATTCCCTATGCTGATATTTTGACGCTTCTGCTCGCGCTGTTCATCGTTCTGTTTGCTGCGAGCGAAGTGAACTCCCAGAAATTCCAGGAAATCTCCGATTCGTTCAACCAGGAGCTCCAAGGCGGCACCGGCATCATGGACCACCAGGCGCCGGTCGAGACGCCGGGCGACACATCGAAGCTGGCGGATCTGGAAGAAGACGGGGAAGAAGAGGAAAATCCGGAAGAAGAAATGACGCCGGAAGAAAAAGCGCTGCAGGAGGATTTCAAGGAACTTGGCGAAATCCAGGAAAAAATCGAAGCGTACATCAAAGAAAAAGGTTTGTCTCCGCGTTTGCAGACGCAGCTGACGGCGAAAGGCTTGCTGTTGACGATCAAAGAAGGCGTGCTTTACCCGTCCGGCAGCGCAGACATCACGGCTGCCGCAGAAACGATGGCGACGGAAATCGCGAGCCTTTTGGTGACGGATCTGCCGCGCAATATCTACATCGAAGGCCATACCGACAACATCCCGACAGATCCGGAAGAATACCCGTCGAACTGGGAGCTGAGCTCGGAACGCGCCATCAACTTCATGAAGATCCTATTGGAAAATGATAAACTCGATCCGCGGAAATTCAGCGCCACCGGCTACGGCGAATACCAGCCGGTCGCATCGAACGATACGGCAAAAGGGCGCGCGGAAAACCGCCGCGTCGAAGTGCTCATCTCCCCGCATAGCGTCGAAGGAAAATAAACGAGTAAGAGGTGCATTATGAAAAGTATGAAAATGCTCATGATTTTATTGATCGCTGTCGCAGCCGTCGGCGGAGGCGCGATGTATTTTTTGAAGGATACAACAGCGGAAGCGGAAACCGAAAAAGCGCCATCCGCTGAGGAAATCGCCGCGATGAGCGTCGACACCGACATCATCACGACCAACCTGGCTTCGGCGAACAATTACGCAGTCGTGCAGTTCAACATCCTGCTCAGCAGCGAAAAAGCGAAAGAAGCGACCGAAAAGCGCCATGCGCAAGTGCGTGCTGCGATCATCTCGACCGTGGCCGGATTCGAGAAGGACCAATTGGTCGGCAAAGAAGGAATTTCACTGCTTGAGAAGGAATTGACCCTGAAGTTGAATGAAATCGTCCAGGAAGGCAAAGTCGAACGCGTGCTGGTCACCGAATTTAAATTGCAATAATTCGATTTAGCGCTAAACTTTTCCGGATGGATGCCGATATAAATAGTAGAAAGAACAAGGTGAGGCAAGTGGAACAGGACCGATTGGCGAACTGCCATCTATGCGGCAAACTATACATCAAATCATATTCCGACTGCTGCAGTGATTGCCACCAGGAAATCGAGCAGGACTTCCAGTCGGTCAACGGCTACCTGCGGGAAACCGACGCGGAGCTCATCACGCTTGAAGGTTTAAGCGATGCGACCGGCGTCACCGAGAAGCGGATCACGGATTTCATCCGCGAAGGCCGCATCTACGGCGCCGACTTCCCGAAGCTCGGCTACCCCTGCGCCCATTGCGGCACCGTCATCAAGCGGCAGATGCTCTGCCACTCGTGCTTCGACCTGTTCTCCTCCGACATCAGCCGCACGCTCAAACGCGAAGCACTGATCGGGGACATGAACAAGAAGCGCGATGAAGAGTCCACGAAAGTGAAGTATTGGCAGTTGAAATAGTAAAGAGTTTCTGCAGATATTCCGCAAATCAGCTGCGCTTGCCGCGGGCGAGCGCCAAGCCTCCTCAGTCGCTTTCGCGACTTGCGGGGTCTCGGCTATCTCGCTATCCCGCAGGCAAGACTTACCCGAAGCCTGCGAGGGCAAGTTTTTGCGACGAAGCGCGCAGCGCTGCAGGAGCAGTACGGTTTTCTCCGCTGATTTGCTCCATATCTCAGATAAAGCTTCTCTATTGAGTGAAGCTATCTGCTTTTAATGAGCTAAACCAGCGCCGGCGCGTCCACGGGCTAGACGAAGCAAGAAGACAGGCGTTCTGTGCCTGGCTTCTTGCGGGAGTCATGCCCAAAGCGCCGAAGCGGCTTAAAAAATGCTAAACTAGATTTTATTCAAAATAAAAAAAGAGGGCGGTGGCGAAATGCATATCGATAAAACAACGGGTTCCACGTTCATCAATGCGTATCAGAAGCAGGCGAATGTTCCTCCGGTGGAGAAGGCGAAGCCGATCCAACAAGAAGATCAAGTGCAGATTTCGAACCGGGCCAAAGAAATGTATGAAAAGAAAACCGAAGCGAGCACGGAAAGACAAGAAAAGATCAACCAATTGAAAGCGCAGATCGAGTCTGGTGAATACCAGGTCAACGGCAAAGAAGTGGCCGATAAGGTCTTTCAGTTCTGGTTTGATAAGTAAGTTCGGGCTGCAGAAAGAGGAGGGTGTCGGATGCTGAAGGAATTGGGCGCCGCGCTGGATGAAATGATCCACGTACAGAAAAGGCTGATCGGATTCGCGGACGAGAAACAGGCGGTGCTGATCGAGCGCCGCGTCGATGACCTCAATGTCCTCGTGAAAGAAGAAGCGAAGCTGGTAAAAGAATTGAACGCGATCGAAACCGAACGCGAACGCATCACCGGTATTTTATTGCTGGAACACGGCGCATCGGGGTTCAGCGAAATGGTCGACGGCCTCACGGACGAACTCATGAAGCGCAAACTGCAGAACCAGGTCAGTGCGTTGCAGGACCTTTTGATCGAACTGCAGGCGAAAAATAAAATCAATGAACGGCTGCTGCTCGATTCGATGCAGTTTGTCCAGCACATGATCGATCAGGTGACAAAGACGAAACAGCAGCAATTTAATTACCAGTCGCCGATCGGGCAACCAAAACCACAGACTAATAGCCAAGGCTTTTTTGATACAAAAGCATAAGGCGTAAAAAGGCAGGGAAAAAACATGGCTTCAACATTTCACGGATTAGAACTCGGCAAACGCGGACTCGCGGTTGCCCAGACTAGCATCTCGACGACGGGGCATAATATAGCGAATGCAAATACAAAAGGCTACTCGCGCCAACAAGTAAATCAAACCGCTTCTCCGGCACTCGATGTTTGGGCGAACGGCAGCGTCAACCCGAGCCAGCTTGGCCAAGGGGCGCTTGTCGAGTCGATCACCCGTGTGAGAGACCGGTTTTTGGACGCGCAATACCGCGACCAGTCCGCTGCTGCCGGTGAATGGTCCGTGCGCCAGGAAACCCTCGGCCGCATCGAAGTCGCGATTAACGAACCGAGCGAGACCGGGTTGCGCGCTTCGATGGACCAATTGAGTTCTGCCTGGCAGGACGTGGCGAATGACCCGGCGAGCGGATCGGCCCAAGTGGTCCTGAAAGAACGCGCAGAGGCATTCGTCCAGGTGGCGCAGTCGATGGATACGTCGCTTGGCAACATCACAGCGGACCTTCAATTGCAGCAAGGAGCGGCAGTGGACGAAGCGAACGGCTACTTGAAAGGGATCGCTGAACTCAATCAAAGCATCCTACAGAACGGCAAGAACTCGAACGACCTGCTCGACCAGCGCGATGTGCTCGTGGAGCAATTAAGTTCATTGATTCCCGTGAAAGTGACGGAGAATAAAAACGGCATCTACGATATCAGTTCGGCCGATGGCAAAGCGCTGGTAACCGGAACGGATCAAGTTGGTACGGTGGTTGCGGCCGACGGCAAAAAAGGCGGCAAGATTGCCGGCATCAATGAATCCTTGAAAGCTGTGGAAGCCTATCAAACCGATTTGACGGCAGTTGTAGAGAAATTTGCGGAAGCGAACGGCATGGGCAAAGCGGATGGTTTATTCGCAAGCGGCACGCCGTTTACGATTCAGAACTTAAAAGTCAATGAAGCAGCAACTTATAAAGCGCCAGCGGATCTGGAAGCGGACGCGAAAGCGGCGCAAAGCGATTTCCGTACGCTTGTCAGCAAACTTGGCGCACAAAGCCAAGGGGCGATCAACGCAGTGGCCAATTCGGAAGCTGCGCTCATGGCAACGGACAACCGCCGCCAGTCGGTGACGGGAATCTCGATTGATGAGGAAATGGCGAATTTGATCAAGTACCAGCATTCTTACAGCGCCGCGGCACGTTTCGTCTCGACGACCGACCAGATGCTGGATACGATCATCAACCGCATGGCCCGTTAATAGAACCGAGTGGAGGGGTACCAAATGAGAGTCACACAACAGATGCTGCACCAGAATTCCGTTCGGCACATGAACCAGAACCTAAGCCGGTTCGAAAAAACGAATAGCCAAGTGTCTTCCGGCAAATTGCTCGAGCGCCCGTCCGACAACCCGAACGGCGTCAGCAAAGCGATGAACCTGAAAAGCACGATTGCGGAAAATGAACAATTCACCCGCAACACCGACGAAGCCAAACTTTGGCTCGACGAAACCGACCAGACAATCAGCCGCATGACCGATGTTATGCAGCGCGTACGCGAGCTGGCGGTCCAAGGCAGCAATGATACGCTTTCGGACCATTCCCGTGAAGTGATTTCAACGGAGATTTTGGAACTGAAATCGACAATCGAACAATTGTCTAGTACACAGCTGAATGGGCAGGACTTGCTCGGAGCAGCGAAAAGTTTCACAATCGGCAATGGATTGACGGTCAAGGCGAACGCATCCTCTGCAGAAATTCTTGGCGGCACCGTGAAGATGCTGGAAGATTTGGCCGGAGCGGTCAAAGCGAACACGCCAGTCGATTTGGATGCCATTGACAGCAGCGTGGACCGGATGCTCACCGTCCAATCGGAAATCGGCGCACGCACGAACCGTGTGGATGCGACCGACAATCGTCTTAAAGGCAGCACATTCGAACTGACGAAAATGCTCTCCAAAATAGAAGATGTCGACTACGCTGAAGCGATCATCAAGCTGAAAAGCGAAGAAAGCATCTACCAGGCGAGCTTGTCAGCCACCTCAAAAATCATCCAGCCGAGCTTGATGGATTTTCTGAGATAAGAATGCACCCGCATTTGTGGGTGTTTTTTTGTGTCTTTTTCGCTTTTCGCGGGTAGCGCGAAAAGCATCATTCTTTGGTTTTGGGTTTTGAGGAGAAAGAGTTCCGATGAAAGGGGAGCGGGTTCCAACCAAGTCTGGCTGAGTTCCAACCAAGTAGGTGTGAGTTCCAACCAAGGCGGCCTGAATTCCAACCTTGTTGCCCAGTTTCTACTTGGAACGGGCGAGTTCCAACTAAAACCATTCGAGTTCCAACTAAAACCATTCGAGTTCCAACTAAAACAGGTCGAATTGCCACTAACTCAGTCCGAGTTTCCACTTGGCCCGGAGGCATGGAAAGAATAGAACTCTTCAAATGATTTCCTGCATACCACATATCTATTTCGCTTTTCGCGGCTCGCGAAAAGCATCATTCTTTGGTTTTATGGTTTCGAATAGAATGAATTCCAACGAAAGAGGCGTGAGTTCCAACCAACACGGCGTGAGTTCCAACCAACCCCTTTCGAATTCCAACCACGCCGATCAGTTGCCACTTGTGTCATACGAGTTGCCACAAAACCTCTGCGAGTTGCCACTAAACCCAAGTGAATTCCCACTAAACCCGCACGAATTCCCACATAGCCCACCCAACATTCCTTATAGCAAGTACACCCCTCCCTAACCAAACCCTCCTATCCCACAATTTTCCTTCTATTATATATACGAAAAAAAGCACCCGCAGGAGCGGATGCTTCTAAACCATTAACCACGGATCGTATTCACTAATCCCATCATGTCATCCGCAAACGAAATTGCGCGGCCTTGCGACTGGATCAAGCGCTGCGTCGAGATCAGCTCGGTCATTTCTTCTGTCAAATCGACATTCGACATTTCAAGTGCGCCTTGGCCGATGCGGATCGAACCATCATTCTGCTGGGAAAGATCGACGAGGCTCAAAGTGCCATTGGCGATCTGTTCCCCTTCCGTACCCGGAAGCTGATAGCGGTTGCCGCCAGCTTTCTCCAAAAGATTCGGACGGCTGATGTCGGCGATGCTCAATTGGATCGTATCCGCAGCTTTGCCGGGAGTCTTATAAGAAACTTCAATAGTACCGTTCTGGTTCATTTTGACCGAATTATAATCCGAATCGAACGAAATTGGGTTGTTGTTGCGGTCGAGCACGGCGTCGCCATTCGATGTCACGAGATTGATGCGGTTCGAATTGAGTACCGGCTGCGTCTGGAAAGAGCCGTCCCGTGTATAGAAGACGTTCCCTTCAGAGGCGACCCGGAAAAATCCGTTGCTGCCTTGGATGTTGAAATCAAGGTCGCGGCCGGTCTGCCGGATGGTGCCTTGTTCGCTTCGAAGGCTCGTTTCGGCGACTTTGACGCCCGAACCAATCCGTAGTCCATTTGGCGTACTCCGTCCAATTTCATGTGCCGGACCGGCTTGTTTTGTGATCGACTGGACGAGCGTATCGGAGAAGTTTGCTTCGTGCCTTTTATAGCCATTTGTATTTACATTGGAAATGTTATTGGCGATGACGTCGACTTTTTTCTGAAGTTCGCGCATCGAATTTCCAGCTGTGTTCATTTGAATGTTCATCGTTTGGAAACCTCCTCGTTAAACGCGGCCAATTTCGTTGACCGCTTTTTCCATGCTCCGGTCATATGCCTGTAGGACTTTCTGGTTTGATTCGAATCCGCGGTAGGTGCTCATCATGTCAGTCATCGTCTGGGTCAGATCGACATTGGACGATTCCACGAACCCTTGTTTGACAAATGACCGCGAATTATTTAGGAAAGGAACACCTTCGGCAAGCTGCGGAACTTCCAATCCGTTGCCAGCCCAGCGCAATAAACCATGGCCTTCTTTAACCAATTGCTGAGGATTTTCTGTATAGCCAATCCATAGGTCATTGGTAGCGGTTCCGTTTGCCGAAGTTATTGTGCCATCTTCTTCGACAATGAAATCTTTAGAATCAACTCTTATAGGAGATAAGTCCGAACCGAGGACATTATACCCTTCACTCGTTTTCAACAACCCGTCCGGGCCGACAGAAAACTGGCCGTTTTTGGTGTAGCGGACCTCATTATTGGGAAGCGCGACGGCAAAGACTAAAGACCCCCGCTCATTTGTGGCGGGATTGACCGGCAGCAGATCGTCCATTAACGCAAAATCTGTTGCGTTTCCAGTCGATTTTAAAGCGCCTTGCGCGAAAGACGGAATGCCTTCCTGTGCATAGACGCCTGTCGACATGCTGCCGAGATGATGCCCGGAAGCCATTGTTTTCGCGGATCCCATCGCTTTGATCAGCTGATCGGGAAAAGAGCGGATGACCGTTTGGTCTTGTTTGAAGCCTGGCGTATTGGCATTCGCCAAATTATTGGTCAGCATTTGCTGTTTCCGGTTATGCGCCATCATGCCGGAAGTGGCCGTGTATAAACCACGAAACATATTAGTTCATTCCTCTCAAAATGGGATATGCTCATTTACGGGTAAGCATAACATCTTTTTGCGACGAACAACAGAAAAAAATGTAAAATATATACTAAAAAATTTATAAAAGAAAAATATACAAATTAATAAAATCATGTTACTATAATTTTCGAACTTGAAAATCAAATTGGTACGAAATACCGAGTTTGAAAAACAGAATAGTGATTATCATACGATAACGGCAAACTTTTCCGAAAGGGGAGGGCGCAAAGCCACGGGCCTAAATTACGTTGTAATATGGCAGCCGGGTTACCGAAAAATGGTAGATTGAATGTAAATCCGCCCTTTTTTGAGTGGGTTTTTTTATTGGCCAAAATTCAGCAAAGGAGCTATAAAATGAATCTCTTTCCCCAATCGTTCCAATCATTGGAACAAGCGATGTCAACTGCCACATTAAAACAGCGTGTCCACACTGCAAATATTGCGAATGTGGATACCCCCAACTATAAGAGCAAGCAAGTGAGCTTCAAGTCGGCATTCGACACGGCAATAAGCACCCAGGCCATGGCAAGCAAGAAAACCGATCCGCGGCATCTTGCTTTTAGTACCGAGAACGGGCAAGGCTCTTCTTCCATCATCAAAGCAAACCACTCAACCAAAATAACGCCGAACGGAAACAACGTCGACATGGACGCCGAAATGGCGGAATTGGCGAAAAACCAATTATGGTACAACGCCTTAACAGAACGGGTCAATGGAAAATTCAATTCCCTGCGCACCGTCATTGAAGGGAGATAATCATCAATGAATTTATTCAACGGCTTGAATATCAGCGCATCCGGCTTGACGGCAAACCGCCTGCGGATGGACGTTGTGTCATCGAATATCGCGAACGCTAACACGACACGCGGGCACATGGTCAACGGCGAATGGGTTCCATACCGCCGGAAAACGGTGGAACTGTCGCAAAACGGCGTTTCGCCGTTTCAGCAGCATTTGTCTTCAGCAATCAGCCGGGGAGCCGGTCCGGTTTCGGGCGTTTCGGTCTCCCGCATCCGAGAAGACCAGGCACCGTTTGTCCAGACATACGACCCGAACCATGCGGATGCTGATGAAAACGGCTATGTCTACTCGCCGAACGTCGATCCGGTCAAGGAAATGGTCGATCTGATGTCGGCCACCCGGTCTTATGAAGCGAACGTCACAGCACTCAACGCATCGAAGAGCATGTTTATGAAAGCATTGGAAATCGGCAAATAAATAAAGTATATATTCCGCTTCGCCGCTTTGGGCATGGCTCCCGCAATGAGCCGAGAAGAACACTCGTCTCATTACATCGCCTAGCCCTTGGACGCGGCGGCGCTAGAAACTTCTTTGAGGAATGAAAGCATACCTCATTTTGCAATGCTATCTGAGGTATGGAGCAAAACAGCGGAGAAAACCGTACTGCTCCTCCAGCGCTGCGCGCTTCGTCGCAAAGACTTGCCCTCGCAGGCTTCGGGTAAGTCTTGCCTGCGGGAAAGCGAGACAGCCGAGACCCCGCAAGTCGCGTAAGCGGCTGAGGAGGCTTGGCGCTCGCCCGCGGCAAAGAGATGGCACTAAGGAAGTTTGAGCCATCTCTTTGCGACGAGCGCATAGCGCGCAGGAGCACACGGGTTTACGTAGCGGTTTTGCGGAATATCGATATTGAAAAGTCATTAAATCAATAAATGCAGTATATCTAGGAGGTCATTATGGAAATCACCAGCCAAGTACAAGCACCCTTTTTACAAAACTCGCAAATCGCCAAACCCGCGGTTGAAAATAAAGTCGAAGGTTTCGGCGAAATCTTGAAGAATACGCTCCAAGATGTGAAGGCGGCCCAGAACGAATCGGATAAACTGACCGGCCAGCTCGTCACCGGCGAAGTACAGGATGTCCACGAAGTGATGATCGCTTCGCAAAAAGCGAGCCTGTCGCTTCAGATGACCGTCCAAGTCCGCAACAAAGTGGTCGAGGCTTACCAGGAAGTCATGAGAATGCAATTATGATTCCAGCACATGAGAAGAAGGATGGAGCATAAATGAAAGAAAAGATAACTGTATACCGTACAAAGGTGAAAGAGTCGTGGGAGAAGTTTCCGAAGGCGACGAAATGGATCATCGCCGGCTCATTGATCGGGACGATCTTATTGCTGTCGATTTTTACGTTCTTGAATTCGCAAACCGACTATGCGGTGCTTTATTCCGACCTGTCAGCTTCCGAAGCGGGGGAAATCAAGGCGGCGATTGAGGAGCAGGGGATACCGGTCGAAGTATCGGCGGATTCCAAGGTCATCAGCGTACCCAAAGAAAACGTCTCGAATTTAAAAGTCAGCTTGGCGGCTGACGGCATTCCGCAAAGCGGCAATGTAAATTACAGTATTTTCAGCGAAAACATGGGGCTTGGCATGACGGATCGCCATTTTGATGTGGTGGAGCGCGATGCGATGCAGAACGAATTGTCGAATCTCGTCAAACAGATCGACGGCGTCGAAGATGCGAATGTCATGATTACGCTGCCGAAAGAGAACGTCTGGATCACCGACGAAGAACAAGTGGCGACGGCATCGGTCGTTGTGCAGGGCGCTCCGGGGTTCCAACTGGACCAGAAGCAGATCAATGGCTTGTACCATCTGATCAGCAAAAGTGTTCCGAACCTGCCGGCTGACCAGATTGTCATCATGAACCAGAACGGCCAGGTGTTCGAAGCGATCGAGGAAAACCAGCTCGACACGACGCTGTCGGTTTACCAGCAGCAGCGCGAAATCCAGAAAGACATTGAAAAAGATATCCAGCGCCAGCTGCAGCAGATGCTCGGCATGACGATGGGACAGGATAAAGTGATCGTTTCCGTGATGACCAGCATGGATTTCACCAAAGAGAAACGCGAAGAGAATCTGGTCGAAGCGGTCAATGAAGACGGCACCGGGCTTGACCTCAGCGTCGAGCGCATTGTCGAGACGTATAAAAGCGAAGGCGCTGGATTGGATGCGGCAGCCGGCGTCGGCGAAACGGAAATTGCGAATGACCCGGCTACGTATCCTGCCGGAGACGGCGGATCGAGCGAGTCGGAGCGGACAGAAGAACGCATCAACCGTGAAGTCAACCGCATCAACCGCCAGATCGAGATGAGCCCGTATGTCATCGATGACATCACGATCAACGTCGGTGTGGAACCGCCGGTGCCGACGGATCCCGGAAGCTTATCGCCGGAAAATGTTGCGGATATCCGGAATTTATTGCGCAATACGGTGGCCACGACGCTCAGCATGAACGGAACAGAAGTGGCGGAAGAAGACCTCAACAACCGGATTTCCGTATTTGCGACCGAGTTTAAAGGCAAGCCGGAATTGGTGGTTGAAGAGCCGACGCCGACTTGGTGGACGGTGCTGCCAGCAAGCCTCATGTGGATCATTGGCGGAAGCCTGGCAGTCCTGGTGATCGGGCTCGTTGTATTCCTATTGATGCGCCGCAAGAAGCGCGAAGAGTTGGAAGAGGAGTTCGAGTTCAGCATGTATGAAAATGGGATGCCTGGAACCCGCATTGATGAAATTGAGGAGATCGACTTGTCGGAACTGACGGCGAAGTCGAATCCGAAACGCAAAACGATTGAAAAACTTGCCAAGGAGCGGCCGGAAGATTTTGCGAAATTATTGCGCACGTGGATGGCTGAAGAATAGGAGAGTGGCTCATGTCTAAACAACGCATGAAAGGGTTGACCGGCATTCAGAAAGTTGCCGTGCTGCTCGTAGGGCTCGGACCGGAAGTGTCGGTCGAGATCTTCAAGCAGCTGAGTGAACCTGAAATCGACCAATTGACGCTCGAGATTTCGAACGTGCGCCAATTGAAGAACAGCCAGAGCGAACAAGTGATGAACGAATTTTATAACATGATTCTAGGCCAGGACTTTATGAGCGATGGCGGCTTGGATTATGCAAAAGATATATTGGAAAAAGCCCTTGGAAAAGAAAAAGCGCTTGAAACAATCGGCCGTTTGACAAGCCGTTTGGAAGTGAAGCCGTTCAGCTTTGCACGGAAAGCGGATCCGAATCAGATCCTGGCTGTTTTGCAGCATGAACATGCACAGACCATCGCGCTCGTGCTGTCGTACTTGGATCCGAAACAGGCGTCGCAGATCATTTCGCAGCTCGCACCCGCGAAGCAGGCGGAAGTTGCGCGCCGCATCGCCTTGATGGAGAGCACATCACCGGAAGTCATCCACCAAGTGGAACAGATTCTGGAGCGGAAATTATCAGCCACCGGCTCGTCGGATTACACAGCGACCGGCGGCGTCGAAGCGATCGTCAAAGTGCTCAGCAAAGTCGACCGCGGCACCGAGAAATCGATTCTCGCCGAACTCGAAATCGAATCGCCGGACCTCGTCGAAGAAATCAAGAAGCGCATGTTTGTCTTTGAAGACATCGTTCTCTTGGATGCCCGCACGATCCAGCGCATTATTCGCGAAGTGCAGGACGGCGATCTGATCTACGCCTTGAAAGTGGCGAACGAAGATGTCAAAGAAGGCATCTACCGCAACATCTCGACGCGCCGGGCAGACGCCATCAAAGAGGAGATCGAATCGATGGGCCCTGTCAAGCTGAAGGACGTCGAAACGGCACAGACGAACATTGTCGCGCTTGTCCGCAGCCTCGAAGAAAAAGGCGAAATCACAGTCGCGCGCGGTGAAGGGGAGGAAATGATTGTCTAATATCATTCGTTTCCAAGACACCGCCACGTTCGAGAAGAAAATCATCGGCACCCGCAAGATTGAGAATAAAATCATAAACAACGAAACACTCGAAGTCGATCCTATTCAGCTAAAGCAGTCGCTCCTGCAGGAAAACAATTCATTGCAGGCGCAGCGTGAAGAGCTGGTGTCGGCTTTAAAGGCTGAAGAACAATCGGCGCGCGTAGCAATTGAAGCCTGGCGTGAATCGGAGCGGGAAGAAGCGAAGCTTGAAGCGGAACACATTTACAAGCAGGCTTCCGAACTCGGGTATTCTGCCGGATTCGACCAAGGTGCGAAGCAAGCGGAAGAAGAATTCCGACAGGCCCGGGAAGACATGCAGCGATTGATCGAAACAGCTTACGAAGAAAAAACGAAAATCATCCAGGACGCCGAACCGTTCCTATTGGCCTTAAGCGTCCGGATTGCCGAAAAAGTCTTGAAAAAACAATTAAAGCAGCACGACGACCTGCTTTTGAACATCGTCCAGCGCGCATTGAAGCGCGTCGAGGAAGCGGAGGACGTGGTCATGCAGGTGTCGCTTGAAGACTACCCGATCATCCTGCCGTTCCTTGATGAGCTGAAAACCTACGTCCGGGCGGATTCGGAATTGAAATTGGTGCCTGTCATGAACCTGGCAAAAGGCGGCTGCATGATCCATACTGCGAGCGGTTCATACGACGTCACCGTCGACAGCCAGCTGGAAGAAATCAAACGCCAGATGCTAGCCCATTGCGAGGAGAAGTCAATCCATGAACCTTCAAACTGACGAATACCTGGAATTGATAAGGGAAATGGAGCCGGTGAAAAAACATGGCAAAGTGATCCAGGTGATCGGCCTGACAATCGAGTCGAAAGGGCCGTATGCTAAGATTGGCGAACTTTGCCTCTTATATCCGAACCATTACGAACGCCCGATCGAGGCGGAAGTGGTCGGCTTCAAGGAGAACAAAATCCTCCTGATGCCGCTGCAGGACCTGTCGCAAGTCGGACCCGGCTGCCTGGTCGTTGCGACCGGCGTGCCGCTGCAGATCAAAGTCGGCCCGTCAATACTTGGAAAAATCCTGGACGGCACAGGCAAGCCGCTCGATGAAAGCACGCTGCCGTCAGGCCTAACAAAATACTCGACGAACAACATGCCGCCGAATCCGTTGAAACGGCCGCGCATCACGCGTCCGCTTGAAGTGGGCGTAAGGGCGATCGATGGTTTATTGACAGTCGGACAAGGGCAGCGCATCGGCGTATTTGCCGGAAGCGGCGTCGGGAAAAGTACGCTGCTCGGCATGATCGCCCGCAACACTGAAGCCGACATCAACGTCATCGCGCTCATCGGCGAGCGGGGGCGCGAAGTTCGGGACTTTATCGAACGCGACCTCGGCCCCGAAGGCTTGAAGAAATCCGTCGTCATCGCAGCGACATCCGACCAGACGCCGCTCCAACGCATCAAAGGCGCTTTGACTGCAACCGCGATCGCGGAGTATTTCCGCGACCAGGGCAAGAACGTCATGCTGATGATGGACTCGGTCACGCGGTTCGCGATGGCGCAGCGCGAAGTCGGGCTTGCTGTCGGCGAACCGCCGACGAGCAAAGGCTACACGCCGAGCGTATTCGCGCTCCTGCCGAAATTGCTCGAGCGCTCCGGTACATCGAATAAAGGCTCGATCACCGCATTTTACACAGTGCTCGTCGACGGCGATGACATGAACGAACCGATCGCCGATGCGGTGCGCGGGATTCTCGACGGCCACATCGTCCTCGACCGCAAGATTGCGCAAAAAGGGCAGTTCCCGGCGATCAACATCATGTCGAGCGTCAGCCGCGTTATGCACGATGTCGTCTCGGAAGAACACCATAAGGCATCGGTCGAATTCAAACGGCTGCTGTCAGCCTATGACGCCTCGGAAGATTTGATCAATATCGGCGCCTATAAAAGCGGCGCAAACAAAGAGATAGACGACGCCATCCGTTCCTACCCGCTGATCAAGGAATACCTGCAGCAGGACATTTACGAAAAAACCAAGCTGGAAGAAAGCGTCGACCGGCTATCCGCACAATTTGGGGGAGTGTAGAACATGACACAATTCAATTTCCGGTTCCAGAAAATACTCGATCTAAAAGAAAACGAAAAAGGCTTTGCACAAATCCAAATGGCGGATGCCATCAAGCAGCAGGAAGCAGGCTACCTGCGGAATGAGGCGATCTACAAAAAGATCATCGACGCTGAGCATCTTGTGAAAGCCAAACAGGAAGACGGCGTCAACATCTCCGAACTCCGCATGCTCGTCAATTACATCCAGCAGCTCCAGGAGCAATTGCTGGCTTCGAACCGCGAACTCGAGCTCCTGCAGAGCAATGTCGCCCGCACGCAGAACCAGCTGCAGCGCAAAGCGCAGGAAGAAAAGACATGGGACAACCTGAAGCAGCAGAAGCATTCGCAGTTTGTCGAACAGGCAAAAACGACGGAACAGAACTTTTTTGACGAATTGGCAAGCACCCGGTTCTACCGGACGAGCCAAGCCGCCATCGCAGAAAGAGGGTGAGTCCGATCGATGCATTGAAAACCACAGGGCAGATCCCGGTGAAACTCTCTGGCTCAACCGCCAAAGTGAAAACCGAAACCGCGCCTGAGACCGGCGCTTTCTTGAAGCTGCTTTCTTCAGTAAGCAATGAAGAAAACGCACAAGAACCTGCAGCACCAGCCGAATTGCTGGCGAAACTTGAAGAAGCACTCGAATCACTGGACGCGATTCCCCTTGAGGAACTGCCGCCAGAACAGCAGGAATTGCTCGCTGCCATGATTGAGTTGCTGACGCTTCAAACTGCCCAGCAGAAAATTGGAATGGCAGGGCAAAACCCCGATTATGTAAAACCTGAAACAGGAAGTCCGGCTCAAAACGGCCCGGCAACTGAGAATCATGCGGTGAATGCGCAGCTCCAGCAAAAAATGGTGGAATTGATGCACCAGATTGCTCAGAAAGTGCAAGATCTGCAATCAAACACTAACAAAGAATTCGCCGTTGTCCCTATTTTTATGGGGGTCAAAAAGGAATATATTTTAAATGAGCCAAAAAAAGTTAATGAAACCATAAAACTCCTTCAAGAAGTCGTGGCTGACCTTGAAAAAGGGCATGCGCAAGAAGGGCATGCAGCTGCGGCAAAAATCCTCGGTGAAGCCGGCGATGGGCTGAAAACGGCGGCAGGGATTGCCGCTGCACTTGAATCCGCTTTGCCGGTTCCGAAGATGGAAAGTCCACCGGTGAAACACTTACGCATGCAGACAGAGCAAGCCGCGCTGCAGACATCGGAAGCGCCGGCGGTCCGGTTGGAAGCAGTTCAAGCGGAAACGCCGGCTGCCCCGCTGGAGGCACCGAAAGCTATCCAGCCATCTGCACGCACGGAAGCACCGGCTCCGACAGTTCGCATGACGAACTTGGCGGATGACCTTTCCGGCATTATGAAAAACACCATAAAGCTCACCGGCAGCGGTGAAAATGCCCAAATCAAAGTCAGCATCTTCCCGGAACACCTCGGGCATCTTGAAATCCGCCTGAGCACGGTCGACGGCAAGATGGCCGCACAGATCTTCACCAGCAACATGGCGGCGAAAGAAGCGCTCGATCTGCAGGTCTACCAGCTGAGAAACTCACTGGTCCAGCAAGGCATCACCGTGGACCGGATTGAAATCAGCCAGCAGGGTACGGGAACGAATTTCAGCCAGCAAAGCGAGCAGCGCTTCGCCCAGCAGCAACAGAGGCAGCAGGCAACCACAAAAAACGGCTACCAGCGGCTTGAAGAGGAAACAGCGGCGTTTGTTCGCCCGGCTCCTTCAGCCGGCACGGTGATTTCGGTCGATTATACAATTTAACCTAGGAAGGAATGTTCCGATGAACGTCAGCAATTCCAACGCAGCCCTCATGCAAACCGCACAGACGGCAAAGACCGGTGCGGAAAGCACGCTCGGCAAAGACGCGTTCCTGAAAATCCTCGTCACCCAGATGAAAAACCAGAACCCGCTCGAACCGCTGAAAGACACCGAGTTCATCGGACAGATGGCGCAGTTCAGCTCACTCGAACAATTGACGAACCTGAATACGACGATGACCGCATTCGTCGGCGGGAAAGGGACGGGATCGCTTGCTGACCACGCGAACCTGATCGGCAATAAAGTCTTCTGGGAACGCGGCGAAGGCGATAGTGCTGAATCCGGCGAAGGCCTCGTTAAAGCGATCGCCATGAAAAACGGCGAAATCATCGTCGAGCTTGAAGACGGCGGCAAACTTCCAATCAATACAATCCAACGCATCGAAAAATATACAGGTGAAACCAACGGACCACAGACCGTCTGATCCAAAGGATCCGGCCGGTACACGAAAGGGGAAAACAAAATGTTACGTTCAATGTATTCAGGTGTTTCAGGCATGAAAGGCTTCCAGACCAAACTAGACGTCATCGGAAATAATATCGCCAACGTCAATACGATCGGCTTCAAGAAAAGCACGATCAACTTCCAGGATTTGCTCAGCCAGAACATGTCAGGCAGCGGTGTGAATCCGATGCAAGTCGGACTCGGCGTGCAGACTTCAGCCGTCAATGTGATCCATACACCAGGGTCAGCAATGACGACTGGCGTCGGAACGGACGTGGCGATCATGGGGGACGGGTTCTTCATGGTGAAAGATCCAGCGAACGCTGCGGGACAAACATTTCTGACACGCGCAGGAAATTTCGTAGTAGATGCTGATGGCGACTTGGTCACTTCACAAGGCTACGCTGTCCAGAGCACCACAGGCGCGAACATCCGCATCGATCCTGACACATACGCGTCCTTCTCCATCAACCGTGAAGGACAAATTATCGGCAAGCGACCGAATGGAACTGAGGATACTCTGCAGACCATCGGAGTGGCCAATCCTGAAAATCCGACTGGCCTCCGCAAATTTGGCGGGTCGCTTTATGAAATGACTGGAGCTGCAGGAAACATGAATCCTGGAACAGCGGCTGCTGCCACGTCCATGATTTCCGCCGGCATGCTCGAAATGTCGAACGTCGACTTGACGGAAGAATTCACGGAAATGATCGTTGCGCAGCGCGGTTTCCAGGCGAACTCACGGACCATCACAACTTCTGATGAAATCCTGCAGGAAGTCGTCAACTTGAAACGATAAGGGAGGGACAGGCTGAAAGCGCCTAGCGCGCTTTCAGCTGTTTACATGATTCAACTGACAAGACTGAACCAGACGCCGTTCACCTTGAACGCCATCTATATCGAACGGATCGAATCGACGCCCGATACGATGGTGACGCTGATGTCCGGCAAGAAAGTGCATGTGCTTGAACCGGTCGACGAAGTCGCCGACAAGATCACCGCCTACTACCAGAAGATCAACATACTGCCGAGCCTGCAGCACCCGAACTGGGCTGAATGAAAGGAGGGACCCCGATGGACAATCAATTGACCGATGAAAATCTCGAAGCGATTCTTTCGACGCTGCAGCAAAATGCGCCGGCAGCGGCGCCGGTGATGCGGGAGCGGAAAGTGCAGACCTACGATTTCAAAAAAGCGCTGCGCTTCTCGCAGGACCAGATCCGGACGCTGACGCGCATCCATGAAAACTACGCGCGTCTGTTGACTTCCTACTTGTCGACGCTGCTCCGGACTTACGTACAGATTTCGGTCGCGTCGGTCGAGCAGTTCACGTATGAAGAGTTTGTCCGCAACGTACAAAAAAAATCCATCCTGGGCGTCATCAAAGCCCCTCCTCTTACCGGGAGCCTGCTGATGGAATTTTCGCCGGACGTCACTTACATCATGCTCGACCGGATGCTGGGCGGACAAGGCATGAGCAAACCGGCAATGAACGAATTGACCGAGATTGAAATGAGCGTCATCGAACGCGTCTTCATCAACGCGCTCAGCAGTTTTCAGGAAGCCTGGGCATCAGTCATCAAGCTGTCGCCGGAGCTGAAGGAAGTGGAAGTGAACCCGCAGTTCCTCACCACCTCGGCGCCGAATGAAACCGTCATTCTGGTAAGCCTGCAGACGAAGATTGGCGACGTCGAAGGCATGATCAACATCTGCCTGCCGCACGTCGTCCTCGAACAGGTCCTGCCGAAACTGTCGGCGCGGCATTGGCTGGCCAATCAGAAAAAAGAGATCGAAAGCCACGAAGCGGTCGCACTCGAACTGAAAGTGCAAAGCACGAAGCTCGACGTCAGAGCGGTTCTCGGAAAATCATCGATCGACATCAGCGACTTTTTGAACTTGAAGCCGGGTGATGTAATCCGCCTGGACGAATCATACACAGACCCTGTGACGGTCCTCGTCGATGAAAAACAGAAATTCTTCGCACAGCCCGGCGTCTCAAGAGGCCGGATTGCGATTCAGATCACCGATATCCAGTCAGAAGGGGAAGAATGAAATGAACTTAGACAAATTGTCCCCGGACGAAATCAGCGGCCTTCTTGGCCGGAAGAAAACGGAGGGGAACCCGATGCCTGCACATTCTTTATTGCCAACCGAAAAAGAAGCGTTGATGGAACTCTTGGCCGTATCGCTCGGCGGCTCGTCCAATGTCCTTTCCGAATTGCTCGGTAAAGGGATCGCCATTTCGCCGCCGGTCCTCGCGGTCAAACAGCGGGAAGACCTTCTGTCTGCTGACGACTCACCGTTTTTCGTCGTCCTTGGCGAATACACAGGCGACGTGAACGGAATCCAGATTCTCTCGATTCAGAAAGAAGACGTCCAGCGGCTGGTGCAGTCAATCCAGCCGGGCAGCGATGCAGAAGACATGGAGAAGCAATTCCAGGTGCTGCAGCAAGTGGTCGAAGGGATGTTCACATCCGTTTCAAAATCGATGGCGATGGTGCTCGAGCAGAACGTAGCCTATTCGCTATCAGGAATGGATGTTGTCGACAAACAGCAGGACTTCCCGATTGCCAAATTCACCAGCGAAGAGTGGTTTTTAGAAGCTGCCTTCCATGTGAAAGTGGACAATTCAAAACCAGCCAGCTTCGAACTGGGGATCCCGGTCGGGTTGGCGAAGCAAATGGCAGGGGTTCTGATCGATGAACCCGCCGAGGATTACGCGGAGGAGACACAAACTATGGAATTCCAAACGAACAACCAAACCACAACAGAACCGAAAAAGAACGACACGCCGAACATCCAGTCGGTCCAGTTTTCGAGCTTCGACGACACATCGTCCGTGCAAGGCGAACCGAACAACCTGAACATGCTGCTGGATATCCCGCTGCAAGTGACAGTGGAGCTCGGCCGCACCAAGCGGATGGTCAAGGAAATCTTGAACGTGTCGCACGGCTCGATCATCGAGCTCGACAAATTGGCGGGGGAGCCCGTTGACATCCTTATCAACAATAAAGTCATCGCAGTCGGAGAAGTGGTCGTCATCGACGAAAACTTCGGCGTCCGTGTAACGGACATCCTCAGCACAGCCGACCGCATCTCGAAACTGCGGTAATGCCGGACAGAAGGAGTACATCGAGATTGAGCAGAGTAAATTCGCTATCCATCCTCATGATTTTCATTTTCGCAATAGGTTTTGCCGTTTCGGTGCCTGATGCAGCATTTGCAGAACCGAATGTCGCCGACTGGGTCGGCGATAAGGCGCCGGATAAAGAACAGCCGGCCGAAAGCGCAGAAGCGCCGGAAGAGCAGAGCCTCTTCGGCATCATCGCAAAACTCGTATTCTATACGCTTTTGATCCTCGCCATGATTTACGGGCTCATCAAGTTCCTGGCGCTGCGCCAGCAGAAGTTCCAGCCGAACCAGGCGGTCAAACCCCTGGGCGGCACACCGCTCGGGAATAATAAATCCTTGCAGCTCGTGAAAGTCGGCGGCAAAGTCTTGCTGGTCGGCGTCGGAGACGACATCACGCTCCTCAAGGAATTCGATGATGCAGACGAAATCGGCGCAATCGAAAAGGACCTCGAGAAGCCGCAGGCGATGTTCCAAAAAACGGCGTTGAAACTGCCGAACTGGAAAAAGAAATCAGGCCAGGGCTTTGAGCAATTGTTTGCGCAAAGCTTGAACAAACAGAAACAAAAGCAGGAAGAAATCAAACGCAGCCTGCTGAAGACGGACGGCAAGGAAGGGAATTCGAAATGACGGCAGACTTGCTCCTACTCGTAAATATTCCGGGCATCGATTTCGGCAATGACAACCCGGAAGATGTCGGGGTGACGCTGCAGCTTTTGGCGCTCTTGACCATCCTGTCGATTGCACCGGCCCTGCTCATCCTGATGACCAGCTTCACGCGCATCGTCATCGTCTTGTCGTTCGTCCGCACCGGGCTCGGCACCCAGTCGATGCCTCCGAACCAAGTGCTTGTCGGCCTCGCCTTGTTCCTGACGTTCTTCATCATGGCGCCGGTGTTCACTGAAATCAACGAGACCGCGCTCCAGCCTTACCTCGCAGGGGAGGCGACACAAGAAGAAGCGATGGAAACAGCCGTTGTGCCGATCAAGCTTTTCATGGCGGAACATACGCGGGAGAAAGACCTGGCCTTGTTCTTTAAATACCAGGAACTCGAAAAGCCCGACAGCATCGAAGAAATTCCGCTCATGTCGCTCATTCCGGCATTCGCCATCAGTGAACTGAAGACCGCGTTCCAGATCGGCTTCGTCATCTTCATCCCGTTCCTGATCATCGACATGGTCGTCGCCAGTACGCTGATGGCGATGGGGATGATGATGCTCCCGCCGGTCATGATCTCGCTGCCGTTCAAGATCCTGCTCTTCGTCCTCGTCGACGGCTGGTACCTGATCGTCGAATCGCTGCTTGTGAGTTTTTAGCTTCTCTAAAACTAGTTGAAGTTTACCGGATATTCCGCAAAACAGCTGTGCTTGCCGCGGACGAGCGCCGAGCCGCTTCGTCACTGCGCTCCTGCAGGGTCTCGGCTGTCTCGCTTTCCCGCAGGCAAGTATCGGCCAAACAGCATTTGGCCGGTACTTTGCGACAAAGCACGCAGTGCTGCAGGAGCAGTACGGTTTTCTCCGCTGTGTTGCTCCATATCCTAGGTTAATAAAATAATAAAAATGATCTATTACTATTCAAGATGAATAGATTTTAGATAAAGTCGAACTTTTTAATTACGTATATCTTATTAGAAGAAAGAGCGGAAGGCGACTCCAGCGGGGATGACGGGCCAAGTGAGACCCCGCAGGGCGTATGCCCGAGGAGGCTCACGGACCGTCCCGCGGAAAGCGTCCGCCTGCAGCGATTTCTTCATCTTCACCCTTCATTTATTATCATCAAAACAAGATCCATCCCCTCACCGAAAGGAAGAACAAGATGACACCAGACGTAGTGATAAAACTGGCGGAACAATCGATATACATGATCATCATCATTTCCGCGCCGATCCTCTTGATCGCCCTCGGCGTCGGGCTGATCGTCAGCATTTTCCAGGCTATGACGCAAATCCAGGAACAGACGCTGGCGTTCGTGCCGAAGATCCTCGCGGTGTTCCTGTCGATCGTTATCTTCGGGCCGTGGATGCTGACGATGCTGCTGGACTATACGCGCGATCTGTTCCAGCAGCTGCCGCAGCTCATCGGGTAGCGCATGGAACCATTTCTTGCATCGCTGCCTTATTTACTCCTGGTCCTTGTCCGCATCACCAGTTTCTTCGTCGTCGCGCCGCTGTTCTCCATGAAAGGCGTGCCGAACCATTTGAAACTGGGATTGGCGGCATTCCTTGCGCTGATCGCGTGGTCTAGCCTGGAGACAGGCGAGCCGATTCCGCTCGACGGCTATTACGTAGGGATGGTCATCAAGGAATTCGCGGTCGGCATTGCGCTCGGCTTCACGGCCGCGCTCGTGCTCTACACCGTCCAGATTGCCGGAGCGTTCATCGATTTCCAGATGGGCTTCGCGATCGCTTCGGTCATGGACCCGCAGACCGGGACACAGGTGCCGATCATCGGCCATTTCAAGTACATCCTGGCGCTCCTGTTCCTTTTGACGGTCGACGGCCATCACATGATGCTCGATGGCCTCATGCGGAGCCTGCAGGTGTTTCCCGTGGGCACGCTCGAAGTCGCCGCTGAATTTGGCGACATCGCCCAATTTGTCACCAACCTTTTCACGGATATGTTCCTGATTGCGCTGCAGATTGCGCTGCCGATTGTCGGTGCGCTGTTTCTGGTGGATGTGGCGCTCGGGATTCTGGCGAAGACGGTGCCGCAGCTGAACATTTTCGCTGTCGGCTTCCCGCTGAAAATTTTCACCGGCTTTGTGCTGTTGATGTTTTCCATGCCGATCTTCTTCTATATCTTGCAGTCGCTGTTCGAAAAAATCATGGTCAGCATGGGCGACTTGACCCGGCTGCTGGGAGGGGCATGAAGATGAAAAACCGATTGTCCCTGGATCTGCAGTTTTTCTCGGGGGAAAAGACTGAGAAAGCGACACCTCAGAAACGCCAAGAATCGAAACGCAAAGGGCAGGTGGCGAAAAGCGCTGAACTGCCGTCTGCGATGATTATGATCGGCGGCATCCTGCTGCTGAGCTTTCTCGGCGGCTGGATGCTCGACCAGGTGCTCGCGATTTACCGCATCAATTTCACCGAATACATCGCCTGGGACTGGACGGAGAAGAACGTCCGGACGCTGTTCGAACAGATGACGATGAACGCCATGAAGCTGATGGCGCCGATGATGGGCGCCGCAATCGTTTTCGGCATACTCGGCAACTTCATCCAGGTCGGGGCGATGTTCACGACCGACCCCTTGAAGATGAAACTGGACCGGTTAGACCCGATCCAGGGCGCGAAGCGGATCTTCTCGGTCCGTGCACTGGTCGAACTGGCCAAATCGCTGCTGAAGATCTCCATTATCGGATTCGCCGCCTTCACGGTGTTATGGGGCGAAAAAGAGGAATTGTTTTTATTGTCCCAAAAGAGCTTGACCGAATCGTTATCGTTTATCGGCGGGCTGGTCCTGAAGCTTGGCATCACAGCGTCCATCATTTTGCTGGTTCTCGCAATCCTCGATTATATGTACCAGAAATACGAATTTGAGAAAAACATCCGGATGTCGAAACAGGACATCAAGGACGAATACAAGAAATCCGAAGGCGACCCGCTGATCAAGCAGAAGATCAAAGAGCGGCAGCGTTCGATGAGCATGAACCGCATGATCCAGGACCTGCCGAATGCGGACGTCCTGATCACCAACCCGACCCACTACGCCATCGCCATCCAGTACGACGCGGAGACGATGGAGGCGCCGAAGGTCATTGCCATGGGCAAAGATCACCTGGCGTTGAAAATCAAGGAAAAAGCGAAAGAGCTCGATATCGTCATTATGGAAAACAAGCCGCTCGCCCGCGCGCTTTATGCACAAGTCGAAGTCGGGGATTCGGTTCCCGAAGACTTGTTTCTCGCGGTCGCAGAGGTTCTCGCATATATCTACCGGTTAAAAGGCAAGATCAGCTGACAATGAGTGAGGAGAAAAACGCATGAAAATCAAAGATTACGCCATCTTAATATCGGTCATCATGATCATCGTCATGATGGTCATCCCTCTCCCTCCACTATTGCTGGACATCTTGATCATGGTCAATTTGAGCATCGCGCTGACGATCATTCTGGTCGCGATGAATACGAGGGAAGCGTTGGAATTCTCCATCTTCCCGACGCTGTTGTTGCTCACCACCTTGTTCCGCCTCGGTTTGAACGTCTCCACAACGCGGTCGATCTTGACCAATCAGACGGGCGGGGAAGTCATTGAGACATTCGGTTCGTTTGTAGTAGGAGGCAGCGCCATCATCGGGATACTCGTGTTCCTGATCCTTGTCATCATCCAGTTCCTCGTCATCACGAAAGGCTCGGAGCGCGTAGCGGAAGTCGCTGCGCGGTTCACGCTCGACTCGATGCCCGGCAAGCAGATGAGCATTGATGCGGATCTTGGGGCGGGAATGATCTCCGACCAGGAAGCGAAAAAACGCCGCGAGAAAGTCGGCCAGGAAGCGGATTTCTACGGCGCCATGGACGGCGCCAGCAAATTCGTCAAAGGGGACGCGATCGCCGGCATCATCATCACGCTGATCAACATCATCGGAGGCTTGATCATCGGCGTCGTCGTCCACGGCTTGCCGTTCGGCGAAGCAGCCCAGCTGTTCACGCTCCTGTCAATCGGCGACGGGCTGGTCAGCCAGATTCCGGCACTGCTCATTTCAACGGCCGCCGGCATCGTCGTGACGCGTGCGGTATCCGAAGGCAACCTCGGGACCGACATCACCAAGCAATTGTTCGCATATCCGAAACTCTTATATATTGTCGCAGGAACACTGGCTTTGATCGCGGTCTTCACGCCGATCAATCCGATGCTCGTGCTGCCGGTCGCAGGGCTGGTCGCATACGGCGGCTACGCGATGCAGCAGAATCTGAACAAAGAAGAAAAGCTGGAAAAGGAAACGTCCGAGAAGAGCCCGGAACTCGAAGGCATGAAGAGCCCGGAAAGCGTCATCGACCTATTGCATGTCGACGCGATCGAATTCGAGTTCGGCTACGGGCTGATCCCGATT
Source organism: Planococcus sp. FY231025 (assembly GCF_052078085.1). Classification (NCBI taxonomy): domain Bacteria; kingdom Bacillati; phylum Bacillota; class Bacilli; order Caryophanales; family Caryophanaceae; genus Planococcus; species Planococcus sp. FY231025. The sequence continues at coordinate 364,359 of NZ_JBQJJG010000001.1, forward strand.
GCCGATAAGAACCAGGGCGGCGACCTGCTCGACCGGGTCATCATGATCCGCCGGCAATGCGCCATGGAGCTCGGCATCGTCGTTCCGGTCATCCGGATCCGCGACAACATCCAGCTGCAGCCGAATGAATACATCATCAAAATCAAAGGCAACCGCGTCGCTTCCGGGCAGATCATGCTTGACCATTACTTGGCCATGAGCCCGGGAATCGACGACGAAAGCATCGAAGGCATTCCGACCGTCGAGCCGGCGTTCGGCATGCCGGCCCTCTGGGTCAATGAAGACATGAAAGAAGAAGCGGAAATGTCCGGCTACGCCATCGTCGATCCGCCTTCTGTCGTTTCGACCCATCTGACTGAAGTGATCAAACGCCATGCGCATGAACTGCTCGGCCGCCAGGAAGTGCGGGCGCTCGTCGAGAATGTGCGGGAAACGTCGCCGGCAGTGGTCGAGGAGCTGATCCCGAACCTTATGGCGATCGGCGAAGTGCAGAAAGTGCTAATGAAACTACTGAAAGAGAAAGTGTCGATCCGGAATTTATTGGCGATCCTCGAAACTTTGGCCGATTTCGCCTCCCAGACAAAAGACACCGACATCCTGACGGAATATGTGCGCCAGGCGTTGTCGCGCCAGATCACCCTGCAATATGCACAGCCATCCCAGGCGCTGCAGGTCTTGACCGCAGGGGCGAGCCTCGAGAAGCGCTTTGCGGAATCGATCCACCGGACGGACCAGGGAACGTATTTGTCGATCGACCCGGAAACGTCGCAGGCCATTTTCCAGAACATCTCGGAACAAGCCGCGCAGCTGCAGCAGACCGGCGTCCAGCCGATCTTGCTGACGTCGCCCGGAACGCGCATGTATATGCGCCAATTCATCGAACGGTTTGCGCCGGACTTGCCGGTCCTTTCCTATAACGAACTGGAGCCGGATGTTGAAATCCAGAGCGTCGGCGTTGTCAATCTTTCAAGCGGGGCGGTTAATCTATCATGAGACTGAAAACATATATCGTAGACAATGTAGCGGATGCCATCCCTCAAATCAAACGGGACTTGGGCGCGGATGCGCTCATCCTGAGCACAAAAAAAGTCAAAAAGGGCGGCGTGTTCGGGCTTTTCCAAAAAGAGAAGCTTGAAGTGATCGCGGCCATCGAATCGAAAGGCGCGGAAAAGGCGAAGGGCCAGCCGGCCAACGAACGGCCGGTTCCGGTGTTTACCGAACCGGAAACCATTCGGCCCCAGGCAATGCGCGAAGAGGCCGCGGATGAAACCGGCAATTTGATCGCTGAACTGAAAAGCATCAAGCAGTTCATGATGCACGTTATCGAAGAAGACCGGCTGCCGGATGTTTTGAAGCCGCTGAGCGGGCGCTTGGATGAACAAGGCGTGAAAAAGGAAGTGCAGTCGGAAATCCTCGCGAAGATGATGGTGGTCCTGGATAAAAACCCGGCAGCGACGGAAGCCGAAATCGGGGAAGCGGCCCGGTTGGAAATCATCCGCATGATCCGCGCCCACCAAAAGGCGCCGTCCGGCCAGAACCCGGATATTGTCTGCTTTATCGGCCCGACCGGCGTCGGCAAAACGACGACGATTGCGAAAATCGCCGCTGATTACTTGCTTCGCGAAGACAAGAAGGTCGGACTGATCACGTCTGACACGTACCGCATCGCCGCCGTCGAACAATTAAAGACATATGCGAGCATCCTGAACATCCCGGTGAAGGTCGTGGAATCGTTCGATGACTTGGTGAAGGCCATGGAAGAACTTTCGGACTGCGACATTGTGCTGATGGATACAGCCGGACGCAATTACCAGCAGAAGCAGTATATCGACGACCTTGAAAGCTTGCTGCCGAACCAATCGAATGTCCAGATCAACTTGGTGCTGAGCTTGACCTCGAAATTCGAGGACATGAAGCGCATCATCGACAACTTCAAGACCATCAAGATGGACAATCTGATATTGACTAAAAAAGACGAAACCAGTTCAGCGGGTGCGATGCTGAACCTGATCTACCGCTACTCGATTCCGGTGCGCTTTATCGCAAACGGCCAGAACGTGCCTGACGACTTGCTCGCGGCGACGCCTGAACTGATTGCAGATTTCGTGTTAGGGGAAAACGGCCATGATTGATCAAGCAAAAGCGCTGCGCGACAAAATGCAGCAGAAAAAAGTGAAAAAAGACCGCCGTCCGACACGCGTCATCGCGGTGACAAGCGGCAAAGGCGGCGTCGGCAAATCCAATTTTGCGCTGAACTTCGCCCTGAGCCTGGTGGCGCAAGGCAAGAAAGTGCTGATTTTCGACGTCGACCTCGGTTTTGCGAACATCGACGTCCTACTCGGCCGTTCGCCGGAAGAGACGATTGCGACCATGCTCGACAAGAATCTGTCCATTTGGGACATCATCGAAGAAGGCCCGAACGGCTTGCAGTTCATTTCCGGCGGGACAGGATTTGATGAAGTATTCCGCCTCGACGAGGACAAAATGAACAAATTCTTTACCGAGCTCAGCCAGCTTCAAGGGCATGTCGATTACATCATTTTGGATACTGGAGCGGGGCTGTCCTACGAAAACCTGCGTTTTATCCTGGCAGCGGACGATGTCATTCTGGTCACGACGCCGGAGCCGACGTCGATCACCGACGCCTACTCGGTCGTCAAGATGGTCCAGGGCAAAGATCCGAACGTCCACATGAAACTGGTCGTCAATCAATGCACAAGCGATAAGGAAGGCCGGCAGACCGCGGACAATTTCCAGCAGGTCACCGGCAAATTCCTCAACAAGGAAATCGGCATGCTCGGTTTTATTCCAAGCGATGTTCACGTGCCAAGTGCGGTGAAAAAGCAGGTGCCGTTCACGATCGCTTATCCTAACAGCCAGGCGGCGCGCGCGATGCAGAAGCTTGCGTTCGATTTCCTCGAGCTGCCGGTGCCGTATAAACTGGGATTGAAAGGCTTTTTGCTGAAAATCCTCTTCAAATAAATCTGTAAAACAGGTGGTGGAACTCATAGTGGCGATGACAATATCGGAAAACGAACTGAATTATTGGGAAGACTGGAAAACGCATCGCGATTCAGAAGCCGGGAATTTCCTGGTGGAAAAATACTTGCCGCTGGTCGACTTCATTGTCCAGCGCTTCAGCATCAGCCTGCCAAAGACGGTCGACAAGGACGATATCCGCAGCCTCGCCTATGAGGGATTGCTGGATGCCTTCGATAAATTCGACTTGAACAAAGACTTGAAGTTTGAGACCTATGCCTCGTGGCGCATCAAAGGGGCAGTCATCGACGGGCTGCGCCAGAGCGACTGGCTGCCGCGGTCGATCCGGGACAAAGTGAAAAAGATCGAGAAGGCCTATGTCGAACTCGAACAGCAGCACAACGCCTCGGTGACCGACGAAGAGGTCAGTGCGTTTCTCGGCATCACCAAAGCCGAGCTGAATAAAACCGTTTCGGAAGCCGCGCTGTCGGCAATCGTGTCAATTGATGAAACCATCTACGACGACGAATCGGCAGACAAATACAATATCGTCGAAAACGGCATTGCCGCATCGCCGGAGAGGAGCTTATCGGCCCAAGCCATCAAAGAAGCGCTCGCGCAGGCGGTCGACCGCTTGCCGGAAAAAGAGAAGCTGGTGATTTCGCTCTGCTATTTCGAAGAATTGAAGCTCACGGAAATCGCGGAAGTGCTGAGCGTCAGCGTCTCGCGCGTGTCCCAGCTGCATTCGAAAGCGATCCTCCGGCTGCACGCCGCGACGGTCAATACGTACGACCATTATTAAAAAAGGTTCGGGTGATGGATGTGAACGGATTATTGATAGCGCTGCTGGTGGTTTCGGCTTTATTGAATGCCGGAGCGGTAATGTTTTTCATCAAATGGAATAAAGAACGGATAATAAGTTCGAATAGCGATAAATTACTCATTAGTATTGAAGAATTTGTAAATAAAATAGAAGAAAAGAATGAAGAACTCTTCCAAAACATGACGGATTATATTAAAGTAAAAGAAAGCGATTTCGAACAGCGGATTGCGCTTTTGGAAGAAAAACAGAACTTCAAGATCGAGGAAATTGTCTTGCCGGAAGCCGCGGAGCCGGCCAAAGCGCCGGAAAGCGTGGAAACCTTGTACAAGCAAGGCTTCTCTGCTAAGCAGATCGCTAAGGTATTGGGAATGGAAAACGGCGAAGTCGAACTCGCCATCAACATGCTTAATAAAAAGAAAAGCTATCAAAAGTAAAACGGGGTGCTCCATTTGCGGATTGACGGGCATACAACATTCCTGGGCGAACGGATTCAAAAAAGCGCCGGGGAAACAAAGAATATCGATTCTTTTGCACATGTCATGAAAAAAACACAAACAAAGCACCAGCTCGATTCGCTGAAAGGGCTGCTCGACCGCGTCGATCAGCACGGGCAGAAACTAGCGAAGCAGCGGACGCTGGAAAACTTAATCGCCTATAAGAATACGGTGAAACAGTTTATCAGCGAAAGCCTCAGCTACGGCTTGCAGCTTACGGACAAGGAAAGCTTCCATCCGAACGGCGGCATGAAAGCCCATCAGCTCGTGGAGATCATTGATGAAAAATTGCTCGAGATCCAGGATGAAGTGCTAAGCAGCGAAAAAGACGGCCTCGAGACACTGGAACTGGTCGGCGAAATCAAAGGCTTATTGATTAATTTATATATGTAAAACTGAAAACAGGGGGCATGAAATGAACGAGAATCGCCGCGAATTTTTCCGGGTATTTCTCCAAGGCGCTGTCGGCGGCAAAATCGCCATCGGCGGCGGAGAACTCCAGCCGATCGACATTGAAGACATCAGCGTCAAAGGACTGCGTTTTCTATATGAAGAAAACATTCCAATGGATGAAAAAGTCGCTTTCAGCTTCGAAATCCTCGACAAACCGTTCTTCTTGGAAGGCACCATCGTGCGCAAGCAGCAAGTGGACGACAAGACCGAATACGGCGCCGGCTTTGAAATCGATCAGCCGACCGCTTCACATCTGTTCAAGCAATTGAATTACTACCAGATCCGCCAACGCAAAGGCGTGCTGGAAGACTAAAGGGCACCCCGGACAAGAAGGCTGTAGAAGCTTTGTTGGTCGGGTTTTTTGTTTGTGTGGGCGAGTTCCCACTTAGAAAGCTTGAGTTCCCACTTGGACCGCTCGAATTCCCACTTGGAGCCGGTGAGTTGCCACTTGGCTGCAGGAAAGAGGGTTTTATCGCTTTTCGCCTTGGCGAAAAGCATCTTTTGGGCAATTGGGGGTTGGAGTGAGTTCCAACCAAGTATGGGCGAGTTCCAACCAATCGAGGCTGAGTTCCAACCAAATAGCTTCGAATTCTAACCAACTTGTTTCGAATCCCAACCAAGTTCTTCTCGAATTCTCACTTGGCTGCAGGAAAGAGGGGTTTTATCGCTTTTCGCCTTGGCGAAAAGCATCTTTTGGCAATTGGGGGTTGGAGTGAGTTCCAACCAAGTGCGGGTGAGTTCCAACCAAATGGGGCTGAATTCCAACCAACTAGCTTCGAGTTCCAACCATCCCTTTCCGAATTCCAACCAGCTCTCTGCAAATTCAAAAAAACCATACCATCTTCAAAGAAAACACCTCTTTTATTTCCGCCTCTGCCTGTGCCATCCTTTCCATTAAATGCTATAATAACAATTACGGAAAAATGGCCGGAAAATTTCTCCATAAAGGAACGAATCCAATGAATAAAGAGAAAACAATCGCCTGGGGGGCGGTAATCGCCTGGATGGCGCTGATCTTCTTTCTGTCCCACCAGCCCGCAGACATCTCGAGCAGTATGAGTTCCGGGATTGCGGAAAAAATCAAAGCCGTCATCGAAACGACGGCGCCGGCTGCAGGCATCGATGCAGATTTCCTCCATACGTTCGTCCGCAAGAATGCCCATTTTTTTGCATACTTGGTTTTGGGGACACTCATCTTTTATGCCATGCGGCAATCGGGAGTGCACGTGCTGCGCGGAGCGCTGATGGCATTCGGCATTGCTGTACTCTACGCGGTATCGGATGAAACGCATCAATTGTTCATCCCGGGCCGGAGCGGGGAAGTGCACGATGTTTTCATTGACAGCGCCGGTGCAGCAGCAGGGATCGGAATTTATTTCCTTATAGCGAAAATGCGCCGCCTGACCAGCCTTTCTGCCAGGCGGGACAGGCTCCAAGAAACAAACGAATGACAAAAGCGTCCAAGATGAAAATTCTTGGGCGCTTTTCTTTTGGCTCACCATTCGATTTCGTCCGGGTATTCTTCGCCGTAGCGCAGCTGGGACACATGGACGCCGGTTTCTTCAGAGGCATCGAGGAATTCGGAGCGGAAGGCGTAATAAAAATGGTCGAGCTCGCCGATGGATTTGGCGGCGGCGCTGATGTGGCTGAGACGCTTGTGGGGAGGCAGCCGCAGGTGTTCGATGTTCAGGCTGTCGACGTATTGCACAAGGTAGCTCTGGTATTTGTTTTTGGCGAACATGCCATGCGGATTGATGTATTTCTTCAGATCCCGGAAGCGGGCTGGCGGCAGTGTATCCGCGAGGCAGCGGGCGACTGCGCTCTGAAATTTGCGGACGGTGGCTACATCGGGATCCCAATCGTGCTGTGCGTCGTAATGGCCGATAAAATCATTGAGCACGAATGAGATGAACAGCATTTCGGGCCATAGCACGTCGATCGTATAGTAGAGGTTAGTTCCTGCGCCATTCGGAACTTCCCTGGTTCCACGGTTGCCCATGAGCGCTTGGCGCATTTCGTAGCAGATGCTGAGAATCCGCAGGCGCGATCCGCCGTATCCTTCAAGTTCTTCTTCGTCGCGGGCAATCAGGTGGAATGCATCGTATAAATCTTCAAAGTCGTAGAAGTCGCCGGAAATCCTCGCACCGGCATGCTTTGGTGTGTGTTCGATCTGGATCATGGCCCCGCCCCTCCTTTTTTTATTTTCAGTTTAGCAGATTTCGGGTAAATTCCTACAGGCAATAATTTGACTTGTCAAAAAACTTTGCTGACAATTAAATAAACGTTCTTAAAAATTTAACACCAAGGAGAGGGTGGCTGCCATGAAAGTGAGGAAAGCGATCATTCCGGCCGCGGGATTCGGGACCCGCTTTTTGCCGGCGACAAAAGCGATGCCGAAAGAGATGATGCCGATCGCCGGCAAACCGGCGATTGAGTATGTTGTCGAGGAGGCAGTGGCTGCCGGAATTGAGAGCATCTTGATCGTCACCGGGAAGAACAAGAGGGCCATTGAAGATCATTTCGACCACGTCTCTGAACTCGAAGCGAAGCTATCAGAAAAAGGGAAGAGCGAAGCTTTGGAGGATGTCGTCCGTTCGGCCGAAGCCGAAATCTATTACATCCGGCAGAAACAGGCGCTCGGTGTCGGCGACGCGATTTGGAGCGCCCGCCATTTCATCGGCAATGAGCCGTTCGCCATCCTGCTCGGCGACAGCATCATCGACAGTACAGAACCTTGCCTCGGGCAGCTGATGGAAGGGTTCAATAAAACCGGTGCCAGCATCATGGGCGTCCATGAAGTGCCGGAATCGGAGACCGGACGGTACGGCATCATTGATCCCGGCGAGCGGGAACACGGCCTGATCCGTGTCAAAGCAATCGTCGAGAAGCCGGAAGCGGGGAGCGCCCCTTCGAACTGGGCCGGCATGGGCCGCTATATCCTGACACCGGAGATCTTTGATTTTCTCAAGGAGCGGAAAGTCGGAAGGGGCGGCGAGATCCAGTTGACCGATGCCATGCAAGAGCTGCTGAGTGTGCAACCCTTATATGCCTGTGAATTCAAAGGGCGGCGTTTCGACATTGGGGAAAACTGGGGCTTTCTGGAGACCAATATCGAGTATGCTTGGAAGCAGCCGGAGCTGCGGAAAAAACTGGCGCAACTTTTCAGAGAAAAGCTGGAGGAAGGGGAACAATAGAATATTTTTTTGTGATTCCAGCGTTTTTTGATTGAATAAAGCGGCAATTAGGAATATTATATGGGAAATTAGTCAGGGAGGAGGTGCCGCTTTGAGATTCAAACTTTTACTGGCTGTTTTATGGGCAGCGGTTATTGTGGTTGCGACATGCAATAACGATGCCGAAGCATTCCTGTTCGACCAAGAAGTCCGCTTCAGTTTGACGGCGGCTCCCGAGTACAGCGACCTCCTGATCCTGAACGACATCGACTTTACCGATGATTTTTATTTTCTGCAGAAAACCGGCCATTTCCTGTCCTTTGCCCTGTTGTTCGTGCTTCTTTACACCGCATTGAAAAGCCGGAAAACAGCTTTCTATCTTAGCGCCGCTTTTGCGCTGTTCACCGAAGTGCTCCAATTGTATTTCGAGCGGGACGGGCGGCTGTTCGATGTGCTGATTGACGTGTCCGGAGCGTTCTTCGCGCTGGCACTCGTCAACGTACTCCTGACCATCAGAAAAACCTCGGCGGAAGATTCCTTTTAAACGATTTTTCCGGCGGCAAGGAAATTCATCAAAAGCATGCCGTGAACGCACCGTTCATGGCATTTCTTTTTGGAATAAACGCCAAAGAAAAGGGCTTACCGAATCTTTATTTATTCGAACATTCTGATGATTCATTGACAGAAAGGGCAAGCCTTGGTAGATTTACCCTAAGTACATGCATTACTATTGAATTAGATAGGATTATATTTCAGCTGAGGAGATGAGCATGATGGCGGAAGCGGTTCAGAAGAAGGTGTTGATCTTAGGCGGCATCGACCACATGATTGATGTGGTAAAAACGGCCAATAGGATGGGGTATCTCACAATCGTCGTCGATAATAATCCGGATTCGCCTGCGAAAAAACACGCCTACCAATCGTTCGATATCAGTACGGCTGATATCAGTCAGTTGGCAGAACTGGTACAGAACGAAGAGGTGGATGGCGTCTTTACGGCATTCGAAGACATCAACACCTGGAACGCCCAAGCCCTTGCCAGCAGGACCGGCCTGCCTTTCTATGCAACCAAAGAACAGCTGGAAATCGCTTCGAATAAAAACAAGTTCAAGGAATTCTGCCGGCGCTACGGCGTGCCTGTCATCCAGGAGTATACAGCAGACAGCACACTGGATGCCCGTGAGCTTGAAGGGATGAAGTATCCGGTGATCATCAAGCCGGTCGACAGCTATGCCAGCAAAGGCATCACAGTTTGCTATGATGCCGGAGAAGCGAGGGATGGATTTGCCAAAGCGCTGGAATTCTCAAAATCCGGGACAGCCATCATCGAACCGTTCATCGACAATTCCTACGGCGTCCAAATGTTCTATACGGTCCGGAACAAGGAAATTGTGTTGAGCGGCGTGACGGACCGGTATGTCCATAAACAAGCAAAAGAGCATCCACCGCTGCCGATTGCCATGACGTTCCCCTCGAAGCACCAGGAACTTTACATTGAGACGGTCGATCCCAAAGTGAGGGAAATGATCCGCGGCATGGGCATCGAAAACGGACTGGTGTTCATCCAGTCGCTTTTCGAAGATGATTCGTTCTACATTTATGAGATGGGCTGTCGTTTCAGCGGCGAGCAGCATTACAAAATTATCGAAAAGCAGACCGGCATCAACTTGCTGGAGATGATGCTCGAGCATGCGGTCGGAGAAGATATCAGCGGCTATGCAATCAGCCAATACGATAACGGCCATATGCCTTATCCTTCCTGCAATTTGCCGATTTTACTCGGCAGCGGAACCATCGGGGAAATCCAAGGGATGGACGAAGTCGATGCGATGCCGGAAGTTGTTTCCTATGTCTTGAACCATGGCACGGGCGATGAAATCCAAGCAAACGGCTCGTATTCTCAAATGTTCGGTCGGTTCAACCTGGTGGCTCCGACGCAGGAAAAGCTCCGGCAGGCGATCGACAACATCTACAGCCGGCTGAAAATCATTTCGACCGAAGGCAATGAAATGATCATTGCCAAGCATAGCCTGCTTGAAGCCGCCGTACCAAAAGACAGCGCCTGAAGATTGTAGACAAAAGAATAATTTTTCAATTAGCTGAATAAAACTAATGGAAGCTGCGTTGGATTCTCCACTTCAGGCGGACGCTTTCCGCGGGCTCGCGCCGAACTAACTCGGACTTGCGTCCGAGTGGATTTCGGCACTTCGCTATCCCCCTGGCAAAACCGGTGCTCCTGTCTCTGCATCGCTGCGCTAGCTTCGAGACATGAAAGGGCGTTGCATCGCTTCGCTGCTTCGTCGCAAACAAGTCGGCCGAACTGCCTTCGGCCAACTTGCTCGCCGCCTTCCGTTGCGGATCCTGAAGCCAGCGGCTTGTTCCTGGCAGATTAAAGCAGGATCAGCGTTCTTATCTTATCTATTAGAAACAGGTGACACTCCCGACCGTGCTGGCCACGAGACTCCTGTGGGAGCAGCGAAGCGACTCGAGCTGAAGACCCTGGACTGAGCGAAGCGAATGTTTTTTCAATTTGTGACGAGTAATCGCAGGAGCAAGGGAAGCGGCTGAAGCCGAGCCCACGGAAAGCGAAGTGGCCAGCCCGTTCGGGCTTATATATCTCTATTCATCATAATTAAACTTTGTCTACAGTCTACAGCGCCTGAAGATTGCTCTTCAGGCGCTGTCTTTTATTTTCCCCGCTAAGCCGATTATCCGCGGTACAGCGGGAAATGTCCGGGGTTTTGTATGCCTTCGCGCGCTTTTTTCGCTTCGACCAGCAGGGCATAGGCGTCTTCGTTCCGCACTTTCTTGCCGGTCAAGATATCGAGCGGTTCGGTTTTGGTGAAGCCCCGTTTGAACCGGTACAAGGCGTCGGTCGATGCGCCGCCGAGGTGCATTTCCTTTTTGCCGTTTTCCACGCCCCAGCGGCAGCCTTCATGAAGAATCAGGCTGTTGCCCGCCACGTTGAAAAAATCGGGGTCATTCGCGGCGAGATGGTAATGGAGAAAGTCGCCGTGATGCAGATATAGCGCTGCGGATATATATTGGCCGCCGTATTTGGCGTAGATGATGAACTGCTTGCCTTCGAGCAAGTTGAACGATTCAGCAAGGAGCTCTTCGCTGAACATATAATGGTCCGGTATGTCATTTTTCTTTGCCATAATCGTATAAAGCCGATGGAATTCCTTGATGGTCGCCCCGGTAAAATCGTATTCCACTTCCACGCTGTTCTTCAGCGCGCGCCTTACTTGCTGCCGCGTGCCCGACTTGAATTCCTGCATGAATACATCGCCGACAGTGAGGTCAATGTACATGGTAATGCCCCGGTTGTCCATTCCGTAAAGATGGCTGAAATCTTTGGCATTGTTCAGCCAGCCGTTGAAGCGGACATATTCCGATACGATCCGGTTTTCTTCACAATAGACTTGGAATGCTCCATCGAACGCATCGGCGAGCTTTTTTTCCTTTCCTTCTTCGCATTCGACGATCAGCGGGCCGCTTTGGCCGAAGGGGGTGATTGTGTCGTAAAACTGGGCACCACCTGCATCAATCGGAACCGGCCGTTTGATGAACTGGTAGAAGACATGTCCGGTCCCGTTTCTGAATTCAAAGATGCAGTTTTCCCCGTGGTCCTGGCTCTCGTAAGCTTTTCCCCATTCCGGCAAAAAGAAAATATCAGGTATAGCAGTATTCAACATGACAGTCATCGATCGTTCCTCCTTATGATTGGATGAGCATAGAAAACGAATTGTGGAGCAAGTTTGCTCAATCATAATAAAGCTGAGTTAAAAATAGGTTAAATTAATCAGCGCTACCCCCAAAAAAGTGACCAAGCGATCCTGAAACTAACTTAATTTGTAAATGATATTTAAAAATTCAGATAACAATATTGACACCTTTATTTTTTATTGGTAAGTTGGTAGTAAATAGGTAACGGATATGAGGCCTGTTTGGAAGAATTCTTAATAATTTTTTAAGTGTTTTCTATCCGGAAACGGGATATTCTTTTGACTATACAGAAATGACCGCGCCACCGCACACCAAAAGAACTAGCTGCCAGAAGGGGCCAAGCTGCCCTTCACATTAAAGACCGGGGGATGTTCATGATGAGAAAACAGAAGAGAGTTTTAATCCTAGGCGGAATCAAACAGATGATTGAAATCGTTGAAGCGGCAAAAAGAATGGGCTTTTACACGATTGTGGCAGACAATGAATTTGGGGCTGCGGCCAAGCGGCATGCCGATAAGTCGGTCGATCTCGGACCTACGGAAGTTGCGGAATTGGCTAAATTGGCAGTTGTGGAAAAAATCGAAGGGGTCTTTACTGCAATCGATGATATCAATGTCTGGAATGCGCTCAAGCTATGCAAGACGGCTGGACTTCCGATGTTCGCATCGCAGGAGCAGATGAATATGGGGTCTGCAAAAAACAAATTTCTGGAATTTTGCCGGATTTTCAATGTACCCGTCCGTCTTGAACTGGAAGCAGCGGATCTCGCAATAGAGGGCAAGCCGTCCATTCCTTTCCTGCCGCTATCGGCTGGGGAAAGTGCTGGCCATTCGCATAAAGTGAAAATGTATTACACCATCCACAACGGGAATTCCTGGACCCATCAACGGCCGCGGCTGTTCATAAAAGCGCCTGCAGGAAGCCGCCGGCGAGTTGCCCCTTTGTACAGCAGGGGCGGCAACAAAGCCGTTTCAGAACCGGTTTATCAATGAATGACCAATATACAAGGCATGATGCCTTTCCGCTTGATGATTTGCAGGGCTCCGGGCATTGCAAATTTTACTAAAGTTACTTTGGGAAAGAGGTTGCGCAAATGATGGATCTGTTTTTTGAGCCTAATTACGGGAGATTATATGAAGAAGTCGAACATGGAGTTTGTGAAGTTTATGAATTCAATCATGAGCTCGGGACCGTAAAGCATCTTTTCATCAAACGGGAAGTTCCCATAAGAATCCATGGAAAAAAATACTATGACCTGGTGACTCCCTACGGCTATGGGGGGCCGCTGATTACAGCCGTCCAGGAAGGGCGCAAAATGGAATTGGCGGCTGCTTTTACCAAAGCGTTCCAGCAGTATTGTGATATACACAATATTGTCAGTGAATTCATCCGTTTCCACCCTGTGCTCGGGAATGCCTTTGAATTCAAGGACAGCTACGATGTGGTGTTCCTGCGCAAAACAGTCGGCACCAACTTGCGGGATTATGACGATCCGGTGCAGGAAGAGTTTTCGAAATCGACCCGAAAAGCCATCCGGCATGCGCTGCGCACCGGCGTGGAATACCGGGTGACGGTCAATCCGGAAAGCTTGGATCTGTTTTCGGAAATCTACCGCATAAACATGGAAAGGGTCCAGGCGGATTCCTATTATTATTTCGATAAAAGCTATTTTACCCGCTGCCTGGAATACTTCGGTGAACACATCGTGCTGGTCGAAGCGGTTTTCGAAGACAAGGTGATCGGTGCAGAAATGCATTTCGCCTACAATAATCTGATCCATACCCATCTATCCGGGACACTCTCCGAATACCATTACCTTTCGCCGGTATATGTCATGACCTATGCGATTGCCATGTGGGGCAAAGAGAACGGCATGGATCTGATCCACGTCGGGGGCGGTACGACCAATGAACCCGATGATACGCTGTACCTGTTCAAGAAGAAGTTCGGAAAGAACACCGACTTTGATTTTTATATCGGCCGCCGAGTCTGGAATAAAGCGGTCTATGCGGAACTTTGCGCTGCCTCCGAAGTGGTGGCGGAAGAAGGGTTCTTTCCTGCATACCGGGGAAAATCGGCACGCAATTTCAGCAAAGTGTAAATTTGGTTTAAGACCGGCTGCCGGAAAGGCTGCCGGTTTTTTTTGCGGCCGGAAACAGCGGGAAATGGAAAAAGGAATTCCGCGTCGGTCCGAAACATGAGATAATGGAGGAAGATGGAATTGCCAGGGAGGAAATTGAATTGAAATGGGTAAGGATTTCAATGGTGCTCGTCACCATTTTATTGTTGGCGGCATTGTTTGCAGCCAAAAATAGCTGGGATGCAAAAATCGAACAGCACGCTGAGCGCGCCAATGAATTGAAAAGCGAAAGCGGCGAAGCAGCAACACCGGCAGAACAGGCGCCTCAAGAAGAACCGGAGGCGCCGGAAGAAACGGATGAAACATCGAGCGTTTTTTATGACGCGCTGGTTAACAAGGAAATTTCGACGGTCAAGCTGATCGGCGACGGCCTGACAGCAGGTTATGGACATCCGGAATACGCATCGCCGGATGAAGGGCGCATCATTTTCAGCGGCAACGGAGAGACGTTCCGCGAAGCCGGGTTCAACTTCGGTTCGTGGGCGAACAGTTTGCGGGAGTATGTGGCCAACCCGGAATTCGGGGAAGTCGAGGTGATCAATGCAGGCATCCGCGACAAAACCGCAGACTGGGCTTTGCGGAACATCGACGGACTGCTTGCGCCGGATGAAGATGCCGTCATCGTGATGATCGGCACTGATGACCGCATCTTCAGCACTTTGGAAAAATACGAAGCCGTCATGCGCGAACTGCTGGCGATTGCCGATGAACGGTCGGAACACCTGGTTGTCATGTCTCCGCCGCCTTCCAAAGAAGACATCCAGCCATATAATTTCACGATGGAACAGGCGGATGCCGTCTTAAAGGAAATCAGCGAAGAAAAAGGCTATCCATTTATCTCACATTATGACGGGATTCAGCAACAGCTTGCTGAAGGCGTCCCGTATGAATCTTTGATGCAGACAGAAGCGGCCAATCCGGTAGCGGGCGGCTATGAAGCCATGTGGGAAGAAATGCAGAGCAGATTGGGCCTTAACTGATCGGCTGTTGGCAATGAAACATTGAGACGCATCCCGAAGCAGTACAAAGAAAAGATGGTTTGGAAATACCTATTTATATGATGAAAGCCTTGAGGATTCCCTCGAGGCTTTTTTATTTTCGTCATTTGAAGCGAATTGAAGAATAAATTTATAAAGTACATAGAAAACAAGAAAAATTTAACTTAATTTTAACTTTAAAGTCTGATAATCAGTTCTAAGAAGAGAATTGTTTAATGGCACGTCGCATGTCAAGAAAGGGGGCATTAATCATGAACACCGATACTCAACTTACCAGCCTTGCCGTCATTGACGACAAGGAGACTTGGAATGGCGTGATAGAAGGATTTCCTGAGAATGACGTTTATTATACGTTTGAATACTGCCGGTGGAATGCTGAAAAAGAGAACGGTGAAGCAAAATTGGCTCTTTATCAAACGGACTCGGGAACAGTGATTTATCCTTTCATTCTCCGGAAAATCGTTTCAGAAACTGATCGCCAGCTTTACGACATCACGACGCCTTACGGTTACGGCGGTCCGCTGGTATCCGGGGATGAATCGGTGCTGGATGAATTTGCCCGCCATTTTCGTATTTATTGTGTGGAGGCCGGAGTGGTTTCGGAGGTGATCAGGCTGCATCCGCTTTTGGAAAACGCCAGGTATCTCGGCCGCTATTGCGATCTCACCTATATCCGGAAGACGACGGCCGTGGATTTGTCAGGGCCATTGTCCGAAATCCGCGAAAACTACAGCAGCATGAACAAACGGAATATCAAGAAAGCGGCATCAAGCGGCATCTTTTGCGTAGAAGTGGAAAAGAGCGATGAAAACATTTCGACATTTTTAGGGTTGTATAACGGAACGATGGAGCGCAAGAGAGCGGCCAGCTATTATTATTTCGGCTTCGCTTCCCTGAAAGAGCAGCTCGCCGAAACGCCGGTCTTCAGATCCCATCTCCTGTTTGTCTATACCGGAGAAAAAGTCATCGCAGGCGCAATTCTGTATACGGCAAAACAGTTTGCCCATTACCATTTGGGGGCATCGGACCGGAGCTATCTGGAATTGCGGCCGAACAATTTGGTGTTCGATGCGATGGTCGAAGTGTCCAAAATTATGGGCTGCACCTTATTGCATTTGGGCGGCGGCTGCCAGGAAAACGACAGCCTGTTCCATTACAAAGCATCGTTCAGCAACCATAATCATTTTGATTATTTTATCGGCACCAATATTTATGACCAGGAGCTCTACACTGAACTGGTGGAGGAAGCAGGCCGCCGGGGCGGATTAAAAGAAGGGTTCTTTCCGCTTTACCGGAGCATTTGAAAAAATGTTGAGTAATTCAGTTTCAAATACAAAGAAAGAGGTGGGACCATGAATATTCAAGGGAAAAAAGTAACACTTCGTGCATTGGAAAGATCCGATATGGAGGAATTGAGAGGATTCCACAATGATCCCGAAATCGGCTTTTTGCTTGGGGGATGGTCACATCCCATTTCTTCCGATCAGCAGCTTAAATGGTTTGAGAGGCTTGCGTTTGACGGACAGCATCTGCGATTTGCAATCGATACGCCCAGTGATGGGTTTATCGGGATTTCAACCATAACCAATATCGACTTTAAAAATCGGTCTGCATACCACGGAATCATGATTGGAAAGAAGAATATGCAAGGCCATGGATACGGGCGGGATGCGGTGATGACAACGATGAAATATGCCTTCGAAGAATTAGGGCTGAACCGCTTGGACGGCGATATTGTCGAACACAATGTCCCATCCTATAATCTCTATGTCCAGAAATGCGGATGGAAAAAAGAAGGGGTATTGCGTGAACATGCTTTTAGGAACAATCAGTATTACGACCGCATCCTGGTGGGGATCTTGAAAAAAGAATACGAAGAACTCTGCGCACAGAATCGCTATTGGGACGAAAAGAATTATGAGAAGGCAATGAACTTTTAAAACAGTTGATAAATATTTTCAGAATGGAGGAAGACCCATGGCAGGAAGACTGGAAGGGAAAGTGGCTGTTATCACGGGCGGCGCCGGGGCGCTGGGCAGAAATGTAGCGGAGCTGCTGCTTCACGAAGGCGCTAAAGTGGCTTTGGTTGATATCAACGAACAAGCGCTTCATGCACAAATCAGCCGCTTGGAAAATAAAGGACAGGTCATCGGATTGAAGTCCGATCTCAGCAGCGAAGAGGATGTCGAAGCGTATGTCAGGCAAGTCGTGGAAAAATGGGGAAGAATCGATGTGTTCTTGAACAACGCCGGGATCATCGGCAAAGTAGCGCCGTTGATCGAACAGACGATGGAAGATTTTGAGTCGATGTTCAATATTAATGTAAAAGGTGTATTTTTGGGGCTGAAGCACGTCTTGCCCGTCATGGCAGCCCAAAAAAGCGGAAGCATCATCAATACGTCGTCCGTCTCCGGGCTGATGGGAAGCAGCGGGAATTCCCTATACTCCGCTTCAAAACATGCTGTTGTGGGGCTGACGAAAACTGCAGCGCTCGAGGCGGCCAGAGACTCCGTCAGGGTGAATTCCATCCACCCTGCGCCACTGGACTCGGAGATGATGAAGAAGATAGAAGAAACGCTGAACCAAGAAGATCCTTCCGCAGTCCGGAGCAACATCTCTTCACGAATTCCTTTAGGGCGTTACGGAAGCATGGAAGAAGTCGCGAAGCTCGTCTTGTTCCTGGCAAGTGATGATTCGGAATTCATTACAGGGAGCCAGTATCGGATAGACGGCGGAATGGGTGCTCGCTGAATAGAGGGGAAATAGAAAAGCTGCAGCAGGCGCTGCAGCTTTTTCAGATCGTTGAGAAATTTATAAAATACTTGCCTCTTAACCGATATTCCGCAAAACAGCTACGTAAACCCCTGTGCTCCTGCGCGCTATGCGCTCGTCGCAAAGAGATGGCTCAAACTTCCTTAGAGCCATCTCTTTGCCGCGGGCGAGCGCCAAGCCTCCTCAGTCGCTTACGCGACTTGCGGGGTCTCGGCTGTCTCGCTTTCCCGCAGGCGTCTCCGCTGTTTTGCTCCATATCTCAGATAGCACTGTTTAAAAGGATAGAGTTATCAGCTTTTATGAACGAAACCAGCGCCGGCGCGTCCACGGGCTAGGCGAAGCTATGAGACGGGTGCTTTTCCCGGCTCATGGCGAAAGCCATGCCCAAAGCGGCCGAAGCGGGGGAAGAAGTTTATTTCTTTGATTAACCTATCTGACGAAGGTATCTCGACAGCCTAGAAAAGCTGCAGCAGGCGCTGCAGCTTTTTGTTTATTCCCTCACTTCAAGATTAACGGGGCGGATCGAACCCCATGGCGCGACGTCAAGAGTCACTTGTAGGTCGACTGCTTCTTCAAGGTCCGGCCCGGTGCCTTGTTCGACGTAATACTGTTCCAATTGGGGAGCGGTTACGCGTCTGTCGTAATGCTGGCCTTCGATGGCTCCGAAGAAAGGGTCATTTTCGATCCGGTCGATGACGGCAAAGCCATCCGGCCCTTCTTCCAGCGTGAAGTAGACAGGGCCGTCCTTGATATCGGATGGCGCTTCAAGGTCCGGATACTGGAGCAGCACATATTCACCGTAGAACGGATCGAACGGATCATAGGGTTCTGCACGTAGCACGTACTGCTCGCCGAACCATGAGATTGCGTAGAAGCTGGTCAAAAGCGCTGCCACGAAAAGCGTCATAAGGATTGGGAAAATCCATGAATTCTTCTTCACGGCGACACACCTTCTTTCTTGCGGTTAAGCCGCCAGGCAATGCCGGACAGGGCGAATAATAGCAGCGCCCCGATCAGGAAGAACAGCGACATGTCCAAGCGTTCCCAGGCATAAATCACATAGATGATGAATTGGACGATGATGAAGTACACAAAGCCGAGAGCAAGCGGACGATTCTGCTGCTGCGCGATGATGAGGTAGGCAAGCGCAGAAAGTTCCGCTACGATTGCCAGGGCGATTGCGGTTTCATCAAATAGCAGGATGCCGATAAATCCCAGAATGCCGATCCACATGATCGGCCGGAACTTTACGTAAGACAGCGCCGCGACTCCAATGCCCACGACGGCCAATGCAATGGCTTCCGGCCAATTGAGATCGACCAGCGACATTTCCGTTTCTCCGCGTGCGGCCAGGTAGACGACCAACTGGGCGGCGCCGAATAGGAGGTAAAGCGGCGTAAGGAGCCGCTGCTTTTCCTTCGGCACCAGAAATAGCAGAGCGACGAGCGCAAACAATGTCCATACCGGCCATAACGGGCTGCTGTATTCCACAAGATCCCACAGGACCAAGCCGGAGAAGAACAGCAGCATCCAGCTGAACCGCAGGGAAACCTCGTCCTTGCCGAAATAAAACCAGGCCAGTGCTAGGGCGACGAAAATGCCCCATTCCAGCCAACCCGCACCCGGTACGAAGGAAACCAGCGTGGCAATGCCGAATATGAAGGCTACCACTGTATAAGCCAGGTGGCGCCAATAGAAGAAATGGGCCAGTGCGGCGATGAAGAGTGCCCACGGCAGCAGCGAGTTCGATAAAGAGAAGTGGAACGTCTGCGCCGTGATGATGATGCTTGCTGCAAACATTGCGATGCCGAGCAGCCTGAAGATAATCGGTTCACCGAATTGTTTTTTTGCTGCATAATAAGCCAATCCGTAGAAAATCCAAATCAGCAAGACGGCTAGCGCCACTTTCAGCAAATCGGGGATGGCTTGCCAATTTGCTGCGATAAAACTGAATACGGCGAGGGCGAAGAAGATCAATCCGATGACCAGCAGCAGCGGCAGCTTCTTTTTCTGAGGCTGGCGCTTTTCATAGGCCAGGATCCGGTCGATTGCCGCTTGATCAATCAGCCCGGCGTCCCGCCATTGGATCAGCTTGCGTTTCTCATCCATAGGACATCCCCCTAATCTATATCTCCATTATAAAACTTATTTATCAGAATAGATAGATAACTAGTACTGTCAGAAGCCGAATATTTGTAAAAAAGCTGGTTATCCTAGTCTGGCATTCACATGCTTGGCAAGTGTAGAATTAGGGAAAGGTTGAACAAACGGAACGTGTTGCTCCGGCAACGGATAGGGGGAGAAAGTGGATGGCAAAAGACTATATTCTTTCAATAGATCAAGGGACGACCAGTTCACGTGCGATTTTATTCAATCATGCAGGGGAGATCGTGGCAACGGGACAGCGCGAATTCGAGCAGTTTTTCCCGAATCCCGGCTGGGTAGAGCATGATGCCAATGAAATCTGGACGTCCGTACTGGCATGTATCGCGGAAGTGCTGCGGCTGTCGGATATCAATCCCGATCAGGTAGCGGGCATCGGGATCACCAACCAGCGGGAGACGACAGTAGTATGGGACCGCAATACCGGGCGGCCGGTCTATAAAGCGATTGTCTGGCAATCCCGCCAGACCGACGGCATCTGCAGAGAACTGAAAGAACAGGGGCTCGACGCAACTTTCCGGGACAAGACCGGTTTGCTGATCGATGCATACTTCTCGGGAACGAAAGTCAAATGGATCCTCGACAATGTCCCAGGAGCCCGTGAAAAAGCGGAAAACGGCGATTTGATGTTTGGGACGATCGATACGTGGCTGATCTACAAGCTGTCCGGCGGCAAGCGCCACGTCACCGATTACAGCAATGCCTCGCGCACGCTGATGTACAACATCTATGATCTCCAATGGGACGAGGAGCTGCTCGACATTTTGACAGTGCCGAAAAGCATGCTGCCGGAAGTGCGCCCGTCATCGGAAATATACGCCAATACCGCCGACTACCATTTCTTCGGCTACGAAGTTCCGATCGCCGGGGCGGCAGGGGATCAGCAGGCGGCCCTGTTCGGCCAAGCCTGTTTCGAGAAAGGGATGGCCAAGAACACTTATGGTACCGGCTGTTTCATGCTCATGAACACCGGCGAGCAAGGGATGAAATCCGAGCACGGGCTGTTGACGACACTGGCGTGGGGCGTCGACGGCAAAGTCGAATATGCACTTGAAGGCAGTATCTTCGTAGCCGGCTCTGCAATCCAATGGCTGCGTGACGGGCTAGGGATCCTGCAGAAGGCATCGGACTGCGAAGGGCTTGCCGGCCAAGTGGAAACATCGGAAGGCGTTTATATGGTGCCGGCGTTTGTCGGGCTCGGCACGCCGTATTGGGACACCGATGCACGCGGCGCCATTTTCGGGCTGACCAGAGGAACGACAAAAGCGCATCTCGTTCGGGCGACGCTTGAAGCGCTTGCTTACCAGACAAAAGATGTTGTGGATGTCATGACGCAAGACGCTGGCCTTCAAATGAAGACCTTGCGTGTTGACGGGGGCGGAGTGGCGAACGATCTCCTTATGCAATTTCAGAGCGATATGCTCGGCGTGCCGGTCGAGCGCCCGATGGTACCGGAAACGACGGCCCTCGGTGCGGCCTATCTTGCCGGCCTCGCTGTCGGCTTCTGGAAAGACAAAGAAGAAATCGCGAAGCAATGGAAAGTGGATGCCGTGTTCGAGCCGACAATGGACCAAGCTGTCCGGGATGAGCTGTACAGCGGCTGGCAGACTGCCGTAGCCGCTACCCGGAAGTTCAAAACGGACCGCAGCGGCAATAAATAATACGGTGCGCTATAACAGGACTATTATCTTATTAGGTTGAAAAACTTCTAACCCTTTTTCTGAATCATAGGCCTTATTGTTTAAATCGGTGTAGATAATACCGTTTTAAAGGTTTATGATGAAGGAAATCAGGTTTCATTCTTGGAAAAGGGGTGGAAGCATGAGGGAGAGAAGAAGCAAGGGGTTATTGCAGAAAGCAGCTATATTAGGAGCGACCAGTGCGACGGTCTACGTGTTGCACGTAGTCATTGGCGGCATACTTTGGGATGGCTATAGCAACATCGAGCAGACCATCAGTGAACTGACCGGCAGCGGTGCCCCGTATGCCGGGGAGCTGAGGATACTGACGGTGCTTTATGGCGTATTGGCTCTGGCTTTTTCGGTAGTGGTCTATATGCTTTTTGAGAAATACAATGTCTATAGGACAGCACGCCTCGGCTCGATTCTCTTAGTCCTCATGCATTTCACTTCGTTATTCGGCTACGCGCTGTTTCCGCTTGAAGATAACGGAGCGGTGCTGAACATGAATAATATGATGCATCTGGCCGTTACGGCGGCCATCGTCATCCTGACGATAGCTGCGATCTTTTCCATCGGCATCGGCCTACTGAAAACGAAATACTTCAAAGCGATCGGCATATTCACTCTGGCTTGCGGCATTGTGCTGGTATTATCCGGCGCCGCGACTCCATTTGTCCTGAGCAATGGAATCCCCATTGCCGGTTTGGTCGAGCGCATCAATATTTTCACTCTCCAGCTTTGGATTTTCGTCCTATCCATTTTCCTCTATAGGATTCAGTTGCCGAAAAAGGCAGGCCTTGATCTAAAACGGATGGGCCTTGTCGATGTTTACGGAGAGAATTATAAATAAGAAGATAAAACGAAAAATGCTTGCCCTATTTAAAGGGCAAGCATTTTTTAGTTCTTGATCGGAGAGAAGACGGTGTTCCAGCGGTTCGGATCATTGCCGTACATATTTCTGCCAAGGTCGCCGTCAATCATTGCGAAGAGGACTAAAGCGATCCAGCCTGCAACAGGAACGAGAGCTAGAAGCGCCCACCGTCCACTTCTGCCAGTGTCATGGAGCCGGCGCACTAAAACTGATAATGCTGGAACTATTAGGAGAAGCGAAAAGAGTGCAGTTAGAACACCGGGGCCGCCAAGAATCTGAACCTCTAGAATGGCATCGGCGGCGAACGCACCGGCCATCAAGGCGATTGCAATCGACATGAACACAAAGAATTCTTTTCTTCTGGATCTCCCTTTGAAATCGAACGCTTTTTTGAATGCACCAACAAACTCTTCCATCTTTTCATCCTCCTAATATCACGGTTTTGTTAATCAGATTATAACAATATACCTAAAAAAAGTATATGGTTATTTATTAAATATTCATATTTTTATAACAATTAAAATTTAGCAGGTAAATTTTTCTAAAAGTGCAACTTGCAGTGGTCGAAATGCGTCAAAGAGTTTATAATGGGGACTTGTTGTCACACTAGCCATGAGGATCTTAAACTTCATCAGGAGGTACGTGGAATGTTGTGTAAGAAATGTGGTCATGAAAATGAATCATCTGCAAACTTTTGTAAAAATTGTGGTGCAGCATTAGATAATAAACGAATAAAGAAAGCCAAAAAGCGCAAAGGCCTTGCTGCTGTCCTGTCGATCCTTCTGCTGGGCGGCGCTGGATTCGGCACGGCGCAATTGCTGGCCGATGAGCCGGAGCAGGCAGAACCGCCGGCTGAAGAGCTGGCGGATGCAAAAGACGAACCGACAGCGGAACCGCCGAAAGGGAAAGAGGCAAATCCGGAACCGATCTCGGAGCCGGAAGTGCCGGTTGAAAGCGAAGAAATTACTGAAGGCACAGTGACGAAAGTGGAAGACATTGTCCCGCCTGCTGATCAGCCCGAAAAAGTAGAGCCGAAGAAAATAGAGAAAACGGCTATCATCAAAGAAGCACAGCAAAAAACTTACACGATATTGACGGAAACGGGCCAAGGGTCCGGGTTCCTGTTCACTGATACCGGAATGGTCGTAACGAACGCCCATGTCGTGGCAGGATCCACAGATGTAGTTGTCCGGAATATCAATGGCCAGGATGTTCAAGGGAAAGTGGTGGGCATTTCCGATGAATCGGATATCGCTCTCATCAAAGTGGAAGAATACACAGGGATGATTCCATTGGAAACGGAAATGGCGCCGACGGATGTCGGGACCGAAGTCATTGCGCTTGGCAGTCCTTCGGGATTCGAGAATACAGCGTCCATTGGCTATTTGACCGGCATTGACCGGGATTTTGACCAGGAATTCCTGTATGAAGACATCTACCAGATTGACGCGCATATCGCACCGGGATCTAGCGGTGGACCGCTGATTGACGCAGGCACAGGCAAAGTCATCGGCATCAATTCGCTCGTCATGGAAGAAGGCGATTCAATCGGCTTCTCGATCCCGCTGTATTCGATGCATGCCGAACTATCGGAATGGGCACAGAATCCGATGACAGAAGAAGAAGTTTCATCGAAGTTCCATGTATACGATGATTTTGAAGGCTATGAGGACGAAGATTATGAATACGACCCGAATCTTGAGAAGACATTCGATGAAACGCATCTGAGCGAATTCATCGGCGATTTCCGCTATTACTATGAACAATCGCTTGTGAATGAAGATTTCTTCTACGTCCAGAACCTGTTGGTCTATGAAAGCGATATTTACAACAGCATTTTGACGTACATCGACGAAATCAGCGGTAAAGGCATGGAGTTCAATTTCACGAAACTGGATATTATCGATATCGAGATTTTTGAAGAATATGCGGTCGTTCAGACCGAAGAGGCGTTCGAACTCAAAAACGCTGAAGGTGAGTCGTCGCTAGAAGAGCGCAGCAAGTCCTATACGATTGTTATGGACGAAAACGGCTTCTATTACGTATCCGATATCGTCAATCATGAATAAAATCCGAAACGAGTAGCTCCTGTTTTTCAAAGGGCTGCTTGTTTTTTTATGATTTTTTATGAATTAAAATTAAAAATAACGAATAAATATAAATTAACAGAATTTTAACTTCAATTTAACCTGTTCTTAATATATTAGAGGGGCCAGATAGAAGAACGGAGGTGAAACAGGGCCGGCATATATAAAGGTGCGGAACTGCTAAAGCCATTGGTAGGCTATCCAGCCGGAAAAAGGGAGGAGGAGAAGAGGTGCCATTCTATTATGTGGCTTCAAAAGGAATCCTGGGCATTAAGACGAACATAAAAAATTTCAAATGGTGTTTTGGAAGTGATATGCCGGAAGGGACAGAAGAGGAGTATTTGGACTGCGCGGTGAAAATCCATGTCGTTTTGGAGAATTTCAACGATGATGAAAAACTCAAAACGATGGGCAGGTACCATTATTTCAATGGCTCTCCTGGCGGAGATGAGGTCCACTATACCCGGAAACTGCCGATGAACCAGAAGATGCGCTTCAAGGCAGAGAACCTGATGTCGGACGAAGCAAAGATCACGGTCAACAAAGCTTATTACAAACTCATCACGCACCGCATCATGAATCTGCATTCCATCCACTATATTGCCACGGACCTGGCAGCACTGCTGCTATTGAAAAAAGGGTTCGCCCCGATCCATTGTTCCGCTTTCAAGAAAGGCGAAGAAACAGTGGCGATATTTGCGCCGCCGGATACCGGGAAGACCTTGAGTGCTGTCACTGCCTGCATGGAATTGGGGGCAAGCTTCATCGCTGAAGACATGGCCATAACGGATGGAAAAACGATTTTCGCCGTGCCTTGGACCAATTCGTTCTGCCATTATACCCATAACAGCAAAAAGGACAAGAACCGGGATCCGAAGGCTGAAACCGCAGAAGACAAGAAAAGGCAAGGAATTCTTTCCGCGCCTGTCACCCATGTGGCGGTCCTCGAAAAAGGGGAGGATGAAACGGCGCAGCTGCCGGAAAGCATTGCCATTTCCAAGTTGATGAACTTGAACCGGTATGAATTCAATTACCTGCGGTCCCCGCTGTTGACGGCTTATGAATTCTTCAACCCCGGGCTAATGATTGATGAAGGGCTCGCCAAAGAACGGGAAATCCTTACTGCCCTTGTGCACAACAGCAAGCGGGCATTTACGCTGAGAAGGGAAAATCCGACGCATTATGCAAAATCGCTGTTGTCGGAGATGTCTCCCGAAACGGCTGCCGCGTCCCTTCAGTGAATGGTTTGAAAACCGCCTCCCCAAGAGGCGGTTTTTTGATCCGGAAAAATGGTATATTGATTGCAGCAATTACCATGATAAAGGGGCGGGATACATAATGGACGAAACAACATTGCTTAAGGAAACATACGGAAAGACTGCGTTTCATTTATCGGGGCACGGTTCACGGGATGCATCGGTGCTGAAGAAAGCTTTCAAAGGGATACCGGATGAGTTTGAATCGGATAAATACGGAAGCGGAGAAGTGATCGAAGAGTTCCAAACGAAAATGGCAGGAATTCTGGGCAAAGAAGCGGCCGTATTTTTTCCGAGCGGCACCATGGCTCAGCAGATCGCTTTGCGCATTCATTGCGATGAACGGGGCAGCATGAAAGTGGCTTACCATCCACTCAGCCATCTTGAAATCCACGAAGAAGACGGACTGAAAAAACTGCACCACATTGAACCGGTGCTGGCAGCGGACAAAGACCGCGTCATCGGTTTGGCGGATATCCAAGCGCTTGAAGAAGACGTAGCTTGTGTCCTGCTCGAATTGCCGCAGCGGGAAATCGGCGGACAGCTGCCGAGCTTCCTTGAACTCCAAGAAATAGCTGCGCATTGCCGGGAACGGGGCATTAAACTGCATCTGGACGGAGCGCGGCTGTTTGAAGTGCTGCCTTATTACGGGAAGACTGCAGCAGAAGTGTGCGCGCTTTTCGACAGCGTCTATGTGTCGATGTACAAAGGGATCGGTGGCATTGCGGGGGCAGTTCTTTCAGGCACCGAAGATTTTTGCGCCGATTCTAACGTTTGGAAACGGCGCTACGGCGGAGATTTGATTTCCTTGTATCCGTATATCGTTTCAGCAGATTATTATTTTGATCAGCGAATAGGGAAAATGGAAAGTTATTTCGAGTCAGCAAAAGAGTTGGCCCGGCTTTATAATGCCGCGAGCGGAGTCTGCACCTTGCCGGAAGAACCGGTATCCAATATGTTCCATGTCCATTTCAGTGAAGCCAAAAGCCGGGTTGCCCCGATTCTTGCGGATGTCCATGAATCGTCGGATGTCGGCCTGACGAGCTATCTGGCGGATCTGGCTGATGGCAAAGGCTGTTATTTTGAAGTGAGTCTGGGGGATTTGTATAGCGGCGTACCGCAAGAAAAAATCATCAAGGCATTCCAGCTGCTTGATGAAAAAATGA
The DNA here is from genome assembly GCF_052078085.1 of Planococcus sp. FY231025. NCBI lineage: Bacteria > Bacillati > Bacillota > Bacilli > Caryophanales > Caryophanaceae > Planococcus > Planococcus sp. FY231025. The sequence continues at coordinate 391,145 of NZ_JBQJJG010000001.1, forward strand.
AAATTCTATAAAGGCATGCCTGCCCGGCGCGTTCTGCTTCCAAGCAGGGCGTGCCGGATTTTTAAGATGTGTACCATTTTTTATAAGCTGGTCTCAATATGTAGCAAAGCATGTGCTCCACAACTTCACGGGTTTCCGGCCCTTCGATCTCCACCCAGTGGATCGAGATGGATTGAGGGGTTTCCTGTGTTTTGGCCTGTTCTTCCCCGGCTTTTTTCAGCTTGGCGAAATGGCGGCGAATGCGGTTGTAGATCGGTGCGCCTTTTCCGATATAGAGGATTTTTTCATCAGAGTCGCAGAAGATGTAGATGCCTTTTGCCATGCCCATATGCTTTTTAAGTTTATTAAGGTACTGAGCGGTCTCTGCAGAATAAAGGAATGGAACATTTTTAATCGATTTCCACTTTTCTTTATCGAAAGCATAATTTTCTTTTTTGAGCAGCTCGTTGATTTTTTCTTTCATTCCTTTTCCCCCCGTTGCTATATATATCGTTTATTGAGAATCCACAGATAAAGGCGTCCTATACATGATTCTTATTCTAACCAAAAGAAAGCGATTTAGCGACACTATTCAAAATTTTAATGAATAATCGTATTATTCCGGCAAATGAAAAAAAGGCCCCTTTTGCGGTGGAAGCTTAAGGGGCCTTCTTTGCTAGGAAGAGGTAAAAGCTTCAAAGTCCTGCAGTTTGTTTCAGAATGTCCCGGCGCAATTTGTTTTTTCGGTCTTCATATTCTTTTGACATCTTTTCCGCTTCTGCTGCAGGCAAGCCGTTCTTTTTCAATTCCTGCTTCATGACTTCCATAAGGGCATAAAACATTTTGTCGGTCCGTTCCTCGAGTTTAGAAGCAGCAGAACTGTATTTGTTATAGAAGTAAGGGTAGCTGATCTTTTGGTCATTCGCTTCCATTTCGAGGTACTCGCTGACGGCAAGGTTGATCAATGCATCCAGCTTGTCATGAGCCTGGCCTTCCAGTTCGGCGATGGCCGGATCGTATTTTGCCCGTATCTGTGTGGCTGTCATCTTTTGAGATGACTTTTTCCCGGCAAAGGCAGCATATGATTTGATTGCTGCTTTTCCGGAGGCGTCGGTCTTCACTTTCGAACCTTTTGTTCCGCTATTATCGCTGCTGACCGAGGCAACTGCCAAGTCGCTTCTTTCGGTAGAAGGAAAGCCTTCAGTGAAAGCCTCGATTTTTTCTGTGCCGTCCTCGTCTGTCACGTGGCGGATCAAGTTGCCGTACTTGTCCAGGATGATTTTGGATCCGTCTGCCAATTCGATGACGTATTCTTCTTCCGCCACTTCATCAACTGCAGCGTCTGTCGTGTCGTAGTCCTTGAATTCAAAAAGGTACGCGATGTACGCGCCTAGAGCAATGACAATGATTCCGAACGCAATGCCGAATTTTTTCATTTCACCATCCTCCTAGTGTCGAATCGGATACGAGGGCAGGGCAGCAGCAAGAAGTGGAGTGAATATTAATCCGGTAGAATGAATTAACTGAATCTTATCACAAATAAATATGAAAGACAATACAATTTATAGTTAAAAAGCTCGATATAAAATACCTAAAAAATCAGAATAATATCCAGGAAAATATTTTATTATCCAGATAATGCATTTTTGAAAAGAGGATCCGGCCAACTGGAGTGGATGGATAGCGAAGAAGAAAGAATTTATGCGGTACAGTAGCAAATTCAGGCAATCATTCTAGGTTTTTTGAGCTGAAAGGACTATAATATTTACACTAATCAAATTATTCGCAATCTCAAATGATGGGTTCCATATCAGTCAGTTGTGCATATACGCAAACTTCTTCACCCGCCGGTTGTGCCGGCGATTCATTCAGTTACATGGCGCGAAAAGAAAAGGGGCATCAGGATGAGAGATATTTATTTCGAAAAAGATTACGGGAAGCTTTTTGAAGAAATCGAACATGGCATAAGTGAAGTGTATGAGTTCATCCATCAGTTGGGAAGGGTACGCCACCTTTTCATCATAAGGGAAATCCCGTTCACCGTCGATGGAAAAGTCTATTATGATTTGGTCACGCCGTATGGATATGGGGGCCCCCAAGTGCTCGAATACAGGAAGGGGCAGAAGCAGGAGCTAGTGGCCGCTTTTGAAGATGAATTCCGGCAATATTGCTTGGACCACAGGATTGTCAGTGAATTCATCCGGTTCCATCCGGTCTTCAAAAATGCTGAGGATTTCAAAGAATGCTATAACGCAATATTCCTCCGTGAAACGGCGGGCACCAACTTAAAAGATTTCCAAGATCCGCTAAAAAGTGAATTCTCAAAATCAGCTAGAAAAAATATCCGGCAGGCATTGAAAGCAGGAGTCGAATTCAAAGCGATCCACCATCCAAAAGACCTTACGGAATTCAAGAAGGTCTATTATGCAACGATGCGCCGGAACCAAGCAGATCCGTATTATTTTTTCGGCGACGCTTATTTCAGCAAACTGGAAGAACTGTTCGGCGAGAACCTCCTGCTCGTAGAAGCGGTCTATGAAGGACAGGTAATCGGGGCAGGCCTTAATTTCGTCTACAACGACATTGCACATACTCATCTTTCGGGGACGCTTGAACAATACCACCACCTTTCACCGGCATACGGGCTTTATTATGCGCTGGCGGTCTGGGCAAAAGAACACGGCGTGGAAGTGATCCATGGAGGCGGAGGGCGCAGCAACAGCCCGGAAGACAATCTGCTTCAGTTCAAAAAGCAATTCGGCAGGAATACCGTATTCCAGTTCTGGGTGGGCCGGAAAATCTGGAACTCAGCAATCTACAGTGAACTGTGCAATGAAGCCGGCGTGAGCGAAGAAACGGAATTCTTCCCCGCGTACCGGACAGTCGCTGCCAAAGAATATAATCGCGTATAAAAATTGAAGAAGCCCAGTTCCTATCCGAACTAGGCTTTTTCTAATGCAAAATAATAAAAAGAGGGTAAAAAGTTTTATTTTGATGCTTTTACCTAGAACTTTTGAATCTTAAGAGCTATAATGAAGGCGTGAAAAGAAATCTGATAATTCAATTTTTAATTCGCTTATCGTAGGATGTATTGCCGCTGATTATGGAAATATATAGAGAATGGGGCTGATCAATTGAGAGATTTATACTTTGATGAGAAATATGGCCGATTATACGAGGAGATTGAGGATGGTACATGCGAAATTTATGAATTCCAGCATCCTCTCGGGAGCATCCGGCATATGTTCATTAAGCGTGAAATCCCTTTGAGAATCAACGATCAGACTTACTTTGATATTGTGACGCCGTACGGCTATGGCGGTCCATTGATCGAGGAATGCTTGGAAAGCGGAAGAGCGGAATTGGTGGAAGCATTCCATGACGCTTTTCGGAAATATTGCGAGCAAGGGAACATAGTCAGCGAATTTATCCGTTTCCAGCCGGTCATCGATAATGCATCCGATTTCAAAAATTGCTATGAAGTCGTCTATATCCGCAATACTGTCGGCACAAATCTGAGGGCTTACGATGACCCGGTGCAGAAGGAATTCTCCAAATCGACCAGGAAAAACATCCGAAAGGCATTGGAAGCTGGCGTCGAATACCGGGTGACGGCAAATCCGAAAGACATCAAAGAGTTCCAGGGCATCTATTATGCGACAATGAGGCGCAATAATGCAGATACCTACTATTATTTCGATGAAGATTATTTCTCGAAACTGCTTAGCCATTTCGGGGAAAATATGGTGCTGGTCGAAGCCCTTTATGAAGGGCAAGTCATCGGCATGGGGCTGAACTTCGTCTATGACCGCATCATCCATACACACTTGTCCGGTACGCTGGAAGAATTCCATCATTTATCGCCGGCCTATATCCTGCAATATGCGCTCGCAGTTTGGGGAAAGGAAAATGGCATCGATCTGATTCATGACGGAGGCGGGAGGACGAACAGCCTCGACGACAATCTATATCTTTTCAAAAAGCAATTCGGCAAGAATACGGGCTTTAAGTTCCATATCGGGAGGAAAATATGGAACCAGGAAATTTATGACGAGTTGTGCATAGCCGCGGAAGAAGAACCCGAAGCGGATTTCTTCCCGGCCTACCGCACGAAGAAAATGAGGGATTACAAAAAAGTCTAGCTCCATACCGCATTGTAAGAAAGGCATTCCGGAAAGTTCCGGAGTGCTTTTTTTATTTTTCTATAAAGTATTTTAACTATTAAAACAATTTAACCTGCATTTAACCTGCTCCTTCTAGTATGGACTCAATAGCAAAAAGCAAAGGGGGAGAGCTGGAATGTTTCACTTGAAGAGGTTAAGCGCTGTTGGCCGGCGCACCGGCTTCCACTATGCAATCCAGTGTGTACCCTCGGATTGGGCACTGCCGTAGAACGCTGCTGGACTGCGGCAGCTTGAAGATAACCGTATATCAATCTTGGAGCAAATGAGGTAGAGAATTATGGAAAAAACCGTCATTGCGCTAATGACAGTAATTGTGATGACCAAAGTGCTCGGATTTTCAAGGGACATCTCCCTTTCCTATTTTTACGGCGCGGACGGCTTGACCGATGCGTACCTGATTTCACAGACTATCCCATCCGTGCTGTTTTCATTCGTAGGCATGGGGATAGCGGCGAGCTTCATTCCGATCTACACCAAGATCAATGAGCATCAGGGAATCAAAGAGGCCAACCGCTTCACGGCCAACCTGACCAATATTGTGATGCTCTTGTCTACGGTGATCGTCGTAGGGATGCAATTGTTTCCGGTGCAGATCGTAAAAGTGTTTGCCAGCGGCTTTGAAGGGGAGACGCTGAAAATTGCCGTCGATTTTACGCGCATATCTGCTTTCAGCATTTATTTCACCGCGTTGGTCTACATCTTCAATAGCTATCTCGATGTCAACAAGCGGTTTTTGGCGACTGTCCTGAGCGGCCTGCCGCTGAATCTGCTGATCATCTTCTTCATCTACCTGAGCCACGAAGTGAACTTTTACTTATTGTCGATCGGCTCGGTCCTTGCGGTTGTGGTCCAGTTCCTGTTCCTGCTGCCGTCGATTCGGAAATCGGGCTACCGGCACAGCCCGGTCGTCAAGCCGGCCGAAAAAAACGTCCGGAAAATGCTGCTGCTGGCAGTCCCGGTCATCATTGGCGTATCGGCAGACCAGATCAACGTACTCGTTGATAAGACTCTGGCATCCCAGATAACAGAAGGCGGAATTTCGGCCCTGACGTATTCCCACCGCATCGTGTTTTTCATCCAGGCCATCTTTGTCACCGCCATCGTCACCGTCATGTTCCCGAAAATCTCCAAGCTGGCGGTCAAGAAAAACATCGAACAGCTGAAGGACATCGTCGGAAAAATCATCACCACCATCGCCTTGCTGGTCATTCCGGCGACATTCGGACTGATGATCTTTTCCCGCCAAGTGACGGAGCTCCTGTTCGGCCGCGGGGCGTTCGAGCAGGATGCGGTCATCCTCACGTCGGGTGCATTGTTCTTCTATTCAATCGGGATGCTCGGGTTCGGTCTGCGGGAAGTGCTCGCGAAAGTGTTCTATTCGCTGGAAGATTCCAGGACCCCGATGATCAGCGCATTCTTTGCGATGTTCCTGAACGTCGGGCTGAACATTTTCCTGTCGCGGATCATGGGCATCAACGGGCTGGCGCTTGCCACAAGTCTTGCGACACTTGCCAGCACGGGCCTGCTGTATGTATCGCTTGTCCGGAAAGTCGGTTCGTTGAACACCCGGAAAATCGTTCTAGATCTTGCCAAATCGATTGCCGGTTCAGCAGTGATGGCCCTTGCGGCTAAAAGTGTATTTGACTATATCGCCCATAGCCATTCCGAACCCCTGGCATTAGCTTGCGGGGTAGGGACTGGCATCATCGTCTACGGGATCATGCTGTGGCTTCTCCAGCTCAGTGACGTCGCCTATTACAAAGCCCGGATCCAGGCGTTGGCGAAAAGATGATGGGTGGTTTCCGATAAAACAAACAGATCTCCGGGGGTGTTCAAACCATGTTTTACGTATTCGCATTCTTTCTCTTAGAAATACTGGCCACTTATCTTATCAAGGACTTTATCCCTCTCGGCGAGGCATACGGCATGATGATGCTGCTGGCGAGCATCATCGCCATCACGCTGTACCTTTACCGGGTGCTCGAGAAGGAATGGCTCATGCTGATCTTCGCGGGATTCGTGGTGCGGGTTATCGTGCTGTTCATCGACCTGTATGTGCCGTCGATCCAGATTTTCTCCAGCGGGACGGACACGGAATATTTCCATGAAGTATCCCTGCTCATCGCAAACGGCATGTTCCCTCTCGAAGACGGAGCAACGAATTATGTGCCATTCCTGTCGGCGATCTACTACATGATCGGGGACCAGCGGCCATTCGCCCAATTCCTGAATGTGGCGTTCTGGGTATTTTCCGCCGTCTACCTGATGAAAGCGCTGATCCATCTGCAGATTGACAAAAAGCTGATTTTCACAGCGCTTTTGATTTTCACGATTATGCCGAACAGCATTTTCATGTCGAGCATCCTGCTCCGTGAATCGATCATCATTTTCCTCATCACGGTTTCGCTTTACCACTTTATCCGCTGGTTCGCAGACGGCACATTCCCGAACTTCCTGATTGCCATCGTCCTGGCGCTCGGTTCGATGATGTTCCACTCGGGCATGATCGGATTTGTTCTGGCATACGTACTGGCGTTCCTGTTCCTGAGCAAGAGCGGATCCAAGAAAATATCGCAGAACGTGCTGTTCGTCCTGTTCCTGGGGTTCCTTGTCCTGGTCATGGCCCAGAATGCGGAAATGTTCCTGAGCAAATTCATTGATGCGGAAGGGAACAACGCCGTTTCGGACCTTGAGATTTCAGGCGAAGGGGGCTCGATGTACCTGTCCAGCTTCAACGGCATGAGCGGTGCCATCGCCATCATGGTCGCGCCGATCAAGATGTTCTATTTCATGTTTTCACCAATTCCGCTCGATTGGCGCGGACTCGGGGACATCGTCAGCTTCCTGTTCGATTCGTCGATCTACCTGTTCTTGGTAGGGGCGACAATCTACGGCCTTTTCAAAAGCGATATGCCGATGCGCAATAAGATCTTTATCCTGATGTTCCTGGCTATCACTGTCCTGGTGTACTCCTACGGTACACAGAGCGCCGGAACAGCGATGCGCCACCGCAATAAAATCATCCCGCTCCTGCTGATCACGTTCACCATAGCAAACAGCAGAGGGCTGCTCCAGATGGCGGAAGGCCGTTTCAGAAGGAAAAAAGGGGAGAAAGCGGCATGATGATCGACAACTTGGTAGTCGCAGTCGTCGGCGTGGGGCACGTCGGCCTGCCGGTCGCAGTAGCTTTCTCCAAAAAATATAACGTAATCGGCTTTGATATCAGCGATAAGCGGATTGTAAAACTGAAAGACGGCAAGGATGACACCCGCCAGTTCCAAAGCGAGGAATTGAAGGGGAGCGGCATTCATTTCACTGCCGACCCTTCGATGATCGGGGAGGCGGGCTTCATCATCATTACGGTGCCCACCCCGCTGGATGAAAATGACCAGCCGGATCTCACTTCGCTGAAGCGGGCTGCCAAAACGGTCGGGGAGAACATGAAAAAAGCGGCGGTCATCGTTTTCGAATCGACCGTTTTTCCAGGCACCACTGAGGAAATCTGCATTCCGCTGCTCGAGGAATACTCCGGGCTTGAAGCAGGGGTTGAGTTCTTCGTCGGCTATTGTCCGGAACGCTTCAACCCGGGAGAACGAAAGACGCCGATCACCAAAATCAGGAAAGTGGTTGCCGGGCAAAACGAAGCGGTGCTCGAATTCGTGGCAGCTGTCTATGGCAACGTACTCGACGCGGGTATCTTCAAGGCGAAATCGATCCGGATCGCAGAAGCAGCAAAAGTCATCGAGAATACCCAGCAGGACGTCAACATCGCCCTCATCAATGAATTCTCCATGATCTTCAACCGGTTGGGGATTGATACCGGTGATGTGCTGGAGACAGCAGGAACGAAAAAAAGCTTCTTGAAATTCACTCCGGGATTCGCCGGAGGGCCAAGGCTTGGCACCGATTCCTATTATCTTGCGCATAAAGCGAATGCGGCCGGCTACAATCCGGAAATCATCATGGCTTCCAGGCGCGTCAACGACGGAATGGGCAGCTATCTTGCCTGCCTCATTGCCAAAAAAATGGCACGGCGAGGCTTGGCTGCCGGCACGCGGCTGACGGTGCTTGGCGTGTCGTACAAGGAAGACAGTGGCGACTTGAGGAATTCGGGTGTGATTGAAGTGGTCTGGGAACTCGAGGAATACGGTTTTGAGGTCCAAGTAGCAGACAGTTGCGCGGATCCCGGTGAAGCGGATGAGCGATACGGACTCGTCTTAACGCCGGAGCAGCAATTGCTTCCAGCTTCGGCAATTATCTTAGCGATTCCACATACTTCTTACAAAGAAGCTGGCTGGCCGATGATAAAAGGGCTGCTCGCTGGCGGGGCTGGGATGGTTTTCGATATTAAAGGCGTCCTGAGCCCGACTGAAAAGCCTATGAATATTGAATTGTGGCGACTCTAGGGAGGAATGAAAAATGACAATCCGAACCACCGAAGCGGTAAAGCGCAAAACGAAATGGGAGCAAATCCCCAAACGGATCTTTGAGTTTACGGCAGCGTCTGTGATGCTTGCCGCCCTGCTGCCGGTATTCGCAGTAATTGCAGGGTGCATCAAGATGGAATCGAAAGGGCCGGTGTTCTTTACGCAGGTTCGCGGCGGCAAAGACAATGTCCACTTCACCATCTTCAAATTCCGGACGATGACGGATGATCCGGCGCTGAGGAATGACGAAATCGAAGTGCTGGCAACGGACGCCCGCATTACGAAGGTCGGCCATGTTCTCCGGAAGTACAGCCTGGATGAACTGCCGCAATTGATCAACATCATCAAAGGCGATATGTCATTTGTGGGTCCTCGGCCTACTTTGACATCCCAGACGGACCGCTACGATGCGCATCAGATGCAGCGTCTGCTGGTCAAGCCGGGCGTAACCGGCTGGGCGCAGGTCAGCGGACGGAATTCGCTGAGCTGGAGAGAGAAGATCGAGTTGGACATCGAATACATCCAGCGGCAAAGCGCACGATTCGACTTTTATATCCTCATGCTGACAGTGCTGAAAGTGTTCAAATCCGAAGGAGTCTATGGCGACTCGTAAGCCTTTCAGAAACCGAAGAAAGGACGATCCGAAACGCCTAAAGCTGAATAACATCAGAGGAGAGAAGCCATATGGGGACAAAAGTGATTTATGCAGTGACGATAGCAGAAAGCCTGGTATTTCTCAAAGGTCAATTGAAATACCTGGAGAGCCGGGGGTATGAAGCCGCAGCGGTTTGTTCAGACGGTCCGTATACCGATGAATTCGAGCAGCAGGAAGGGGCTAGGGTGATGCGGCTCGGGATGGAACGGGATATTTCGTTGAAAAAAGATCTGAAGTCACTGATCGAATGCATCCGGATGATTCGAAAGGAACGCCCCGATATCGTCAATGCAAGCACGCCGAAAGCGGGGCTGATCGTCACGCTCGCAGCGTATTTGTGCGGCGTACCAATTCGGATCTACACGATGAGAGGGCTCCGGATGGAGACGACAACCGGAATCAAACGCCGGATTTTATTGACAGCAGAGAAGATTGCGGCAGGCGCAGCGACCCATTGCCTGGCTATCTCGGAAAGCCTTAAGGATCAAGTCGTTGATTTCAGGATTGCAAGTTCTGAAAAAGTATCTGTATTAGGGCAAGGGAGCGGGGACGGCTTTGATGTGTCGAGATTCCGTGAAAGCAGCGAACTGCTGGAGAAAATGGAAGAGCTTAAGGGCAAGTACGGCATTTCAAAAGACAGTTTCGTGCTCGGATTCACAGGCAGGCTGACCAAGGACAAAGGCGTTGTGGAACTGGTGCAGTCTTTCAATAAGCTGAAAGCTTCCTATGGGAACCTGAAGCTTTTGATCGTAGGCGAGTACGATCAGACCGACCCGGTGCCAGAAGAAGCACGCAAAGAGATCGAAGCGAATCCGGATATCATCCATGCCGGATTTCAAAGAGATCCCATCCCTTATTTTCATTTGATGGATGTATTTGTTTTTTTGACCAAGCGTGAAGGGTTCGGCAATGTTTCGATTGAGGCGGCACTGAGTGGCGTGCCGGTCGTGGTTTCCGGGGTTACAGGCGCAAAGGACACCATTGTGGACGGGAAGAGCGGCTTTTTGGTCGATCCAGAAAACGAAAAAGACCTGCTGGAAAAGCTGGAACTTCTGATCCTGGCACCTGAACTGCGCGGACGGATGGGGGAATTCGGCCGCAGATGGGCAGAAGAGAATTTCAGCAATGAAACGATTTGGCGAGAGCTCGACGATTATTACCATAGCTGCATTGCAGAAAATATGCGGCCGGCCAGACAAGGGTTTTAAGGGGAATCATACATGCGGAACCGAGGAGGAGTTTAGGTGGATCATTATTATATAGCGGCAAAAGGGATTTTAGCGATCAGAACGAATGTGAAAGATTTCAAGTGGTCATTTGGGCATAACATGCCGGAAGCCAACAAGGAAGAATACGAGGCCTGTGAAGTGAAGCTCCATTTGGTCGTCGAGGATTTCAATGAGGACCAGGAATTGGCGGGGCTCGGCAAGTACCATTATTTCAACGGAAATCCGAATGCCGAAAAAATCTATTACACCCGCGATTTCGCGATGCGCAAGAAACTGCGCATCAAAGCGGAGAATCTGTTGTCTGAAGAACCGAAAATCACATTCAATAAAAACTACTATAAATTCATCACACACCGCATCATGAATTTGCATTCGGTCGGCTATATCTTGACAGACTTGGCGACGCTGCTCCTTTTGAAGAAAGGATACGCTCCGATCCACTGCTCGGCATTCAAGAAAGACGGCTCATCCGTTGCGGTATTCGCACCGCCAAGCACCGGAAAAACATTAAGCAGCATGATGGCCTGCATGGATCATGGCGCCCAATTCATTGCGGAGGACCTCGCAATCACAAACGGCCAAGAGATCTTCTCAGTGCCGTGGACCAGTACATTCCGCTTCTATTCGAATATGGAGCAGAGCACCGCATCCAAATTGAAAAACCGGGCGACGAAAATCATTCCGCCGCTTGAATATATTTCATTCTCGAAAGCCAAGCCCGTCACCGATTATGTGGCTGCTTCTTCCATCCTCGATGCGGAAACAGTAACGCATGTCGCAATCCTCGAAAGGGGAGCGGACGAAGTGGCTGTTGAACCGGCTGAAGAGGCGGTCCGAAAAATGCTGAATTTGAACCGCAACGCATTCCACTACCTGAAGTCGCCTTTCCTGACGGCTTATGAATTTTTCAATCCGGGATTGGATATTGAAGAAGCGGCGAAAAACGAGAAAGCGATACTGGAAAGTCTGGTCCGAAACAGCAGCAAAGTGTTCAGCGTCAAAAACGTGAACCCGACCGATTATGCACATGTGCTGATCGAAGAGATCAAACAGGAAACATTTGTGGAAGCGAATTGAAAAAAGCTGATACAAGAGAGGGATGAGGGGGACATGGCAGCGAAAATCCTGCAGGCGGTAACGATTGCCCAAAGCTTGAAGTTGATGAAAGGCCAGCTGGCCTATTTGGAAAGCCAGGGCTATTCGGCCAAAGCGTTGAGCTCCAGTGGAAAGTTTATTGAAGAGTACGAGGCGACCGAAGGTGTAAAAGTCCTGACAGTGGAAATGGAGCGGGAAATCTCCCTGCTGCAGGACCTGAAATCGCTTTTGGCTTGCATCAGACTTATCCATCAGGAACGGCCTGACATTGTCAGTGCGGGTACTCCGAAAGCCGGGTTGATTGTGACGCTTGCGGCCTTCCTGTGCGGTGTGCCGGTCAGAGTTTATAATGTGCTGGGCTTGCGCCTAGAAACAACAAGCGGCCTGAAACGGCGCATCCTGCTGCTGGCAGAGAAGATTGCCGCCTTGTCTGCAACCCATGTAGTTGCGGTGTCCCCAAGCCTTAAATTGCAGCTTGTCGCTCTAGGGATCGCAAACGAAGAGAAAATTTCCATATTCGGCCAGGGCAGCTATAACGGTTTCGACCTGGAAAGCTTTAAGCAAAATGAAAAGCTGTCTGTTAAAATCAGCAGCTTGAAAAAAAGGTATGGGCTGAAGGAAAGCAACACGGTCATCGGCTTTGCCGGCAGAATGACAAAAGACAAAGGCATTGAAGAAATGGTGGATGCATTCCTTTTGCTGCACGAAAAAGACTCGGGCCTCCGCCTGCTCCTCATGGGTGACTTCGAGGATGGCGATCCGGTGAATGAGGCGACCCGAAAAGAAATTGAGGAAAACGATGCCATCATTTTTGCGGGCTATCAGCATGACCCGGTCGCCCATTATTTCCTGATGGACGTCTTCCTGTTCCTGACAAAGCGCGAAGGGTTCGGCAATGTCTCGCTTGAAGCGGCGCTTGCCGGCGTCCCGGTCGTTGCAGCTGACGTGACAGGGGCAAAGGATACGGTCATTGATGGAAAGACCGGCTATCTGGTGGATCCGAATAATCCGGCGGATGTCCTGGAAAAGGTGGAGCGTCTGTTGAATGATCCGGCACTCAGAAAGCGGCTCGGCGAAAATGGCAAGGCGTGGGGAGCAGCAAATTTCAGCAACCAAGATATCTGGCGCGAAATGGATCATTTTTACCGGCAGCAGCTTGCTGCATCGTCTGATGCTTTGGAACAGGCATGAGCATCGCCGTGAAGAATCGCTTCCTTGATCGACGCCTTTTGGTGTAAATTAGAAGGGGGTGATTGAATATGAAATATTTTGCGGTGCTGCTGCCTATGAAGGACAGCGGGAAAAGCACGGAGTTCCGTCCGCAGCATTTGGCGTTTCTTGAAGAGATGCGCCGTGCAGGACATGTACGGGTGAACGGGAAATTCACAGATGGATCCGGCGGCCTTGTCATTTACCAGGCCCCTTCCTACGCGGACTGCGAGGGATTGGTCAAGCTCGATCCATACATACAGCAAGGGGCGCGGGATTACGAAATCAAAGAATGGGAAGCGGTCTGGGCCGACTGATCAGCCACGTTTCTATTCTCCAGCCAGGCAAATGCCTGGCTTTTTTATGTTTCAAGAGCCATCCATCCAATCAGGATGAAAAATAATATGTTTAAATCACTTCCCTGAAGGAAATATTGTTAATTATGCATCATGCATTAACAACTAGAGAAGCGGGAAGTGGATAAGCTTGAAAACGAAAAAAATTATATTAACGGTCTCAATTGCCTTGAACATCATTTTGATCGGAGCGGCCCTCTGGATCATCAATGCACATGGCGGCATGGGATTTGTCAGCGAGCAGCTGAAAGCGATGGGTTCGGACAAAGGCTACCCTGAATATTACGTTCAGAAAAAATCGATTTTTGAAGCACTGGATACACAAGATGCGGATAAGATTTTCCTGGGCGACAGCATCACCGACCATGGGGAGTTCCCGGAATACTTTCCGGATGAAAAAGTGCTGAACCGCGGGATTGCGGAAGACACTTCAAAAGGGGTCTTGAACCGCATCGATGAAGTGGCGGGGCGGAAGCCGAAAGAAGTATACGTCATGATCGGCGTCAACGATATCGCGGCAGGAACAAGCATGGAGACATATAAGAAGAATATGGAGCGGATCATCCAGTCGTTTAATCCGAAAGAAACCCGTGTAGTGGTCCAGTCGATCCTGCCAGTCAACACCGAAAGCTTCAATAACGAAATCTCAAATGAAAAGATCCACCAGTTCAATGAAACACTCGAACAACTTGCCGCGGACAATGAAGCGGAATACGCGGATCTTCATCCGTATTTCGAAGATGGTAATGGCCAGCTGATAAAAGCCATCACCATCGACGGAATCCATTTAAAAGGGAAAGGCTATGACATGTGGGTGGAGCAGTTGGAAAACAGATGATCCACTAAAAGGCTGTGCAGCAATTAGGATTGCTGCACAGCCTTTTTGCTATTTCGTTTATTCGAAAGAAACAATCGGATTCTTCTAATCTTTTAAAAGACGTGAAAATCCTCTCTGCCCGCAATCCGCGCTATACTGGAAAAAGAGAGAGGTGTTTGCATGGACAGATCGATTGATGAAGCGATTCAATTTGCAGCAGTCAAGCACAGGGGGCAAGTAAGGAAAGCGACGGATATTCCGTACATCAGCCATCCGTTTGCTGTCGCAATGATGCTGCAGGAAGCGGGGCATCCGAAAGAAGTCATCATGGCCGGAGTGCTGCACGATGCACTGGAAGACACATCCGCAACCGAAGAAGAAATCAGGGAGTTGTTCGGCGAGGAAGTGCTGGCACTTGTGATTTCGGCATCCGAGCCGGACAAATCGCTGCCGTGGGAAGACCGGAAGCGCCATACCTTATCCGAACTTGCATTCCGCTCGGACCAAGAACTGGCAGTCATCATCGCGGACAAATTGCATAACCTGCGGTCGATCCGATTGGATGTTGAAGCGCATGGCGAAGGGGTGTGGGCCAGATTCAACCGCGGCAAAGACCAGCAGTCCTGGTACTACAACGGAATTATCAATGCCGTGGCAAATCGGAGAGCGCAGCTTCCCCTCATCGAAGAGCTGGAAAATGAAGTCGTTGCAGTTTTTTCGGGCAAATAAAAAAACGCCTGGAGGTCCAGGCGTCCTACAAAAAGAAAATCAGATACACACCGACAAGAATGACAGCCGCTGCATAGAAGGCGAATGATCTTTTCGTCTTTTGGTGGTAATCATATTTGCTGAGGCGCTCTGCACCTTTTTTCTTCGTTGCCTTGTTCGCATTGATATGGTTCGACAAGCCAAGCAGAAGGAAAATGGCAGCCAGCGCCAAAAGGGCAACTTCAATAATCAAATTCATATCCAATTGATCTCAACTCCAGATATCATTTCGTTTCTTCTTTTCATTATAGTATTTTTTAATAGTATTGACTACCTGAAAAAGGAGCTGTCCAAAAAGGCTGCTGTCCATTGCGGCGAACGCTTTCCGCGGGCTTGCGCCGAACTAACTCGGACTCGCGTCCGAGTGGATTTCGGCACTTCGTCGCTACGCTGCCCCGCTGGAGTCGCCGCCTCCATTCCCATCAGCCTTTATAGAATAAAGAAAATGCCAGAGAAGAAAAGCAGTGCTTTTCTCCTCTGGCATTTTTCGTTTTGGGTTTTTTAGACAGCCCCTTTTTGACGTTCATTTCGGAATTACCAGCACCTGCCCGACATAGATGATGTACGGGCTCGGGATTTTATTGGCGGCTGCAATTTTAGCGACTGTCGTATTGTATGTCCGGGCGATGCTGTAAAGCGTATCGCCGGATTTCACGGTGTATTTAAAGACGGCTGCTGGCGGAGCTGGCGCTTTCGGGATGATCAGCACCTGTCCGACTTTAATGAGATTGTAATTCGTAATGTTGTTCGCTGCAGCCAGACTGGAAACGGAGATATTGTATTTCCGGGCAATACTGTAAAGCGTATCGCCGGCTTTGACGGTATAGGTGCTTCCGCCCGATTGCTGCAATTTCAACAACTGGGAAACTGTGACGAACGAATAGCCTTTTGCTTTCAGTTTAGAAATCATGCCGGGCAATGCGCCCGGGGTTCCGGAAGCGCCTGCGCCGGTGTGCATCAGGACGATTGAACCGGGTACGATGTTGTTGACCACTTTATCCGTGATCGCTTTTGAAGAAACGCCTTTCCAGTCGACTGTATCGATATTCCACTGGATCGTGTGCGTGTAGCCCGCAGCGCCGACTCGGCTCAGCACAGTGGCGTTGACTGCCCCGAATGGAGCGCGGAACAGCGGTTTGGTCGATTTGCCGGTAAAGGCCTTGATGACCGCTTCCGTCTTATCGAGCTCCGATTTCACTTGGGTGGCCGTCAGCTTAGTGAAGTCGGGATGCGAAAATGAATGGTTGCCGATCTGGTGGCCGTGCCCGACGATATAGCGGATGGAATTCGGATGGTTGCGCGCGCCGGAGCCGGTCAAGAAGAATGTCGCTTTGACATTATTCGCGGCAAGCGTCCGGAGGATCGTGTTGATATTCGTGCCGTCTGAACCGTCATCAAAAGTCAATGCAACCACTTTGCTGGTGGTCGGAACTTTGGTGACGAACGTAGAAGCGGCGGCTTCCGCCTTGAACGAAAATGACAGCAATGTGAATAAAACCAGTGACAGTGCTGCGATGACCTTGAAGATTTTGCTCCCCATATTGATTTCCCCCTCTTATATCCCGTTGGAAAGCCGGGTATGTATATGGATGAAGATTTACCTATGGATGTGTTTTTAAATTGAAAATTCAGACTTTTATAGCTCTATTATATCACCCTTTATTGTCGGAAGATAGCAGGATAGAAGGATAATGATAAATATTTGCGGTCTAAAACCTTGTTATTTCGAGTGTCGAAAAAGATTTACAAAACTTTTCCATAGATGTAGAATTAATTATTCTGACAATTGAAAGGGGATAGAAAAATGGAAGAGAATAATGGACAGCAGGTAGGTGAAACAGGTTATAAGCAGGAACTGAAGCGTGCGCTGACTTTTTGGGATCTCATGATTTACGGGCTGGTGTTCATGGTTCCGATTGCGCCTTTCGGCATCTATGGCATCATTGCACAAGGTTCGAACGGGATGGTGGCGCTCGCCTATCTGATCGGGATGGTCGCCATGATTTTCACGGCGCTCAGCTATGCCACCATGTCGGAAGCATTCCCGATTGCGGGTTCGGTCTATTCTTATGCGCAGCGGGGCATCAATGATGCTGCAGGTTTTATCGCAGGCTGGCTCATACTGTTGGATTATATTTTCGTTCCGGCACTTTTGTATCTGGTCAGTGCTGCGGCATTGAACGATATTGTGCCGGAAGTTCCGCTGGTGGTCTGGCTGCTCCTATTCATCAGCATCAATACGGTCATCAACGTCATCGGCATCGAATTCACCGCACGGGCGAATAAAATCATTATTGTATTGGAACTTATCGTATTGGCCATTTTTGTTTCCGTCGGGATATTCGCAATCATCCAAGGCGTCAACGGAGCGGAATTCACATTCAAGCCGCTTTACGATGCCGATAACTTCAGCCTCGGGCTGGTCATGGGTGCCGTGTCGATCGCGGTGCTCAGCTTCCTTGGGTTCGATGCCATCGCCACATTGGCGGAAGAGTCGAAAGGCGGCCGGAAAGCGGTCGGGAATGCCATCATCGTATCGCTCTTGGTGGTCGGTGTGCTCTTCATCATCCAAACATGGGTGGCGGCATTGATCTGGCCAGACTATACGACATTCGAAAATGCGGATGTCGCCTTTTACCAGATTGCTGAAATAGCCGGCGGCCCTTGGCTGAAGTGGCTGACAATCATCGCAACAGCAGTCGCATGGGGGATTGCCGATGCACTCGTGGCCCAAGCAGCCATCTCGCGCATCCTCTACAGCATGGCGCGCGACCGGAAATTGCCGAAGATGCTGTCCAAAGTCCATCCGAAATTCAAGACGCCTTGGGTCAGTACAATCTTAGTGGCATTCATTTCATTGGCTGTGACAGTGTTTTTCGCGAACCGCATCGGGGAACTGGCTTCCGTCATCAATTTCGGCGCGTTGTCAGCATTCCTGTTCCTCCACATTTCAGTAATTGTTTATTTTATCAAGAAAAAGAAAAGCAAGAATTACTTTAAGCATTTGGTCCTGCCGCTCATCGGCTTTGTCATCATCGCCTATGTCTGGTGGAACCTCGATGCGTTATCGAAACAGCTCGGGTTTGCCTGGCTGGCCATCGGCATCATTTATCTGCTTTTCCTGAAGCTCACGAAACGGGATACGAAACTGAATTTAGAGGAATGAAAAATGCCGCTCCGAAAGAGCGGCTTTTTAATGGCTGCCATTTCCGTTCAGGGATAGAAATGTGTTTGGTCCATTAAATAGGAAACATTATATTTAGCTTCTTATCTAAAATATTTTGTGCTATTCTTTTCGGTAATCGGCACTTTCAAAAGACAGTGGGGTTGGAAGAGGGCTGATCGGCAAACAATTCATACATAGGGGGAATTTAGCATGATACGAAATAAGATAAACAAAGACCAATTGGTAGCGACGTTTTCGATTGTCGGGGCCGACCCGAGAACCGGTGAAGTGGGGGTGGCCGTGCAGTCGAAATTCCTGGCAGTCGGCGCTGTCGTCCCATGGGCGAAAGCGAATGTCGGCGCAGTGGCGACCCAGTCATGGGCGAACACTTCATACGGGCCAAGAGGACTCCAATTGCTCGAGCAGGGCATGTCGCCGGAAGAAGTCATTGCGGCGCTCGTACTGGACGATGAAGGAAAGGACTTGCGCCAAGTGGCAGTCATCAATGCGGACGGGGAAGCTAGCGCCTTCACAGGCTCCGAATGCTACGACTGGGCGGGCCATAAAGTAGGACGTAACCATTCGGCCCAGGGCAATATCCTGGTCAGCGAAGACACGGTGACAGCGATGAGCGAAACTTTTGAACGCGCAGAAGGCACATTGGCGGAACGCCTGATCGAAGCTCTGGCTGCTGCGCAGCAAGCTGGGGGCGATAGCCGCGGCAAGCAATCGGCGGCGGTCTATGTCCTGCAGGAAGGGGCAGGCTACGGCGGCTATAACGATGTCAAAGTCGACCTCCGCGTCGATGATCATCCGGAACCAATCGATGAATTGCAGCGCCTGTACAAGCTGCACGAATTGTTTGGCACGCCTGCTGAAGTCTTCCTCGATCTGGAAGGGGACATTTTCGAAGATGTGAAGAGGCAGCTCGTGAAACTCGGATTCCTTGATACCGCCGATTACCCTTCTTATGACGGGACTGTAAAAGAAGCGCTAAAGACATTCGCCTTGCGCGAGAATTTTGACGACCGTTGGACCGAGGAAAATCAAATTGACGAGAAAGTTTTTGCATTTTTGCAAGAGAAATAAGAACAGCCCGCTGGAATGATTTCAGCGGGCTGTTGTTTGTTGGAATCGTATTTTTCGTGTTGCTGTGCATATTTTAACCTTTGCTGAGCGTATTTTAACCAAAGCCGAGCGTATTTTAACTTTTGCTGTGCATATTATATAAAAACAGAACCGCCCCGGCCATAATGGCAGGGGCGGTTCTCTGCATTAATTCGTTTCTTTATTGCGGAATTTCGCTACCACTTCATAGACGATCGGCACAATGACCAACGTCAATAGAGTCGAACTTGTCAGTCCGCCGATTACCGTGATGCCGAGGCCTTTGGAGATCAAGCCGCCGCCTTCTGCTCCGATAGCGAGCGGAATGAGCGCGCCGATTGTCGCGAGGGCCGTCATCAGGATCGGGCGAAGGCGCGTCGAGCCTGCTTCAAGCAAGGCTTCCCGCGTTGTGAATCCTTCTTTTTCTTTGTGGATGACGCGGTCGACAAGGACGATCGCGTTCGTCACCACAATCCCGATCAGCATCAAGACGCCGATCAAGGCGTTGACGCTCAGAGCTTCTCCGGAAATCCACAGCGCAACCAATACACCGATTACCGTGAATGGAAGAGAGAAGAGGATTGCAAATGGCGCCAAGGCTCCGCCGAATGTAACCACCAGTACGAAGTAGACGATGGCAATTGCAGCCAGCATTGCCAAGCCGAGCTGCGTGAACGATTCGTTGATTTGTTCAGTGACGCCGCCTTGGTCGGTCGTGACGCCGCTCGGCAACTCCAAATCGTTTATTTCTTCATCGATTTCTGCAGAAATTTCACTGGCATTATTGCCGATAACTTCTGCGGAAAGAGAAGCATACATCTGGCTGTCGCGGCGGTTGATGGTATCAGGCGATTTGCCTTCTTCGACTTCCATGACATCACCGATAGCAACCGTTGTGCCGAGTGCTGTCGGAATTTGGACATCTGTCACGTCCTGAATGCCCTCATATTCGGTTTCCGGCACTTCCACGTAAACATTGACGTCTTTGCCTTCATGCCGGACTGTCGTAAGGACCGGAGCTTCACCTGTACCGCGGATGGCCATGCCGACTTGAGCTGCCGTCAAGCCATTCTGGCTGAGGGCGTCCTGGTTAGCCACAAGCGTAAATTGGTCGTACGCTTCTGTCAGGCTGGATTCCACTCCTTCCAAGCCGTTATTGTCTTCCATGATCGGCTGGATTTCACTGATTGCCGTCTGGATGTCTTCAATGCTGTCACCGTATACGAAGAGTTCAAGACCGCTTCCGCCGACTGCTGCGAAATCCATCGTTTTCCATTCGCCGGTTCCGGTTTGGCCGTTCAATTCTTCGATCAATTTGGTGCCTTCATCGCTGAAATCCTCGAATTCATCATCGTATTCAATGAAGAACAGTGCAGAATTATTGCCTCCGCCGGACATAGCGGCCATCGGATTGCTGCCGCCGAGCGAATACTGGTACGTCGTGACGCCTTCGCGTGCGTCAATCAAACCTTCAGCGTCCAGAGCGATTTGTTCCACATCTTCTCTCGTTTGGCCAGGTTCCGGCGAATAAGTTGCCATAACCATTTTCTGTTCTTCTTCCGGAAGGAAGCTGACGCCGATGACCGGCACCAGGAACAAACTCGCAACAAGAAGGACTGTAGCTGCGCCAAACGTAATGATCTTATGGTTCAACGACCATTCCAGGACGCGCTTATAGAATCCGGCCAGTTTGCCCGGCTTTTCTTCTGCATGAGTGTTATTGTTCTGCAGGCCGCGCAATTGTTTGCCGTACATCGAATGCGCAAGCATCGGCACGATGGTGATTGCCACTAATAGCGATGCCGATAGGGCAAAGACGACTGCCAATGCGAACGGCAGGAACAATTCGCCGATCTGTCCGCTTACCAGGGCAAGCGGCAGGAATACGGCAATCGTCACCACAGTGGATGAAAAAATCGGGATGAACATTTCACGCGTCGCTTCGCGGATCAGTGCTTTACCGCGCAAAGGTTCGCCTGGGAGCGACATGCGGCGGTATATGTTTTCAATGACCACTATGGAGTCATCGATGACGCGGCCGATTGCCACGGTCAATGCCCCGAGTGTCATGATGTTCAAAGTGATGTCGAGCTGGTTCAATAGGAAAATTGCCATCAGCAGCGACAACGGGATTGAGATGATCGAGATGATCGTCGTCTTGAAGCTGCGAAGGAACAAGAGGATGATCACCACTGCAAACAGGATGCCGAACAATGCTTTGCTGAGCATCGTTTCAACCGACTGCTCGATCGGTTCGCCTTGGTCGAACGTTGTCGTGATCGTCAAATCGTATTCTTTTTCCAAATCGGCCGCAATGTCTTTGACGGCATTGACGACTTCGACTGTATTGGCGTCAGGCGATTTGACAATCTGGATGCCGATCGATTCTTCGCCATTCGTGCGCGAGATCGATTCGGCTTCGCTGACCACTTCGATTTCCGCCAGTTCGCCCAAAGCGACAGTCGGAAGTTGGGCAGCAGCAGCGGCTGGCATTTCGCCAGGTACCGCACCCGGTGCTGTTTGGCCCGGTGCGGGTGCGCCAGGCGCATTGCCCGGATTAGCCGCTTGCGGCACTGCCGGGATCTGAAGGGCTTTCAAATCGTCGATTGCCGCCATATTGCCGTCGATGACGAGGTTTTTCAGCTCGCCGTCAAATTCAGTGAGGCCAAGCGGAAACGTAAGGTTGGAAGCTTGAATCAGCCCTTGGACCGTTTCCTGGGTCAAGCCGTATTGCGCCATTTTTTCTTCATTGAACGCCATGGTGACTTTCTGCAGCCGTTGTCCGGAGATCTGGGCATCGGCCAATCCGGCTACCCCTTCAATTTCCGGCAGGACCGTTTCTTCGACAATCGCGGTCAGTTCTTCCAATGACTGGCCGGAGTCGCTGACGCTCAGTGTCAGGACAGGGAATGCATCAATGCTGATGCGCGACACTTGCGGCTCGCTGGCCTGCTCAGGGAATGAAACCTCGGACATCGCCGATTCAACTTCCCGGACGGCTTCGTCCATATCCGTATCGAAATCAAATTGCACTTGGATCGATGAAGCATTTGCCAACGAAGACGAAGTCAGCAATTCCACACCGTTCAAATTCTGGATACGCTGTTCAATCGGCACCGTCAATTCATTCATGACTTCATCAGGAGCGGCCCCTGGATAAGGTGTAATAATCGTAAGCGCAGGGACGGTGATGTTCGGGATCGATTCCTGCTTCATCGTAAGTCCTGCGAACAAGCCTGCCACGACGATCATGATCGTCAATATCCATAAAGCAAACTTATTATTCAGGGAAAAATCAATAATCTTCTTCATGCCACTTCTCCTTTAGATGTGCTTCTTTAATAGTGATAACTCTTTTGCGATTTTCGGCTCTTGCGCCAAATAAGCGAGGAGTGCTTCAACCAAAAATTCCTGCCGGTCCGTTTTTTTGGCTTCTTCTTTCAACAGACGGAGGCTGTCGAGCAGCTTTTTCCTTCCGCCGAGGTCCCGGTGGATTTTATCTTCAAGCGCTTTGAAAGGATCTGTGGGTAGAGACGGGATTTCGTTCCGTCCTTTTAATACCGGTTCCAGTCCGGAGAGCCCGCCGACAATCGCATCGATGCTGCCGGAGATGAAGTTGGCGAGCCTATGGACATCGACACTCCGGTTTTCAAAAATCAGTATGAAAAAGTACTCGCGCTTGATGCCTTCAAGGACAGCCACAAGATCAGCCAAGAAAGGCTTGATTTCGTCACCATATACATCAAGCAGGCTGTTTTCCGTCAATGCCAGCTGGGCTGCGCGCAATTCCTCAAACAAAGGCATCATCCGGCTGGCTTCGTCTTTCGGGAAATCCTTGAAAACCATCAAAAAAAACTCCTTGTTGTCGAGCGTCTGTTTGATTTCGAGCTGAAGTTTCCCTTTGAATGCCTCTTTGCGGTCGGCCGTGCCTTCGAAGCTTGAAGCGGCAAGCTCGGCGGTCAATTCATCCTGATGCCGTTTCAGCAATTCGATAAACAGGCTGTCTTTCGATTCGTAATGCTTGTAGAACGCGCCTTTCGATATCCCGGCCGCTTGGGCAATTTCCTGGACCGAGGTTTGGGCAAAGCCTTTTAAAGAAAATAAATGCATCGCCACATCCATCAATTCCTGCTTTTTATCCATCTAATCCCTCCTGGAACCTGCTGGTCATAAAAATGACCGCTTGGTCATTCCTTAACAATAAGGATCTTGAACGGTCAAGTCAATTTCGCAATCCCGAAATTTTATGTACATTTAATGGCAGTGCAAAAATGGCGCAGCAAGGAGATAAGCAGGAATTTTGCCAGAAAAACCGAATAGTTATTACTGTATGGGCTGAAGCGGACGGAGCTATATGGAGAAAGCGAAGGTCGAAACGGTGCAAACAAACCGGTTTCCGGATGTCAGCTTATATAGAAGGAGTTTTCAGCAGTGGAGAAAGGACAGGTGGATATGGCGCATAAATTCAGCAAAGGACCGGGTGTTGAAGTGAAAGCGGAACAACCCTATGTGGCAATTCCGATTCAGACTACACTCAGGGAATGGGGAATGACAGCCGCGATGGTGCCGGAAGTTCTGGATTGGATTTCTAAAAAAGGAGTGAAGGCCGTAGGGGCGCCGTTTTACAGATACTGGTGCCTGGGCGGCCAGGATGGCGAATATGCATTGGAAGTGGGAGTGCCGGTCGAACACATGGTAACCGGCGATGATCGGGTAGTCGCAAGTTCTATACCAGGCGGATCTTATGCAGTCGCTGTGCACCGGGGAGATCCCGACATGCTCGCCGGTTCTTTGGATGCGCTCGAGAAATGGGCAATCGCGGAAGGGCTTCAATTTGATAAGCGCTGGGAAGAAGAAGAGGAAATTTGGAATGGACGCTTTGAATTTTATATGACGGACCCTGAAACTGAACCCGATCCCGCAAAATGGGAAATCGAGCTGGCATTCTTATTGATGAGGGATGAAGCAGCATAAAAGGAAAGACACCTCGCTCTGGATTGGATGGCCGTCCAATACACAGGGAGGTGTCTTTTGCATTCCATGAAAGAAGATTCAACTTCCAATACCGTATTATGTATTGTGTCTATCACGGACTTTCATATAGTAGTAAAGCATTTCGTACATGCGGGTCCGCTGTTTTTCCAATGTATGGATGGAAACGTCCAGATCCAGGGTGATGCCGTATTTCTCATAGATGATGCGGGTCTTGCCGGGTGAAACCTTTTCGGTCCGATAATCGTGATTGAAAATCCAGATGCATTCCGGGTGGGAAGGTGACTTGGTCGGAAAGGCGGCCACTCCGTCATTTGAAATGAGGATCGGCGTTTTTTTATGCTGTTTGAGATTGTGCCTGTTCGCCTTGACACGGCCTTCGTAAGTTGACGCATACAGCATGCAGGTCCGATCAATCAGCTGCATCGCCGAAAGTGGCGAATACATCACTCCATGCTTTGTGACTATTTTGGTTCTCCGTTCTGTTTCAAAAAATGACATTAAATAAAGCGTGGACCGGTCGATAAAATGATACTCATACTTCCTCAACCCCTAAACTCCCCTTTCTGTATTCTAGAAAATTCTACCATTGCAACGGAAAGAAAATCAATACCGTTTTCAGAAAAAAGGATGTTTTTTGACAATTAACTAAATCAAACGTCGCGTATGTATGTAAGCTAAGTTAAAAATCCTTAGATAAAAAGACTCATTCTTCTTTTTGAAGCTTATACACCATTTGATTATGCTGTAGTCACCCGGGAATACCAAGGACGTCCGGAAGGACAAAACAATGAAAGATTTTGACCAAGCAGCAGAACAGTATTCGCCGATGATTTCAGCAATCATCCGCAAACTCCATATTTACCGCGATTACGATGCTTATCGCCAAATCGGAAAAATTGCCCTTTGGCACGCTTGCTGCCGCTACGAAGAAAGCAAAGGGGACTTTACCCCTTTTGCTTACCGGTCAATCCACGGAGCCATGCTTGACGAACTGAAACGGGAATCCCGCTTCACGAGCCGGTTTGCTGCTTCTGAAGACGTTTCGCTGGAAGAGATGGAAAGCGGTTCGATCGAAGACCGGCTTCCTGAATGGCTCGATGAAATCCGTTTGAAAAGAAACGAGCGGAAACTGCTCGATGAGCTTTTCGTCCAAGGCATCACTGTCAGTGATTTGGCGCCGGTCTACGGGCTGTCAGTTTCAGGAATGAAAAAGAGGAGGGAGCGTGTACTGAAAAAAGTGAGAAGCGGCATGCCGGCTGAATTTTTTAAGTAAGCTTTCGAAAAAACTTGGCGGATGGGATGGAATGTGCTGTAACAGAACGGTATAATGAATTTCGCAAGCAAAGGGACAGGAGGCGGACGCTATAGCCCAAATGATGACAGGGATGATCAATAATATATTTTTCATCATTTTTCCGATCCTTCTTTATCAGATGTTCGGAGCCCTCGGCAAACGCAATTTCTTTGTCAGCCACCGTGTAACGCTTACCATCCTTTTTTCAATATCGATCATTCTCTGCATGGTGTTTCCTTACCAGATTATGACAGACCAATACATTTTCGATCTGCGCCAAGTCCCAATGATCGTCGGTGCCCTTTATGGCGGTCCGCTTGTCAGTGCGATTCTTTTCCTGGTTTCTGCGGTCACTCGCATTGCGATTGGCGGCGACGGCATGTACATCGCCATCTTGAACCAATTTGTCGTAGCCCTTGGTGTGCCTTTTCTGCGCCCGCTTTATATGCGGATCAACCGCCTCGAAAAAGTAGGGCTTGTTTTCCTTGTTTCGATTTTGTCGCTGTCGTTTAACGCTGTAGCGGGCTATTTCCTGTTCGGAGATCCGTTCCATGACGTAGTGGGCATCTGGCTGATGTTGATGCTCAACCAAGGGGCGATCATTTCGCTGGCCGCGCTGCTGATCGAACATATCCTGCGGCAGGAATACCTGCTCAGTTCGCTGGTGAAGCACGAAAAACTGGAAACCGTCAGCAATTTTGCCGCTTCCGTTTCACACGAGTTGCGCAATCCAATCCAAAGCATCAAAGGGTTCGTACAATTGATGAAAGAGCATGAGTATTCCCGGGACAAGCAATTGGAGTTCTATGAAACCATGCTCAGCGAAATCAAAGCTGCCGATCAATTAATCGAAGATTATCTCGTTTTTGCAAAACCGGTTTTCGCCAAGCTTGAAACCGTGTCGGTGAAAATGGAAGTGGAGCATGTGGTGAAGGTGCTGAAGCCTTTTGCCAGCTGGCAGAACATCGAGATCCAATTGCTGAAAAATGGGGGAGATGCCCACATTCTAGCTGACCGGCAGAAGTTCCATCAGGCACTCATCAATATTATCCGAAACGGAATTGAAGCGATGCCCGGGGGCGGAACATTTAAAATCCAGATCAAGCAAAGCGCTTCGAAGGTGGCCATCATCCTAATGGATGAAGGAGTCGGCATGTCGAAAGAGGAAGTCCAGCGCCTCGGAGAGCCGTATTTCTCGACAAAAAGCAAAGGCACCGGGCTCGGCATGATGGTCGCTTACAGCATCGTACGCCAAATGAACGGTGAAATCAGCGTCCATTCCGAAAAAGGGAAGGGCACGGTATTCAACGTCGAATTTCCGCTCATTTGATGCACTGCCCAGCTGAATAAACAATAAAAGCGTGCCGGGAATTCCGGCACGCTTGAGCTAGTAGACAAAAGGATATTTATTTTTCATAATAAATGATCATACATTTAGAAGAGTTCCTACCCGATCCTCCACTTCAGGCGGACGCGTTCCGTGGGCTTGCGCCGAACTAACAAAGAACCTGTGCTCCTGCGCAAGCTCGTCGCAAATACTTGCCCTCGCAAGCTTCGGTCAAGCATTGACTGGCGTCCGAGTGGATTTCGGCACTTCGCTATCCCGCAGGGAAAACCGGTGCTCCTGTCTCTGCATCGCTGCGCTAGCTTCGAGACATGAAAGGGCGTTGCATCGCTTCGCTGCTTCGTCGCAAACAAGTCGGCCGAACTGCCTTCGGACAACTTGCTCGCCGCCTTCCGTTACGGATCCTGGAGCCAGCGGCTGGTACCTAACAGGTCAAAGCAGAATCGGTATTCTAACCTCATCTTTTAGATGCCAGCACGGTCGGGCTTATCCATCTCTATTCATTCAAATTAGACTTTGTCTACAGTCTGAAGTGTGCCAGGAATTTCGGCACGCTTTTTCCATTTATATTATTTCCGTATTGCTGTTCTGGCGCTCTTTCAACAGCCGGACAAACGGCAGGACGGACTGTTCTTTCATTTTGGCTTCGAACATGATATCGGCATCCGTGTCGCCTAACAGTACCAGCAGTTCATTGAAATCTTCCTCAGACACAATATCGTGGTGGCGCAGGTCGGTGAAGCCTTCCTTCCCGGTGCTGATATGGATTTTCGGGGTGCCGACCCCTTCCCAGGTGGCAAGGATTTCGGCAAAATCGACCGGCTTGCCGTCGTTATTGCAGTTGTGATGGTGGATGTCGAAGCAAACGGGTACGCCGCACATTTTGTTGACGTCTAAAACGTCGCGGATCGTGAAGGTCTTATCGTCATTTTCCAGGCGGAGCCGGCGTTTGATGCTATTGGATAATAGGGCGTAGTTTTCAGCGAATCGCTGCTTGGCTGTTTCTTTGTCGCCGTATGCGCCGCCGGTATGGACAATCAGGTCGTTGCCGCCCATGAGCGCGATAAGGCGGTCGTGGTATTCAAGATCCTCTACGGATTTCCGGACAACATCCGGTTTAGGGGAATTCAGCACCGTATACTGGCCGGGGTGCATGGAAACCCGCATCCTATGGGTCTCGACAAGCTCCCGGATAACTGATGTGATTTGAAGCACATCAGGATCCTCCCACCAGACCCAGTCATTGACAGGGTGAGTGGAAAGGGGAATGATTGTGCTTGAAGCCCGGTAAAAATAGATATCGTTTTCCAGATTCCACCGGAGGATGTCCAGCGTGGTCTGCAGGTTCACCAATGTCAATTCCTTTATTTTCGACGTGCCTTCAGCTTCGGCAGTCGCAAGGCGCACTGTCCGGAAGACGGTTTTCAATTCTGTATTCATACAGGCATAGCCTAATCTCATATTGATCAACTCCTCAATGGATCTATACCCGATTTCGCGGGGGGCATTCGTGTATAATGGAATTACTTGAAAGCAAGAAAGGGGACAATCCGATGCGTGCGGAAATCGTGCAAACAGAACAAGGCTATACAGCTACTTATAACCGCAATATGGCCCACAGCCCGGAAACGGTCTGGGCGATGCTTGCAGAAAACGGCAAGCTCAAGCAATGGTTTCCGGAGCTGGAAGTGAAAGAACTCCGAAAAGGGGGATTTCTTTCATTTGATATGGGCGATGGCACATTTGAAAAGATGGATATTGTTGATTTCGAAGCTGGCAGTGTGCTGGCATTCGAATGGGATGAAGGGGAAGTCCGCTTTGAAATCCTAGAGGCAGAAAGCGGAAGCCAACTGAAAATGATGGAATCCTTTCCGCAGATCACGCAGCAGACGGCAAAAGATCTTGCAGGATGGCATGTCTGTTTCGACGTCATCGAAGCCCTGTTGGACGGACGGGAAATCGAGCGCAAACAGGAATGGGAAAAAGAATACGAGGAATACAAGCGGCTGCTCCAGAGCCTCAGCGTCGAGTTTGAATAACGGAAAGAAGTGTATTGAAATAAGGGCCTGCGGCGTGAAGCACTGCTTCACGCCGCGGGTCCTTTGCTGTTCAGATTAGCAATGTCATTTGTCCGCTTCGATTTGGAATTCGAAAACATTCTCCTCTTTTACTTCGCCTTTTTCATATACCCGTTCGGCAAAAGTGATATGTCCGTCGTGGCCGACAAGCAAGACCGTCGAAGAACGCGTACCGTACTCAGGAGTGCGGATGAACATCGGTGAAAGGACTCTCTCCCATTGGGCTCCCACACCTGTATCCGGCAATTTGCCTTCTTCGGCCTGGTCAGCATCTTGCAGAAAAGCGAACAGATCCTCTATCCGGATTTCCTGATTGTCTGAGAGATACCGCTCAAGATACATCGTCCCTTTGACGACTTTCGGCCAAGGGGTGTCCAGGAAATGGTTGCTCAATCCGTGGATGCCAGGTTCGACCTTCTCTACTTTCGCATCCATATTATTATAATAAAATAATTGATCGGCATTGCCTGCCAACAGATTGAAGCCGGCATAATCCTCTGGGACCAGGTTTTCCAGGAATTGGCGAGGGCCCATGTCGGATGACAGGAAATTCCGGACGAGGGCGCCTCTAGAAATCTTGTCAGCATCAGGCACCGACGGGTCGCGGAAGTTGGTCAATGCTGCAATTCTTCCGGACGTTGTAACGCCCAGCCAAGTTCCCATCTGCATCAGGTCGCGCCCAGCCAGGAGGGTGGGATGGTCTTTCCAGAAATGCGCCGTTTCGGTCGGGCGCAAATAGAATTCGTCCCGGTTCGCAGCTAGGATAAGCTTGTATTCCGGATGGTCATCAAATTGGAAGTTGATCAAGCACATGGAATCACCCCTTTTTGAAAATTATATCGAAAATAGGGGGAAGTTGACAGGGGAACCACTTCATGCGGAAAGCTGTTGGGCGCATGAGGAAAGGCTGCTGCGGCATGCTGAATTTTTCATTACCAATGCGTGGAATATTGTTATAATGGCAAAAGATATTGGAAAAGGGGGCATCTGCGGTGAAGCGGAAGATCAATCTCGGTTTTATTGCGCCGTATAAAGCGATGGAGCCTGTCATCAAAGAATTGGAGTCCGGCAATCCGGATCTGAAAATAACGGCACGGACCGGCAATCTGGAAACCGGTGTCGCTTATGCTAGGCAGATGGAGAAAGACGGAGCGGACATCATCATCAGCCGAGGCGGTACCGCGAAGATGATCCGGGAATCTGTTGGCTTGCCGGTTGTAGATATCCACATTTCGGGGTACGACTTGCTGCGCTCCATCATGCTGGCAAGCAGCCACTCCGATGACAAAATCGCATTGGTCGGTTTCCCGAATATTACTCTCGGTGCATCGTCGATTGCCAATCTGCTCGAGATTCCATTGGAAGTGGTGACAATCCATAAAGCGGAAGAAGTGGAAGAGGCACTGCTCGGATTGCAGCGCAAAAATTATACCCGCATTCTGGGCGACGTGGTCACGGTAGATGTGTCGTCTCAACTGGGCATGAATGGAATGCTCATTCATTCGGGAAGGGAATCCGTTATGGAATCCTTTGAAGAAGCGCGCCGCCTCTTCAAATCACTGGCTACGAGCCAAAAGCTTCTTCGCATCACTCAAGCGCTGCTTGTCCGGCAGGAATCGGATTTCCTGGTGGCGGATGACGAAGGGCAGGTTCTTCTGCAGAAATGGACTTCTTTTGAAGAGATGCCATTGTCTCCTGAAGATATGAAGAGCCTGCGCATCCAGGCATTAAGAAGTGATGCGGCAACCATCAAGATCGTCCACCAAGAAAGCGGGGCTTTGAGCGTTCGGGCCGAACCTTTGCAGGACCGAGACGGAAAAGCTGTAGCGTTCTTCTTTGAGCCAATCAAAGCAATTTTCCAGCAGACACCGACTATAGAAATCGAACAGATCAGCCAAATTCCTCCGCTGATTGCAAGGAGCCCATCAATGAAAAAAATCAAAGGGATGATTGAATCTCCAGCCAATGCGGAACGCCCTGTTTTTCTGATTGGCGACGCCGGTACAGGCAAAAAGTCGATCGCCCGTTATCTGCATAGTTACCACCGGAAGCCCGGCCTCTTTGTGGCAGCCGAATTCAGCGAGGCGGAAAACCTCCTTGAGGAAATTTTTTCGCTTCCCGTTTCCACGCTTTTTATCAAGGTGGACCCATCACATGACCATGCTGGCCACCGGCTTTCAAATTTAGCTGGAATCGCCGCTTCCCGCAGGGTCCAGCTTGTCATTTCCGCCGCCTCACTGGTGGCAGACATAAACAACACGGAAGAATTTAGAGATGCAGCCATATTCCCGCTTCCGGGTCTTGAGAACCGACGGGAAGACATCGAAGCCATCTCCCATCAATTTTTGGCAGAGTTTCATCTGGACTTGGGGACGCAGCCGGTGAAAATCCGGCAAGATGCCATGGAGGAAATCATCCGCTCGCCGGCTGCGAAAAACCTGTCCTCGCTCAAGAAATACCTCAGGCAACTGGCTCTTCTTGAGAAGGGGTTTGTCATAGAAAAGCGTACACTCCAGCAATTGTCTTCCAGTAAAGAAACGGGTGTCCAAGAAGGGGTCCTCCAATTTTCTGCGGATGAAACCTTGAAAGAAATCGAACGGAAGCTGATCGAACAAATCTTGGAGGAAGAAGATTTCAATCAGACAAAAGCAGCAAAACGGCTGGGCATCAACCGGGCGACATTATGGCGCAAACTCAAAGAATGAGTTTGCGTTCTTTTTTATACTTAAGTGTTGCAAAATTAAACTGTTTTTATTCTGGCTATGAAATTAAACAAAAAATTGTTGCTTTTTAAAACGAATATTCTTAAAGTGAAAGATGAAAGCGGTTTCTCTGGTAAGAATCTGCGAAAAACGGAAGAAAAGAGGCGAAGAAGATGAAAATCAAAAAGACTTTAGACCGGATTCCTGGCGGCATGATGGTAGTGCCTTTATTGCTGGCAGCAACGCTCAATACGTTGGCTCCGGATTTGCTGCGCATCGGCGGGTTCACCCAAGCATTGTTTGTCGATAGTGCAAATGCGTTGATTGCTTTATTCCTGCTTGTGACAGGTGCGCAGATCAACGTGAAAACGTTCGGCGTTTCGCTTGCCAAAGGCGCGACGCTTCTGACGACCAAATGGGTGGTCGGGGCATTGGTCGGACTGGTGGCCTATATGTTCGCAGGTGAAAACGGACTTTGGCTCGGAATTGCACCAATTGCTGTCATAGCGGCGATGACCAACAGCAACGGCGGATTGTTCGTCGCTCTTGTCGGACAATACGGAAGCAAAGAAGACCGGGCAGCTTATTCGCTGCTTGCCTTAAATGACGGCCCTTTCCTGACGATGGTTGCTTTGACAATTTTCGGGGCAATGGGTTTTGTGGAAGGCTTGTTCTCACCCGTATCATTCATTGCTGTACTCTTGCCGATTCTGATCGGGATGATTCTCGGGAATTTGGATGAAGACATGCGCTCTTTCCTGGATGCCGGCAGTTCGATGCTGATTCCATTTTTCGCATTTGCACTCGGCATGGGAATCGACTTTAATGCTATCATCCAAGGTGGATTGGGCGGAATCGTTCTTGGGCTCGCCACGGTGTTCGTAACCGGTACGGCCGGCTATCTGGTTTTCAAAGCGCTGAAATGGAACCCGATTGTTGGGGCTGCTGAAGGCTCGACGGCAGGAAACGCGGTAGCGACGCCGGCAGCAATTGCAGCTGCAAGCGCCAGCTTTGCGGGAGTGGTTGATATTGCAACAGTCCAGGTAGCCGCTTCTACCGTTACGACGGCGATTCTTTTGCCGCTTTACATTGCGTTTCTTGTAAAACGGCTGGAACGGAAAGGTTTTATCTTCGATAACGGCGATCTTATCAAAAAAGGGGCGTAACGAAATGAAGAAGATGGCAACGCAGATCGGCATCATTGCGGATGATTTTACAGGAGCGAATGATACGGGTGTGCGCCTCGCGCAAAAAGGCCTGAAATCAAAAGTGCTGCTGACGGATTCCATTGACTACAGCCGATTGCCGGAACAGGATATCGACGTCTGGATCATTGACACCAACAGCCGGGCAATGGGTCCTCAAGCTGCTTATCAAGCGGTTTTTCAGGAAATCAGCCGGTTAAGCGGATGTGGAATCCAATCATTTTACAAAAAAGTGGATTCAACGCTGCGCGGTTCGATCGCGTCGGAATTGAAAGCCATGCAGGATGCTTCCGGGCTTGACCTGATCTTCCTGGCGCCGGCTTTTCCTGCGATGGGGCGGACTGTCGAAGGCGGAGTCCTGCTTGTCAACGGCAAGCCGGTGGCAGAGACGGAATTTGCAAAGGACCCGAAAACGCCCGTGCTCCATAGCTACATCCCGGACCTGCTGGCAGACGGCGGCTCCAAAACGGCTGTATTGACCAAAGAAATACTCCGCGGCTTGAAGCCTGAACAATGGGTTGATGAACAGCTTCGTGATGGTGTGCAATGGATTGTCTGCGATACGGTCGAGGAAGGGGATTTCCGGAAGCTTTCCGAGCTGGCGAAACAACTGGATGCTGCGGTCGGGTGGGCAGGTTCCGCCGGAATGATCAATCATTTATATACGGAATATGAAAGAGAAAATACAGAAAATGCTCTTGAACGGCCGCTTGAAAAAGTTCTTGTCTTGTCCGGCAGTTTATCGGGGAAAACGGGTGAACAGCTTGAAGCATTGAAACTTCGCCCGAATACCCTGATGATTGAAGTGGATCCGTTGGATTTACTAGAAGGCGAAGCTGAAGTTTTCGAAGGCGTTTCACAAAAAGTCCGGACGGAGGGATTTGACTGCGCCGTGGTCTATGTAGATGGGTCCCAGGAAAACCGCAGAAAAACCGCTTCCTGGGCAGAAATGAACGGCCGGACTGCCAATCAAATTGGGCAAGCAATCTCTGCCGGCATCGGAAAACTCGCACGTCAGGCGCTGGAAACAGCCGCCTTCGATGCGCTGATCATGACCGGCGGCGATACGGCTAAAGACATCTGCAGCGAACTTGGCATCCATGATATGGAGCTGCGGTTTGAAGTGGAAGCAGGATTGCCGTTGGGCATGGTAGCATGGAACGGTAAAGAAATGCCGGCAATTACGAAAGCGGGCGGATTCGGAAATGCCGAATCGCTAACCAATGCAGTCGATTATCTGAGAGGAGCGGGAATACATGCAAGCAATTAAACCGATCATCGGAATTACAATGGGGGACGCTGCAGGCGTCGGCCCGGAAATCATTTTAAAGAGTTTTGAACACGACAGCGTCCACGAGTCAAGCCGCTCGTTCGTCATCGGTGACGCTTCGATCCTTGAGCGGGCGAAAGGGTTCACAGGGAGCACAAAAGCCATCCGCCGGATCAGCGAGCCGGGCGAAGCGAAATTTGAGCGGGATACCATTGACTGCCTGGACATGAACCTCTTGCCGGACACATTGCCGATGGGCGAAGTATCGCCAGAAGCGGGCAATGCCGCATTCCGGTATCTCGAAAAAGCCATTGCTTTAGCCAATTCCAAAAAAATTGATGCCATCTGTACAGCGCCGCTGAACAAAGAGGCATTACAAAAAGGCGGCCACTTGTACCCGGGGCATACCGAGATTTTAGCTGAGCTTACAGGCACGAAGGATTATTCCATGATGCTGTCGGCTCCGAACCTGAAGGTCATCCATGTCACGACGCATGTCGGCATAATTGATGCGATCAATATGATTACGCCGGAACGCGTGCTGCACGTGATCCAGCTGGCCCATGACACGCTTTCGAAAGCCGGTATCAAAAATCCGAAGATTGCAGTGTGCGGCATCAACCCGCACGCAGGGGAAAACGGACTGTTCGGCTATGGGGAAGAAGAGGAGAAAGTCATTCCGGCAGTGAAAAAAGCGCAGGAAGCAGGCATCGATGTTCAAGGCCCGCTGCCGGCAGACACGTTGTTTTTCCGCACAGTCCGCGGGGATTTCGATATTGTGGTAGCCATGTACCATGACCAGGGGCATGCGCCGGTCAAAGTGCTTGGCCTTGAAGCCGGAGTCAATATCACGGTCGGCCTGCCGATCATCCGGACGAGCGTTGACCACGGAACCGCATTCGACATCGCCGGGACCGGCAAAGCGGATGAAAAAAGCTTGGTCGAAGCCCTTCGCCAGGCAGTGGAACTGGCACCGAAAAGAGAAAGCGAATAACAAAGAAAGCCCAGCCGCAAACGCGGCTGGGCTTTTAGGATATCGAGAAACCTTTTTTAGATTAGTTGATAAAAGAAATAAACATTTTACCCCGCTTCGGCCGCTTTGGGCATGGCTTTCGCCATGAGCCGGGAAAAACACCCGTCTCATAGCTTCGCCCAGCCCATGGACGCGCCGGCGCTGATTTCGTTCTTAAAAAGCCGATAACTCTATCCGTTTTAACTGTGCTAACTGAGATATAGAGCAAAATAGCGGAGAAAACCGTACTGTTTCTGCATCGCTGCGCTAGCTTCGAAACATGAAAGGGCGCTGCTCCTGCGCAAGCTCGTCGCAAAGACTTGCGCTCGCAGGCTTCGGGTAAGTCTTGCCCGAAGCAAAGAGATGGCTCTAAGGAAGTTCGAGCCATCTCTTTGCGACGAGCGCAAAGCGCGCAGGAGCACACGGGTTTACGAAGCTGTTTTGCGGAATATCGGTTAAGAGACAAGCATTTTATATCTTTCTTAACAAGCTGAAAGCCCAGCCGCAAACGCGGCTGGGCTTTTTCTATTCTGTCCCTAGATGAGCCTTCATTGCAGATTGCACTTCGGCCAGCTCCTGTTGGTCCATCATGTAATACCAAATTCCGCCTATTGTTTCACCGTAGCCGTTCTCAAAGCTCAGCTGTTCGACTTCTTTGGTCGCATTCCGGTAATTTTTCTGGACATCGATCATTTCATTGAATCCCATATTCGTTTTGACGTTATCGCCGAGGGCATCAAAGATTTTCGGATAATTGAACAAGGTCGTGGCAGACACTGCTTGGACCATGATGCTTTTGACGACTTGCTTTTGGCGGTTTTGCCTTCCGAAATCCCCGTTTGGATCGTTTTTCCGCATGCGGACATAATCGAGCGCCTGGCTGCCGTCCAGTGTAATTTCGCCTGCAGGAAAATCGTCGAAGGCGAAAGCATTGTCGACGCTGATGCCGTCGAGCGCATCCACGATATCTTCAAACCCTTCCATGTTCAGTTGGACGACGTAATCGATCGGTATGTCCAACAGCTTTTCTGTTGAGGCAAGCGACATTTCAATGCCGCCGAAGGCGTAGGCATGATTAATCTTGTCTCTCATGCCGAGGCCGACAATTTCTGTATACGTATCCCGGGGAATGCTGATCATCTTGGTAGATTCTTTTTCGGGATTGATCGCCAGTACGACCATCGTATCGGAACGGCCGCGGTCGTCCTCACGCTCATCGACGCCCAGGAGGAGGACCGAAATGGGATCTTTGTTCTCAAGGACGATTTTTTCCTCGCGTTTTGGAGAGGCTTCCCGGACCAACGGCTCGTGGATTTCATCAAGCGTACTGGTAGCTTTCGGGAACAGGACTAGCAGGTATAGCGCTCCTGCAAGGATGGACAATTTAACGAATATACTCAACCAGGAACGTTTCTTTTTCGTCTTATCGGTTGTTTTTCTCTGGAACATCGTCTTCACCTCATTTATGGCCGTTAAGCCTGTATCATAAATCATGCGACAAATGAACCCTAGCTTTTCTTTTTATTAGAGTATTCCCTTTGTTTCGATAGGTCAATAGTTTTAATTGAATTTTCAGATTAAATTTTCTTTTCTTTTAACCGGTTAAATGGTATTATTTTAACAAGTTCTTATGCTACTTATGGTATATATCCTGCTAGACAATAAAATCTGATAATTCAAATAAATAATTTTCGGCTTTTCCTTCATTCAGGCTAGGTTTGGACAATATGTTTTTACATACGGATGAATTTTAGAAATAGAGGTGTGCCATTATGTCCCCACTTTATCGGAATCTCTCCAACGCGGTAAAAATTGCGTTTGTCCTTATTGTTTTATTATTTTTCATGAGCGGAGATAAACAGGTCGGCGATCTTGAAGACAGCGGCCGTGCGATCCAGTTGGATGATACAGCCGAAAAAATGGAAATCGGAAGCGGAATGTCGATTTTTATCGATGAGGCCGGCGATTTGGACATCGGTGAAATCACCCAGCCGCTTATGACCATGCAGTTCATGCCGAATGTAGACGGCACCTTGAATGCCGGATATACAGAAGAGGTCTACTGGATCCGTTTTGAGGCAGAAAATACATCAACCGAAAAAACGTGGCTGCTTGAAGCAGCCGCTTCGACGCTCGACAGCTTGACCCTTTATGCTCAGCAGGGGGATGGAAGCTATACCGCGGTACAAAGCGGCTCTGATATTCCGGCTGCCGAGCGTATCTATTATCACCGCAATTTTGTCTTTCCCTTGGATGTGCCGGCAGGGGCCAGCCGGACCTTCTACTTGCGAGCGCAAACCGACGGACCAATGCAGCTGCCGCTGGCAATCTGGGATGAAAAGGCTTTCGAAGCCAACACCCGGACAACCACAGCACTTATCGGCCTTGCCGCAGGGGTGCTTGCAGTTCTGCTAGCTTACCAGTTTGTACAGTTTGCGCGGCTTCGACAATTGGGCTATTTGTATTTCGGATTGATGGCCATGGCTTTGCTAGCCACCGTTTCTTCCTTGGCCGGTCTGACTTTGACGTTCATCTGGCCGGATTTGGTTTGGTGGAATGAACGCTCGATCCTGCTGTTCATCGGACTTAGCAGCATTTTCCTTTTGCTGTTTACCGTAAACTTCCTGGATACACGCCGGCATTTGCCGCGCATTAAAAAAGGGCTGCAGTTGCTGATCTTGTTCCATTTGCCGCTATTGGCCATCCTGCTTGTCTCCATGGAAGCGGTGAAGCATCTTCTGCCGCTCCTGCTGCTGGTTTCATCAGCCGTTGTGTTCGCATTATCGATGGTGAGCCTGAAAATGGATATCCGCTATGCGCGCTATTATACAATCGGATCATTTCTGCTGCTGTTCGGAGTCTTGTTATCCTATCTATCGCTGAACGGGTTTATCCCTTTTACAGACCGTTCGCGGCACGGAGCGTATCTGGCGGCAGGATTAGGAATCTTTTTGACGGCCCTGGCCCTGGCGGATAAAGCAGCGGCCAAGAAACTGGAGAAGCGGGAACTGGAGAAGAAAGCCATAGAACGGCAAAGGCTGGCGATGGAATCGCTCAAGCATGCCAATGAACGGAAAGACGAAATGCTGGCGATCACATCTCATAGCCTGCGGACGCCCCTGTATGGCATGATCGGCATTGCTGAGTCGCTGCAGGAAACGGTCAGCGGCAGAAATTCACAAGGAGTCAGCCAGCAACTCGGCACCATCGTCGCAAACGGCAAGAAACTTGCACATATGATCAACGATATTCTGGATTATTCAAAATTGAAGCAGAATGCATTGGACGTCCATGTTGAGCCGGTGGAGCTGCGGGGCTTGGCGGATTCGGTGATCGCCGTCTGCCGGCCGCTTCTGAAAGATAAAGAAGTAGCACTCTACCAGAAGATGCCGGACGATCTGCCCGAAGCCATCGCCGATCCCAACCGGGTTCAGCAAGTGCTTTTCAACTTGATCGACAACTCGATTAAGTTCACTGAAAAAGGTGAAATTACGGTTTCCGCCAAAAAGGCGGGCAAAGGAATCCGCATTTCCGTAAGAGATACGGGAATTGGCATAGACGAAGCCAAGATTTCCACCCTTTTCGAGCCGTCCCGTTCCAGCGGCATTCAGGAAGACGGCCTTAGCGGAGCCGGTATCGGCCTTAATCTCACCAAGCGGCTGGTGGAGCTGCAGGGCGGTTGGCTGGAAGTGGAATCCAAGCCGGGCGAGGGCTCCGTTTTCAGCTTTACGCTCCCGATTTACAAGAAGGAAGAAGCTGAAGAGGCCGAGCCGCTGGAAACGGTGGAGATCGAAGAACTGACGGCCGCTCAGTTGAGCGAATCCTTGTCGGAGCGCCGGCGGGACCAAAAGGAAATCCGCATCCTGGTGGTCGACCATATCGATGTAAACCGGGAAATGCTGACCTATCAGCTGATGCGGGACGGCTATGAAGTGACTGGCGTATCGGAAGGGGCGGAAGCCATCCAGCTCCTGTCGGAACAGCCGATCGATCTGGTCATATTGGAATGGGCATTGTCAGACATGACCGGCGACGAATTGTGCCGGAGCATACGGAGGGATTTCACGCTCACCGAATTGCCGATCCTCATGCTGTCAGAAGAAGAAGACATGAAGCATAAATCGAGTGCATTCACTGCAGGGGCGAACGATTACCTCGTCAAACCCTGCGACAAGGAAGAATTTCTGCTGCGGGTGGAAACGCTGGCGAACCTGCGGAGCTTGACGCAGGAAATCACCAATGTCAACTATTTCCTGGAGCGGAATATCAAGGAGCGGACGATGGCGCTCGAAATCACCAATATGAACCTGGTGACCGTGAACGATGAAATACAGGAAATCGAGAAATCGCGGAATGAGATGCTGTCCACGATTTCGCATGAACTCGGCACGCCGATTACGCTAATCCACAGTTATATCCAGGCAGTGAAAGAAAGTCTGATCGATGAGAAGAATCCGCGGTATCTGGATATGATCCACAATAAACTGCTGCTGCTCGAGCGGTTGACAGAAGATCTTGTGGAACTTTCAAAATACAAGTCCGGCAATATGACGCTGCGCTTTGAAGAAGTGAAGCTGCCCCAATG
This sequence comes from Planococcus sp. FY231025, assembly GCF_052078085.1. Classification (NCBI taxonomy): domain Bacteria; kingdom Bacillati; phylum Bacillota; class Bacilli; order Caryophanales; family Caryophanaceae; genus Planococcus; species Planococcus sp. FY231025. The sequence continues at coordinate 430,623 of NZ_JBQJJG010000001.1, forward strand.
GCTGAACCGCCTGGTAATCGGTATGGAGGCCGATGTGACGCAAAGCGGACGCAGATTCGAACATCAGAAAGGGCGGGAGGATCCGCTTGAAGAACAGTTCAAGTTGTCCATCGACATCGACCGGATCGATCAGGTCTTCTCCAATGTATTATGGAATGCCGTGAAGCATACTTCTTCCGAAGACGGCAAAATTACAATATCCGCTGATGTTTACGCCAACGGTACAGAAGGGGCGGTGCTCGACCTTGATGAATTCGACGGGGAAGTCATTATCAAAGTCGAGGACACAGGCTGCGGCATCGACCAGGAAGTGCTGCCGCATATTTTCGACCGTTTCTTCAAAATGGAAAAAACAGAGCAGTATAAAGGGAGCGGGCTTGGGCTGGCCATTGCCAAAGAAATCATCCTCTCGCATAAAGGCGAGATCTGGGCAGAGAGCGAAGTCGGCAAAGGGAGCGCATTTTATATTGCATTGCCTTTGACATTTTAAACAAAAGACAGGGGGACGTACCATGAGCGAAGCTACTGTAATGGTTGTGGAAGATGAAGAAGGCATCCGTGAACTGATCCGGCTATTCCTGATGAAGAAAGGCTACCGCGTTATCGATGCGGAAGACGGCTATGAAGCGATGGACAAGCTGGCAAAAGAAAATCCCGATCTCATACTGCTTGATATCGAGATGCCAGGCATGAATGGAATCGAAGTGTGCGAGCAGATCCGGCTGCAGACCAAACTCCCCATCCTCTTCGTCAGCTATCGGAAAGAGTTGGCTTATAAGATCAACGGGCTTGAAGCAGGCGGCGATGACTATATCACAAAGCCTTTCGACTTCACCGAGCTGGAAGCAAGGATCCGGGCAATCCTTAGGAGAAATGGGTGGAAGAGCGGCGATGAAGACAAGCTGTCCGTGCTGGAGTTCAATGACATCAAGATCCACATTGATGCCCGCGAACTGTATGTCTCCGGCGAACCGGTGCGCCTGTACCATAAAGAATTCCAATTGCTTTTGCTGCTGGCCCAGAATCCGAACCGGGTCTGGACCGCTGAGCAGCTTTACGACAGTATCTGGGGCTATTATTCTGAAGGGGATATCCAGACGGTAAAAGTCCACATTAGCAACCTGCGTCGGAAAGTGGAGAAGGATCCTGCAAATCCTATCCATATCCGCACGGTCCGGGGATTCGGCTACAAATTTACAGCAGAATAATGAACCAGCGAAAGCCGCCTGATCGAAAATGCGATCTAGGCGGCTTTTTCATGCTTTTTTTAAAATAATTTAATTATTAAAACTATTTAACTTTATTTTAACCTTCCCTCCGTAGTATGAGGTCAAATGGTAAAGGATAAAGGAGGAAAAGAAAATGGTTGAGAACAATTTCAAATTCACAGAAGATCATCAGCTTCGAACTTTTGAACAGCAGACTGTGTTCAAGCATGCACAGGATAACAGCGATGCAAGGCTGCACGCCACTTCGCTCGGGCTCCCGGAAAACATTGCCGGTACGCTTGCTTACCTTTTCGGCATCTTTTCAGGAATCGTCTTCCTGCTGATCGAGAAGGATAACCGGTTCGTCCGGTTCCATGCTTTCCAGTCCATTTACCTGTCGCTCGCCTTTTTTGCTGTATTTACACTTCTTGGAATGCTTCCGGTCATCGGTTGGCTGTCAGGCGTCATTCTTTCGCCGATCGGGCTGGTGCTGTGGATCATCCTTATGCTGAACGCGCATAACGGAAAACTCTCCAAGATTTTTTACATCGGCGATCTTGCCGAAAAGCAAACGCGTTAAAAAGCAACCTAAAAATCCATCGGGAACAGAGGTGTAAGGAATGGAAAGTACATTCAATGTCAAAGAATTCATGAAGAACCTGCGCAAACGGATTCCGCTGATCCTCATGGTCACGCTCCTGTTTGTTGCGTTGAGCGGCGTTGTCAGCTATACGCTGATGAAACCGATCTACCAGGCATCGACCCAGATTCTGGTCAATCAGAACGCGACGGCGGCACAGCCGTTCGATGCACAGAACATCGATGCCAACATCCAGCTTATCAGCACCTATAACGTCATCATCAAAAGCCCGGCCATTCTGGCAGCAGTCATTGAGGAACTGAAGCTGAACGAATCGGTGACGGATCTGAATGAGCGGATTGAAGTGACAAGCGTTGAAAATTCGCAAGTGCTGACACTGAATGTGGAAGACGCTTCCATGGAGCGGGCGGTGCTGATCGCCAATACGACAGCATCCGTATTCCAGGCGGAAATCAAGAACTTGATGAAAGTCGATAATGTCAACATCCTTGCACCGGCTGTGTTGCCGGTAGATCCGGAACCAGTTAAGCCGGACCCGCTGTTCAATATGGCGATCGGCGCAGTAATGGGCTTCATGATCGGCACCGGGCTCGCCATCCTGTTGGATCAGATGAATACAACGATCCGTACGGAAGAGGATATTGAGGATATCGTCGGCCTTCACGTCCTCGGCATTGTCAGCCAAGCAGAAAGCACAAAGGAAATGAGAAGATCATCCAATTACAAAGAACAGAAGGAGTTGGTGGGCGATGTGGACAGCGAAAAAGTCAAATCGATCGGCGGCACGAAGATTGGTGGTTCGATCTAATCCGCAATCAATAACGACAGAGCAATACCGGACGATCCGGACAAATATCAATTTCTCCATGCCAGGGCCCGATACTCAGACGATCTTGTTCACTTCGGCAGCCAAGGAGGAAGGGAAATCGACCACGTCCTGCAATATGGCGATCGTCTTTGCGGAAGCCGGCAAGCGGGTGCTGCTGGTGGATGCGGATATGAGGCGGCCAACGCTGCACCATACGTTCCAGATGCCCAATAAAATCGGCCTGTCCAATCTGCTTCTGAAAAAGGGGCGCCTTCAGGATACCGTGAGAAGAAGCGGCGTTCCCGGCCTGGATCTTCTGCTATGCGGCCAGATTCCGCCGAATCCGGCAGAACTTCTCAGCACGCCCGCACTGGACGACCTTCTGGAAGAGATGAAGTCGAAATACGATATCGTCATCATTGATTCGCCGCCGCTCCTGTCGGTCACCGACTCGAAGATCCTGGCGAATAAATGCGACGCCACCGTACTGGTGGTCAATACCGGCAAATCGGAGAAAGACAGTGTCATCAAGGCCAGAGACGCCCTGGTAACGTCAAAGGCGTTCATCATGGGTGTGGTCATGAACAATTACCAGATGTCGAAAGACAATTATTATTACCAGAACTACAGCAAATAGAAGCTGGAAAATGAGAAACGAGATGGGGTAATTAAGTTGACGATAAAGAAAAGATACTTGTCATTATTCTTGATTGATTCGTTGATCATTCTTTCTTCCATCTACGCCTGCTACTTGTTCTTATACCCGTATGCCAGCGTGCTGTCGAATGAAATGCTGTTCATCAGCACAGTGACCTTGTTCATCGCTTGGCACTCATTCGCCTGGCATTACGGGCTATACCGGAAAATCTGGGCATATGCATCCGTCGATGAATTGAAATCAATCGTCAAAGCGGTGACATTGACCATCTTTGTCGCCAGCATCATGCAATATGCATATGGCGAACAATTGTATGCCCGTACGCTGATGCTGTCCTGGATGCTGCTGATTTTCTTCTTCGGCGCTTCCCGGATTTCATTGCGATTGATCCAGGAGCAGTCAATCAGGCGCAAAGCCGTTTTGACGAGCCGGACAATGGTGGTAGGCGCAGGGCAGGCAGGCAGAATGATTGCGCGCCATATGAAGAATAATCCGGAGTGGGGCAGAAATCCCGTCATCTTTGCCGATGACGACAAAACAAAATGGGGACTTGAGATCTACGGGCTCGAAGTTGTCGGCCCTCTTGGGAATATCCCGGAATATGTAGTGGATCACCGCATCGAGCAGATCATCATTGCGATTCCTTCGCTGTCGAAAAGAGCGATGGCCGAACTGACCAAACAATGCCTTGATACAGGCGCCAAGGTGCAAACGATTCCGCGCATTGAGGACCTGATGACTGGAAAAGTGACTGTCAGCGACATCCGCGATGTGAAAATCGAGGATCTGCTCGGCCGGGAAGAAGTGAAGCTCGACATGGCAGCAATCGAAGAACAGATCGCCGGCAAGACGGTTATGGTGACCGGCGCAGGCGGATCGATCGGTTCAGAAATCTGCCGGCAGATCTCCAAATTCAATCCGGGCAAAATCCTGTTGCTCGGCCACGGGGAAAACTCGATCTACACGATTGACATGGAGCTTCGCGGCAAGCTGCCGGAGACCATTGAAATCGTGCCGATCATTGCCGATATCCAGGACCGGGAACGCATTTTCCGAGTGATGGAAACGTATCGGCCGGACCTTATCTACCATGCCGCGGCGCATAAGCACGTGCCGCTAATGGAGGCGAATCCGCTGGAAGCAGTGAAAAACAACGTCTTTGGGACGAAAAACGTCGCAGAAGCGGCGGACAAATACGGCATTGGAAGTTTTGTCATGATTTCCACCGATAAAGCGGTCAATCCGCCGAATATCATGGGTGCGACAAAACGCTGTGCCGAAATGATCGTTCAGAACCTTGCGATCAACAGCAAGACGACATTCGCCGCTGTCCGGTTCGGCAATGTCCTGGGCTCGCGCGGAAGCGTCGTCCCGCTGTTCAAAAAACAGATTGCAGGCGGCGGTCCCGTCACTGTAACCGATCCGGACATGACCCGCTATTTCATGACCATACCTGAAGCTTCGCGGCTGGTCATCCAAGCCGGGCTTCTTGCTTCAGGAGGGGAAGTGTTCGTGCTCGATATGGGCGAACCTGTCAAAATCGTCGACTTGGCGCGCAATATGATCAAGCTTTCCGGATTCGAGGAAAACGAGATCAAAATCCAATTCACAGGAATGCGGCCGGGTGAAAAATTATACGAAGAGCTGTTGGATGCAAGCGAAATCCAAAGCGAAAAGATCTTCCCGAAGATCTATATCGGGAAAGCAACGCCGATCAGCCAGGTGGAGATGAGCCGGATCCTGAAGCAACTGCCAGATATGACTCCCGAACAGACGAAGGAAACGCTTTTGGGACTGGCGAACCGGAAGCGGAAAGAACCCGAACAGGAATGGAAGAAAACATGGGCTGCGAAAGCGGGGAACGAATTTGCTTGATGTTTTCCTGAGCAGCCCAGGAAGCTTGGCTGCATAGAGTAAAACTTGAAGGAGAGAGTGCGGATGCGTGAGCTGCCCATGAAAATCTACGACAATTCGCCGATATACCTGCAGAATCTATTGACCACAATTGAAGGATACCGCAAAACAAAAAGCAGGTATGGACATATCTACTTTGAATTTTTAAGAGCCTTGGGCAACCGCAATGATTCGGATAAAGCGGCCGGAATAACGCATCAGCAGGAAGAAATGCAAAAACTGATCGCATATGCGGTTGACCAGAGCCCATTTTACCAGGAGTTCTATAAAGGGATCGATTTGGAGAGCATCCGGACGGTCGAAGACCTTAAAAAGCTTCCGATCCTCGAGATGGACATGCTCCAAAAGAATATTGCGGGCTTCTATACATTGCCGGAGAGCGCGGCTGTCGTTTCTTATATCCTAGACAATTCAGGAATGCCATTGAAGTTCCTGATTACGAAGGAGGATATGCAGCGACACATGGCATTCCTTGATTTTTTCAAGAACCAGCACGGTGCGACCAATCTGGAAATGAAGCGGGCGTCGTTCAGTTCCAACCGCTTTATCCCGAAGCGGCAGCGGAAGAAAGTGTTTTGGCGGGATAACCATTCCGCAAAGCAGCGCTTGTATTCCTCCTATTACTGCAATGAAAAGAATGCCCGGGCATATATAGAAAACCTCGACAATTACAAGCCGGACTTCATTGACGGGCTGCCATCAGCCATCTGTGAGCTAGCGAAATACATTAATCAGAACAAAATCATTCTCTCCTTCCAGCCGATTGCCATTTTCACAACGGAGGAGAAACTGACTCCGGAATGCCAGAAGGAAATCGAAGCGGCATTTGACAGCCCGGTCCACCACCATTTTGCTTTTACTGAAGGTGCACCGTTCATTGCGGAATGCGCCAAGGGCAAAATGCATTACAATCCTGGCTCCGGAATCATTGAAGCGACAGAAGACAAGGAAATGATCATCACTGGTTTTAATACTTATGGAACCCCGTTGATCCGCTACAAGACTGGGGAACTGATCGATTTGGCGATAGAAGAGGAGCGCTGCGAATGCGGCAGTGCCTATCCGGTCCTCCGCCAGCTTCAAGGGCGGGAAGAAGATTTCCTCCAATCACAGAGCCGGGGGAAGTTTACGGCGCTCTATATGTCCATGGCTGGCAGCAGTTTTTCTTCAGCTATACGAAAAATCCAATTCAGCCAGACTGAACCGGATGCTATAGATGTCATGGTCGAGGCAGCTGAAAGCTACACGGCTGCGATGACCGAATCCATCCAGGAAGAGCTGGTGTATATATTCGGGGAAGATATGAAATATCATATCCGCATAGTCGAAGAGATTCCGCCGAATAAAAAAAATAAATTCCGCCTTGTCATCAATAACGTGAACTGAAGAATTCAAGGTTGCGAAGGAATGGAAAGGGTGAATGATCTGACCTGTAAACCGAAGCGTCCCACTAAGAACAGTCTGACAGGACAATGGAAAAAAGCGTCGCATACCAGAAGTGCATTATTGAATGATGGCGAGGTGGCAGAAAGATGAAAATCCTTCCGATTGAGCAAAACTCCAGCACAAGCTTTTTTATACCGGCAGCAGAAACGAAAGAGAAAATCCTGCTGTCGACTCCGCATATGACGGGGAACGAAATGAAATATATCCAAGAGGCATTCGACTCCAACTGGATTGCGCCGGTCGGCCCGAATGTCGATAAATTTGAAGAAGAATTGGCCGCATATACTGGCGCTGCAGGCGGGGCAGCCTTGAGTTCAGGAACCGCGGCCATTCACTTGGCGCTCCATCTATTAGGGATCGGGAAAGGGGATCGGGTTTTTTGTTCGTCGCTTACGTTTGTGGCGAGCGCAAATCCAATCTTGTATGAAGGCGCGGAACCGGTATTCATTGATGCCGAAGAAGAGACATGGAATATGTCGCCGGTCGCGCTGCGCAAAGCGTTCCGTGCAGCAGCCGATGAAGGAAAGCTGCCGAAAGCTGTCGTGGTTGTCAATTTATACGGGCAAAGCGCACAGATGGATGAGCTGCTGGAAATCTGTAATGAATACGGTGTGCCGATTGTCGAAGATGCGGCAGAATCACTGGGCTCCAGCTATAAAGGGAAAAGCAGCGGGACGTTCGGGAAATTCGGGATCTTTTCCTTCAACGGCAATAAGATCATCACCGCTTCAAGCGGCGGCATGCTCATATCAAACGATACGGAAACGATCAAGAAGGCCCGTTTCCTTGCATCCCAGGCAAAAGATCCGGCACCTTATTACAAGCATCACGAAATCGGCTATAATTACCGGCTGAGCAACGTTTTAGCTGGAATCGGCCGGGCTCAACTGGAAGCGATTGATGAGCGCGTAGCCGCAAGGCGTGCCGTCTACGAAAGATATGTCGCCGGACTGGGCGATATTGAGGCAATTGAATTCCAGCCAGAACCTGAAGGGACGTTTTCAAACCGCTGGTTGACTGCCTTCACGCTCAACCCGGATTTGACCGCGCTGGTTCCTGAAAATATCAAGCGTGCGCTTGCTGCTGAAGAAATTGAATCGCGCAATGTCTGGAACCCGCTTCATTCCCAGGAGCTGTTCAAAGATGCGCAATTCTTTTCCCATGGCGATGGGGAAGCGGTGAGCGAGAAGATTTTCCGCCACGGCTTATGCCTGCCTTCCGGTTCGAACATGACGGAAGAACAGCAAGAGCGGGTCATCCGCGTCATCCGCAGCCTTTTCAACAATTGATCTTTCAAAAGGAATAAGAAGCAGCATCGGGGCAAGCGCTAGAACGGAAAGGGCATTCTGATGAATGCCTTTTTCATGTTAGCCCGAGCGGTGAACGGGTATAGGGGAATAGAGGGAAAAGGAGGCGGACGGAATGGAAATCAAAGCGGAAAGAGATTTGTTCAAGGATGTTTACGGCAATTATTATCTTGCGACAAACGTTGCCCACGGGTCGCTGACACTGGTGAACGCTGCGCTTTACTATGCCTATAAACAGGCATTGGATGAAGCGTTCATCGCGAAAGTGCAGCAGCAATATCCAAAGAAAATCGCTGTCGGCAAATATTTTGCAGACCTGGTGGATGCCCATATCGAAAAGCTGCAGGAGCCTGGGGCAGAAGGCGGCATCTACACCATCGAAGAAGCGAAAGAGCATTTTGATCTGCATATCAAACCGATCTATGATCATTCATTTCATGTATAAAAGAAGGCCCGGAAGCGTTTCCCGGGCCTTCTTTTCGTATGGAGCTTTTACGGTTTTGCGAAATCAAGCGGCTCATCGGTGTCCGAGAGCACTGTTCCCGCCGAATCAGTGATTTGGATGGCCGGCTGCCGTCCTTCAAAATATGCCGACTGCAAATATGCCTGGCGCACTTTTGCATCCAGGAAAGGAGCCGATAGCAGATTGTCGAGCGTATCTCCATTGTTGTTGTTCAACACAATACGGATGTCTATGCCTTTCATCGATACTTCCGAGATTTCCTGGAATCCTTTTTCATCTTTTTCCGGCAGGCTCGACAGGAACCGGTCAAAATCTGTTTCCGATAAGTGTATGCTTTCCCATTCCTCTGCCGAAATGTCTTCGAGCTCCTGATCGAGAAGATGAAGATTGGCGCTTTCTTCCTTGTTGGCCGTAGTGGCGGCTTGTGTTTCGGTATGGGCATCTTCTTGTGAACAGCCGGACAATAACAACGCGCCCGCGATTCCGAAGCATAACATTCTTTTTTTCATAACGTACCCCGCTAATTTCAAATTTCAACTTTTTCATTTTAGCAGGAAAATCTTTGAAATTCTATGATAAGAGAAGAAATTTGTAACAGAATGCATCATTTTGCCGTCTAATCCATAAAGGAGTGATCGCAATGAAAAAGCAAATTGCTTTGGGCCTGCTGCTTTTCGTGCTCGGAGGGTGCGGAACTGAACCGGATCCCGATCCGGTCATACCGGATGCTGTCACGCCGCAGCCGGATACAACCGTTCCCGGGGAAGAAGAGCCGGCTTCCGGCGGGGAAGGAAAAGAGGTTTCCGAAGATCCTTACGCCTTTTTCCTGGAGGACGGCTCGATAGCCCATTACAAAGGGGAGGGGAATGAGTATGCCCAATTGACTGTATGGACGGTCCATCTTGAAGGCGGCCATGTGGCTGTCTATGAAGACAATGGCGGCACGACGGTATTGAGAGTCTATCGCATTGAAGAAAATGCCGCAGAACTTGTGAAAGAAGAACCGGAGTTTTATGAGGAATACGAGCCTTCCCTTGAAGAACTGCAGGCGCTGGAGCCGATCTCACGCTATTTCGAACTGCCGGTCGAAGCCGGGGATGAAGTGAACGGCATGCCGGTCAAGGAGTTGGGAGCCAAAGTGGAGACGCCTTACAGGGATTTCGATAATGCCATTCTGCTGGAAAATAAAAGCGAGGACGGGGCCATCCTCCGTTCCTACTTCGTAGAAGGATACGGAGAAGTGAAGCGGGAATTCATCATGGAAGACGGCGATAACGAATACAAGGTCACTTCTAGCCTGGAAAAAATCGAATGATAACGTTGATGTCCTTCTGCTGAAGCGCAGAGGGACATTTTTTAGGAAGCGGGGTGCGGCAAATGCGGATTTGGTGTAACCTATAGTTCTAGAAGATGGAAAAAGGGTGGAGCGTATGAAACAGATGGTGACGGCGAAAGATGTGGCGAAACTTGCAGGAGTATCTCAATCCTCAGTTTCGAGGGTTTATTTTGAAGGGGCGAAGGTATCCGCTAAAACACGGGCCAAGGTATTGGCGGCTGCGGAAGAGTTGGGCTACCATCCCAACGAATTTGCACGGAGCCTGATCACGAACCGCACAAAAATCATCGGGCTGGTGATGAAAGGCGTACAGAACCCGTTTTATCCGCAGGTGCTGAAACAGTTCACGACAGCTTTCAAGAAGCTGGGGTACAGTGTCTTGTTCGTCCACACGCAAAACGAGGAATTGCAGCGGGAAGACGTCGAAACCCTGCTCAATTACAATGTAGCAGGCGTCATCATCACGGATGCGACGATGTCTTTGACTGTCGCTGAAGATTTCCGGGCCAACCGGATTCCTTTGGTATTTTTCAACCGCAAGCTGAATACAGGCGGCTTTTATTCCGTCTGCTGCAATAACCTCAACGCGAGCCGCGAAGTGGCGCGCTACCTGATCGGCAAAGGGTCGAAAGACTTCGCCTATATTTCCGGCAACAGCGATACATCGACAAGCCGTGAACGCGAAGAAGGCTTTGTGGAAGTCCTGGAGCAATCAGGAATTCCTTACCGGATCTATCAATCCGATTATACCTACGAAGGCGGCTTCAAAACGGCACTGGACATGCTGGAGGGAGGGCATCTTCCGGCTGCGATTTTTGCAGGGAATGATATCATGGCACTCGGCGTGATTGACGCTTTGCGCAAAAAGTCTGTCCGCGTCCCGAGAGACACAAAAGTGATCGGTTTCGATAATATCGACATGGCGGGATGGCCCGGTTACGGATTGACGACCTGGGAACAGCCGATTGAAAAAATGGTGGAAGAAACGATCAATTATTTGATGGATGAAATCGAGGAATACAAAGGTTTCGGCCGTGCATTGGAAATTGAAGGAAGGCTGGTTGAACGGGAAACTGTCTAAAAATTGTTGACATTCAAGATGGATTACAATATTCTTCTTGGTAAGATCATTTTTGCATACGTATTCAAAATGGAGGGATCAATTATGGTGAAAGTTTTTAAAGCAGGAAAATCGCAAGAAGAAGTAAGTGCAAACGACGTGAAAGTCTCGCAGATTGTCGCCGGTGCGCTAAAGGATGTAGAAGAACGCGGGGATGCTGCAGTCCGTGAATTGTCCGAAAAATTCGATAAGTGGGGGCCTGAATCGTTCCGTTTAACTCAAGAGCAGATAAATGAAATCGTTTCCAAAGTTCCTTCTTCAGTGATTGATGACATCAAATTTGCTCAAAAGAATATAAAGGCTTTCGCCGAAGCGCAATTGGCATCATTGAATGACGTGGAAGTTGAGCATATTCCAGGCGTGATTTTAGGCCATAAGAACATTCCAGTCAACAGCGTCGGCTGCTATATTCCAGGTGGCCGTTACCCGATGGTGGCTTCAGCGCATATGAGTGTCCTGACAGCGAAAGTTGCCGGCGTCAAACGTGTAATCGCTTGCACACCGCCGATCAACGGCGAAATCCCGAATGCGACGATTGCTGCAATGTCCCTTGCAGGGGCAGATGAAATCTACCTGCTCGGCGGAATCCAGGCGATGGGCGCCATGGCAATCGGCACCGAAACGATCGAAGCGGTCGACATGATTGTCGGGCCAGGAAATGCCTTTGTCGCAGAAGCGAAGCGCCAACTATACGGAAGAGTCGGAATCGACTTGTTTGCAGGCCCTACTGAAACATTAGTGGTGGCTGACCATACAGCAGATGCAGAAATGATCGCAACGGATCTTCTCGGCCAAGGCGAACATGGACCGACATCGCCGGGTGCACTGATCACCACTTCCGAACAATTGGCGGAAGAAACGGTGAAGGAAATCGAGCGCCAGCTCGAAACTTTGCCGACAGCGGATGTTGCCCGCGTTTCATGGGAAGATTACGGGCAAATCCTGATTGTCGACTCGATTGAAGAGGCGCGCATTGAAGCGGACCGTCTGGCATTCGAGCATGTGGAAATCCTGACGGAAAACCCGGATTATTTCCTTGAGCATATGACGAATTATGGCTGCTTGTTCCTTGGGCCTGAGACGAACGTAGCTTATGGCGATAAAGTCATCGGCACAAACCACACTTTGCCGACAAAAGGCGCTGCCCGCTACACCGGCGGACTTTGGGTGGGCAAATTCATCAAGACCGTCACATACCAGAAAGTGACGACGCCTGAAGCAAGTGCGTATATCGGCGAATACGCTGCACGGCTTTGCCAATTGGAGAACTTTGCAGGGCACGCCGAGCAGGCGCTTCTCCGCGTGAGACGATACGGCAATAAATAAACGATGCTGAACCCGTGAAGTTTGCGCGGGTCTGGCTATACATATACACAATTCCGGCTGGGGCGTTTTGAAATTTAAAGGTCCCGCCAGCCGGCACATCATATTATTTTAAGGCGTTTGGGGGATAATTTATGTTAGGCATGATCGGTTTATTCGGCGGATTGGCATTATTGATTTATTTGACGATGAGAGGGATGAACCTTCTGATTGCTGCTCCGCTTACAGCTTTGCTCGTGGCGGTCTTTAACGGGCTGCCCATTTTTCCGCAATTGGCTCCTGAAGGCGCCGCGAACTTCCTGACCAATTACATGACGGGCTTCACCGGATTTATCGCGTCCTGGTATTTGATGTTCCTGACCGGTGCGATTTTCGGTAAAGTCATGGAAGACAGCGGTGCAGCTGACAGCGTATCGAAATGGATCGTCAGCAAAATCGGCATGAAGCGCGCTGCATTGGCAGTCGTTATTGCCTGTGCGGTTCTAACTTACGGCGGCGTCAGCTTGTTCGTTGTGGCATTCTCGGTTTACCCGATGGCGCTCAGCTTGTTCAAGCAGGCAGATCTGCCGCGCCGCTTCATCCCGGCTGCCCTGGCGTTCGGGTCGACCACATTCACCATGACATCTGCAGGATCGCCGGAAATCCAGAACTGGATTCCAATCGAATTTTTAGGGACTTCTCCGTATGCAGGATGGGAAGTCAGCGCGATCGTCGCAGTCTTTATGATGGTCTTCGGCTATTGGTGGCTGAAAAAGATGATTTCGAAAGCAGTTTCAAAAGGGGAGCATTTTGTGGCCCGGAAGACGGACCCTTCTGCGGAAACGCGAAGAGAATTGCCGAACCCGCTGCTCAGCATGATTCCGCTGCTCGTTGTCTTGATCATTTCGTTTATTTTCCACGATTCCTTGGGGACTTCGGCATTGATCATTGCGCTTTCTGGCGGGATCTTGGCGACGTACCTGATCAACCGGAAGTACTTCCAGAATATCGGCCATGCGTTCGGTGAAGGCGCACTAGGCGCCGTCATCGCCATTGCCAATACAGCAGCGGTTGTCGGTTTCGGCGGTGTAGTCCGTGCCACTCCGGCTTTCGAGTCGGCGGTTGGCGTAATGACGGGGATTCCGGGAAGCCCGCTGATCGGCGGAGCCTTGGCTGTTGCGGTCATCGCCGGCTTGACCGGATCTTCTTCCGGCGGACAGGCGATCGCCTTGCCGCTCCTGGCGCCGCATTACCTCGATATGGGCGTCAACGCAGAAGCTTTGCACCGTACGGTATCCATTTCTTCCGGATCGCTTGATTCCTTGCCGCAGGGCGGATATGTAGTGACGACCATCCGTTCCATCGCAGGCGAGACGCACCGGGATGCATATCCGGCATTCGGGGCATTGTCAGTCGTAGTGCCATTGCTAGGCGCCGTCCTAGCGGTCATTCTATTTTCATTGGGCTTAGGCCTATAAGCAATCATTGCCCAACAAGCTATGTTCTTCCGTAGTTTGTTGGGTATAATTCGTTATACAGAATAAAACAAAAGAGGGGTGCAGCATGGAGAAGATTTCAATTTTAGGATCGGGGACAATGGGCCATTCAATTGCCTTGTCCGCAGCATGGTCAGGCCAGCAAGTGAAAGTATACGGCATCAACGAGCAGGACTTGGAGAATGCGGATAAAGGGTTGGAAAATAAAATTCAGGTTATGGTGGACAATGGCTTGTTTGACGCGGCAGACGGCCGGCGCATCAAGAACAGCATCCACTTTTCGACTTCCTTGGAGGAAGTGGTGGAAGGGGCGACTTTCATCATAGAAGTGATTCCGGAAGTGCTCGATTTAAAAAAGGACATGTACCGGAAGCTTGAAAGCCTGGTCGGGCCCGAGACTGTCATTGCGAGCAATACATCCGGCTTTATGCCAAGCCTGCTGGCAGACGATATGGAACATCCGACCCGGCTGGTCGTGACGCATTTCTGGAACCCGGGACACCTGATTCCGCTTGTGGAAGTGGTCAAAGGCGAGCGGACGGATAATGAAACAGTGGAGCGCGCGATGGCAGTCGTCGCTTCGATGAATAAAAAACCGATCCTTTTGAACAAGGAACTGCCCGGGTTTATCGGCAACCGCCTGCAATATGCGCTGTTCCGTGAAGCACAGGCGTTATTGGATGCAGGGGCAGCCACCAAAGAAGACATCGATGCCGCGGTCACCTACAGCATCGGCCGGCGCCTGCCGGTGACGGGTCCGCTGATGACAGCGGATATGGGCGGATTGGACGTGTTCTCCGCCATTTCGAATTATCTGTTCAGTGACCTGGCGGATGATCCGCGCTCTGGCAAGACATTGACACAGCTTGTTGAAGAAGGGGATCTTGGCGACAAGAGCGGCAAAGGGTTCTACGACTGGGAGCCGGCTGTATCCGAAAAGATCAATGCCGAACGCGAACAGACCTTGATCCATTTCCTGAAAAATGATCTCAAAACCGGGCAGGAGGCTGAATGATGGTCGAATACTTCACGGAACTCAAAGGAAAAACCGTTATCGTCACTGGCGGCAGCAAAGGAATTGGCCGGGATATCGCCCGGACGTTTGCTGAACTCGGCGCCAATGTAGCGATCTCCGGGCGCGGCAAGGAAGCGCTGGACGAAACGCTGGCTGAGCTGCACAGCTTCAATCCGAATTGCATCGCGGTCAGCGGCGACTTGAGCGATATCCAGGAAGTGCGGCGTTTAGTCGACACGGCTGCCGAAACGTTCGGAAGGGTGGATGTGCTGGTCAATAATGCCGGCGTCAACATTGCCAAACCGGCGATGGAAGTCACCGAACAGGACTGGGACACCGTTCTCGACTTGAATCTGAAATCTGCTTTCTTTGCCAGCCAGGCAGCTGCGAAATACATGCTGGAGCAAGGGAGCGGACGGATCATCAATATCGCGTCGCAAATGGCCTTTGTCGGCTATATCAAACGGGCGGCATACTGCTCGAGCAAAGGAGGCCTCGTCCAGATGACCAAAGCCTTGGCTGTGGAATGGGCGAAGGCAGGCATCAACGTCAACGCCGTTGCTCCGACATTTATCGAAACCGAATTGACCGCGAAAATGTTTGAAGACGAAGCGTTTAAAAAAGACGTCGAGAGCCGGATTCTCCTTGACGGTTTGTCACAGCCGAGGGATATTTCCGGAGCGGTCTTGTATTTGGCTTCCGGCCTGGCGAACTTTGTGACCGGCGAAACGATCAAGGTGGACGGCGGCTGGACAGCAATCTAAAATTTCACGAATAAAAGCCTCCAAGGGAACTGGAGGCTTTTATTCGTTTTTATTAAAATTCCAGGTCTTGGAATAGTAAGCGCTTACGTTTCTTTTCCTTCTCGGTCTAAAGACTGAAAATTCATTAAATTAAGCGAAAAGCCTTTTATTTCGCAAAGAACTCTCTATAATAAAGCATTATGAACAAAGGGAGATGAGGCAATGACGAACCTGAGAAACGATTCTTTGCATTTGCATCGCGAGAACCGGGGAAAGCTTGAAGTACGTTCGAAAGTGGCGGTCAGGAACGAGAGGGATTTAAGTCTTGCCTACTCTCCGGGCGTAGCAGAACCGTGCAAGGAGATTGCGCAGGATGCTGAGAAGGTGTTCGATTATACGATGAAGGGCAATACGGTTGCGGTAGTCACGGATGGGACAGCGGTGCTCGGCCTTGGCAATATCGGACCGAAAGCGGCGCTTCCGGTGATGGAAGGGAAAGCAGTGCTGTTTAAGGAATTTGCCGGGGTGGATGCTTTTCCGGTCTGCCTCGATTCCACAGATGCAGAAACCATCATCCAGACGGTCAAATTGCTTGAACCGGGGTTCGGCGGTGTGAACCTCGAGGACATTTCAGCACCTACTTGTTTTATCGTGGAAGAGCGGCTGAAGCAGGAAATGGACATTCCGGTGTTCCACGACGACCAGCACGGCACGGCGATTGTTACGCTTGCCGGGCTGATCAATTCGCTGAAACTCGTCGGCAAAGGTGTCGAGGACGTCAAAGTGGTAGTCAATGGAGCCGGTGCTGCCGGAATTGCGGTCGTAAAGCTCTTGAGCAAATTCGGCTTCAGCCATTTGATCATGTGCGATACCAAAGGGGCAATCTATAAAGGGCGGACAAATGGAATGAACCCCTATAAACAAGAAGTTTCCGAAATGACCAATTACGCAAAGGAAACTGGCGGGCTCGCTGAAGTGATCCAAGGGGCGGATGTTTTTATCGGCGTATCCGCTGCCGGCGCCTTGACAGAAGACATGGTCGCGTCGATGAACCGTGACGCCATCATCTTCGCCATGGCGAACCCGAATCCAGAAATCCTGCCGCATCTGGCGAAAAATGCAGGAGCACGGATTGTCGGAACCGGGCGTTCAGATTTCCCCAACCAGGTGAACAACGTACTGGCTTTTCCAGGCATCTTCCGCGGAGCACTTGATGTGCGGGCTTCCGAAATCAATGACGCCATGAAAATCGCGGCAGTCGAAGCGATTGCCGGCCTGATTGAAGTTAGCGAACTTCATGACGATTACGTCATTCCGGCCCCATTTGACCAACGGGTTGCATCGGCTGTGGCTGCAGCGGTGGCAAAAGCGGCAATTGAAACAGAAGTGGCGCGTCATCCGTCCGCGCTAAAAGAAGCGGTGGACCTAAACGTCCCAATCGGAGCAACTGACAGACGCAGCTAATATATATAATAGAAGAAAGCCGTCAGTGTTAACGCACTGGACGGCTTTTTTTTGTGTAAATTGGGAATCGCCGATAAATCCCTAGAATCGCCGATAAATCCCCAGAATCGCCGATAAAACCCCAGAATCGCCGATAAATCCCCAGAATCGCCGATAAATCCCCAGGATCGCCGATAACCTTCAAGAATCGCCGAAAAACTAAAAAAATGAAAGCCGGATGCACAGAACAGGCATCCGGCTCTCAAGGGTTTATTTCACCAATTCGGCAGGGTGGGCACGCCGTACTTTCTGCAATGCCTGCTCCAGGTCTTCAAGCAGATCGTCCGCGTGTTCAAGCCCGACGGATAGGCGCAGAACGCCGTCCGTAATGCCGCGTTTTTCGCGCTCCTCTTTCGGCATGGAGGCGTGGGACATTGTGGCAGGATAGGAAAGGATCGTTTCAACAGCACCGAGGCTGACGGCGAAAATCGGAATCTGCAGACTTTCCACAAAGGTCTTGGCAGCGGCTTTGTCCGCAAGGCGGAAGGAAAGCACGGCACCGGCACCGGTTGCTTGGCGTTCGTGGATCGGATTCCCGGGATGGAAACGGAAGCCGGGATAATAAACTTCCTCGATAGCTGGATGGGTATGCAGGTAATCGGCGATGATGCGGGCGGAAGCCGATGACTGTTTCAGCCTTGAGCCCAGAGTTTTGATGCCTTGGATCAATGTATAGGAATCCTGTGCGCCTAGCACCGATCCGAACGTATTTTGGATAAATCCGAGGCGGCTGCCGAGTTCCGGATCTTTGGTGACAGCAAGCCCGGCAATGATATCGCTGTGCCCGGACAGGAATTTCGTTGCACTGTGGAGCACAAGGTCTGCGCCCAGATCCAAAGGGTTCTGATAAAGCGGCGTCATGAACGTGTTGTCGACGAACGTCAGACAATCATTCGCTTTGGCCAGTTTTGCGGCAATTTCAATATCGGTGATTTTCATCACCGGGTTAGATGGCGTTTCGATATAGACCACTTTGCTGTTCTCCTGGAAAGCGGCGGCCATTTC
The DNA here is from genome assembly GCF_052078085.1 of Planococcus sp. FY231025. Lineage (NCBI taxonomy): Bacteria > Bacillati > Bacillota > Bacilli > Caryophanales > Caryophanaceae > Planococcus > Planococcus sp. FY231025. The sequence goes on from NZ_JBQJJG010000001.1 coordinate 448,548, forward strand.
ACTCAAGTCGGTCATGTCGACAAACGAATAGCTGATTCCGAACCGCGGCAGCACCTCGGTGACAAAGCGGAAAGTCCCGCCGTAGACATCTTCAGAAACGAGGACGTGGTCCCCGGCAGACAATAGCATGAATGCCGAAGAGATGGCGGCCATGCCGGAAGCGAACGCAAAACCGCGTGTGCCGTTCTCCAGTTTGGCAATGGTTTCTTCAAGCTTTTGGCGTGTCGGGTTGCCGGAGCGGCTGTAATCGAACAGACCGAACTCTTCAAAATCCGCTTGGTGGTATGTCGATGATAAGAAAATCGGGACATTCACTGCGCCTGTTTTCTCATCGGTGCCCGCTGCGTGGATCAATTGGGTTTCCAGACGGTTTGTCGTCATAGGCGTACGCCCTCCTTGTCGAATGTTTTCAATGCTTCGGCGAGGTCCGCCGCCAGGTCTTCAGCTTCTTCGATGCCTACTGAGAACCGGAGCAGCCTGTCGCAGATGCCGCGGCTTGTCCGCTCTTCATAAGGGATTTCAGCGTGTGTCTGGGTAGCCGGGTAGGTGATGAAACTTTCAACGCCGCCCAGGCTTTCGGCGAACGTGATCAATTCCAGGCTTTCGAGGAACGAGGCGACCCATTCCGCTTGATTCAGCCGGAATGACAGCATGCCTCCTTTCCCGGGATATAGAACGTCCGATACGGCCGGATGGGATTGCAGGAATTCCGCCATTTCCTTGGCGTTCTTTTCGTGTTGTTTCATGCGGAGCGGCAATGTCTTCAACCCGCGGATCAACAGCCATGAATCAAACGGCGACAGCACTGCGCCTGCCGAATTGTGAAGGACGGCTAACCGTTCGCACAGCGCATCTCCTTTCGCGGCAACCAGTCCGGCGAGTACATCGTTATGGCCGCCGATATATTTCGTGGCGCTGTGCACAACAATATCTGCACCGAGTGAAATCGGCTGTTGAAGATAAGGCGTTAGGAATGTGTTGTCGGCAATCAGCAGCAAATTGTATTTTTTAGCCAAAGCGGCATAGCGCTCCAGGTCGATTTCCTGCATCAAGGGATTGGTCGGCGTTTCGATGAAGAAGGCGCGGGTGTTTTCATTGATCAATGCTTCCGTCTTTTCGCCATCGTTGAAGTCCGAATAGTGCGTGTGGATGCCGAAGACATCTGAGTAATGGTTCAACAGGCGGTAGGTGCCGCCGTAAATGTCCTCAGGCACCACCAGTTCATCTCCCGGGCGGAACAGGGACAGCACCAATTGGATGGCAGCCATGCCGGAACTGCAGGCATACCCGGCATCTGCGCCTTCCAGCGCCGCAAAGCCTTCTTCGAGAACCGTACGCGTCGGGTTTTTCGTGCGGGTATAGTCGTAGCCGGTGGATTTACCGAGGCCTTCATGTTCGTATGCAGTCGATAAGTAAATCGGAGTGCTGACTGCGCCGGTTTTTTCATCGCTGCGGGTGCCTAATTGAACCAATCGGGTTTCTAAACTTCTCTTTGCCATTTCGCTCATCCTTTCAAAAAAAAAACAGGGGCTTTCTTCAGAAAAAGAAGAAAGCCCCTGTATAGGAACACGTTCTTCTCATCTTCTAGGCATGCGCCTATTGGAATTAGCACCTTGGCCTTTGCAGGCTGGTTGCTGAGACTTCACAGGGCCAAATCCCTCCGTCTCTCTAGATAAGAAATAAAATATGCAATTGAATTTATATAATACAGATTACTTTAATCCAATTGGATGGAAAAGACAAGGGGGAAACCGGATTTTTATTAATTTTCACTCAATAAGGGCGTTTGCTGGCGGCAGGAGGATTCCTTACGCGTTCAAGCGGGTATAGGATAAACCGGTGCCCCTGCCGGCGGATTTTCGCTGATGAGGGTTGCCGGCTTTAAAAAAGACAAGCGCTCCTTCTGTATCCAAGTAGTATTGAAATCTTACGGCGCAAAGGACAACGCTTTTAATTCGAAAATCGAAAGGTTATAATAAACACTAGAATTTAGCGAAAAGGGGCTTTTTGATGTATATTGTAACTTCCACTGTAACGGTGCCGGAAGAAAAGACGGACGACTTGATCGCCATCTATAAAAACCGCTCGCGGCGTGTCGACAAAGCGGATGGTTTCCATTCATTCCGTTTGATCCAAAATACCAAAAAGCCGAATGAGCTGACGGTACACCTGGAATGGCATTCAAAAGAAGCCTATATGAAATGGGTCAAGAGCAATGAGTTCAAGGAAATCCATGAACTGGAAAAGCATTACCCGGACCAGCAGCTTGCAGGCATTGTACCGAAAGTGCGGCAGTACGAGGTGGTTGCTGAATGAACACAGAAACCAAAGGCCGCATTGCTTCGGCAACGGCGACCAGCATTTATGAAGCTTATCCCTCGTTATGGGACCGGTTCGGGGAACGCGGATTCCTGCGTACGGAGGAAGACAACCGGCATCACTTGGACCATTTGGAGACGGCGTATGAGCTGCAGGACTCTAAAATCTTTCTCGATTACAGCGTTTGGCTGGAAGGCGTGTTGAACAGCCGCAATGTCGAGACCGGATTGATCATCGATAATTTTGAACGCCTGATGGATATACTGCCCGGAAAGGCAGAAAAGGCAGAAGAGGAATTCATGCTTTCGTGCCTGAAGCAAGCGAATAAAATGTTGTCGGAAAGATGACTTGAAGGAGGTTGAAGAATGATTCAACCGATACAACTCGCGGAATTGTTCCTGGATGGAAATGATGCGGAAGCCCTTGTGCAAGTTCGCAGATTTCTGGAGGAGTATACGCAGCACGAACTTTTTGCGCGATTGCTGACGCCGGCAATGTACCATATCGGCGAATTGTGGGAAAACAATGAGATCGGGGTAGCGGATGAACACTTGGCCACTGCCGTCTGTGATTTTGTTGTTTCCGCTGTCGAAAACCGGAAACAGCAGGGGGATGGCACGGAACGCAAAGTGATGGTCCTTGGCCCGGAAGGCGAAGACCATTACATCGGATTGAAAATGGTATCGAGCCGGTTCCGTGAGAACGGCTGGTCGGTGAAATACCTTGGCCCGAACTTGCCGCTTGACCATGCGTTGGATGCCGCAAAACGCTGGGAGCCCGATGCAATAGCGCTTTCAGCGGCGCTAGTCTACCGCCTGCCGTTGATCAAGACCTATATCAAAGAATTTCTGGAACTGGATCCGAAGCCGATTGTCTTTTTGGGAGGACGGGCAGTTTCAAAAGCGAATCCGGAGGCGCTCCGCAATGAAGGCGCGATCGTCTTGGAGGATCTTGAACAATTAGAGCGATGGCTGACGATGGGAGAGGAACTGCAAGATGGATACGGAATATCAGTTTGAAGGCTTGCCGCTCCCGGCATTCAAATTATCGAAGGAACTGAAAGTGTTGGGGATCTCTCAAGAAGCGGAAAAATTTTTCGGGCCAACGGCTTCATTCAAGGACTTGATTGATGAAGGCAGCTTGAAGAAAGTGGAGAAATTGCTGATGCCGGAAACAGGTCCGGTACGGTTTGAAATGAATGTGGTCTCTGCAAGCGGCGGTCTCCTATTGGCCGACCTTCATGGAAAATGGCAAAGCGACGAAAGCTGGACGGTTGTTGTTATCTCCAAAGAGGACAATATCGAGCGCATCTCGCAGCAATTGCGGCGCCTGCAGGAACGGCTGCGCGAGACCGACTATGATCTGTTTCAGGAAAAGGAGCTTTCCATGCAGCTGCTCCAGCGAGTCCGAATGCTTTCTGCACCGAGCATCCGTCTGGACCTCGACCAGATGCTCATCCCGCTTTTCGGCGACTTGACGGCAGTGAAAATGGAAGCGGTCGGCGACAATGTCCTGAAAAACATCCACGACTCGCACGTCGAAACGGCCATCATCGACTTTACCGCGGTGGACCAGATCGAAGAAGAAGGGCTGAAGCTCTGGAACGGCTTGATGCAATCGCTGAAGGTCATGGGCGTCGAGTGCATTGTGACCGGAATCAAACCGGCGCATGCCAAACGGCTGCATGACCTTGAATCCAATACCGTGATGCGCTTCGCCTCGACACTCCTCGAAGTGCTCAACGAAAAAAGCGGAAGCCGGCTCTGAAAAGAGCCGATTCAGCTTGTATACAAAAGAATATTTATTCCTCTTCAAGAATGAGAGTCATTTAGGAGAAGCTATCCCGGATCCGCCACTTCAGGCGGACGCTTTCCGCGGGCTCGCGCCGAACTAACTAAGAACCTGTGCTCCTGCGCAAGCTCGTCGCAAATGCTTGCCCTCGCAAGCTTCGGTCAAGCATTGACTGGCGTCCGAGTGGATTTCGGCACTTCGCTATCCCGCAGGAAAGCCAATGACCGAAGAGAGTTCGGTCATTGGCTTTGCGACGAAGTGCGAAGCACTGCAGGAGCACAATGTTTGCCCTTGCCGCCTTCCGTTGCGGATCCTAAAGTCAGCGGCTTGTAACTAGATACACAAAGCAGAATAAGCGTCTTAATCCTTTTTTTGATACAGGTGACGCTCCCGACCGGGCTGGCCACGGAGACTCCTGTGGGAGCAGCGAAGCGACTCGAGCTGAAGGCCCCGCAGGAAAGACTTGGCCTGCCAAGTCTTTGCGACGAAGCTAGCGCAGCGATGCAGGAGCATGGTTTTTCAGTGACGAGGAGACTGAAGCCGAGCCCACGGAAAGCGAAGTGGCCAGCCCGGTCGGGCTTATACATCTCTGTTCAATCAAATTAGACTTTTTCTACAGTCTGAGCCGGCTCTGAAAAGAGCCGGTTTTTCTATGCCGTGAGCCGGAAAAGTGAAGGGCGTGGAAGAAATCGCTACAATGGTAAATATGAGGAGTGATTTATTTGGAATCGAAAAAATTCAACAATGTCCCGCTGTCGGTGCTGGACTTGGCACCGATCAATGCAGGAAGCGGCCCGGGGCAGGCGTTCAAGAACAGCGCTGAACTGGCGCAGCACGTAGAGAAATTAGGATTCAACCGGTTTTGGCTTGCAGAACACCACAATATGCCCGGCATCGGCAGTTCCGCAACGTCGGTATTGATCGGCCATATCGCCGGTTCAACGGAGCGGATCCGTGTCGGCTCAGGCGGAGTGATGCTGCCGAACCATGCGCCGCTTGTTATTGCCGAACAGTTTGGGACGCTAGAAGCGCTTTATCCCGGACGGATCGACCTGGGGCTTGGACGTGCGCCGGGAAGCGACCAGGCAACGGCATATGCGCTCCGCCGCACACTGCACAGCAGCGGGGATGAATTTCCGCAATTGGTGGAGGAGCTGGAAAACTTCTTTTCCGATCATCCGAAAGGGCGTGTGCAGGCATATCCTGGAACTGGGCTGAATGTGCCGCTTTGGCTTCTTGGCTCAAGCGGGTTCAGTGCCCAGCTTGCGGCGCTGAAAGGGCTGCCGTTCTCTTTTGCCAGCCACTTTGCGCCAGACTTCACGATGCAGGCGCTGCAATTATACCACCAGAATTTCAAGCCTTCTGCAGCATTGGACGCTCCGTATGCCATGGTTGGCGTGAACGTCATCGCTGCCGATACGCAAGAGCGTGCGGAATGGCTCGCCACTTCCAGCCAGCAGCAGATGTTTGCGCTGATGCGCGGCATGCCGACGACATTCCAGCCGCCGATCGACAAGCTGGAGGATGTGTGGACGGATCGGGAAATCGCTATTTTCCGGGAGAAATTGGATACTGAATCGATGATTGTCGGAACCCCGGATGTTGTTCGCGACAAACTCCAGGCGTTCATCAATAAAACCCGGGCCGATGAAGTCATCGTCAACTCGCAGATTTTCCATCAGGAAGACCGGCTGCGTTCTTATGAAATTGTCGCAGAAATGATGGAATAAAAAAAATCCCTTAAGAGCATGGAGCTCTTAAGGGATTTTTAAATGAAAAGGTTGGTCCGCAAAGAGAGTGATGAAGCTTAATGAAGATCCTGGGCTTTTCTTTCTTCACGCTTCATTTCTTCTGGGACAGAGTCATCCTGGGCAGCTGCATAATCAGGTGCACCTTCACCAATCATATTCAACGCTGCTGAGTAATCCTCATCGAACTGCCGGTCAATTTCCACTGGGTCCACTTGTTTGCGTACCATGGCGAAACAACCTCCTTTTACAGAATGGGCAGCTGCCGAATAAGAATGGCTCTGTCTATCTTCTTTTATTATACTGAATATTCTTTCTTTTAGGAAGCGAAGGGACTCCGCCTTTCACCGTAAATGGGTGGCCAATCTGGCGGATAGGAATGAGACAAGGCCTAGAGTGGCGGCAAGCGAGAGTATGACGTATACGAGAAGCGGAATTTCGTCGATAAATCCCGATGCAACGTCCGTGAACGGCTGAACCATATGCTCAGGGCGTTCTTCGCTTTTGAACAAGTGCGTGACGGTGTCACCGGAAGCAGCCGGCTTCCAAGTGCTCTCTTCTGACACAAGCCAAATTTCAATCTTATCTGAAACAGCGATATCCATTTTCGCGCCGCCTTCCACTTCGAGCCAGTGGGGGATATAGGTGTAGAAGACATCGATCGTTTCGCCGGGGTGTACCAGTTCGGACCCTTTCAGCACTTCCGCAACTTTTATTGACATGACGCGCTCCTGACCCGGAAAATCGATTTCTTTTATGAAAGCATCCTCACTCACTTCTCCGCGCAGATGAAGAGGTGCCGCCTGTTTGATTTCTTTGATTTCCTCCGGATCCATGGCAGCAAATGCAGCTGCGAAGCTGGTGGCCCAGATAAATATTGTCAGTAGCCAAACTTTTCCCATGCCAATCCCTCCCAATTATTCGATAAGACGGATAGGGGAGAAAGAAAGTTACAAAAAAGCCCATCAATTAATGATGGGCAAGTTTTACCGGGTTTGATTGATTTCGGCGTTCAGGATCATCGTCTCGAAAAAGACCGAAGGCGCTGATTCGTTCCATTCTGCAGAGACGGAATCATTGGTGCGTTCTTCAACGACCTCGTATGCGAGTTCTGTCCGAAGGTCGTCTGTCAATGGGATTTTAACGAGCGGCCCTTCCGGCGTCAGCCAGTTCAATTGTTCCTGGCGATTCTCCAGTGCATGATTGATCCAGGCGTCCTCTTCGGACTCAGCGGCAAAGAACGGTTCAGGCGACATCATCAGCCAAGTGTCTGCCTGGTATTTCGGCGATACCCAAAAACTTTTCTCGATGCGTCCTTCTTCTGCAGTGAACTCGGAAACTTCGTGGCGCAGTTCGTTGACTTCTTCGCCATTGCCAAGTGTCAGGCCGCGGGAGACGTAGACGTTGCCCTGAAGGATTTCACCCTCGTCTGCAGGAACAGTGCCGTACGGGTTGGATGTCGGATCGCTGCCGAATCCGGGATCCGCTTCCCGGGAAACCGGTGCCGGATTCCACGTCTTAACAGCGGCGTCATCGATGCCTTCTGTCTGGAGCGACAAAACGAATGGCATCCAGCTCGTATTTTCAACATGCTCGAAAATAATAGATACACCGTTGTCCAATGTCCGCTCAGTCAGCGTGTAGCTTCCAAGCGGAATGCCGAACAATGACAAGCCGCGCTTTCGTATCACATCTGCGCCTTCTTCTCTAACCGATGGATCAGACAACGTGAAGAACGCCGGTTTTTCAGCAAATAGCGTGATTTCTTCATTTGAATAAACTTCCGTTTCGTTTGTAATGAACATCATGCCTGTGAACAGGACCAGCGCCATGAAAAACACCACGAACAGCAACAGGATAATTTTTCTCACCATTTTCAAGCCCACCTCTATTTTTTGCGTCACCGATGATTATAGCACGGAGCAGGGGAGCGGGAGGAGCGAGATATGAGCATCCTTTGAACGTTGGGGCAAACAAAAACCTGTACAGAAAAGCATTCTGTACAGGTTTTTGAGGTTACAGGACTTTTTCAAGGAAATCGCGTGCACGTTCGGTGCGCGGGCTGCTGAAGAACTCGGCCGGCTGGCCCTCTTCGACCAATACGCCGTGGTCGAGAAACAGGACACGGTCCGCCACTTCACGGGCGAAGCCCATTTCATGCGTTACGACCGCCATGGTCATCCCGCTTTTCGCAAGGTCTTTCATGACATCGAGCACTTCTTTGACCATTTCTGGATCAAGTGCGGATGTCGGTTCATCAAACAGCATCAGATCGGGTTCCATTGCCAGCGCACGCGCAATTGCTACGCGCTGCTTTTGTCCGCCGGACAGGCTGCTCGGATATGCGTTTTCTTTTTCCGACAAACCGACGCGCTTCAAGAGCGTGCGCGCTTTTTCTTCCGCCAGCGCCTTTTTTTCCCCTTTGACTTTCATCGGCGCATAAGTCAGGTTCTCCAGCACCGTCAAATGCGGAAACAAATGGAAATGCTGAAACACCATGCCGATTTGCTGGCGGACTTTCTGGATGTCCTTTTTCGGGCCGGTCAAATCCTGTCCGTTGACGATCACTGTCCCGGAAGTCGGGATTTCCAGCATGTTGAGGCATCGGAGGAAGGTCGATTTCCCCGATCCCGATGGCCCAATGATCGAGACCACTTCGCCTTTTTCAATATGGGCCGTGATGTCTTTCAATACTTCATTGTTGCCGAATTTCTTATAAAGGTGTTCCACTTTAATCACTTTGCTTCAGCCTCCGTTCGAACATTCTGCCGAGCACCGTTAATCCCATGACCAAGCACCAGTAGATCAAACCGACGAACAGCAAAGGTTCGAAGTTGCGGAACAAATCGGAGCCGACCACTTGCGCACGGCGCATCAAATCGAGATAGCCGATTGTCGAGACGATCGCCGACTCTTTTGTCAATGTGATGAATTCGTTCATCAGGGCAGGAAGGATGTTCTTCAATGCCTGCGGCAGGATGATATCGGTCATCATTGCCCGGTAAGGGACGCCGAGCGCCTGTGCTGCTTCCATCTGGCCTTTATCGACCGCCTGGATGCCGGCGCGGATAATTTCAGAAATGTAAGCGGATGAGTTCAGTCCGAACGCCAGGATCGCAGACAGGAATGGCGAAATATCATAGCCGGTCAGCTGCGGGATGGAGTAGTAGATGATCATCAATTGCAGGATGAGCGGCGTCCCGCGGAAAATCGACGTGTACGCGTCCGCGAACCAGCGCAGCGGCCGGATGGAGCCGATTTTGAACAATGCCAAGATCGTCCCGAGGATCGAGCCCAGGATGATGGCGAAGAAGACAAACTTTAAGGTGACCCATATCCCTTCCAGCATGAAAGGGATATAGGGGACCATCTGTGAAAAATCCAGGTTCATAGTCTACAACTCTTTTCTATAAGAAAGATTTACTCTTCGATTTCCCATTTCTCTTTCAGTTCCTGCATCTCACCGCTTTCTTCCATTTCGGCAAGCACGCCATTGACTTCCTCGACCAGTTCACTGCCTTTCGGGAATGCGATGGCCATGCCTGGAGATGCAGTTGTCGGATCGTCGAATGCGCCCAAATTCTGGGCTTCTACGTAGCCTTTTGCCACTTCTTTATCCATGTAAGCGGCGTCGATGCGGTTTGAAAGGATCTCCTGGATCAATGCACCTGAATCATCGAGCGCTTTCAACTCGAATTTGATGTCGCCTTCTTCTAGGATTTTATTGGCGCCTTCTTCCTGGATGGTGCCGAGCTGGACGCCGACTGTTTTGCCTTCCAAGTCTTCAAGCGTCTTGACGTCCGAATCTTTCTTCGTTACGAACATCTCACCGGAGAAGTGGTATTCCGTCGAAAAGTCGACATTCTCTTTGCGCTGGTCGGTTGCGGACATTCCTGCTACGACCATATCAACGCGGTCATTCTGCAGCGCGCCGATCAGCCCGTCGAATTTCATATCGGTGATGTTCAATTCATAGCCGAGTTCGTCGGCAATATGATTGGCAAGATCGATGTCAAAGCCGACAAATTCACCGGATGCATCGCGTGATTCAAATGGCGGAAATTCTGCGGAAGTTCCCATTTCCAGTACTTTTTTCTCTTCTGATGATCCGGAATCTCCTGAATCTGCCGTGTCGCTGCCGCACGCTCCAAGCAGAAGAGCTGCCGATGCGAATAAAGCCATTGCTGAATATTTTTTTGCGATTGCCATTTCTATTCCCCCTAAAATTGTCTTTGGATATTTATACATCTAAATGCATTTTAACAAATAAAGGAGCATTTGCAAAGCCCCATTTTTCCCCTCCTTCCAGTGAATAAAAACTGAATTTTCACTTTTAAACAGTTTACCGTATAAAAGAAAGGAAAGGGAGAGGGGGGTGAAAATATTTTTTCATCGATGCGGCTGTTAGGAGGATGGACCTGAAGAGTTGCAGGGTCCGGGACCGGATGCCATTACATGGAGCTACATCCAAATACGTGAAAGATGGAAAGAAAGAGGTACTGGATATCAGCCCGATTTATAGAGAGAAGAAGGAGATTTTGAGGGATTATGCAGAAGATATGCAAAAATATGCAGAAGAAAAACGATCCGCAGGAGCGGACCGCCAGTTTAAAGAATTTCCCATTTGCGCTCTTTTGCAACGGTGAGCAGCCGCGGCTCAGGCTGTACGGCAACAGGATGGCCGACAAGTTCGAGTACAGGAAGATCGGAAAGGCTGTCGCCATAGGCGAAGCTGTTCGCCCAGTCGATGTCTTTCCCGGCAAGGGCTGCGTGGATTTTTTCGGTTTTCAGCGGGCCTTGAATATGGGAGATTTTTGCCCGGTGATCGAGTATGTCGGCTTGGTAAGGGATATCGGTGCCGATTATGGTCCCGATCGGGAGCTTTTCCGTGACGGCATGGAGGAGCGGCGTGAACGCGCCGGAAACCAGCATGACGTAATCCTCGTTGTGGACATGCTTTTTCAGCCGCTCCACCACATTTGGGTTGAAGTCACCGTGCATCTTGTCTGCGATTTCCCGGAAATAGCTTTCCAGTTCAGTCTGGGTAAAACTTTCAAGCGCTGCAAGATATGCCTGGACCGAACTTTCCCGCATCTTCTTGACCGATACCAGCTTCAGCTTTGAGCCGATGTACGGCGGCATGATGGCGCGGTAGAACTGGCGGTAGCGTCTGCTGTGGATGGGGTGGTTCTTCAAGTGTTCCATCATCACCTTGAACGTTTCTTTGGAATATAGCGTTCCGTCAAAATCGAATATCGCAACACGCATGGCATTCACTCCGGTCTCTTGGATTTTTCTGATGGTTTTATCATACCTCAAAGAAGGCAGTGCTTCTAGTTCAGGTTTATTCCGCTCACGGCCGCGGGTATAGAAGAGAAATCGCATTCAGGCATCCCAGGGAGGTTTTTTAAATGGCAGTACAGCGCATAACAGTCGGGTACGTAGAACTGACGGAGCAGGAGTCGGAAGCCCTGTTTGAAAAAGTGAAGAAAGACAAAGGCATCGACAGCTATGATGCCCTTCAGGATTTGATGGAAGACTTCGATTCTCAAATCATCGAGCCTGCCTCCAAACCGTTGAAAGAAGTTCTTGGAGCGGAAGAAGCTCCGGCCGAGCCGGCAAAAAAAGGCACACGTTTTATTGAAGTGTTCAATACGGTCAAAGATGATTCGCGCTATCGCATCCCTTCTTCGGACCAATCGTAAGTCCCGTTAAGCCCAAGCCCGCTGCTTGGGCTTTTTTTGAGTCCGGCAGACCACCTCCGGCCTGAGTAAGCAGGGCGCTGCCGATGCCTCCCGGGCAGCTGAGGTACGGCCCCACAGGGCCAACAGCCAGCTCCATGAAAAAGAAAAAGGACAGCCTTGGAAGGCCGTCCTTTGATCTCCGTCTACTCGTCTTTGTTTGCGCTGCAGCGCTCGCATTCATAGATGATCGATTCGCGTTGTTCCTTGATTTCGCATCCGCATTCCCGGCATTCTTTCTTTGAACGGGTCCCGTAAGTTTGCATGTTTTTCATATTGATCTCCTCCAAGTACGTTTTAGTTTAGTCGTTGATACCCTGGCAGCGTCAGAAATTCAGCAAATTCACTTTGGAGCGTAAGCTCGGCGAACAACGCACGGGCTTCTTCGAAATGTCCTTCGGCGTATTTTGCATCGCCGGCGGCCTCACGGATCTTCGCTGTTTCTTCTTCCATCACTTCTTGGAACAAGGAAACCGTAATTTTCCGTCCATCATCGAGAATCCCTTTCGGATGGCGAATCCATTGCCAGACTTGGGAACGGGAGATTTCAGCAGTCGCTGCATCTTCCATCAAGTTGTTGATGGGAGCGGCGCCGTTGCCGGACAGCCAGGAGGCGATGTACTGGATGCCGACGGAAATATTGGAGCGCAGGCCGTCTTCGGTGATCGTGCCGGTGGGAACTTCGGTCAGGTCCTGTGCAGTGACCTGGATATCTTCCCGTTTCCGGTGGATCTGGTTCGGCTCAGGCATGTGTTCATCAAATTCTTCCATGGCGACCGTGACCATTCCCGGATGGGCAACCCAAGTGCCATCGTGCCCGTCCATCGCTTCCCGGCGCTTGTCTTCGCGCACTTTCTGGAAAGCGGACTCATTCGCTTCAGGATCGCCTTTGACGGGAATCTGGGCAGCCATGCCGCCCAGTGCCGGGGCATTGCGTTTATGGCAAGTTTTGATGCAGAGCTGAGTATAGGCCCGTATGAACGGGACTGTCATTGTCACTTGCGACCGGTCGGGGAAGAGGTACCCCGGCCGGTTGCGCATCCGCTTGATGACGCTGAAGATATAATCCCAGCGCCCGCAATTGAGCCCTGCAGAATGATCGCGCAGCTCGTAAAGGATCTCATCCATCTCAAACGCGGCGAGGATCGTCTCAATCAGGACAGTCGCGCGGATGGTGCCTTGCGGGATGCCAAGCTCGTTTTGCGCAAAGATGAAAACGTCGTTCCACAAGCGGGCTTCCAGATGGCTTTCCAGTTTCGGCAAGTAGAAATAAGGGCCAGTGCCGCGTGCCAAGGATTCTTTGGCATTGTGGAAGAAATAGAGCCCGAAATCGACGAGGCTGCCGGACACCGGTTTGCCATCGATCTGGATATTCTTCTCCAAGAGATGCCAGCCGCGCGGGCGGACCATCAGCACTGCAGTTTTTTCATGGAGTGCGTATTTCTTTCCGGTCTCCGGCGCTTCGAAATCGATTTGCCGCCGAACAGCGTCATACAGATTCACTTGGCCGTCAATTACATTGAACCAGCTGGGCGCCGTAGCATCCTCGAGATCGGCCATGAACATCTTCGCGCCGGAATTCAGCGCGTTGATGAGCATCTTGCGATTCGTCGGGCCAGTGATCTCCACCCTGCGGTCTTTCATGTCCTCCGGCAACGGCGCAATCGTCCAGTCGCTTTCCCGGATATGCGCCGTTTCCGGCAGGAAGCTGAGCGGTGTACCCGCATCGATTTCCTGTTGACGCACTTGCCGCTGTTCGAGCAGGCCTTCGCGGCGTTTGTTGAAGTTCACATGCAGTTTTTCAATGAATTCCAACGCTTCCGGCGTTAAAATGGTTTCCATTCGAGGGATTTTCTCACCTGTAACTTGAATTGTCGATTTGGTCAGCAATGGGATCATCCTTTCATTTTGCTGCTGTGAACTGGGCTGCTTCTGTAGAACCGCTCATGGCAGTCGTCGAACTTGTGCCGCCAGAGATGATCTGCGACACTTCATCGAAATAGCCGGTGCCGACTTCGCGCTGGTGGCGGGTTGCCGTGTAGCCTTTCGCTTCGTTGTCGAATTCGGCCTGCTGCAATTTCGAGTAGGCGGCCATGCCGTGGTCTTTGTAGTCGTAAGCAAGTTCGAACATGCTATGGTTCAAGGCATGGAAGCCGGCAAGTGTAACGAATTGGAATTTATAGCCCATCTTGCCGAGTTCGACCTGGAACTTCGCAATGGTTTCTTTGTCGAGTTTCGCTTCCCAGTTGAACGAAGGGGAGCAATTATAAGCGAGCAGCTTGCCAGGGAACTTGGCATGGATCGCGTCCGCGAACTGCTGCGCTTCCTCCAAGTTCGGATGGGACGTTTCGCACCATACCAGATCTGCATAAGGTGCATAGGCAAGTCCGCGGGAAATGGCTTGGTCGATTCCGGCTCTGGTCCGGTAAAAGCCTTCCGGTGTGCGTTCGCCGGTAATAAACTCATGGTCGCGCGGATCGATGTCGCTCGTGATCAAATCTGCGGCATCGGCATCGGTACGCGCGATGATCAAGGTCGGTACGCCGAGCACGTCAGCGGCGAGCCTCGCTGAAACCAGATTTCTTACGGCGTTCTGCGTAGGCAAGAGCACCTTGCCGCCCAAATGGCCGCATTTTTTCTCGGAAGCAAGCTGATCTTCAAAATGGACGCCGGCGGCTCCGGCTTCGATCATCGATTTCATCAATTCGAATACGTTGAGCGGTCCGCCGAAACCGGCTTCTGCATCTGCGACAATCGGCGCGAACCAGTCGAAACCTTCCGTATTCTCAACACTGTCGATTTGGTCAGCGCGCTGCAAGGCGCGGTTGATCTTTTTCACGACATCGGGCACGGAATTGACCGGGTACAAACTTTGGTCCGGATACATCTGGCCGGCAGAGTTGGCATCCGCCGCTACTTGCCAGCCGCTCAAGTAGATGGCTTGCAGGCCCGCTTTCACTTGCTGGACCGCCTGGTTGCCGGTCAGTGCGCCAAGCGCATTGACAAAATCGGTTTCGTGGATCGAACGGAACAGCCGCTCTGCACCCCTTTTAGCCAGTGTATGTTCAATAAGGACAGACCCGCGAAGCTTCACGACTTCCTCCGCTGTATAAGGGCGTTCAATACCATTCCATCTGCTGTCCTGTTCCCAACTCGTTTTCAATTGTTCTGCTTGCTGCTGCTTTGTCGTCATTCATCCCATCCCTTTCGAATAAAAAATTTTGAATCAACTGTATTAATACAGTTTGTTTTGATGTATATTACTATATAACAGATAATTCAAACTGTCTTGAAAATTGGATGAAATCAAATATAACGTGACAAGAGCGGAAATATGGCGACAAACTCAGTTGAAAGGGGAGCGGCGGTATGGAACATAATGTGTTGGAGCAGATGGGGTTCATTATCGGGGATTGGATTCCAAAGGAGGCTTCCATTGCAATCGCGGTGGATGGGTGCTACATATATTGCAAAGAAGGGATCCAGCGGCTGCCGATTGTGGAAGGGCAGCCTGTACTTGCGGGAAGCATCGCCGACCATGTGGGGAAAGAAGGCAAGCGGATTGAAAAAGGGGTGGACGCTGCTGTTGCAGGTTGGCCGTATTACGGCATCGGCTACCCCGTCCAAATAGGCGGGATGAGCGGTGTGCTTGTCGTCATATTGCCGGCGGATTACCCATTGCGGCAAAAGGGCCCGCTGAAATTCCTGACAGGGAAGATGGAAGAAGCATGGCGGCCGGTGCCGGTCGAGAGAATCTCCCATATTGAAAGCAGCCAGAAAAAGACTTGGTTCTATGCAGAAGAAGAAACCTATTGTTCAATCCATACCTTAAAAAACCTCCGCTCCCAGCTGCCGGACTATTTTTTGCCGGTCCACCGTGCCTATATTGTCAACATTCATTATATAGAGGAGATCTCGCGCGATTTGGCTTCTAATTTAGGGCTTACGCTGAAGGATGGGTCGGTTTTGCCAATCAGCCAGAATTTTGCAGCAGAGGTGAGGGAAAGACTCGGTTTTTAAACAGCAGAAGAAGCGCCATCGGGCTTAAAATGATTTGCGGTAGGGTAAACAGACTCTAATGAAAGGAGCTGGGAGCTTATGGCAAACGAACAATTTTATCATTTCGAAGATGATGGCGTGATTCCGAACAACCCTGCGCTGAATGTCATTTTCTATCCGGAGGCGTTCAAAGAGGACCCGGAACGAATGGAGAAAGTCTTCAATCAAAACAATTGGCAAAACAGCTGGACCGGGGGCGTTTTTGATTACCACCACTATCACAGCAATACGCATGAAGTGATCGGCATCCGCTCCGGAACGGCTATTCTTCAGCTGGGCGGCGAAAGCGGCGAACAGTTGAAAGTGAAAGAAGGCGATGTCCTTGTGCTGCCTGCCGGAACCGGTCATAAAAAAATCAGCTCGGACAGCGCATTTCAAGTGGTCGGCGCATATCCGAACGGCGTCAGCTACAACACAAAGACCGGAGAACCCGGCGAGCGGCCCTATGTGCTTGAAGATATCCAAAGTGTACCGCTACCTTTGACGGATCCTGTTTATGGTAAGAACGGCACGCTATTGGACAATTGGTCATGAAAAATCCGGTCCGGCAATGGTTGCCGGACCGGATTTTTCTATACAGAGCACTTTGCAAGATCGTCTTGCGGATAAAGTGCAATCCTTCTTATTCGTAATAGCCTTCGGTCGATTTCCGGAAAGACTTGAACTGGGCAGCGTCGTGGCCAAACCAGACATCGGAATTCGTCTCCTGTGCAATTCTGCGGATCCGCTCCGCGGTCGAATTGAAGCCGACGGAATCATACAAGATGCCCGGTGGTTTTACCGGCGGCCCGTAACTCTCAGCAGTATACAGGGCATCAGACGCGAGAATGATGCCGCCTGATTCAGGCATATTGATCTGTAGGCCGAGCATGCCCCATGCATGGCCGCTGCCGAAATTGAGCAAGTGAACGCCTTCAGCAAGCTTGAGACCGTCTTCAGTTCTCCGGACGGTTTTCCATTGGAGGTTGTTTTTGATCCAGGCATCAATGTCGCCCCAGATATAGGCGCCTTCCTGGGTATTTCGCGCATACGTCTGCAATGCGCCGTTCAATTCATCTTCATGCACAATGATTGTTGCGTTGGTGAATAGTTCAAGGCAACCTGCGTGGTCTAGGTGAAGGTGGGAAGCGACAACATATTTGATGTCCTCGGGGCGGACGCCGAGTTCTTCCAGGCGATGGTGAAGGTAGCATTCTTCCGGCATATCAAGCGGAAATAGCGACTGGGTCACTTTGCCCCAGCGACCGTTCAAGCCGGTCGATTCGGGATTGCATGCGGTATCAAAAAGGATTTTGCCTTCTGGGTGATCGATCAGGACGGTGTAAACCGGGAATTTCACCATTTCCGTCTGTGCATTTGGATTGGCGGCGCTAGCCGGGTTATGCATGGAAATCATATAGTTCTTGTCCATACTGAGCTGGCCGTTATCCATTACATAAAGCTTCGGGTTCGGTTTGATTATGCCTGTCATTAAATTTCCTCCCTTCAGAATGAATCCATAATATCATAATATTCTGATTTTATAAACATCTATTTACCTAAGTCTGTCTTCAAGCGGCGGGAAGTTTTCCATAAAAAAAAGCGGAAGCTGTGGGCTTCCGATTAGACTGTAGACCAAGTCTACTATTGATAAATTGAGATGCATAAGCCCGACAGGACTGGCCACTTCGCTTTCCGTGGGCTCGGCTTCAGTCTCCTCGTCACTGAAAAACCATGCTCCTGCATCGCTGCGCTAGTTTCGTCGCAAAGATTTGGCAGGCCAAGTCTTTCCTGCGGGGCCTTCAGCTCGAGTCGCTTCGCTGCTCCGATAGGTGTCTCGTGGGCCAGCCCTGCCGGGAGCGTCACTTGTATCTAATAAAAGAGGCAGGAGAAATAGATCCACCTGTACCTTGCTAAGTACAGGCCGCTGGCTTGGGATTCGTAACGGAAGGCGGCAAGTGCAAACATTGTGCTCCTGCAGTGCTGCGCACTTCGTCGCAAAGCTAATGACCGAACTCTCTTCGGTCATTAGCTTTCCTGCGGGATAGCGAAGTGCCGAACTAACTCGGACGCCAGTCCGAGTTAGTTCGGCGCGAGCCCGCGGAACGCGTCCGCCTGAAGTGGAGAATCCGGTACAGCTTCTATTTAATTTAAAAAAATTCTTTTGTCTACAAGCTCAGCGGAAGCTATGTGCTTCCGCTTTTTCGTGTTATTATGCCAGAACCGGGGCGAAGAATTCGCTGTAGAGTTCCTTCAGGATTTTGGTTTCGTCTTGCTTCAGGACGCCGAACACCAAGCTAACTTCGGACGAGCCTTGGTTGATCATTTCGATATTGGCACCTGTGCGTGCAATTGCCAGCGTCGCTCTGGCAGCTAGGCCTGTGGTATACTTCATGCCTTCACCGACCAGGACGACCATCGAGAAATCGCTGATCAGCTGAACATCATCGGCCTGCAGTTCGTCCTTCACGCGGCTCACGATCCGCTGTTCCTTTTCGGGAGTCAGCTGATGGCTCCGCAGGATGACGGACAAGTTATCAATGCCGGATGGGATGTGTTCATATGAAATGTGTTCATCTTCAAGAATCTGCAGCAATTTCCGCCCGAAGCCGATCTCCCGGTTCATCAAGTACTTGCTGACATAAAGTGTGGAAAAGCCGCTGTCCGCGGAAATGCCGGTCACAGGCCGTTTGGAGAAATCCCGTTCCGAAACGATCATTGTCCCGGGCGCGGAAGGGTTGTTTGTATTTTTGATGCAGACAGGAACTGAGGCTTTGAATGCCGGCATCAGGGCTTCATCGTGAAGGACGGCAAAGCCTGCGTAGGAAAGTTCCCGCATTTCCCGGTATGTCATTTCTTCGATTTCTGCCGGGTTGTCGACGACTTTCGGATTCGCTGCAAAAACACAGTCGACATCGGTAAAGTTTTCGTACAGATCGGCTCCGACGGCTGCAGCCAGGATGGAGCCGGTAATATCAGAGCCGCCCCGGTCGAATGTCCGAAGCTCTCCGTCCTTGGTGAACCCGAAAAATCCGGGGAATACACTGATTGTTTTCCGGTTTTTCAATGCCGAAAGATTGTGGAGGGATTCCGGCAATGCTTGTACGCGAGCGGGCGCACTGGTGACGATCATGCCGCCGTCCAATGGATTGATGTATTCGGCATGGAGGCCGATCGAAGAGAGGTAGGCTGAGACCAGTTTCGCGGAATTGTCTTCCCCGCTTGCTTTCATCTGATCATAGAACAAAGAAGGATTCGCTTTGCTGGCCGCAAGGCGCCAGGACAAATCTGCAGCGATAATGGCAACGACTTCGCTGCCAAGCCCCAGGTCCATCGCAATCTGGCTATAGCGGCTGA
This sequence comes from Planococcus sp. FY231025, assembly GCF_052078085.1. Lineage (NCBI taxonomy): Bacteria > Bacillati > Bacillota > Bacilli > Caryophanales > Caryophanaceae > Planococcus > Planococcus sp. FY231025. The sequence goes on from NZ_JBQJJG010000001.1 coordinate 467,542, forward strand.
GCACTTTGTCTAGCGGGCTTTTGGTATTTTTATCGGCGAGTGCCGCTTCTGCCAAGCTGATCAGCAGATCCGTCACTTTCTCGTCGCCGTCAAAACGCTTGCCGGGAGCTGATACTACAACGATCCGGCGCGCTGGATCCGCCTGGATGATGTCTGCCACTTTTTTGATCTGTTCTGCGCTGGCAACTGATGTGCCGCCGAATTTACATACTTTCATCATAATCAGCTCCAATGTTTAATGGAATTAAGGGTTGCTTTCGATTTGGTATAATACTATAATGTCCTTATGGAAAAAACAACTGTATTTTTACAGTGTACACAGCTTAGGGGGAATCGTCAATGAAAAATGAAATCTCAATCGGACTATTAGGAATGGGGACAGTAGGCAGCGGAGTGGCGACCATTCTGCAGCAGCACCAAGAAGATCTCCGCCATAAACTCGGCGTTCCGGTCACGATCAAAAGAGTCCTAGTCAAGGACTTGAACAAGGAGCGGCTGTCGAGTCTGGATCCGGTTGTATTCACCACCGATATTCATGAAATTCTAGATGATTCTTCTTTGGATATTATCGTTGAAGTCATGGGAGGCATTGAAGGGGCAAAAAATGCGATTGAAAGCGCATTGAAAGCCGGCAAAGGAGTGGTCACAGCGAACAAGGACGTCATGGCGCAATACGGCCATGAATTGCTGAAGCTGGCAGACGAACAGAAATGCGACCTTTTCTATGAAGCAAGCGTGGCAGGCGGCATCCCGATTATCCGGACGCTTGAAGACGGCCTGGCATCGGACCGGATCACCAGTTTGATGGGGATTGTCAACGGCACGACCAATTTCATCCTGACAAAAATGAAAACCGACCATATGAGTTATGAAGCAGCGCTTGCAGAAGCAACGCGGCTCGGCTATGCGGAAGCGGATCCTTCTGCGGATGTCGACGGCCTGGACGCTGCACGGAAGATGGTAATCTTGTCGTCGCTCGCGTTTTCCACAGAAGTCCACCTGGAAGATGTCCTGGTTCGGGGAATGAAGGAAATCGGCGACGGCGATTTGGAGATTGCGGCAGAATTCGGCTACACCATGAAGATGGTCGGCTCCTCGAAAAAAGATGAAGACGGAATCGAAGTATCAGTCGAGCCGGTATTGATGGCGAATTCGCATCCGCTGGCTTCCGTCAATAATGAATTCAACGCCGTCTATATTCACGGTGATGCTGTGGGGGAAACGATGCTTTACGGCCCCGGGGCAGGTTCCATGCCAACGGCGACATCCGTCGTATCCGACATCATTGCCGCCTGCCGCAATCTGCTCCTTGATGTGAACGGCAAGCGTGTCCATTCGGCCCAGCATGAACGGGTCATCAAACCTGAGAGCCGCCGCTACGCCAAGTACTTCCATCGCCTGCTGGTCAACGACGAAGTGGGCGTATTGGCTAAAATTACCGCAACATACAGCAATCACGGAGCGAGCCTGCAATCGGTGATTCAGCGGCCCGGGGAAAAGGCAGGGCAGGCGGAATTGGTTTTATTGACACACCGGATTTCGCGTCAGCAGCATTTGGACGTCATCAATGAATTGGCAGGTACGGCAAGCGTCATCAGCCATTACCGCATCGAAGGAGAGGAAACAGCATGAGATGGCCTGGACTGATTGAACAATATAAAGAATGGCTTCCGGTGAATGAAAACACGCCGGCACTGACGCTGCAGGAAGGCAACACGCCGCTGGTCAGGCTGGAAACATTATCGGAGCGCTGGGGAATCGATTTGTACGTGAAGCTTGAAGGTGCGAATCCGACTGGGTCGTTCAAAGACCGCGGCATGGTGATGGCCGTAGCGAAAGCGAAAGAGGAAGGCAAGACGGTTCTTGTCTGCGCTTCGACCGGCAATACATCAGCATCCGCTGCTGCATATGGAGCCAGAGCCGGCATGCGGACAATCGTCGTCATTCCGGAAGGGCGCATTGCGCTAGGAAAACTCGCACAGGCGAAAATGTACGGGGCCGAAATCCTGGAGATCAAAGGCAATTTTGATGAAGCACTCCGCATGGTAAGAAAAGTTGGCCAGGAGGCCGGCATCGCACTTGTCAATTCTGTTAACCCATACCGGCTTGAAGGGCAAAAGACGATTGCGTTCGAAGTGATCGACCAGCTTGGTAAAGTTCCGGACATCTTCGCATTGCCGGTCGGAAATGCGGGCAACATCTCGGCTTCGTGGAAAGGGTTCAGCGAATATGCCGAAAAAACCGGTGCAAAGCGCCCTGAACTGCTGGGCGTCCAGGCAGCCGGGGCAGCCCCGATCGTCAACAACAAGATCGTCGAGAATCCGGAAACGGTGGCAACCGCCATCCGCATCGGCAATCCGGCAAGCTGGGATTTGGCATTGAACGCATTGGACCAGTCAAACGGAACCATCCTGGCCGCGACAGACGAAGAGATTTTGGAAGCTTATCAATTGCTGGCATCGACAGAAGGCGTATTTGCTGAACCGGCATCATGTGCTTCTATCGCCGGAATCCAAAAACAGGTGGAAAGCGGAAACCTTCCAAAAGGTTCGACCGTTGTAGCTGTATTGACAGGCAATGGCTTGAAAGACCCGGAGACGGCGATTTTAGTCAATGAACACAAGGCACAATTGGTGCCCGAGGATATGGAACGGTTCTGGGAGGATCTGAAGAAAGGGGTCAAGGCATGAAATGGAACGACTTTACCGTAACAGTGCCGGCTTCTACAGCGAACTTGGGCCCTGGATTTGATTCGATCGGACTGGCGCTGGATCTCCATTTGTCCGTCCACGTCTCGCAGGCGCAAGAGTGGGAAGTCCGATACGCCGATGAAAGCTACCAACATTTATCCGGTGCTGCAGACAACCTGATTGTCGAAGCGGCATTGAAGACTGCCGCAAAGTACGGACGCGAATTGCCGTCCGCCAAGCTGGCGGTGGAAACGGACATTCCACTTGGCCGAGGACTCGGGAGCAGCGCCGCTGCCATTGCGGCCGGCATTGAAATTGCCGACCGCCTCCTGGGCCTGGAGATTCCGGCAAACGAGAAAGTGGAGATCGGGACAGAGATGGAAGGCCATCCGGATAATATCTCCGCTGCAATATTAGGCGGTTTGACGATTTCCTACGCGGAAGGCGAAGAACTGTCAGTCATCCATGTGCCCGACGTTGAGATCGGTGTCCTGATCCTGGTGCCGCCGGCCGAATTCCTTACGGCTGAATCGAGAGGCCTGCTGCCGGAGAGCCTGCCGCATACCGAAGCCATACGGAGCAGCATGGCGGCAAATGTCCTGTCTGCAGCTTTGGCAAAAGGGGATTGGGAAACGGCGGGGCGCATGATGGAGAAAGACGGATTCCATGAACCGTTCCGGAAAAGCAGGTTCCCTGATTTTGATGCCATCCGGCAAGCCTGCCGGGATTACGGCGCCTACGGCTCAGCCATCAGCGGGGCAGGACCTTCGCTTTTTGTGGCAACAGAAAAAGGCATGCAGCAAAAAATCTGCCGCATGCTGAGCGAACGGTTCCGACATTACGAATGCCTGGCCATCCGGCCATCAGTTGCAGGGATGAAGTCAGTCCAAACCGTGTTATAGCCATACAAAAAACGGTCCGGAATTCCGGGCCGTTTTTGTATTGCTTTATATTTTGATGGAAATGTATTTGGTCTCCAAGAACGCCTCAAGGCCTTCCTGTCCGCCTTCGCGGCCGATGCCGCTTTCCTTCATGCCGCCGAACGGGGCTTGTGCGGTCGATGGGGCGCCGTCATTCCAGCCTACGATTCCGTATTCCAGATTTTCGGCGATATACGTGCCGCGCGATAAGCTGTCTGTGAAGAAATAAGCAGCAAGGCCGAACCGTGTATCGTTTGCTAGCCGGACCGCTTCCTCGACTGTATCGAAAGCCATGATCGGCGCCACCGGCCCGAACGTTTCTTCATTCATGACAAGCATGTCCGGTGTCGCATTGACAAGCACAGTCGGATTGTAGAAATACGCGCCGTTTTCCGCTTTGCCATCTCCGCCGACCAAGACCTTCGCGCCTTTTTCGACAGCATCCTGCACATGGCGCGCGGATTTTTCATAGCCGTCCTGGTCAACAAGCGGCCCGATCTGCACGCCTTCATCCATGCCGTTGCCGACTTTCAGCTTAGCTGTCGCCTCCTGGAGGCGCTGGGAAAATTCTTCCACAATAGCTTGGTGGACATAGATGCGATTGCCGCAGACACAAGTTTGGCCGGCATTGCGGAATTTCGATGCCATGACACCTTCGACCGCCAGATCCATATTGGCATCATCGCAGACGATGATCGGGGCATGGCCGCCGAGTTCCAAGGAAAGATTCAGCATCGAATCGGCGCTTTGCTTCATCAATTCCTTGCCGATTTCGGTTGAACCGGTAAAGGTCAACTTGCGCACTGCAGGGTGGCTGGTGAAGACGCGGCCGATTTTGCTGGCGCTGCCTGTCACGAGGTTGATCACCCCTTTGGGGAATCCCGCCTCCTCGGCCAATTCGTACATGCGCACTGCCGTCAAAGGCGTCAGTTTGGCAGGCTTCGCTACGAACGTACAGCCAGCGGCAAGCGCAGGCGCCATTTTTCGGGCCATCATCGCGGCAGGGAAGTTCCATGGGGTGATTGATACGACGACTCCGACAGGTTGCTTCAACACCTGGATCCGTTTTCCTTCTTTTGAGGCTGGCACCAGGCGGCCGTTTGAGCGCTTTGCTTCTTCGGCAAACCAAGAAATGAATGAAGCGGAATATTCGATCTCGCCGATCGCCTCAGCAAGCGGCTTGCCCATTTCTTTTGTCATGATTTCCGCCACTTCCTGCTTGTGTTCGAGCAGCAGATCGTGCCACTTCATCAGCAGGGCAGCCCGTTCATATACGGTCGTCTTGGACCAGGAAGGAAAAGCCGCCGCTGCTGCTTCCACTGCAGCGGTCGCTTCCTGTTCACCGCCGTTTGGCACGGTTCCGTATTTTTCACCTGTAGCCGGATTCATCACATCGATGATGCCGTCACCTTCAGTAGACCATTCTCCATTGATATAATGTTTGCCTTCCATTGCTTCATCCTCCTTTAAAGTAAAAAAAACCTATCTTATCCACATACCTCTAATGCAGGATTCTAAACACGGCGAAAAAATAAAATCCAGAATGCCTTTTCGTGCTGCAAAATGCAATATACTGCAATTGTAACCGTTATCATTAAAATCTGCAATTTCTAAATAATCTCTTTATTCTATTTATCCTTTGGTAAGAATGTGCTAATATTGCATCAGCACTTTCACTCAGTGAAGCGCTAGAAAACGTCAAGGAGGAAGAAAAATGGCTCAAATGCTGGCCTTATCAATTCTTGTATTCATCTTATTTATCGGAGAGGCGGTATCCATCCGGACAAAGGCATGGATTCCGTCGATTTTCATTAGCGGACTTTTGTTCCTCATCGGCTACTGGACATTCTTCCCGGCCGAAATCGTGGCAATTGCAGGGATACCGCCGGCTGTCGTCACCATGCTCATTTATCTGTTGATCGTGAACATGGGGACCTTGCTGTCGCTGCAAGAACTAAAAGCGCAATGGAAAACGATCTTGATTGCACTTTCCGGTATCGTAGGGATTATCGCGGCGTTATTCGGCATCGGGATGCTGCTGTTTGATTTTGAAACAGTTGTAGTTGCGATTCCTCCTTTAGTCGGCGGCGTCGTGTCGGCATTGATCATGTCCGAAGGGGCACAAGCGGCAGGTTTACCGACACTAGCCGTATTTGCTATCGTCATTTATGTTATGCAGGGGTTTGCCGGATACCCGCTGACATCGATCATGCTGAAGCGTGAAGGCAGATCGCTTCTTCAGAAATATAGAAACAACGAGCTTGCGCTTTTGCCAAAAGGGCCGGAAGCCCAAATCAAACCAGGCGAAGAAGTCCGGGAACCGCGCATGTTCGCGAAAATGCCGCCTCAGTACAATACGGATTTCTTCAAGTTCACACGGCTTGCGCTGGTGGGCTATGCAGCGTATATCGTATCAACGCTCGCAGCACCATATGTTGAAATCAGCCCGTTCGTACTTTGCTTGTTCTTTGGAGTTGTTGCCCGGAGCATCGGGTTTCTTGAGCGCCATCCGCTTCAAAAAGCAAACGGTTTCGGATTTGCGATTCTTGGATTGCTCCTCTTCGTGTTTGACGGCTTGAAGAACGCGACGCCGGAAATGATGTTGGATCTTATCTATCCGCTCGTTACATTGATTGCACTTGGTGTGGCAGGCATGTATATATTTTCGTTCATTGTGGGCAAGCTATTGAAAATCAGCAAAGAAATGGCGTTTGCCGTATCATTGACGGCGCTTTACGGATTCCCGGCCGATTATGTTATTACGGTTGAGGTGATCAACTCACTGACGAAAGATGAAGACGAGCGAGATGTATTGACCAGCTACATGCTGCCGCCGATGCTCGTGGCCGGATTTATCACAGTGACCATCGTCTCCGTCATTTTGGCAGGTATATTCGTCGGCTTCTTATAAAATTGGAGGGACTATAGCATGATCAATAAAACCATCACGAAACTATTGGAAGAAAACCATGAGAAAACAATTGAAATTAGAAGAAAGCTCCACAGTGAACCGGAATTATCCTGGGAAGAGTACAATACTTCTCAGTTCGTTTACGAATTTTTAACGGATTTGGGCATTGAATGTCGCAAGACCGAACCTACCGGCGTGATCGGCACGTTGACCGGAGGCAAAGAAGGGCGCACAGTTGCGCTGCGTGCGGATATGGATGCGTTGTCCGTGGAAGAACTGAATGCGGATCTGCCCTATAAATCCGGCGCCGCCGGCAAAATGCATGCGTGCGGCCATGATGCCCATACGTCGATGTTGCTGGCAGCTGCGAAAGCGTTGGCTGAAGTCAAAGAAGACATTCCGGGAACGGTGCGCTTCATTTTCCAGCCGGCTGAAGAAGTAGCCACCGGTGCAAAAGCGATGGTTGAACAAGGTGCGATGGAAGGGGTGGATGACGTTTTCGGCATCCACATCTGGTCACAGATGCCGACCCATAAAGTGGCCTGCAATCCTGGGCCGTCATTTGCATCGGCAGATATTTTCAAGGTGCATTTCAAAGGGCAGGGCGGACATGGAGCCATGCCTCAGGATTGCATCGATGCGGCAATCATCGCCTCCTCGTTTGTCATGAACGTCCAGTCGATCGTTTCGCGTACAATCGATCCGCAAAAGGCTGCGGTCGTCACGGTCGGCAAAATGGTAGTGGGCACACGGTTCAACATCATTGCTGAAAACGCAGAGATCGAAGGAACCGTCCGCTGCTTTGATGCGGGAGTACGGGACCACATTGAAAAACAGCTTCAGGTTTATGCCGAACAGACAGCTTCCATTTATGGCGGAAGCGCAACTGTCGAATATATCCGGGGCACTCAACCGGTGATCAACGGCGAAGAAAGTGCGGAACTGGTGCAGCAAGTTGCGAAGGAAGCATTCGGTGAAGATGTGCTCTACCATGAAAAACCGACAATGGGCGGGGAGGATTTCTCGTTCTTCCTGGACGAAGCGCCGGGAAGCTTTGCACTTGTAGGAAGCGGCAATCCTGAAAAGGACACCGAATGGGCGCACCATCACGGGAAATTCAATGTCGATGAAGACGCACTTGCAACAGGAGCTGAACTTTACGCGCAATATGCATGGGCTTATCTGAATAAATAAGATAATGGAGGTGTTTGTATGGCAGTGAAAAATCCGGTATTCGAAGATTTAATGGCAAGCTATGATGCAGGACTGTCGCATTCAGGCATCAACGGGGAACGGCTGGCGAAACGGCTGCATGAACTCTCCGAAATCGGTTTTACCCAGGTAGGAGGCGTGAAGCGGCCCGGCTTGTCGGATGAAGAAAAAAAAGCGAAAGAGCTCGTGAAGTCCTGGATGGCAGAAGCTGGGCTGGATGTGAAAGAAGATGGCGCAGGAAACGTCTTCGGCAGGCTGCCCGGGCGGGATAATGGAAGAAAAGCGGTGGCTTCCGGTTCCCACGTGGACAGTGTGCCGAATGGCGGGAATTTTGACGGTCCGCTTGGCGTGCTGTCTGCTTTGGAAGTAGTGGAAGCCTGGAAAGAGACTGGCTATACTCCTGAGAAGCCGTATGAAATGATCATATTCACCGATGAAGAAGGGTCCCGGTTCAACAGTGGCTTGACTGGAAGCAGAGCGATGGCGGGGGAAATTACAGAAGCGGAAATGGAACAGCTCCGTGATTATAATGGCGAGACGCTTGAAGAAGTGCTTGGGCGTTATGGCAGTTCGATACCGGCATTCAAGGGAGCGAAGCGCGATGTGTCTGAGCTTGAAATGTTCGTCGAAGTCCATATCGAACAAGGGAAAAAGCTCGAACAGGCGGATCAGCCGGTCGGGATTGTAAGCGGAATCGCCGGCCCCGCCTGGCTGGAAGTTGAATTCAAAGGCGAGGCGGGGCATGCCGGCAATACACCGATGGCAGGGCGCAGAGATCCGCTGGTCGCTGCTGGAGAGCTGATCAGCAAGCTTCCGGAGTTTCCAGGGAAAGTGAGTGAAACAGCGGTCGCAACCATTGGGAAGCTTGAAGTGCTGCCGAACGGCATAAACGTCATACCGGAGAAAGTGGTGCTGCACGCAGATATCCGGGATATTCAGGAAGAGCCTCGGGACCGGCTCCTGGAGGCGGTACAGAAAGAAGCGGTTGAAATTGCCGAAAGGCGCGGCATTCAATTGAATATCAAGCAAAATACAAAAATCCAACCGGTGCCGATCAGAGAAGAACTGAAAGAGCAGCTGGCGGAATCCCTTCGGAAATTCGGTATTGATCCTGTATACATTCCAAGCGGAGCCGGTCATGACGCGATGATTCTTGGGCGGCACATCCCGGTGGCGATGCTCTTTGTCAGAAGCAAAGACGGCATCAGCCATAATCCGAAAGAGTGGTCGTCTCTGAATGATTGCGTTATGGGAGTACACGTATTAAAAGATTTCCTCGAAAAAATGATGAAGTCCTAGCACTAAACCTCTTGCCCACTGGGCAAGGGGTTTTATTGTGTAAAAAATAACAAAAAAGTTATGAGAAAAAGAAAAAAACTGAATAAAAAATTAAATTAAGGGTATATATGTAAATATAAGATGATCTAAGTAAAAATTTGGGAGGCGAGAATATGATGTCAGCCAGAAACAGCATTTATGAATCTCGGCCATTCACCGAACAGAGGGTTTTGAAAGAATGCCGAAATTGTTTTGCTGCTGAACCGGATCGGATTGCGGAAACAGGCGAAAGGTTCATGGATTATTTCATGAAAAATGCCACGCAGGAAGGTGTTCTCTTTAAAACCATCAAGGAAATTACACTGGATCTCAATATCCCACACCAAACCTTATCACGAGTCTTAAAGACTTTAGAAAACAATAAAGTGATTTACCGGAGAAATGGAATTATCGGACTTTGGAATGACTGATTGAAACGCTGCTTCCTAGCTGGAGTAGCGTTTTTTTTTTGCGTAAAAACGTGTGCTGAAAGCTTTTATTAAGGTTGAAAATCCTTTTCTTTCTTACCTCTTAATAAGCAAAAGGACCTACCTTAATAAATGTCGGAAAATTAAATGTTATACTACTAGACTATTTACTCAAAAAACATTAATTTTATTTTGTTTTTTTACGATTTAAAGTAGATTGAACTAGGAAAGTGTGATATAAAGGAACTAGAATTATCTGAATTTTAAGAAATGAATTATTCGTTATGTCTTTCTGCTTAAAAGGAGGAAAATTTGATGGGCAAAAAAATACTGATTTTAAATATCATTAAAAATCTCAGAAAAAGGCTTAAACTCATCCTGTTTACCGCCTTGGTATCGATTGGAGCAGTTTGGATTTTCATTAGTTATGTGGTGACCCCTGAATATCAGGCAACAAGCCAGATTCTGATCGGGGAAGCGCCGGAGGTTTCGCAGGAAGGAGCAGCTCTCCCAGCCCTCGATGGCCCTGCCATCGACCAGACTTCAGCTGCCATTATCAGAAGTCCTGAGGTCTTAAAGCGAGTAATTATGAAAATGGGTTTAGAGGACAAAACTTCTATCCGGGTCCTACATGACCAAATTGCCTTTGCAAAAACAGAGGATTCGCAGATTTACAATATCACCGTAACGGGCAATAACAGAAAAGAAGCAGCAGCGATTGCGGATGCAGTAGCTACCATCTTCATTGAAGAAGCGCCAAAAATGATGATCACCAATGAACTGACGCTGATTTCAAGTGCACCTGAGCTTGCTTCCGCTTCGCCGATCGAGGAGAACCTGGTTTTCAGTTTAGGAGTGGCCGGAGCGTTCGGTCTGATTGTCGGTACTTTGCTGGCTTTCATCGTTGAAATGCTGAACACGATATCCAAAACAGGAACCCAAAAAAGAAAAGGAACGAAAGAAAAGCTGCAAACAGTGTTCAAGTGATGTTCAGCGATAGAAATAGGGGGGAGCAGGATGTATGAGGTGATTTCCCTGCAAGATAAGAAGCGATGGCAAGACGTACTCGAAATGATGCAAATCACCGACGTGTACTATGCGAGGGAATATTTTTTAAGTGCATTGAAATTGGATCCTGGCGAAGCCCTGCTTTTCTATTATTCCGATAGAGATGGGGAAGTGGCTTACCCTTTTATCAAACGACCGATCGAAGGAAACCCAGAAGGCTTTTTTGATGTATCGACGCCTTTCGGCTATGGGGGGCCGGTCATTAGGAGCCGCCAGGATCCTGATGCTTTGGTTGATGCATTCCGGAATGCGTTCTCTTCCTTTTGCCGGGAGCAGCAGATTATTGCTGAATTTATCCGATTCCACCCCTTGCAGGGCAATGCCCTTCCTTTCAAAGGCCATTTAAAATTGACACCCATGTACAAAACTTTCACCAAAGAATTGCATTTGGATGATCTTTTAAAGGAAAGTCTCGGGAAGCCGGAAGTCGTGATCAGGAAACTTGGAACTGTCCGGCATATGTTTGAATTTTTAGCGCTTTATTATTCTGAGGTGAGGCGCAGGGACGATGCGGACAGCTATTACTTCTTTACAGATGATTATTTCGAAGCGTTAATCAGTGCGCTTGGGCCGCACCTGCATCTTTTCGGCGCGTACCAGGAGAACGAGCTTGTAACAGCCTGCTACGTCCTGGGAACAGAAAAAATCCTTTACCTGCACCTCGAAGGCAGCCGGCCAGGCGAAAAGGTTGCGGAAGCAAGGATGGAACTTTTCCTGAAGATCGCGGAATGGGGAGAGGAAAACCGTTTTGGGCTTTTCCATTTAGGAAGTGATTATAAAGGGGATATTCAAGCAATGGAAAGCATAAAGGAAAAACTCGCAAATCTCGAACCGGATATTTATTATATCGGGGAGAAAATACATGATGCCAAGATTTATGGAGAATTGATCAGAATCGAAGAAGTCGACACGGCCAAAAGATATCGAAACGTTTAAAGTTCCATAAATAATCTTTGCCAAAAGCCAGGGAGGTTTTTTTATGAGATACTTACAGTATAAGGGGCTTATTGAAAGGGAATATAAAAAATCCTTAAAGAAGATCATGTATGAAATTTGTGTGGAGAAGGGGCTGAATGCTTCTGACGGCGCAAAAAGCTTGGGCATCGCCAAAGAGATTTTTGTCTATTGGCGCCATCATTACCGTTTTGAGAGAAGGCAGTTGTTGTTCGATCAGACCGTAAAGAATCTGGATGGACTAAAGGATCTTTATGCAGAAGATATGAAAACAATCAAACTGGACAAGCCGCTGGAATTTGAAGAGGAAGAGTCGATTCGCGGACTCGAAGAAGTGATTGTCCATATGATCGACTATTATAAATACCTTCATTATCATAGCGATGGCATGTCCCTTGAGACGGCAAAGCTTCCTTTGTTCCAATTCAGCCATAATGTAGTTGAACGGTACAAGGAAGGTGCATTAGGCGGTGAATTGAAAGAGCATACGAAATAATCGATGCACAACCGATGAAAAGATAGGATTGAAAAGACGATGCAGCCATTTACAGAGAAAGCGATCAGTACTATCAAGGCCATCCCGCCGGGGAAGGTCATGACTTATGGACAAGTGGCAGCCTGTGCGGGGAGCCCTCGCGGAGGACGGCAAGTTGCCCGGCTGCTTCACAGCATGAGCAGCAAATATGATTTGCCCTGGCACCGGGTGGTGAATGCCCAGGGCCAGATCATGATCCAGGATCCGGAGGCCCGTTTTGCCCAGCAGACATTTCTTCAGCAAGAAGGAGTGGAAGTGTCGATGAATGGAAAAATTGATTTAAGCCGGTTCAACTTCCATCCGGCAGATGAATGAAGTGAAATGGCCAGGCTTTTGCCTGGTATTTTATTTGGCGTGAATAGCTTGCAGGTTTAGCAATTCAAGAGAGGGGTAAATAAAGCCGGAACGTTTTTTAGGGAGAGGGTATAAAATGAAAAATAAAAAAAAGCCGGTTATCGGCATTACTGCTAGAGTCGAGAAAGATCAAATGTATACATTGGATCCTGTCTACGGGCAGGCCATTCTGCAGTCAGGCGGTTTGCCGCTGATTGTTCCGATTGTAGATGAAGAAGACATTCCTGCTCTTTGCGAGCGGCTGGATGGCTTGATTGTTACAGGCGGAGGCGATATCAATCCGACATTGTACGGAGAAGAGCCTCATTTGAAGCTCGGTGCTGTTTACCCCGGGAGCGATCAATATGAAAAAGAATTGATATTATCTTTCCTGGAACTTGATAAGCCATTTATCGGCATGTGCCGGGGTCTTCAGATGTTGAACATTTCATTAGGCGGCACGAATTACCAGGATCTCGAATCCCAATTCGAAGGTACGCTTTATCAGCACAAACAGATGGCGCTGCGGACCCACCGCACCCATTCAGTAGAGCTTGAAGAAGGCAGCCAATTGCTGGATATCATGAAAGAAAAAAGTTTCCACGTGAACTCTTTCCATCACCAAGGCGTAAAGGATGTATCGAGCAAGCTGAAAGTGGCAGCCCGCGCGGCTGACGGATTGGTGGAAGCACTTGAAAGCGATGACCACCAATTTGTCATGGGAATCCAATGGCATCCGGAAGAATTCGCTGCACAAGGCGATGAAGCTTCTATTCGGTTGTTTGATGAGTTTGTTAAACAATGCGCAATTGATAAAACACAAAACCAATAACGGGCAGGCCCTTCTATGAGGGGCCTGTTTTTCGTTTTGGATTGGAGTTAGCGTTTCGGATAGGAAGGGTATGTGAATGCTAAAAGGGTTGAAAGGGTGAAGTTATGAATCGTGTTTTCGGTTTAATCGTCCTGGTTGGCGTCCCGTTGACAGTGATGGGGTCGGTCTTTCATTGGCCCAGCATGGCGATGTTCATCATCTGCTCAGTCGTCGTAATTGCATTATCGAGCTTTATGGGGCGCGCTACCGAAAGTCTGGCCATCGTTAGCGGACCGAGAATCGGCGGCTTGCTGAATGCAACGTTCGGGAATGCGGTGGAACTGATCATTTCCATCTTCGCTCTACAGGCTGGCCTTATCGGCGTTGTCCTCGCTTCATTGACGGGATCGGTGCTGGGGAACCTGCTGCTCGTGGGCGGCCTGTCTTTCTTTTTGGGCGGCATCAAATTCAAGCGCCAGAAATTCAATGTCCATGATGCCACGCATAACTCCGGACTTTTGATTTTCGCTGTCATTGTCGCTTTTGTCATTCCGGAAGTCTTCGCAATGACGATGAATGAAAGGGAGACCATCCAATTGAGCGTCAGCATCTCTGTTATCATGATTTCATTATACTTGGCTGGCCTGTTCTTTAAGCTGGTCACCCACCGCGGGGTCTATGCCCATGCAGAACCGGAAGTGGAGCATTCCCACGAGGAACCGGAATGGTCGAAGCCGAAAGCCATTCTGATTCTGCTTATTGCGACATTGATCGTGGCTTACGTTTCAGAAAATCTTGTGCACACCTTCGAGGACGTAGGAGAACAGCTCGGCTGGTCTGAATTGTTTATCGGGGTCATCATCGTGGCAATCGTGGGGAATGCTGCCGAGCATGCTTCGGCTTTGATCATGGCCATGAAAAATAAAATGGATGTTGCTGTCGAAATAGCGATCGGCTCCACTTTGCAAATTGCGATGTTCGTCGCCCCTGTATTGGTACTGGTGTCATTGTTCATGCCTGTCCAGATGCCATTGGTCTTCACGCTATCTGAATTGGTCGCTATGGTAACTGCCGTCTTTCTGGCCATCAATATCATCAATGACGGCGAATCCAACTGGTTTGAAGGGTTGACGCTATTGGCAGCCTATTTGATCATGGGCGTCGGCTTCTATTTGTTGTAAACCCGTCTCTATGCAATCAAAAAATGGTAAAATGAAACTATCTTAAAAAGTGGGGGTTGTTCATGTGGCGCTGACGTTAAACAGGAAATACATTGAAGGATTTGTAGGACAGGTGGAGCTGGATGCACTGGCTGATTTCGTGTCCGCTGCACACCAGAAAATCCATAATAAAACAGGAGCGGGCTCAGAGTTTCTCGGCTGGCTCGATTGGCCATCAGGAATGGACGCTTCTGAACTTGCCAGACTGGAAGAAACAGCACTGAAACTGCGGGAAACGGCCGATGTCCTGGTAGTGATCGGCATTGGCGGTTCGTATCTGGGGGCTAAAGCGGTCCAGGATCTGTTGCAGCCTGCATTCAATCTAGGCGGAGTGGAAGTGGTTTTCGCAGGGCAGAACATTAGCGGCCGGTATCTCGATGACCTGATCATGTACCTGGAAGGCAAAGAGGTGGCGCTGAATGTCATTTCAAAGTCCGGCACAACTACTGAGCCGGCAATCGCTTTCCGTATCCTGCGCAATTGGATGATGGAGAAATACGGAGATGAAGCAGCGGAGCGCATCGTTGTCACTACTGACGAAGCAGCCGGGGCGCTCCGTAAAACAGCCGATGATGCCGGGTACACCTCATTTGTCATCCCAGATGATATCGGAGGTCGGTATTCCGTCCTGACACCTGTCGGACTTCTGCCGCTTGCTGTGGCCGGCATCGACATCCGTGCGCTTCTAAAAGGGGCGGAAGAAGCTGAGAAGGCGCTGTCCACTTCGTCTCTTGAAGACAACGCTGCATACCTTTATGCAGCATACCGGCAAATCCTTAACATGCGCGGCTATTCAGTTGAAGTGTTTGCGAGCTTTGAGCCGGCCATGGCCGGAATCAACGAATGGTGGAAGCAGCTGTTCGGGGAAAGCGAAGGGAAGCAGGGCAAAGGGGTCTTCCCGGCGTCTGTTATCTACTCGACTGATCTGCATTCTATGGGTCAATATTTGCAGGACGGCCGGCGGATGCTTTTTGAAACGATGGTCAGTTTTGTGGAGGACCAGGCAAAAATGGAAATTCCATTTGATGAGGAAAACGGCGATGGACTGAATTACCTTGTAGATAAATCCCTCCATGAAGTCAACCAGCAGGCGATGGAAGCCACAGCAATGGCGCATGTGGAAGGCGGCGTGCCGATCCTGGGGCTTGAAGTGCCGAAGGTTGATGAGTACCACACCGGCTATCTGCTGTATTTCTTCATGAAAGCCTGTGCCATGAGCGCTTACCTATCCGGAGTCAATCCGTTCGACCAGCCGGGGGTCGAGCAATACAAGCAAAATATGTTTGAATTGCTGGGGAAACCCGGTTATGAAAAGAAATGATAATGCAAAAGAACGGCCAGCTCATTTGAGCGGGCCGTTCTTTTTTTGGAGTGATTAAGCTTTTACTGACCAAGGTTCAGGGATGCGCTCAATAGCAACTTCCTGTCTAACAGACCAAGGCTCAGGAATGCGCTCAATAGCAACTTCCTGTCTAACAGACCAAGGCTCAGGAATGCGCTCAATAGCAACTTCCTGTCTAACAGA
>NZ_JBQJJG010000010.1:0-165844 GCF_052078085.1 Planococcus sp. FY231025
AGGAGCACAGGTTCTTTGTTAGTTCGGCGCGAGCCCGCGGAAAGCGTCCGCCTGAAGTGGAGGATCCAACACAGCTTCCATTAGTTTTATTCATCTAATTGAAAAATTATTCTTTTGTCTACAAGCTCAGCCTTCAGCATATATATTGTATGCCGAAGGCTGAGCTTTTTTCTCCCAAACATATTCAGCTACGCTTACTTAAAAAATCCCGCCAATCCCTTTGTCTCCGATTACGGATTTAGCCGATTCCATCAGTTCGTTCTTTTCATTTTCGTCGATTTGGCCATCTTCGTAAGCTTGTTTCGCTTCCATCATGACATCTTTCGCTTGCCCCAAGTCTGCGCTGCTCAGCTTTTCTTTCAATGCATCGAATTTTTGGCTCATATGCAAACTACCTCCTTGGATTTTCTCTTCGTTCCTCCTATACCCTTATAACAAGCAGCAAAACTGCCCGATTTTATTCAGGCCGATAGAACCGGGGCTGCCGTCTGCCTATCCAGCAATGAAAGAAATCAAAAAAATAACCCTTGGTATGACTTAAGTCATGCCAAGGGTTACTGAAGTAATTATTAACCGATAGAGCCTTCCATTTCGAACTTGATCAAGCGGTTCATTTCCACCGCATATTCCATTGGAAGTTCTTTTGTGAATGGCTCGATGAAGCCCATAACGATCATTTCTGTTGCTTCCTGCTCAGAAACGCCGCGGCTCATCAAGTAGAACAATTGCTCTTCAGACACTTTTGAAACTTTCGCTTCATGCTCTAAAGATACGTTATCGTTCAAGATTTCATTGTATGGAATTGTATCAGAAGTTGACTGATTGTCCATGATCAATGTATCACATTCGATGTTTGAACGGGCGCCATCAGCTTTGCGGCCGAAGTGGACGATCCCGCGGTATGAAACTTTACCGCCTTGTTTCGAAATGGATTTCGAAACGATTGAAGATGAAGTGTTTGGAGCCAAGTGAATCATTTTCGCTCCGGCGTCCTGGTGCTGCCCTTTACCGGCGATTGCAATTGACAAGGTCATGCCGCGTGCGCCTTCGCCTTTCAAGTAAACAGCCGGGTATTTCATCGTCAATTTCGAACCAATGTTGCCATCAATCCATTCCATTGTACCGTTCGCATCCACGAATGCACGTTTCGTTACAAGGTTGTAGACGTTGTTTGCCCAGTTTTGGATCGTTGTATAGCGGCAGTAAGCATCTTTTTTCACAATGATCTCAACTACTGCTGAGTGCAATGAATTGGTTGTGTAAACTGGTGCGGTACAGCCTTCTACGTAATGAACGCTTGCGCCTTCATCAACGATGATCAAAGTACGTTCGAATTGGCCCATGTTTTCCGAGTTGATGCGGAAATAAGCTTGCAGCGGAGATTCCACTTTAATGCCTTTTGGAACATAGATGAACGATCCGCCTGACCATACGGCCGTATTCAATGCTGCAAATTTATTGTCGGCAGCTGGAATAACCGATTGCCAATATTCCTTGAAAAGGTCTTCGTTTTCACGAAGTGCGGCACCGGTATCTTTAAAGACGATGCCCATGTCTTCCAATTCGACTTTCATGTTGTGGTAAACAACTTCGGATTCATACTGCGCTGAAACGCCTGCAAGGTATTTCTGCTCCGCTTCAGGAATGCCGAGTTTGTCGAATGTAGCTTTGATTTCTTCCGGTACTTCGTCCCAAGAAGTCTGGCTTTGCTCAGATGGTTTTACGTAATACGTAATTTCATCGAAGTTCAATGACCCCAAGTCGCCGCCCCATTGTGGCATTGGCATTGAGTAGAACAATTTAAGAGCTTTCAAGCGGGATTTAAGCATCCATTCAGGCTCTTCCTTGATTTTCGAGATTTCTCTAACGATATCTTCCGTCAGACCGCGCTTGGATCTGAAAATCGAGACATCTTTGTCATGAAACCCATATTTGTAATCGCCGATTTCTGGCATTTTTTTAGCCATCGCCGTTCCTCCGTTCTAAGTTACGATTTTTCTTCGCTTTGTACACCTTTTTCCATGGCTTTCCAAGCAAGCGTCGCACACTTGATGCGAGCCGGGAATTGTGAAACCCCTTGAAGGGCTTCAATGTCTCCCAAGTCAATCGAATCGTCATAATCTTTGCCGAGCATCATGTCAGAAAAAATGTGCGATAGCTCTAAAGCGGTGTCTACGTCTTTCCCTTTGACTGCCTGCGTCATCATGGAAGCAGAAGCCATTGAAATCGAGCAGCCTTCGCCATCGAATTTCGCATCTTTGACGATGCCGTCCTCGACTTGCAAGGTCAGCTGGATGCGGTCTCCGCAAGTCGGGTTGTTCATCTCTATATTAACACTATTTGAATCAAGCGTACCTTTATTCCGCGGAGTCTTGTAATGGTCCATAATCACGCGCCGGTATAATTGATCTAAATTATTAGAAGACATCGTTGAAATACTCCTTTGCTGAACGCAGTCCTTCCACCAGGCGGTCGATATCCGACTCGTCATTATACAAGTAGAAGCTTGCGCGGGCTGTGGCTGAGACTTCCAGCCATTTCATCAGCGGCTGCGCACAATGGTGGCCTGCGCGCACTGCAATGCCGCTCATATCCAGGACGGTAGCAACATCATGCGGGTGGACATCATTCAAGTTGAATGTCACAATGCCTGCCCGTTTCGCGGGATCTTTCGGACCGTAAATCTGCAGCCCTTCGATTCCGTTCATCTTGTCCATGGCATATGCAGCCATCTGGTGTTCATGTTTCTCGATTTCACCCAGGCCGACTTCGTTAAGGAAATCGATTGCTGCACCCAATCCGACAGCTCCTGCAATAATCGGCGTACCGCCTTCAAATTTCCAAGGCAGTTCTTTCCATGTCGAATCATAAAGTCCGACAAAATCGATCATTTCGCCGCCGAACTCAACCGGTTCCATCTCATTCAACAAGGCTTTTTTTCCATACAAGACGCCGATTCCTGTCGGTCCGACCATCTTATGCCCTGAGAATGCGAAGAAATCGCAGTCCAGCTGCTGCACATCTATTTTCAGGTGCGGCGCCGCTTGTGCGCCGTCTACGACCATGACAGCTCCGACACCATGCGCGATTTCAGCCACTTCTTTGACCGGATTCATCGTGCCTAGCACGTTGGAAACGTAAACCATCGAGACGATTTTCGTGCGGTCCGTAATGGCTGAACGGACCTGTTCCAATGAAATGGTGCCGTCTTCTTCAAGTTCGATATATTTCAGGACAGCACCGCGTTCTTTCGCCAACTGCTGCCATGGAATGATGTTTGAATGGTGTTCCATATAGGTGATGACAATCTCATCACCTTCTTCGACATTAGCACGCCCGTAGCTTTGGGCCACCAGGTTAAGGGCGGTTGTCGTGCCGCGGAGAAAGACAATTTCCTCTGTCGAAGAAGCATTGATGAACTTCTGTACTTTTTCACGTGCACCTTCATATTTCTCAGTCGCACGGTTGCCAAGTGTATGAACGCCGCGATGCACATTTGAATTATCGAATTCATAATAATGCTTCAGCGCTTCGATCACTTGCACCGGCTTCTGTGAAGTAGCCGCGCTGTCCAGATAGACAAGCGGATGGCCATTGATTTCCTGGTTCAAGATCGGAAAATAGCTTTTAATCTCTTTTGATATCATTAGCGGACTTTCCTTTCGATAACCTCCGTCAATTGCTTTTTAACGCCTTCGATTGGCAGCACATTTACAACTGGTGCCAGGAAGCCGTGAATTACAAGACGTTCAGCTTCTTGTTTTGAAATGCCTCGGCTCATTAAATAGAACAATTGAAGCGGATCGACACGGCCGACCGATGCGGCGTGCCCTGCTGTTACATCATCTTCATCAATCAGAAGAATCGGATTGGCGTCTCCGCGGGCTTGCGGGCTGAGCATCAATACGCGTGATTCCTGCTCGGCATTCGCCTTGGTAGCGCCGTGCTCGATTTTTCCGATGCCGTTGAAGATTGATGATGCCGAATCTTTCATGACGCCGTGCTTCAGGATTTGGCCATCTGAGTTTTTGCCCCAGTGGATAACTTTTGTTGTGAAGTTCTGTTTTTGGGATCCGCGTCCGACCACCACTGTTTTTGTGTCGCCGACGGAATTGTCGCCGATCAAATACGTCGTGTTTTCAGAAATCGTATCGCTGTCGTTCATCATGCCCAATGCCCACTCGATGCGCGAGTCGCGCTTCGCAACGCCGCGGCGGTTGACATAAGTTGTGAAGCCTTCCGCCAATACATCGACTGCACCATAAGTGACTTGTGCGTTGTCTTCCGCAATGACTTCGGAAACGATGTTTGCCAATCCGTTGGCATGCGGCACTGTCGAAATATACGTTTCGACATATGTCACTTGGCTGCTCGTATCCGCAACCACCAGCGCATGGTTGAACAATGACGCGTCTTCGTTGTCATGGATGAAGATGACCTGGACAGGCTCTTCAACAACGACATTTTTCGGAACGTAAAGGAAAACCCCGCCGTTTAATAAAGCAGCATGCAATGCTGTCAATTTATGCTCTTCGGCTTTTACCGCATCTTTCATGAAATACTTCCCTACGATGTCCGCATGGTCGCGGATGGCAGTGAAGATATCCGTCAAGATGACGCCTTTCGCTTTCAAGTCCTCGGAAAGCGATGAGTATGCCGGTGTATTATTGTGCTGGATATACAGGTTTTTCTGTTCAAGATCCACCAGTGATTTCACTTCTTCAGGAAGCTCTCCTAATGAAGAATACGTGGAGCTTTCTGTTGAATGGACCGGAAACTCTGTAAAATTCCAGGCCGTGATTTTCGTTTTATCCGGTTTCGGCAGCGGCAATGCTTCCGCAGCTGCCAGCGCTTGGACGCGCAGGTTCGTAAACTCTTCCGGTTCTGATTTCGAAGCCGAGAAGGAGCGCACGTCCTGCTCGGTCACTTTAAGATTTGTTTCAACCGTCACGTTAGTCTCCCCTTCCAATTAAGCTTCTTGTCCTACTGTCTCGTCTTCGATGCCAAGCTCAACTTTGATCCAGTCATAGCCTTCCGCTTCCAATTTATGCGCAAGCTCTTTGCCGCCGGATTTCACGACGCGGCCTTGCATCATGACATGGACTTGGTCCGGTGTGATGTAGTTCAAGAGACGCTGGTAGTGAGTGATGATCAAGCAGCCGAAATCTTCGCCTTTCATCTGGTTGACGCCTTCTGAAACAACTTTCAATGCATCGATATCCAAACCGGAGTCGATTTCATCCAAAATGGCGAAGGTCGGTTTGATCATCATCATTTGAAGGATTTCATTGCGTTTCTTTTCCCCGCCTGAGAAACCTTCATTCAAATAGCGCTGAGCCATTTCCTGGTCCATATCAAGGACTTCCATCTTTTTATCCAATTCGCGGATAAATTTCATCAATGAAATCTCTTCGCCTTCTTCGCGGCGCGCGTTGATCGCAGAGCGCATGAAATCGGCATTGGTAACGCCGGAAATTTCGCTTGGGTATTGCATGCCCAGGAACAGGCCTGCACGGGCGCGTTCGTCAACTTCCATTTCAAGAACGTCTTCCCCGTCAAGCGTGACCGATCCTGATGTGATTTCGTATTTCGGATGACCCATGATAGCAGAAGCCAAAGTGGACTTCCCTGTACCGTTAGGCCCCATGATGGCATGGATTTCACCTGTATTAATTGTTAAGTTTACACCTTTTAAAATCTCTTTATCTTCGATTTTAACGTGTAAATCTTTAATGACCAAAGTTGACATTTAAATACCTCCAGTAAGTTAATATAGAATGGAAATCCATCCTTAATTAGTATCATTCTAATCTTACCTGAAATTAGGCATAGTAGCAAATCTTTAAATCGGATGTTCAGGATTGATAAAACCATTTTATTTACCTGTATTTCCACTGAAATCTCTTCTCAATCAGGAGGTGCGCTCTCCTTTACGTTTTTTCAATAACCTTAGGCTAAATGAGAAATCCGGCCAAAGAAAAAACCAGCACCTTAAGGCACTGGCTGGTTTTCTGCAATTTCTATTTATGAATGTCCGTGTACTTGGCGTTCGAGTCGGGCGGCTACTTGCTGCCCCTGCCGGTAATCTGCTTCCCTGCGCTGTTCCACTTGTACAATCTTGTCTGTGTCATTTGTATACTCGTCAATTCCGAATCCGTGTACATCCCTGAAGGCTTGCTCCATTTTCTCGGTACGTTCTAAGCCATGTGAATCGATAGTTGGTCATCCCTCTCTTGGTTTGTAATTTTCTATTATGTTATACCCTTTGACTCCAGATTAAAACCAAAGCTTTTATATTTTACAGAAAATAGCTCAATTGTCATGCGAATTTCCAATAAATTCAAAAACCCGGCGGAGGACCGCCGGGCTTCTGGGTTTCTTATTGGCTTACTTCGTTCTGGATGCTTGAAGGATTCAGTTCCTGCGCTTCCAACAAACCGTTGAACTTATCGTCCGCTTCCTGGAATTTCGCAGTTGCCGCTTCAAAAGAAGCTTCCTTTGTCAGTTCATCCGCTTTCATATCGTACGATTCTTTGATCAGCGCCAACGCTTCTTCAATCTCGCCTTTTTGATCTTCAAGTGTTTCAGGGATTTCAATGCCTTCTACTGCAGCAGCTGTTTTTTCTGCAGCTGTTTTAGCTGCATCTTTCATCTTCTGCAAGTCTTCGCCTTCCGGAAGGGATGCATCTGCCTGCGCCGCTTCAAAAGCGTTCAAGTCTGCGTCGTTTGCATTGATTGTATTCGGTACTGACATATAGAAGCGCATCATTTCCTGCTTCATATCAGCAGATGATCCTGCTGCTTCTTCGGTGCCAGCTGTTTCTTCTTTTGTTGTGTCTGTAGCGGTTTCTTCACTGCATGCTCCAAGAAGCAAAGCTGCTGAAAATCCGATGACCAATAATTTCTTCATGTAAAAGCCCCCTTGTGTGTATGTTCCGAAAATTATATTAACACAGCTTTAAGAGAGCGTATATACATGGCCGAATAGTCGCAATTAGAAAAACATTCCTAATACTTCCATTTCTATTCCAGCGATGAGGAGTTTTTTCCGCTCCAGAAAGACGTTTCACCCCTCTAAAACCGCCGTCCTATAGTTTCGCTGCCTGCTTCCCATTAGTAAACCGGTCGACGATCATTGCTAAAGCACCGTCTCCCGTCACATTCGTCGCTGTTCCGAAGCTGTCTTGCGCCAAGTACAAGGCAATCATCAAAGCGACCATAGTAGAGTCGAATCCGAGCATGGTTTCCAACAAACCAATTGCGGCCATAACCGCTCCGCCAGGTACACCAGGTGCTGCGATCATCGTGACGCCCAGCATCAGGATGAAGGGAAGGACACTTCCGAAAGAAGCGACATCGCCTGTCAATAGCATGACGCCGACCGCACAAGAGACGATTGTGATCGTGCTGCCCGATAGATGGATCGTTGCAAACAATGGAACCGCGAAGTCAATGACCCGTTCGTTAGCACCTGTTTTGCGGGCTTGCCGGACGGTGACTGGAATTGTCGCTGCTGAAGATTGAGTACCAAGGGCCGTGAAATATGCCGGCAGCATCGTTTTCAGCAATGAAAACGGATTGCGGCCATTGAGTGTGCCGGCTGTCGTATATTGCAGCAGCAGCATGACCCAATGCAAAATGATAATCATGACGAATACGACAGCAAAGAGTGAAAGAATCTCTGCAACCGCCCCGCCATAGGCCATGTTTCCGAAAATCCCGAAAATATGGAATGGCAGAAGAGGGATGATGACGTACGTGATTGTCTTCTCGATGATTGCCTGAAATTCATCAAAAAACGAAAACATCGTCTTGCTTCCGGTGGAAGCCATGCCGATTCCGAGCAGGAATGCCAGTATCAACGCAGACATGACGCCGAACACCGGCGGCATATCAAGCGCGATAAACGAAGTTGCGAGTGCATGTTCCGGATCATCGATTGCGCTCAACGAACCGCCTTGCATGAAATTCGGCAAAATCGTCGTTGCTGCGAAAAATGCCATCGTACCAGCGATAATAGTCGACGCATACGCGAAAAACGTTGCCAATCCAAGCAGTTTTCCCGATCCTTTGCCTAATTTGGCAATTCCCGGTGCGATAAATCCGAGAATGATCAATGGCACAATGAAATTAAGAAAGTTGCCAAAAATCGTTGTGAATGTAGCAAAACTCCGGGCCAGCCATTCCGGCGCAAACGAACCGATCAACACCCCTAAAGCGATAGCCACAATAATTCTCGGCAATAAACCAAAATTAAACTTCACTTCCATGTCCTCCCTATATGAACAAATGTATTTTATTTATTATCCAAAAGTATCACAAAGGTAAAAAAAAGTTAATAGAATCTCCAATACGCGAAATATTTTTATTATTTCAACAAAGTTAAAACTTCCCTTTCCTCTTCCCACTCCTTCAGCAAAATACAAAAGGCCCCCGAATCTGATTCAGGGGCCTTTTGTTCATTTTATTAGTCGACCGGCACTACTGAGCCGCCCCACTCTTCAAGGATGAAATCTTGGATTTCGTCAGATTTCAGCACTTCCACCAAGGCTTTGACGTTTTCGTTGTCTTCATCGCCTTTGCGGACAGCAATGATGTTGACATATGGTGAATCCGAGCTTTCAAGAGCAATGGAATCTTCAAGCGGGTTCAATCCGGCATCAATCGCGTAGTTGGAGTTGATCAACACGGCATCGCCTTCGCCTTGCTCATACATTTGCACAAGAATCGCCGCTTCGTAATCTGTTTCAAATTGCAGGTTCTTCGGATTATCTGTAATGTCGCTTACTTCGGCTGTTGTTTTTTCCACCGACTCATCCAAAGTGATCAAGCCTTGCGCTTCAAGCATGGACAAGATTCGTCCATGGTCTGCAACAGAGCTGCTCATCAGGATCGTTGCGCCTTCAGGAAGTTCTTCAAGCGACTTATATTTTTGGGAATAAACTCCGATCGGTTCAATATGGATGCCGCCGGCATTTTCAAACTCATAGCCATTCTCGGCAATTTGTGATTCTAAATAAGGGACATGCTGGAAGTAGTTGGCATCAATTTCGCCTGATTCAAGATCTTGGTTAGGGAAGATATAATCCTGGTATGTTTCAATTTCCAGTTCAATACCCTGTTCTTCCAGGATGGGCTGGGCCTGCTCCAGAATCTCCGCATGCGGTACGTTGGACGCTCCCACTTTCAATGTGCTTGACTCTTCCCCGCCGGATCCGCCGCTGCCGGATTCTTCTGCACCGCAGCCTGCCAATGCCAATGCTGCCAATAATGTTCCTGTTACAAGTTTCTTCATGTGTGTACGCTCCCTTTTCTATGGTGTTTTTTATTATGGAATTTTAGATTAACGTTTATCTGATTTCACCGTCAAACGGTCCCCGACAAACTGGATGGCAAAAACGATGACCAAAATCAGGATGGTCGCTACCAGAACAACGTCCTGGCGGCTGCGCTGGAAGCCATCAAGGAAAGCCAGCGTGCCAAGACCGCCTGCTCCGATGATGCCGGCCATCGCGGTATAGCCGACCAAGGCAATGGCCGTAACCGTAATTCCGGAAATCAACGCCGGCTTCGACTCCGGCAGCAGCACCTTGCGGATGATCGTCCATGTGCTTGCACCCATCGAACGCGCCGCTTCAATAACGCCTTTGTCGATCTCTTTCAATGCAATCAGCACCATGCGTGCATAGAACGGTGCTGCCCCGATGATCAGCGCCGGCAATGCCGCATTCGGCCCCCGGATGGTTCCGATCATGAATTTCGTAAGCGGAATCAGCAAAATGATCAAGATGATGAACGGAATCGACCGGAAAATATTGACGAATGCGCCAGTCAGCCAATTCACGATGCTGTTTGCCCATAATTGCTTAGGTGCGGTTAAAAATAGGACGATGCCCAGCACAAGGCCGATGGCGAATGTAAAGAGCGTCGACATAGCCGTCATATACAATGTTTCAAGCGTGGCTTCCCACATATCCTGCCAGTCGACGTTCGGGAATAATGACTCAATCATTTGCCATCACCTCCGTCTGGACGCCTTCCGCATTCAAGAATGCCATTGCCTCAGCAACTTCCGGCTGAGAGCCTTTTATCTGCAAAATCAATGTTCCGTATGCTCCTCGTTGTGTATGGGCGATATTCCCTTGCACAATATTGATATCGACCGGATGCTTCCGGATCAACTTGGTCAAAATCGGCTGCTCTGTCTGGTCCCCGACGAAGACCAGTTTTACCAGCACGCCTTCCGGATACAACTCGCGGAGATGCTTGATCGTCTCCTGTGAATCTTCCGTATCTGTCACTTGCGCCACAAATCGCTTGGTGATGTTTTCCCTCGGCGCCTGGAAGACGCGGAGCACATCGCCCATCTCTACGACCCGGCCGCCTTCCATGACGGCGACGCGATGGCAGATTTTCCGGATGACGTGCATTTCGTGCGTAATCAGCACAATCGTAAGTCCAAGGCGCTTGTTGATGTCCACCAGCAAGTCCAGAATCGAGTCCGTCGTCTGTGGATCGAGTGCAGACGTTGCTTCATCGCATAGCAGCACTTCCGGTTCATTGGCAAGTGCGCGCGCAATGCCGACGCGCTGCTTCTGGCCGCCTGACAGCTGGGACGGGTATGCATTCTCACGTCCACCCAAGCCTACCAGTTCCACCAGTTCTTGGACGCGCGCTGCGCGTTTCTCTTTCGGGACACCGGCGATTTCGAGCGGGAACTCGATGTTCTCTTTGACGGTGCGCGACCAAAGCAAATTGAAATGCTGGAAAATCATGCTGACTTTCTGGCGCGCCTTCCGCAGCTCACCGCTGCTGATATTCGTGATGTCCTGCCCGTTGATGACGACAGAACCTTTTGTCGGCTTTTCAAGCCCGTTCAGCAAACGGATCAATGTACTTTTTCCGGCGCCGCTATAGCCGATGATACCGAAGATCTCGCCGCCGCCGATTGACAAGTCCACGCCGTCCACTGCGGTCAGTGAACCTTTACCGGTATCGAACACTTTCGATAATTGTTTTAATTCGATCATTCCTAAACACTCCCGCCTCAAAATAAAAACCCTTCTGCGCAAATTTGAGCAGAAGGGTAACTTTAAAAGTTAAACCGATCTCTCATCTTCCAAAGCTTTCGCCTTGTGTGATTTGGCACCATTTCATTTTCATGACGGTTGCCGGGCTTCATAGGGCACTTCCCTCCACCACTCTTAATAAGAGTTGACGATATTTAATTGATTTCAGAAATTCAATTTACCACGCTTCACTTTATCCGTCAATAGATTTTAACTTTTCGTATAAATAAGGCACCGATTGGAATGCATAGATCTTTTCTTCCAGCTCTCCGTTCTTTGTGATGAGCAGGCAAGGCACGCTTTCCACTTTATAGAGTCCGGCAATTTCCTGCACATAGTTCAAGTCCGCTTTGCCCATCGGCATGTCCGGCAGGAGCTCTTCAACCACATCGAGCATTTTGGAAGCGACTTTGCATGTGCCGCACATCGGCGTATACAAATAAAACGCGGCGACCGTGTTCGTGTTTTTTTCTTTCAGCCATTCTTTATGAGTCCATTCTTCCATTTCGTTTCATCCCTCAGCTAATAACTTATTGACTTGAACGTTTGCTGAAATCAGAACATCGATCAAGTTGCGGATCGGCGTGGCCGCCACTTCCTTGAAGCTCGGGCTGATGTAAAAGTGCCGGGCTTCGGGAAATTCGCGCTTCACCAATTTCCGCAATTTCTCTCCTGATTTGTCCGCATCGACCAGGATGATGATGTCCAGGCCTTCATATGGCAGCAGCAGTTCTTCAAGCCTCGATGCACTTACTGTACCATTTGTGCAAAGAATCGTCACGGGTTCTGCAATGAGCGGCGCGATCCGCGTCTTATCGCTGATCCCTTCCACCACGATTACTTTTTCCATAAGCCAACACCTCACTAGATCGGTATGAAAGAAAATCTGTATAAAAAAAGCGCCAAAAGGAGGCGCTTTGAGATTACTCGTTGATCATTTCTTTATATTGCTCAGCTGTCATCAACTCGCCTACTTCAGCTTCGCTAGGAGATTCGATTACCACCATCCACGCATTTTCGTAAGGAGATTCGTTGACAAATTCAGGGCTGTCTTCCAGCTCAGAGTTCACTTCAACCACTTTGCCGCTAATCGGCGCGTAAAGTTCCGATACGGTTTTTACAGATTCAACGCTTCCGAAAGGCTGGTCTTTTTTCAGTTCGTCCCCAACTTGCGGCAATTCAACGAAAACGATATCGCCCAATTCGGCCTGTGCAAAATCAGTGATGCCAATGCGTGCTGTACCGCCTTCTACTTTTACCCATTCATGCTCTTTTGAATAACGAAGTTCTTGTGGTGTGCTCATCGAAAACCCTCCAAATTATGTAGTTTGCTCCCCTTTAGTTTGACATAAACATATGGGAAACACAAGAAATGTATGGCTCTACTTCCAGGTATTTTCATAGACGTCTTCCTTGAAACCAAGCGTCGTTTTCTCCCCGTCCCATGCAAGCGGCCGCTTGATGAGCATCCCGTCGCCAGCCAGCAATTCCAGCTGTTCGTCCTCGCCCATTTCCGGCAGTTTTTCCTTCAGCCCAAGCTCACGGTACTTCATGCCGCTCGTATTGAAGAACTTCTTCAGTTCAATGCCGCTGGCTTTGTAGATCTTGCGGAGCTCTTCCTTGGACGGCGGCGCTTCAGCAATATTGATCTCGCGGTACTCGGCACCGTGTTCATCAAGCCATTTCTTTCCGTTGCGGCACGTTGTGCATTTCGGATAAGCATAATATGTAATCACAATAAAACCTCCTTTTCTTCAAGCTTACCAAAATCCAGCTAGCCGGTCGAACGAAGAAAAATGTTCATTTATTTTAGGTGCCTGTGTTTATTGTGATGGAGTTTTCTAATTCTATAAAAGATTAACGTTTTTATTCTCTATGAGCGGTTTTAAGGCTCTATGAGCACATTCCGTACTTCTATGAGCACATAACTGGAAAATGCCTGTTCATGCCTTACTACTCTCCATCTGCCATAGAAATTGAACAAAGAAAAAACGCAGCCTGAGCTGCGTTTTAAAAAATTCTTACACGACGTATTTTTCAACTTCGATCAATTTAACTGCCGCTTCGCGTTTTTTCGCGATGACGTTATAAGGAGTCGAGCGCGTCAATTTGCGTAATGCTGACAGCATCATGCGCTGGTTGTCGCCTTCGATAGCTGCAAGCAAAGTTTCTTTTGCGTCTTTTTCGATTTTGTCGAATGCTTCCTGGCAATAGATCTGCGTGTACAGCAATTTCTGTTTCGCTTTTTCTTCGCCAGAAGCCGCGATCGCTTTTTCTGTACGCAAGACTGCTGATTCCATTGCAAAGACGTTGCTGACGATGTCCGCGATGTTCACAAGCACTTCCTGCTCCTGCTCAAGTTTTGCTCCGTAGGTCTGTGCCGCAAGGCCAGCCGCTAAAAGCGCGATCTTCTTCGCGTTCCGCACCAAGTATTTCTCCTGTGCCAATGCTTCTGTGCCGATTTCTTCCGGCATCATCATCAAAAGCTCTTCCTGGAGTTTTTGTGCATGCTCGAACAATGGGAGTTCGCCTTTCATCGCTTTGCGGATCAAAGTGCCTGGTACAAGCAGGCGGTTGATTTCATTCGTTCCTTCAAAGATCCGGTTGATGCGTGAATCGCGGTAAGCTTTCTCAATTTCATATTCAGCCATAAAGCCGTAGCCGCCGTGTAATTGAACGCCTTCATCGACGATATAATCAAGCGTCTCTGTTCCGAAGAATTTGTTCATGGAACACTCCACTGCAAATTCAGCGATGGAATCAGCAACTAGTTTGCCGTCTGCGTGCTGCTCGTCTGTAAAGCCGCTCATGCGGTCTTCGAACAAGCCGACTGTGCGGTAGACGGAGCTTTCAAGGGCATACAATTGAGAAGCCATTGTCGCCAATTTTTCGCGCGTCAAGTTGAAAGATGAAATCGGCGTCTTGAACTGCTGGCGCTGGTTTGTGTAAGGGATGGTCAATTCCAATGCATATTTTGCGCCGCCGATTGTGCCGACGCCCAATTTGTAGCGGCCGATGTTCAGGATGTTGAACGCGATCACATGTCCGCGCCCTGCTTCTCCCAACAAGTTCTCAACAGGCACTTGCGCATCCTGCAGGATCAACGTACGTGTTGAAGAAGATTTGATACCCATTTTTTTCTCTTCAGGTCCGACTGAAACACCGTCGTAAGCGCGCTCTACAATGAAAGCAGAGAATTTTTCGCCGTCAATTTTTGCGTACACAACGAAGACATCCGCAAATCCTGCGTTCGTGATCCATTGTTTTTCGCCGTTCAAGACGTAATGCGTGCCTGCTTCATTCAAGCGGGCAGTCGTTTTCGCACCAAGTGCATCGGATCCTGAGCTAGGCTCAGTCAACGCGTATGCAGCAATCAGATCACCTGTTGCCAAGCGCGGAAGGTATTTCTGTTTCTGGTCTTCGTTTCCGAAAAGCACGATCGGCAATGAACCGATTCCGACGTGTGCGCCGTGCGTAATACCGAAGCCGCCTGCTTTGGACATCTTTTCAGCGATCAAAGCAGAAGCGATTTTATCTAGCCCGAGGCCGCCGTATTGTTCAGGCACATCTGCACCCAGCAAGCCCAGGTCTCCAGCCGATTTCAACAAACGGACAGAATGTTCGAATTCGTGGTTTTCCAAGTTCTCGACGACCGGCATGACTTCTGTGTTCACGTAGTCTTCCGTCGTTTTCGCAATCATCTTATGCTCTTCCGTGAAATCTTCCGGTGTGAAAACCCGGGAAAGGTCCGCTTCTTCAATTAGGAAACTGCCGCCTTTGATCAATGTTTTTTCTTCTGCCATTGTGAATTCCTCCTAGTTATCGTTCATTTTCTTTGATAGGTTCTAGATATTCCGCAAAACAGCTGCGTAAAACCGCTTGCTCCTTCGCGCTATGCACTTCGCTGTTCCTGCAGGCAAGTATCGGCCAAACAGCATTTGGCCGGTACTTTGCGACGAAGCACGGAGTGCTGCAGGAGCAGTACGGTTTTCTGCGCTGTTTTGCTCCATATCTTCTATAAATAATGGATATGCCTAAACTCGCTTTTACAAAGTGAGTTTCCAGCGCCGGCGCGTCCACGGGCTAGGCGGAGCTAGGAGACGAGTGTTCTTCTCGGCTCCTAGCGGAAGCCAAAGAGGCGCCCAAAGCATTTGGGTGACTCTTTTGCGACGAGCTTGCGCAGGAGCAATAGTCTTTGCTCTGCCCAAAGCGGCCGAAGCGGTGTATATAGTATGAAATTTATAGCGGGAATTCTTATCAAGTAATTTGATTTACAGCATTTCAAAGACGCCGGCTGCGCCCATTCCGCCGCCGATGCACATGGTCACGACGCCGAACTGCTTGCCTTGGCGCTTCAACTCACTCATCATGCGGATGGTCAGGATCGAACCTGTTGCACCGAGCGGATGGCCAAGTGCAATGGCGCCGCCATTGAAGTTCACTTTATCGATATCGATGCCCAAGTTGCGGACGACTGCGAGCGACTGGGAAGCGAAAGCTTCGTTCAATTCCCAAACATCAATGTCTTCAATCGAAAGGCCTGCGATTTTCAATGCTTTCGGAATGGCTACGATCGGTCCGATTCCCATGACTTCCGGCGGCACGCCGCCTGTTGCGAACGAACGGAATTTTGCGATCGGCTTCAAGCCGAGTGCTTCCGCTTTCTCCCGGTCCATGACCAACAGTGCCCCTGCGCCGTCCGATGTCTGCGAGGAATTCCCCGCCGTTACTGAACCGCGTGCAGAAAATGCAGCGCGCAATTTATTCAATGTCTGGATGCTCGTGCCGTGGCGTACGCCTTCATCCATCTCGAACATGAATGTTTTTTCCTGGTACTTGTTGTTTTCGTCGACAAAGCGCTTGGTCACTTCGACCGGAACGACTTCTTCGTCGAATTTGCCGGCTGCGATCGCAGCTGCTGCCCGTTCGTGCGAGCGGACAGCGAATGCATCCTGGTCTTCACGGCTGACGCCATATTGTGTGGCCACTTGTTCAGCGGTATGTCCCATGCTCATATAGTACTGGGGAGCTGTTTCTGCCAGTTTCGCGTTCGGGCGGATGACGTTGCCCATCATCGGCACCATGCTCATCGATTCGACGCCTCCGGCAATGACCGCTTCGGCTGAACCGACCATGATCTTTTCCGCTGCATAGGCAATCGATTGAAGGCCGGAGGAACAGAACCGATTGACTGTAACCGCCGGTGTTGTATCAGGCAATCCTGCAAGGGCCCCGATATTGCGGGCGATGTTCATGCCCTGCTCCGCTTCCGGCATAGCGCATCCCATAATCAAATCATCTATCGGGCCATCATATCCTGCCCGGTTTAACGCTTCCCGTACAACCAGTGCCCCGAAATCATCCGGGCGCACAGTTGCTAGAGAACCTTTTTTCGCTTTTCCGACCGGTGTACGGGCGCCGGCCACAATTACTGCTTCGCGCATGTTGTTTCCTCCTTTAATATCTCGCCCTTAGTTGCGGAGCGGTTTTCCTTTGACCAGCATGTGCTGCATCCGCTGTTGGGTTTTCGGTTTCGCGACCAGGCTCAAGAAAGCCTCACGCTCTAGATCAAGCAGGT
This sequence comes from Planococcus sp. FY231025, assembly GCF_052078085.1. NCBI lineage: Bacteria > Bacillati > Bacillota > Bacilli > Caryophanales > Caryophanaceae > Planococcus > Planococcus sp. FY231025. The sequence goes on from NZ_JBQJJG010000010.1 coordinate 16,648, forward strand.
ACTGTTCATCCACCAAAGTGCCGTACGGAAGCTTTCCGCCGGATAGGACGAATGCAAGCTTTTTCGCAATCTTCAAATCGTATTCCGAAATATAGCCTGAAATCAGCATGCCTTCTGCGCCAAGAAGCAGCGTGGCATATCCCGGTTCCCCTGTAACCGGCACTTTATCGCGTACCGGAGCCTGATAGCCGTTTTCGAAAAGATTCAAAGCGGCTTGCTTCGCGTCATAGATCAAGTGGTCGCTATTGACGCTGATGCCGTCTGTAAAGTTCAGGAAGTTGTTTTCGCGCGCTTCTTCTGCCGAAGTTGAAACTTTCGCCATGGCGATCATTTCGAAAACATTGCTTGCGACGTTCTGGTAATCGAACGTGACGCCATGCGGCAGGCCTTTCAAGTGTTTGATGTACAATTCCTTGTTTCCGCCGCCGCCCGGGATCAGCCCAACGCCGGCTTCAACCAAGCCCATATAGGTCTCCATCGATGCCTGGATATGAGCTGCATGCAGCGCCACTTCCGCGCCTCCGCCGAGTGTCATGCCGAATGGCGCCACAACGACCGGCTTGGAGCTGTATTTGATTTTCATCAATGCATTCTGGAACGTCTTGATAGTGAAATCGAGTTCAAAGATATTGTCGTCCTGCGCTTCCATCAAGATCATCCCGAGGTTCGCGCCGACACAGAAGTTCTTGCCCTGGTTGCCGATGACAAGCCCTTTGTAGTTTTTCTCCACTTCGTCTACCGCGTAATTGATCATCTGCATGATATCCAAGCCGATGGCATTTGAGTGTGAATGGAATTCGAGCAGCAGGATGCCGTCGCCGAGATCGATCAAGCTGGCACCGGAATTCGACTTCAGGACGCCATGTTTTTTCTTATAGCGCTTCAGGTCGATCACTTTTTCATTGACCGGCACCGGTGTGTAGTCCGCGCCATTGAAGAAATAGAGGTCGCCGTTTTCTTCTTTATAGAAGCTTTCGTTGCCGCTGTCGAGCAGGCTTTGAACGAATGCCGGAATTTCGTGTCCTTCTTGTTTCATTTTTTCAACCGATTCGCGGACGCCGATTGCATCCCACGTCTCGAATGGCCCTTGTTCCCAGCCAAAGCCCCACTTCATGGCGTTGTCGATTGCCACGATGTCATCGGCGATTTCGCCGTGCAATTGCGCCGAATAAAGCAAGGTCGGCTTGAAGAGGTTCCACAGCAATTCGCCTGTGCGGTCATTCGCATAAACCAGAGTCTTCATTTTCGCGGAAAGCCCTTTTTGCTGTTTTGCCATTTCCTGTGAAGGCGTTTTCAATTTCCCGGCTGTGCGGTATTCCATTGTTTCCGGGTCGAGTTCGAGAATCTCTTTGTCTTTTTTCAGGAAGAAGCCTTGTCCGGATTTAGCACCGATCCAGCCTTTCTCGACCATCTTCGTCATGAAGGCTGGCGCTTCAAATACTTTCTGCTCTTCGCCTGACGTCTGGTCATAGACATTTTTCGCAACGTGCATGAACGTATCAAGCCCTACCACATCCAATGTACGGAATGTCGCGGATTTCGGACGGCCGATCAATGGGCCTGTTACGGAATCCACTTCACCGATCGAATAGCCGCGGCTTTGCATTTCACGAAGCGCTACCAGCAGCCCGTATGTGCCGATCCGGTTCGCGATGAAGTTCGGCGTATCTTTGGCAATGACGACGCCTTTTCCTAGCCGGTCTTCGCCGAAGCGGGTCATGAACTCAAGCACTTCCGGGGAAGTCGTGTTCGCCGGAATCACTTCAAGCAGCTTCAAGTAGCGCGGCGGGTTGAAGAAATGGGTGCCGAGGAAATGCTTCCCGAAATCCTCTGAGCGGCCTTCCGCCATGGCGTTGATGCTGATGCCCGAAGTATTTGATGTAATGATGGTTCCTGGCTTTCTGACCCCATCCAATTTTTCATAAAGCGATTTTTTCACTTCCAGGTTCTCGACAATGACTTCGATGATCCAGTCCACGTCTTTCAAGCGGTCCAGATCGTCCTCCAAGTTGCCCGTTGTAATCAGCTGCAAATTTTTTTTCGCCGCAAGCGGAGCCGGCTTCTGTTTCAGCAATTTCTGCACCGCAGTGGATGCGATCCGGTTGCGTACTCCTTTATTGTCCAAAGTCAGTCCTTTGGCTTCTTCTTCTTTTGTCAGTTCGCGCGGAACGATGTCCAGAAGCACGACTGGAATTCCGATATTTGCAAGGTGTGCTGCTATGCCCGATCCCATGACGCCCGAACCGATGACAGCCGCTTTTTTGATTTGGTATGCCACTCGAAAACCCTCCTAGTGTTTTTGAATGAATCCTCATTCATTTTTTAGTTAAAAAAAATAGAACGTTCTCTATGCTCTTTAGTGTAAATTATTTTCGTTGTTTTCGCAATATTTAATCCTTAAATTTTTAGCAGTTCAGAACCAGCTCCGAATCTTCCGTTGCCGATCCTTGTTAAAACTTCTTCTGTTTTCGCTAAAATAAAACTTCAGCAGCGATAAGCAAAAATTCTTTTCGAAAAGCGAAACACAAGGTACACTGTTGTAGAAGCGATTAGGAGGAGATTTTATGAAACCGATCAACACAACCGAACAATTCAATGAAGTGATTGCAGGAACACAGCCTGTCATCGTGAAATTCCAGGCTGGCTGGTGCCCTGACTGCACAAGGATGGATATGTTCATCGATCCGATCATCGAGGAATACAACCAATACCAATGGTTTGATGTAAACCGCGATGAATTGCCGGAGCTGGCTGAAAAATACGAAGTCATGGGCATTCCTAGCCTGTTGATTTTCAAAAATGGCGAGAAGACGGCTCATTTGCACAGCGCAAATGCGAAATCGCCGGAATCGGTCACAGGCTTTCTTGCAAGCCAGGAAAAATAAGCAGACCCCCCAAAAAAGAATTAGATTTCGGTCTAATTCTTTTTTTGCGTTATAATAGAATCACTAACTAAAATCAGAGGTGTCCCATGGATCAAACACAGCAAATTGAAGAATTGAAACAATTGGTTTCCCATTATGAAAAAGTCATAAAGAATATGTCAGCCCCCATCATCCCATCCATCGTTCCGAATACCATCCTCGTTCCGATCGCAGGCTTCGTGTTTCCGGAACGCTTTGAAACGATCCGCACGAAAGTGCTGGAGCATGCTGAAAAAAACCGTGAAACGGAACGCGTGATTTTCGATTTCACCGGCGTCCGGATAGAAGATGTGGAAACCTTCGATTACAATGTGCTCGCTACTGAGCTGACGCAATTGAACAACGCTTTGAAACTGATGGGCCTCCGGCCGATCTATGTCGGCTTCAACCCCCGCTTTGTCCGGGAAATCGTCCACGCCGGCATCCAAGTGGAGCTGGAAGTATTCATTACGTTCCGTGCGGCACTGCAGACTTTGCTGGATAAAAGCGCAAGCGGCCTGACAAAATAATAATTCTTTTCGATCTGGAGGTGGAACGATGAAAGTCCTGATCCCTTTTGCCGGCATGTCGCAATACGATAAGAAAATTGACGAAAAATTACGCGGGTCGGCATGCGGGCCTACGACTGCCGCTACCATTCTCCGCCACCACGAAAAAAAGGACTGGGATGTCAACGATGTGTATCAAGCACTCGGCACCACCCGCGTCGGGCTTTTCACCTGGCGCCTAAAACGGAATTTCCGGAAGCTCGCGGACAAGCGGTACAAAATCGAAAAAGCGGCTTCCTTGGAGGAAGTCAAAAGCGAGCTGGCCGCCGGTCGGCCGCTTGCCGTGAAATTCGACCGCTATTTTTCATTCCGCTGGTTCTCGAAACCGGTCTTCAATTACCATTGGGTGCCGCTTGTCGGCTTTGAAGAAAAGCCGGACGACCTGATCCTCTACGTCCACGACAACGGAAAAAGAAACCGCCCCAGTAAATTGCAGGCAGTTTCCTATGGAGCGAATAAAAAATTTCTGACGTTCGTCAAAATCGTCCCTACTCAAACGGATTGACAGGCGCCACACTTTTTTCCAATTGGCGGGCCAGCAGTTTCAATTCCTGGCCGTCAAAATTCTGTACCATATCGTTCGTGTAGTTCGGCACTGTAATTTCATCTAAAGAAACCTCGAGCGGAATGTCGCATTTGATGACAGCCAATTCCTTGGATAGGAGAAGCATTTCTTTATGCTCTTCTATCTTTTTCTTTTGCGCCGGCTTCAGTTCGTCGATCGCTCCAAGCACACCATCGACCGATCCGTGCGCCTGGATCAACTGGAGGGCGGTTTTCGGGCCGATCCCTTTGACGCCCGGATAGCCGTCGCTTGCATCGCCCATGAACGCTTTGACGTCTGCAAACTGGGCCGGCTCGATGCCATACTCTTCCTTGAAGCGTTCCTCTGTATAAACATCGTACACATGAAACCCTTTTTTCATGAATGCGATTTTAACAGAAGGATTCAGCAATTGCAGCATGTCCTTGTCGCCTGTGATGATAGTGAACTCTGCTTTGTCTTTCCATTGCTTTGTGAACGAGCCGATAAAATCGTCCGCTTCAATCCCTTTTTCCCCGTAGTTCATCCAGCCGAGCTCTTCCGATACTTTCTTCGCCAGATCGAATTGGTGGAGCATATCATCCGGCGGCGCCGGGCGGTTCGATTTATAGCCTTCGAACATATCCGTCCGGAACGTATGGGCTCCCATGTCCCAGCAGACCGCCATATGGGTCGGTTTCATCATCTCTTTCGCCGCCAGCACGTGGCGAGCGAAGCCTTGCACCGCATTGGTGGCTAGCCCTTCAGACGTGCGGAAGTACTGGCCGACCGCTGATGTCGCAAAAAAAGAACGGAACAAAAGCGCCATGCCGTCCACCAGCAGTACATGTGGTTTTTCGTTCATAAAAAGTCCCCCATTCAATCTAAACATAATCTCCATTATACACTTTCAAACAGCAAAAAACCGCCGAAGCGGCGGTTTTAGCGTTTTCTTTTATAGGCCCGGTGTTCGATGCTGACGGACTTGAAGAACGAAGCCATCATCAACAGCATGATGAACGAGAACGGGAAAGCGGCGACAATCAACGCGGTCTGCAAGGCATCGAGCCCGCCTGCAGATAATAAGATCACCGCGATCAGCGACTGGGCGATTCCCCATGTCAGCTTGACTGTGTTCGCCGGGTTCAAGGAACCGTTTGTCGACTGCATCCCGAGGACAAATGTCGCGGAGTCTGCAGAAGTGATGAAGAAGGTGGTAATGAGCATGACTGCAATGATGGACAAAATAATGCCCCATGGCAGTTCATTGAAGACGCCGAACAGCACTTCTGAAGTAAGCAGCCCTGTCAAATCCGTCCCTCTTTGCTGTACATCCATGGCTGTTGAGCCGAATGCTGCGAACCAGATAAAGCTGAGGAAGGTCGGAATCAACAAAACCCCCACCAGGAATTCACGGATGGTCCGCCCTCTTGAAACGCGGGCGATGAAAATCCCGACGAACGGTGACCAGGAGATCCACCATGCCCAATAGAAGATTGTCCAACCATCAATCCATGCCCGGTTCTCGCCATTGACCGGCGCAGAACGGAAACTCATTTGGACCAGGTTCTGGAAATAACTGCCCAGTGAATCGGTGAACATGTTCAGGATCAGCAAAGTTGGCCCCAGTATGATGACCAGGACAAGCAATGCGATGGCCAATACCATATTGGTGTTCGACAAATACTTGATGCCCTTGCTAAGCCCGCTCCATGCGGAAATCATGAACAAGACCGTGATGACGGCAATGATGATCAGCTGGACTGTGAAATTGTCTCCAGGGATGTCATCGATCAAAAAAGCAAGTCCTTCATTGATCTGGATAGTCCCGAAGCCAAGCGTCGTGGCGACGCCGACTGCTGTCGCGAAAACAGCGATGACGTCTACAAGCACACCCAGCGGGCCGTTCATTTTATCTCCGAAAAGCGGCTTCAGCGTGGATGAAATCAGCCCCGGCTCGCCTTTGCGGAATTGGAAATAAGCAAGCGACAACGCGACGACTGCATAAATCGCCCAAGCGTGGATGCCCCAGTGGAAAAATGTGAAGCGCATCGACTCGCGGAAAGCTTCAACGCTTCCCGGTTCTGCCGTAGCCGGGTCGATGGCGAAATGGGACAGCGGTTCCGCCGCCCCCCAGAACACAAGTCCGATCCCCATGCCTGCTGAAAACAGCATGGCGATCCATGTGCCGTACGAAAATTCCGGTTTGTCGGTGTCTTTCCCTAAACGGATTTGCCCCATCGGACTGATGAGGAAAAACAAGCAGAACAGAACCATGACCGAAACAATCAATAAATAATACCAACCGAACGATGTGGTCAGGAATCCTTCTATATTCCCGGTAACTTCTGCAAAACTGTCTGGTGCTATCGCTCCATAGGCTACAGCCAAAACGACAAGCGCCAACGCAATCCAGAAGACATTGGTTACTTTCTTCATATAGTACCCCTCCTGATTTTTTTAATCACAAGTGTTTATACTACGGAATAATGGAGGCTCTGTCAAACCCCTCCCCCTATGTATGCACGCAAAAAGGAGAGCCTGATTTTCGAACGGATCAGCCTCGCCGGGAAATGAAATCAGGCGTGCCTTGAGCCGGACCGGCCGTTGGCTCCCTATGCCATTCCTTTCAAAAGCGCACAATCAAATATCAAATAAATATTCCGGCGCACTGAAAACATGCAAAAAGGGACCCGGCTGTACCCCGTTTCCGCTGAAAGCCCTTTGCTTCCGCGACTTGTTAGTTTCTTCATTCCCTTAAATTTCTTAAACTATTCCCTGAATCGGCTTTCGCACAAAATAAAAAAAGCCCCCGTGCCAGAGCCTCCGTTTCTGCTCTGGGACAGGCGCTTATGGTGCACGAAGGCCTGTTTTATTCTTCAATGCCCATCGATTTCCTATAGCCGTTCAAGTAAGCCATTTCAGACGGGCTGGCAAGCTCCATTGAATTCATCGCCCGATGCCAATTCGGGTAGATTGGCGCCGGCCTCGCAGCGGCTTCGATCCGGTCATGCTCTTCTGGCGCCAGCCCAATCTCATAAGAAGCGATATTTTCTTTCAACTGCTCCTCATTGCGGGCGGCGATGACGATCGGGCCGACATTCGGGCGGTCCCGCACCCATGCGTAGGCGATTTGAGGGACCGAAGCGTTGTGGTTCGCAGCCACTTCTTCAAGCACATCAATCACATCGTATAGCCGTTCCTGATCCTGTACCCAAGGCTCCGGCCATCCGGCGCCTTGGCGCGTATTCTCCGGCGCTTTTTTATTGCGCCCGATTTTTCCGTTCAGGAGCCCTTCACCGAGCGGGCTCCAGATCATCGAACCGATGCCGAGTTCCGCGCCAGCAGGCAATAGCTCGTATTCCGCTTCGCGGGCTTCCGGCGTGTAGTAGATCTGCTGGGTGATCGGCGGAATAAAACCGTTTTGCTCCGCAACCGAGAACGTTCTTGCCAGCGCCCAGCCGCTGTAGTTCGATACGCCCCAATGCCGGATCTTCCCGGATTTCACGAGGCTCGTCATCGCTTCCACCGTTTCTTCGACTGGCGTCTGCCCGTCCCAAAGATGCACGAAATAGACATCGAGATAATCCGTCCCGAGGCGCTCCAGCGACTCGTCGATCGAAGACAGGATATTGTTCCGCGAAGCACCGCGGACATTCGGGTTTTCGCTTAGCGGAAATCCGGTTTTCGAAGTCAGCAGCACTTCATCCCGGCGCCCTTTGATGGCTGCGCCAAGTACCCGCTCTGCATCGCCTTTTGAATACAGGTTCGCCGTATCAAACATGTTGATCCCAGCCTCCAGTGACAGGTCCACCATGCGGCGAGCTGCATCTTCTTTGATGTCACCCGCTGCTTCAAACCCGTTCGTTCCGCTGAACGGCACCGTTCCTAAAATGTATTTCGGGACACGCAGTCCCGACTTTCCAAGGCAAATGTAATCCATTTTGTCCTCCTTATGCCTGATTATCAGCAATTTAATGCGGAATATATAGTAGAATACCCTTCTCTCGCTCTAATAAAACAGACCACCGACTGCGGGGTTGTTGCAGCGGTGATGTATTAGAGAAGCGACCATTCGATAAGATTTATCAGGTCCAAGCATATAAAAATCCTCCAGAAGAAATGTATTCTTCTGAAGGATTTTTATATGGTTTGGTATATCGCTTTTACTTTTCCCGCTACTTGTTATGCCCGCGAGATCGTCCGGTTCCGTGGGTGTTCAGGCAGGATAGAAGCCACCAAGTTCTTTACGGTAGGCTGCTGCGATGTGAAGACCTCATTTTTATCTTCACAGACTTCGACTATTCGCCCCTTTTCCATGACACTCAAAGAATCTGAAATTGAATAGGCTGCCCGGATATCATGAGTTATAAAGAGGTAAGAGAGTCCATGTTCAGCTTTTAAATCGTCCAATAACCTTAATATATTTTTCTGGTTGACCATATCGAGGCTGCTTACCGACTCATCCAGAACAATCATTTTCGGTTTTAATGCGATGGCCCTAGCAATGCTGATTCGCTGCAATTGCCCTCCGCTGAATTGCCGTGGATATTTTTTCATATCTTCAGCATTCAATCCGACCATATCCATTAGATTGGCGATGGTCCTTTTTTGTTCTGTTGGAGAAAGCCGCTCAAAGTTTCCCAATGGTTCCCCGATAATCTTTTCCGCAGTCAAGCGCGGATTCACGGAGGAATAGCTGTCTTGAAAGACGACTTGTAGGTCTCTTCGGATTCGTTTACGGGTGGCCGCATCCATCGCATAAAGATCCTGTCCTTGGAAAACCACCTGGCCCTTCCGCGGCTTTTCAAGCCCTAAAATCACTTTTCCTAAAGTGCTTTTTCCTGCACCGCTTGTCCCAAGCAATCCCATGCATATACCTTGTTCTATAGAAAGAGAAACCTCGGAAAGCACCGGCTGGTCTTTTGATGGCCGCCAAAAAGACCGGGAAGGGCCATATGAATGCGATACTTCTTTTACTTCCAAGATATTCATAGACTCTTTTCTTCCTTTCCGGTAAGCCGTCCTGTATATGTCCAGATTATATAACAAGTTTGCTCAACTCTCGATTCACCGGCAAAGCAGGTCTTGCCTGCAGCAGTTTTTTCGTATAATCATGCTTCGGCTGGTCAAACAGGCGGTAGACATCCGCCTTTTCGACAATTTGACCATTTTGCATAACAGCCACATCGTCTGCGAGTTCAGAAATCACCCCGAGATCGTGTGAGATCAATAAAATAGAAGTCCCGCATTCGGTTCTAAGCCGGTCCAGTTCCTGAAGAACTTGCCGTTGCGTTGTCACATCAAGCGCTGTTGTCGGTTCATCCGCAATCACGACTGAAGGCCGCAAGCACATCGAAATGGCGATCATGACCCGTTGCAGCATCCCTCCACTGAGTTGGAAAGGAAACATCTTCATCAGTTTGGCAGGTTCTTGCAGGTCCATTTTTTCCAAAGAGGAAATCGCCAGTTCGATGGCTTGTCTTTTTGACAAATTGGTATGGATACGGATGGTTTCAACAAATTGATTGCCAATGGTATACACGGGAGTAAAGGCATTCATCGGATTTTGCATGATGAAGCCAATGTCTTTCCCGCGAATGCTGCGCATCTCTTTTTCTTTTAAACCATTCAATTCCTTGCCATGCAGTTTGATGCTTCCTTCTACACGCATAGTCTTCTGGTTCAAAAGTTGAAGAAGGGACATGCAAGTCATGGTTTTACCGCTGCCGCTTTCGCCGACCAGTCCCAAAACCTTTCCGGGTTTCAATTCCAAGTGAAGGTTCTGAACCAAAGGGAGCACCCCTTGCTTTGACTCCACAGCAACATTCAAGTCTTTCACTTGCAACACATTGCCTTGTTTCTCCATCTGTATCGTTCCCCTTTCAAAACCGTCTTTTTACACCGAATCGTTCCGATAATGACTCGCCTAAAACATTAAAAGAAATGACAACCAATAAAATCATTATGCCTGGATAAAGCATCAGTTCGGGTTGGCTTCGTATGAAGTTCTTGCCTTCTTGAATCATCGCGCCCCATTCGGGCGTAGGCGGCTGTATGCCAAGTCCCAAAAACGACAAAGCCGAAATATCCATGATCGCCCATCCCATTTCAAGTGTCCCCATGACCATAATCGGGGGCAGCACGTTCGGAATCATATGGCGCCGAATGATCTTGCTGGTGGAAGAACCGCTAATCCTTGCGGCCGTTATGAAATTCTGCTCTTTCAAACTGACGACCAACCCACGGATCATGCGGGCGTAGTAGACCCACTGGACCATCATGAGCGCTAACACGACCTGCCAAAGGCCCGGCCCCAACAAACCGACGATGCCAAGGACAAGGACCAGGTTCGGGAATGCCATGACTCCGTCGCAAAAACGCATCAGGAAAAGGTCGATCCATCCGCCGCGATATCCTGCAATCGTGCCGACAAACAGCCCTACGCCTAAAGAGACTGCAAAAATCAATGAAGCGAAGCCCAAAGAAACCCTTGAGCCATACATCAGACGTGATAGGTTGCAGCGGCCTAAATGGTCTGTGCCCAACGGATACTCCCATGAAGGCGGGGATAGTTTCAATGCCAGATTCACCTGGATCGGATCATGCGGGGCAATCCATGGAGCCAGAATGCTGACCAGGAAAAAAACAAAAAGGATGGCCGAACAGATGACAAGCGCCCATTTGCTTTTAGTGCCAATTCGTATGCTAGAAATCAATATTCGGCCCTTCCCTTCCATGAAATGCGCGGATCCAAGTACAATTGCACAATATCGACAATCAGATTACAAATAATAAACAAACAAGCTGCTAAAACGACGTAGCTTTGGATCACGGGTATGTCCCGGTTGAAAATCGCTTCGATGAAAAACCGGCCGAACCCAGGCCAAGAAAAAACCTGTTCCACTATAATCGTACCGGTAAGCAACTTTCCTAGGTTCATGCCTAGTCCTGTCAGCATGGGAGCGATGGCAATTCTGAGCACATGCTTTACCATGATCGCTTTTTCTTTGACTCCTCTGGTTCTTGCATATAAGACATACACTTCTTCCATTTCTTCCAGCACACTTGCCCGAAGCAGACGCGTGTATATCGCAATCAATGCCAAAGACAGCGTTAGACTTGGCAGCACAAAATGCTGCCAAGTCCCTCTTCCTTCTACCGGGAACAGATCCAGTTTCACCGAGAAGAAGAAAATCAAAATATAGCCCAGCCAGAACTGTGGAATCGAGGCGCCTAAATAAGAAAGGATCCTGCTAAAATGATCGATTGCGCTATTCTTATATACCGCAGATAAAAACCCTAATGGGATGCTGACCACGATCGCAACCAGGATGCTGCTGACGGCCAATTGGATAGTGGCAGGCATTCTCGTTGCCACTTCCTGCCAGACCGGCGTGTTGGTAACGTAGGAATTGCCAAAATCCAATTGAAGAATTTCTGTGACCGTCTGAAAATATTGCACGATCAAGGGATTGTCTAATCCGAATTCCTGTCTTTTCTCAGCCAATAGCTCTTCCGTTGGATGAATGTTGGCTGCTGCTAAGTACGCTTCTGCCGGATCAACAGGCGACAGGCGTATCAGGATAAACATTAAAAGGATGGCGAAAAGGATAATGGGAATGACAGCAAAGAGCCGTTTGATAAGATAGCTGACCATAAGTTGCCCTCCTGTTATTCCTGACCTTTTTCAATTTTGTCGAAAGGCTGCTCATCCCGATTAGCCGGGAAGACAAACTCTTTCACGTCTTTTTGATGAACGACCGTCTTCTTGATATAAGAAATCGGGACAAAAGCCGACTGCTCTTGCAAGGTGTTCAAAATCGCACCGTATAGTTCCTGGCGCTCCGCTTCATCGGTGGAAGCAAGTGCCTCTTGTACTTGCTGGTCAAGGTCCGCTTTCATCGGCAAGTTGGAAAGTGCTTCAGATACACCCCATCCCTTTTCTGCAACTACGTTGATAAACGAATGCGGATCGTATGGTGCCCCGTAGTTATACCAGAAATCGATATCAAATTTCCCAGCTTTCCGGCGTTCGATTTGGGTCGTTAATTCTTCGCCCACTATGTTTAGCTTGACCCCGATAACAGACCATTCAGCTTGAAGAGTTTCTGCCATCGCTTTTTGAATCGGGTCTGTCTTGTCATACATCATTTCCAATTCCAAAGGCTGGCCACCCTTCTCCCGAACCGCTTTTCCTGAAGGGAGCTTCCATCCGGACTCTTCCAAGTACTTTTCTGCTTTTTTAACATCGTAACCGACGGGCTGAACTTCAATATCGGTATAGGGAAAGTTTGTCGAGAGGATATTATCCGCTTTCTCTTCCAAGCCAAGTGTGATGCCTTCAACCATTGCCGCTTTGTCGAAGCCATGCTGCAATGCCAAACGGACATTTAAATCAGCCAATTTTTCATTAGTTGAGTTCAGCAGCAACGTTCTTGTTCCAACCGGTTCAGACAAGTCCGTCTGGTACTCCCCCGTGTCTTTCAAATAATTGAAAGAATCCATACTGATGACGCCTTCTCCATAAATCAAGTCCAGTTCCCCTTTTTCAAAAGCAAGGACGCGTGTTTCCGCATCAGGAATGATCTTGATCGTCACTTTTTCCGCTTTTGGGCTTTCGCCCCAATAATCCGGATTGCGGGTAAAAGTGGCATACTCGTCTTTTTTATAATCCGCTAAAACCCAGGGGCCAGTCCCTACAGGTTCAGTTATCCCTTTTGACGTATCATTATCTTCTGGAAACCCAGACTCCCCTAAGAAACGGATAGGGCGGACAACGGACAGATCTTGAAGTGCTGGATAGTATGGTTCCGTTAAGACCATTTTAAACGTCAGATCATCAACGGCTTCTGTTTTTTCAATTACATTGATAACGCCAAGCCAGCTATGCGAACTTTTATTTTTCATCACCGCATCAAAATTCTTTTTCACAATCGCGGCATTGAATGGAGAACCATCTGTAAACTCTACGTTTTTGCGCAATTTAAATATGTATTCAAGCCCGTCTTTCGAAACTGTCCATGATTCTGCAAGATGAGGTTGGAGCTCTCCGCCCTCACCGTATTTAACAAGCGGCTCATAAATCATCGATTGCGTTATTAATTGTGAAGGGTTATAGACGTGGGGATTCATGGAACCGATATCCCTCGGCCAAGACAATGTGATTGAATTTCCGGCTTCCTCCGGAGTTTCAGGCGAAGCAGAACCAGTATCCTCACTGGCGCATCCCGCCAATAAGATAAAAAACAATGAAACGATGGCAAGCAAAGAAAATTTCTTTCTTGGAGATTTTTGCATATTTGAGTAGTCCTCTCTATCCCTTTTCAATGATAATGATTCTCAATATCAATATTGTAACTATAATGATTCTATTCATAGTTGTCAATAAAGTATTGTGAAGAAAGTCTAGAAAGAGCTTAAAATCATCTCTCTGATGAACATTACGGTAAATCTTATTTTGTTCTTATCGTTATTCTTTTAATAATAATTACTCTTCAATCCTCAGTTACTTATATATAGGAAAAGCGTAAATCTGATGAAATACAGATTTACGCTTTTTGAGTTACTTTTTTCTATCCAACTCTTCGTTCCATTGAAAAAGAACAGCATCTTTGCTCTTTGCCTAACAATAAAAATTATTGTCTTCCTCTTAACTTTCGTGTTTCCTTGATCAAGCGATGCTAAGAATTTATTTCAGTTATATCGACAAGCGGTGCTTCAATAATATAGCGGTCAGGAGCCGCCCCGATGAACGCAAACGGGTAACACGTTGTAAGCGTCAAGACGGGTTCATCCTTTGCAACGATTACCGTGCGGTCTTCGGCATGTGTAATCCAGGTTCGGCTGATTTTATACTCATATTGGACACCCTCGAATTGGACATACATTTGATCCCCTTCTTTCAAGGCTTCAAGTTCCCTGAACACCGTATCCCGGTGGCCGGCTAGCACTGTGTGCCGCTGCCCATCCGGAGGCGTGGTAAATTGTCCGGTGTGGTATCCGACTCCTTGTGTTAATGTTTCATCATCGCTCCCCCAGTAGATCGGATATTTCCGGTCAAGTGAAGGAATCAGCAACCAGCCTACTTCTTCACCCCGGCCATATTTCTTATAATCCCGCTGTTTTGGTTCTTCTGATTTCTTATCTTTTTTCGATAAAAATGCGGCTTCTTCAAGAAGCGACGCTTCTCTATGCTGTTTTATCGGCCTTGTTTCCTCTGCAACTGGTGAAACGTCTTTGCTTGCGCCTTCCAAGTCTTCAGGTCCGTCTGCTTCTGCAATGTCATGTTCCCCAATAGGTTCCCGGCCTGACGAGAATTCTGAAAGCCAGACAAAGCCGTTCCAACCTGCAATGAACAATCCTAGCAAGATGAGCATTATCCCCAGTTTTCGCTTCAATCCCTTCACCTCCTATGCTTCATTAGAATCAGCAGCTTCCCTTGTCAGTTTTCCTTCAAGCATGTAAATTTTACAAAAGATATGGTTGTATGCATTACTTTTTATTATAACAACTGTTAAATTTACCCATTAAAACAGGAAATACTATTCTTTTTATCAGAAAATTCGAACATTGAAGAATACTTTATTGTATAATATGGTATCGCCATTCGGCGAAATATGCAAGAAGGAGATTGATATATGAAAAAGCTTATGGCTTTACCGTTAGTATCAGTATTGGCAATTGCTGGGTTTGCCGGATCGGTTTTTGCGGCTCATGAAGGCCAAGAATTCATGGCAGAAATGACGCCTGACCAGGAACCGATGGAAGTCGAGAGCAATGCAACCGGGGACGCTCATATCCAATTTAGTGAAGATGGCATGTCGATGGAATTCACCGTAAATGCCAATGGCTTGGACAACACGGTTGCAGGCCACTTCCACAGCGGCCCTCCTGGAGTCAACGGGCCAGTCGAAATACCTTTATTCACTAACGAAGAGCCAATGGATTATGACGGTGAAGTGGTATCTGGCACAGTGACAGAAGCGGATCTAGCCGGAGAGATGGGATGGGAAGAATTCACTCAAGCGATGGTCGCCGGTGATATTTATGTCAATCTCCATACCGAACAATATCCCGATGGCGAACTTCGTGGACAAGTGATGATGGCTGGTGATGAAATGCCGACTACTGCTTCAAATGGCCCTCTATATACACTAATTGGTATGTTGATGGCTTTGGTGGGCGGATTCTTCATTATCGGGCGAAGCGCTAAGAAAACTGCATAGTATATTTCTTAAAAAAGCTGAACCCCTACTTGGCCAGTTATTCATCTATGAACTGAGTTCAGCTTTTTTAAATTGTTAAAAAAAGCTTTAGAACAGGACTTCCGCCCCTCCCTGCTGTGCAGCAGAACTGAACAGCCAGATTCAGATGGCTTCAGACCTTCAATCACGCACCACTTAATTCGTTGCGCTGCAAATCAACTCCATTATATCTTCTTCTGTCATCTCTTCTGTCAGAGTCATTTCGCCATCCACACCAAGATAATCGTTCGGGCTCCACCAGGACCGAAGCGAATCCTCTCCAAATTCGAAAGATTTGGGACGTGTTTTATGGCGTTCTACTGTTTTCTCAAAAGGCAGATCGAAATAATAAACGTGCGCGTTGCCTTCATAAAATTGGATTAAGCCGAGCAGCATTTCATCATAGCGCTCCTTTACAAAAATCCCTTCCAGAACAACAACCGGGCATCTGCCTTTTCCGTACTCCGTTAATTGCCGGATAAAATCCACCGATAGATTTCCTGGCCGGTCCCGGACCATCAGCATATCCCGCCGTACGGTATCCTGAGATACCAAGAGAGTGCCTTCCCCGAAATGATTCTGCAGGCTTTTGGCGATCGTAGTCTTTCCACTCCCTGAGTTTCCGCGTAAAATAATGAGTTTTGATCTGATGCCAACCACCTCTTCCTTCTCATCTGCGTATATACAAGCTTTCATGACTGTTCTATTTTTCTACTTTCATATCTAAAATTCCAGCGAGCGGGAAAGGTATCCTCCACAGGTCCGTCCGGCCGCCCCAAGGCTTCCTTCACAGCCGGTGCGGAAGATAACCTGTATATCTCTTCTCCGAACTCTTCCCGGTGCTGTACCAGCTTTATGTTTTTCATTTAATTCTCCCAACTCGCCCTTCCATTGTTGCGGCAAACCCAGCCGAACCGTTTTTCACGATGCTGTCCGCGATCCTTATATTCACTTTTAAAAAGTCCGGAACTTCATCGCTTTCCATCAACTCCTGTGTGCTCATCCAGCTGATAGCCGCCACTTCATCCGGATCTTTCGCGAACGGTTCCCCGGACTCATATGTACAAAGGAAGACAATATCCACGACAGGAACCCCGGAGTCTGCCACAAACGAAGCACTGTTGACGTAGACAAGAAGGGATACGGTTACGCCCACCTCTTCTTCCACTTCCCTGATCAAGGTCCGCTCCAGGATATCCGTCGTGTTTCCTTCCTGGTCGACTTTCCCGCCCACCAAAGCCAGCGTTCCCGGCGCATGATCTTCCTTGTCGCTTCTTCGGACAATCAGCCATTTCCCGTCTTTATAAATTGCGCCTTCGACATTTACAATAAACATGTTCTCATCTCCAGTTTTTTGTTTTCTGCTGTCTATCTTTAACTATATCCAACTTCTCCATTTCAATCCAAGGAATTTCCAGAACAGTAAAGTATAATGAAAATACTTGTCCTGTAGAAAATGAAGCAATCTCTGATACAAAATGCAAAGGAGTGAAGGGAATGAAACATGCATTGGTCATCGGCGGGACTGGGATGCTTGCTAAGGCTTCAGTTTGGTTGTCTGAAAACGGCTATCATGTTTCGGTGATCGGCAGAAATCCGGAAAAGATGCAGCAGCTGGTAAGACAAAACCCCGCACAACTAACACCCGTCTTGGTTGACTACACGCTGACCAGTCAGTTGGCTCAACAAATTCCTGCAATACAGCAAAAAAATGGACCGATTCAGTTGGTCATTGCCTGGGTCCATTCAACCGGACCACTCGTTATTCCAAGCCTACTGCGAATGCTTCCTGCCCATCAGCCTGTGGCATTCTTCCATGTGAATGGCAGCAATTCAAACCTGAAGGACATAAAAGCTAAAACAGCAGCACCCAATCACGTTCTTTATCAGCAGATCCAGCTCGGGTTCAAAATAGAAAATGGGATTTCCCGCTGGCTGACGCATGATGAAATATCACAAGGCATCATCGGAGCCGTCCGATCAGGAAAACCGGAATCGGTCATTGGGACGACAGAACCATGGGACAAACGCCCTTAAGCGACTATCCCTAAGATTCCCATAGATTTCTGAATCGATATTGATAACTTTTCTGATCTCTTAGCCGTGCCAGCTGCTTTCATAAATATGAATCGGCCCTGATTTCGGCAGCAGCCCGCCTGATCGCTTTCAAAAGGCAGATCTTCTTGAGGGCCGTTCAAGAATTGGGTGGGAATTGAAAACAGGAAACAGCCGCGTTTATCCGGCTGTTTCCTGTTTTCCTCTTTCAATCACCTACTTTAAAGATACTTGTTATCTATAATTGAACAAAAAAAGTTTTTTATTCCGCTTTATTTCTGGGCAATCAGCACGTATAACGAGGCTGCTGGAAAGAACTTTTCGGTGATGCGCAAGCCTGCCGCTGTTAGGGCTTCTTCCATCCCGGCTGCTGTGATTCGCGGTGCTTTGTGAAGCGGATCGCTTTTTGGTTCAAGTTCGATGCACACCAGCAAGCCACCTTTTTTGAGGACTGTGCTGATCGCGTCCAAGGTTGGCGCCAGCGGTTTGATTTCGTGCAGCACAAGCGAAGCGATGACAAGATCGATGGAGGCGTCCGGCAATGGGATACCGTTGCTTCCGGCCTGGAGCGGCACAATATTCGTGAGGTGTTCCTCTATCGCTTTTTCCGCGATGATGTCGAGCATGCTTTGATCAATGTCCATAGCGTATACCTTGCCCATCACTTTTTTGGCCAGCGGCAATGAAAAATAGCCGGTGCCTGCACCGAAATCCAACACATTGCCGCTTTGCTGCAAGGGTATCTTGCTGAACAATTGCTCCGGTGAAAATTCACCTCTCCGCTCCCGGCTTTCCAGATAGGCTATTTTTCCTTTATGCGAGTGTGTTTCGTGCGGCTTGCTCGATTTTCCGTGCATCTTTTCATTCCTCCATGTGTTCATATCTTGAACTTCTCTTCGATCAATGCGGCGTTTACGCCAATTGCGGCCATGCTGCCATCGGCTGCTGCCATAATCAGCTGTGACGCCCCTGCCATCAAGGTGTCTCCACAAGCAAACACGCCTTCTACATTGGTGCGTTTCATGCCATCCGTTTCGATGCCGCCGAGCGCATTCCGTTTACAGCCAAGTGAGGCACTTATGTCTGACGCCTGTACCCACTCGGGTGTGATAAATCCGCCTTGCCGCCGTACAGCCGCTCCGCTTTCAAATTCGATTTTCTCCAAACCTCCATGATTGCCGACGAGTCTCGCAATCTTTTCTGCATAAACTTGAATCCCATTGCTCTCCAGCAGGTTCTTCTCGTCGGCCGACAGTGAGGCTTTGCCATTGGTGCAGAAGATCAAATCATCGGTCCAATTCGACGCGACTTTCACGAGGTGTAAGGCGTTTTCATTTTCGGAAATGACCGCGAGCGGCCGATCCCGCATTTCCCAACCATCGCAGAACGGACAGCTGAACAGGCTTTTTCCGTAAAACTCACTGACGCTTTTCAAATCAGGAAGAACTTCTTTAAAGCCGGTTGCCAGGATAAGCTTTTTAGCCAGGAAGACCTTTCCGTCCGCGGCTCTAACTTCAAACAGCCCCTCCTTTTTTTCGACAGCCAGCGCACGCTGTTTTTCTATCTTTACGTCCGGATACTTGCCCAGCTCTTCCTGCGCAATGCTTTTCAACTCTTGCGGGTCGATGCCGTCCCTCGTTATAAAGCCGTGGGACTCGGAAGTAACCGCATTGCGCGGCTGATTGTCATCAAACAAAACGGTTTTCCTGCGCGACCTTCCCAAAACCAACGCGGCATTCAGCCCAGCCGGACCTCCGCCAATTACTGCACATTCCATGATCATCGCTTGTCCTCCGTCCGAGCTTTATTTTTTTTGCTGTGTGGACACTGCCATGGCTACAATATCGCTGATAAGTGTATTTTCCAGCTCCGCCTTCATGTTATCTTCCGCCTGCCGCATGGCATTTTCAATTAGGCAGCCTTCGCCATGATGGATCGAACAATCGAATAAATGCGTGTCCCCTTCAATGGCATTGATTACGTCCAAAAAAGAGATCCGGCTTTTCGAGCGGGCAATTTTATAGCCGCCTTTGACGCCTGTCATTGATTCGATCAAACCGGCTTTCGTCAGCTTCGTCAAAATTTTGGACAGGTAGGTTGGCGACAATTTTTGCATTTCCGCCAATTCCTGCACGCCGATCGTGCTGGTTTGCGGCAGCCGCATCAAATGAACCATCGTGTGCAAAGCATAATTTGTTGCATTAGAATATTTCATAGGAACCTCCTGAAGTTTTATTTCAAAGATATTAAAGACTCTTGTTATCTTTAATAGATTCTAATCTAGCATGCAAGCATGAATAAGTCAAACTTATGAAGCTCCTTAAAGCTGTTTGGGCTGAAAGCTGGGTAACTTGTTTGAAATAAAAAGCCGGAGGGGTAAACAGAGAAGGTGCATTTAACAAGGGGCTGTTCTTGGCGCAACTTCCAAGAACGGACACCGAAAATAGAATGGAGACAAACTTAATGAATACCGATTTTTCGAAGATTTATATAAACGGCGAATGGATTTCAGGATCAAGCGATAGCCAGATGTAAAACACAAACCCGTTCTCTGGCGAAGAACTGGTCACCACCCAAGCAGCCGACAAGGCCGACCTGGATGCCGCTTATAAAGCAGCAGCCGAAGCGCAAGTCCAGTGGGCGAAAGAATTGCCGCAAACCAAGCGGGCCGTCATTGAAAAAGCGCTGGAAGTCATGCAGGAAAATAAGGAGCTCATCATCGACTGGCTCGTCAAAGAAGCCGGCAGCACGGTCATCAAAGCGACCGTCGAGTTCGATGCATCGATCAACATCCTGAAGGAAGCGGCGACTTTCCCTTACCGCATGGAAGGCAAGATCCTCCCTTCCCAGCAAGCGGGCAAAGAAAACCGTGTCTACCGCCATGCACTTGGCGTCATCGGCATCATCAGCCCATGGAACTTCCCGCTTCATCTGGCGATCCGTTCAATCGCACCGGCGATTGCGACAGGCAATGCCGTGGTCATCAAGCCGGCGACAGACACACCGGTAACCAGCGGCTTGCTGTTTGCCAGCATTTTTGAAGCAGCCGGCTTGCCGAAAGGCCTCTTGAACGTTGTCGTCGGACGCGGCTCTGAGATTGGCGATGACATCGTCACACACCCGACGCCGCGTTTGATTTCCTTCACCGGATCCACGCCAGTCGGAAAACGCATCGGCAAACTTGCCGGAGGAGAGTTGAAGAAAACCGCCTTGGAGCTCGGCGGCAATAACAACTTCATCGTCTTGAACGACGCCGATATCGAAGGCGCCGTAGATTCAGCGTTGTTCGGCAAGTTCTACCATCAAGGACAGATCTGCATGGCGATCAACCGCATCTTCGTCCATGAAGACATTTACGACGAATTTGCAGAACAATTTATCTCCCGTGCTGGAAAAGTGAAGTTCGGCAACCCGGCTGAAAAAGATACCCAGGTCGGACCGCTCATCAACCGCGAGCAAGTTGACCGGATCCTGAAAGACATCGACGCCAGCGTTGAACAAGGCGCCCAACTGCGACTCGGCGGCAAAGCCGACGGCAATGTCCTGGAGCCGACCGTATTGACCGGCGTCACCAACGACATGCCGCTTGCGGAAAACGAAATCTTCGGGCCGGTAGCCATTCTGATCCCGTTCAAATCCGATGAAGAAGTCGTCCAAATGGCGAACGCCTACCCATTCGGACTGAGCGGAGCCGTTCATTCCGCCAACATCGAACATGGCACGAACATCGCCCACCAAATCCATACTGGCATGATCCACGTCAATGACCAGCCGGTCAACGACGAAGCGCATATGCCGTTCGGCGGCGAAAAAGAATCAGGCCTCGGCCGCTTTAACGGCGAATGGGTGCTTGAAGAATTCACCACCTTGAAATGGTTGTCTGTACAGCACCAACGCCGCCAGTACGGAGCGTTTGTTGATAATACGAAAGAATAGGTAATACTTTTATAAGCCGGCGATCCCAGGAATGGGGGTTGCTGGTTTTTTCTATGAAATCATTAAAAAAGCGCCAAAACCTACTGACTAGGTTTTGGCGTTTTTCATAAAATCCTTTTTCTCCAAAATGGAGACGGCGGGAGTCGAACCCGCGTCCAGAAACTCCGCTACTTGAGCGTCTACGCGTGTAGCTTACTTATTAGGGTTTCATGCCTCAATCTGCCAATAAGCGGGCGTCCTGGGCACTAACTTGCGAATCTCTTGCATGCAGCTCAAGTGGCACTGCCTGCCGTATCCCACTAAAGTTGAGCTTTACCCAGCCACATGGGCGATGGATAGATAAAGCAGATTCGAGCTTACGCTGCGAATGCTAGGTTTTGGTTTGTTTTGCCAGTTGTTATAAACGCGTTTTTACGGAGCCGACCCTCCGACGCGCAACCCAAGCCCAGATCATCCCTGTCGAATCCGTAACGTCCCCTCATATTAAAGGAACACGGAAAGGCGATCAGCCTTGTGTGCTATACCATTATTATAAGACAAGATAGGTCAGACTTCAAGCTTAACGGCTGCGTTCTTTCATCGCACGGTCGATTTCCCGTTTCGCGTCTTTCTTTTTCAGGTCCTGGCGCTTGTCGTAGTTCTTCTTCCCTTTACCGACGCCAAGCAGCACTTTCGCATAGCCGTCCTTCAGGTACATCTTCAGCGGAATGATTGCCGCTCCTTGCACTTTCGACACGCCGATCAGTTCGTTGATCTGCTTTTTATGCAGCAGCAGTTTCCGGACCCGTGTCGGATCGTGGTTGAAAATATTGCCTTGTTCGTATGGCGCGATGTGCATATTGGAAATCCAGGCTTCGCCGTTGCGGATCCGGACAAACGCATCGACCAATTGCACTTTGCCGTTACGGGCTGACTTGATTTCCGTCCCTTGCAGGACAATTCCGGCTTCGATCGTCTCTTCAATCGCATAATCGAAGCCGGCTTTTTTGTTTTGGGCTATGACTTTCCCTTCACCCTTTGCCATAATGCTTCACCTCATAATCAATCTGAAAAGAGCGGCCCGGAAGCCGCATCCTCATTTTTTCTTTTTGCCTCCGCGTTTAGCGGCACCTTCGTAGAACTTCTTCTTCTGGCTCTTGGCTTTGCGCCCTGGGGCTTCTCCCGGTTTGCTGCCGGGTTTGCCGCCGCCTGGCTTGCTGCTGCCGCCGCGCCCTTTGCCTTTTGCTTCTCCATCGCGTTTGCCGGCACGGATCACTTTCGGTGCGTCTTTTCTTGTGCGGCGGTTGCTTTGCGGCATGCCCACAATTTCAAAGTCGATCGAAGATTCCTCAGGTTTCACCCCGATCACCTTGATCTGGATCTCGTCGCCGATGCGGAACTGGCGGTTCGTGCGTTCGCCGATCATCATCATCTGGCGGTCATCAAACCGGTAGAAGTCGTCCGTCATATTGGAGACGTGGACTAAACCTTCAATCGTATTTGGCAATTCGATGAACAAACCGAAATTCGTCACAGACGAAATGATGCCCTCAAATTCCTCGCCGATCTTGTCAGCCATGAATTGTGATTTCTTCAAAGCGTCCGTATCGCGTTCTGCATCCACTGCCCGGCGTTCCCGCTCGGACGTATGTTCAGCGATTTCATCCATATTCGCATCCCAATGCATTAGAGTCGCTTTCGAAAGATCCTTGTTGATCAGGTACGTACGGATCAAACGGTGGATGATCAAATCCGGATAGCGGCGGATCGGTGATGTGAAATGCGTATAATACTCACTTGCCAGTCCGAAATGCCCTACGCTGTCCGCTGAATATTTCGCCTGCTGCATCGAGCGCAGCATCATCGTTGAAACAACCGCTTCTTCAGGCGTATCTTTAATCGAGTTGATGATTTCCTGGAGTGCGCTCGGTTCTACCTGCGTCCCTTTCCCTTTGACAACGATTCCGAAATTCGTAATGAATTCGAAGAAGCGCTGAAGTTTTTCCGGTTTCGGGTCTTCGTGGATCCGGTACAGCGACGGCACTTCCATGTGATGGAAATGTTCAGCGACCGTTTCGTTGGCGGCCAGCATGAACTCTTCGATTAAGCGTTCCGAAACCGTCCGTTCCCGGACAACGACGTCGATCGGGTAGCCTTCTTCGTCGACAATCACTTTCGATTCCTTGAAGTCGAAATCGATTGCACCGCGGCGCATGCGGCGTCCGCGCAGGATTTCTGCCAGATCTTTCATCAATTCGAACATCGGCACAAGCTCGGAATACTTCTCTTTCAATTCCTGGTTGTCCGTTTCCAATATTTCGTAGACATCGGTGTAGGTCATGCGCGCCGATGTGTTGATGACACTTTGGAAAATATCGTGCGACAGCACTTCACCCATGTCGTTGAAGACCATTTCACACGACAGCGTCAATCGGTCCACTTGCGGGTTCAGCGAGCAGATTCCGTTCGACAGGCGGTGCGGGATCATCGGGATGACCCGGTCAGTCAAATAGATGCTCGTCGCGCGGTCGTAAGCTTCCCGGTCGATCGGCGAGCCTTCTGTGACGTAATGGCTGACATCGGCGATGTGGACGCCTAATTTATAGGTTCCGTCTTCCAATTTGATCACTTGGACAGCATCATCCAGGTCTTTCGCGTCAGCGCCGTCGATTGTGACGATCTGCTGGTCGCGCAAGTCGCGGCGGCCGTTCAAATCAGCCGGATCGATTTCTTCCGGTACATTGTTCGCCTGCTCCAATACATCCGGCGGAAACTCGGTTTCAATGCCGTGCTTGTGGATGATCGACAGGATATCGACGCCCGGATCGTTTTTGTGCCCGAGGATCTGTGTAACCATTCCGGTCGCTGACAAGCGCCCTTCCGGCCAGCTGGTGATTTCCACAACGACTTTATGGCCGTCGACTGCTCCCAGCGTATCGTCTTTTGCGATAAAGACATCCATGTTCAGCTTCTTGTCATCCGGCACGACAAAACCGAAGCCGCGGTTGTCCTGGAACGTGCCGACCACTTTCGACGTACCGCGCTCGAGGATCCGGATAATGGACCCTTCCCGGCGGTCGCCCGCTGAATCATCCGAGACGCGGATCATGACTTTATCGCCGTTGACCGCGCCGTTCACTTCATTGGGCGGAATGAAAACATCATCGAGGCCCGGTTCTTCCGGAGCTACAAAACCGAAGCCTTTGGCATGTCCGATAAACTTCCCGCGCATCAGATTCATGCGCTCAGGCACGCCGTAGCGGTTCGCACGCGAACGCACGAGCAGGCCTTTCTCTTCGAGCCGAACCAATGTCTTGACGAGTTCCTTGAACTCGTCCGCATCTTCGAACCCGAATTGTTCTTCTATTTCTTGTACGGTCAATGGTTTGTATGCATCCTCGCGCATAAACACCAATAGCCGTTGTTCCAGTGACATTTCGTTTTTAGCCATTGCTTATTCCTCCTAATTCGACCGTCTCACACACTCCATTCAAGCGATTCGAGAAAATCTAAAATATCTTCATGCAATTGTTCTTTTTCCTTATCGAGGGTGATGACATGCCCCGATTCTTCATACCACTTGATTTTCTTCTGGAAAGATTCTGCTTCTTTATAGATGATATTGGCGGAATCGGTATTGATGACGTCATCAAGCCTGCCTTGCACCACGAAGAGCGGTGCATAGATGTGATCCACCTGTCCTCGGACTTCGTGGATCAGTTCCCGGAGATACTGAAGCGATTCCATCGGCTTCTCCTGGAACTTCTTCATTTCCTCTTCGATAACCGTGTCATCTTTTCCTTCATATTTCTTATATTCTCGTGCATAATTCAACACACCTTCGTACATCAGGTCCGTCGTTTTCATATACATCGGGGCGCACATCGTGACAAGCCCCTTTACAGGGAAAGTATACCCTATCTTCAGGGCAAATACGCCCCCGAGCGACAACCCGGCTACCGCAATTTCCTGGTAGCCTTCCTCTTTCAACTGGTTGTACGCGCCTTCGACGTCCTGCCACCAGTCTTCCGGCCCTGTCGGCACCAGCTTCTCCGGTTCCACTCCGTGTCCGGCATAATGTGGCGCAATCGATGTGTAGCCGTGCTTCTCCAAGAAGCGGCCCAGCATCCGCACATCTGCAGAATTCCCGGTGAATCCGTGCAGCAGCAAGACGGCTCTAGGTCCAGATTTAAAGAAAAACGGTTTTGGCTGCGATACCCGCATAAAAGACACTCCATTCATTTTGTTCTAAAAGAAAACGCCTAACCAGTAGTTTGGTCAGGCGATTTAATCTACATTAAACTTTGGTTACGGCGATAGCCAGAATAAAGAATAAGGCAGCAAGTACAATCGTTACCCGGTGCAGGACCAAGTCCAGCCCACGAGCTTTTTGCTTGCCGAAAAGTTGCTCAGCTCCACCGGAGATGGCTCCTGAAAGACCTGCACTTTTTCCTGATTGCAATAATACAACGACGATTAAAGCGAGCGATACGATGACAAGTAATGTCATTAACAACGTATGCATAAATTCCACCTCCTGAAAAGAACTTCCACAACAAGAACTAGTTTACCAAATTCTAAGAAATATGACAATAGCAATAGAAGAAACCCTTTGCTTCGCCTTTATTTCTTCAAGTTATAGAAAGTTTTGAGGCCTAAATACTTCGCCGTATCATTCAATTGGTCTTCAATGCGCAGCAACTGGTTGTATTTCGCTACACGGTCCGTACGCGACGGAGCCCCTGTTTTGATTTGGCCAGCGTTTGTCGCTACTGCGATGTCAGCAATCGTTACGTCTTCCGACTCGCCTGAACGGTGGCTGATGACCGCTGTGTAGCCCGCGCGTTTCGCCATTTCAATCGCATCGAATGTTTCTGTCAATGTACCGATCTGGTTGACTTTGATCAAGATTGAGTTGCCGACGCCCTGCTCGATGCCTTGCGCCAATTTCTTCGTGTTCGTAACGAACAAATCATCTCCGACCAATTGGACACGGTCGCCGATGCGTTCAGTCAGCAATTTATGGCCTTCCCAGTCGTTTTCATCCAAGCCGTCTTCGATTGAGATGATCGGGTATTTATTGGCAAGTTCTTCGTACCAGTCAACCATTTCGGCTGATGTTTTCACTGTATTGTCGCCAGGCAAGTTGTAGACGCCTTTTTCTTTGTCGTATAGCTCAGACGATGCAACGTCCATCGCAAGCAATACATCTTCGCCCGCTTTATAGCCTGCTTTTTCAATTGCTTCCATGATTGTTGTCAGTGCTTCTTCGTTTGAACCGAGGTTCGGAGCGAAGCCGCCTTCGTCGCCGACAGAAGTGTTATAGCCTTTTTCTTTCAAGACGCTCTTCAGGTTATGGAAGATTTCTGCGCCCATGCGGAGTGCATGGCGGAACGTTTCAGCTCCGACCGGCATCACCATGAATTCCTGGATGTCGACATTGTTGTCGGCGTGTTCGCCGCCGTTCAGAATGTTCATCATCGGAACCGGCAATTGCTTGGCATTGAATCCGCCCAAGTATTGGTAAAGCGGTACGTCCAAATAATCCGCCGCTGCATGCGCAACCGCCATGGAAACGCCAAGGATCGCATTTGCGCCCAGACGGCCTTTGTTTTCCGTGCCGTCCAGTTCGATCAGCGCCTGGTCGATCGAGACTTGGTCGAGAACCGAGAAATTCTCTTCAATTTCAGCAGAAATTTCGTTGTTGACGAAATCTACAGCTTTTAAAACGCCTTTTCCAAGGTAACGGCTTTTATCGCCATCACGCAGTTCAACCGCCTCGTGCTCTCCTGTAGATGCGCCGGATGGCACGATTGCGCGCCCGAAAGCGCCGCTTTCAGTGAATACTTCCACTTCGATGGTTGGATTTCCGCGTGAATCAAGTACTTCGCGTGCTAGAATGTCGGTAATGATTGGCATTAAAAACAGCTCCCTTAGTTTAGAATAATGGTTTTCCGGTCATTTCTGCCGGTTGTTCAACGTTCAGCAATTTCAATACAGTCGGCGCCAGATCAGCAAGGATGCCGTCGTTCCGCAAGACGACGCCGTGCTTTGTCACAATGAGCGGCACCTGATTGGTCGTATGCGCCGTCATCGGCTTTCCTTCAAGCGTCGTCACTTCGTCGGCATTGCCGTGGTCGGCTGTGATGATGGCCGTGCCGCCTTTTTCATGAAGTGCTTCGACAATGCGGCCGAGGCATTCATCGACCACTTCAATGGCTTCGATGGTCGGCTGCAGCATGCCGCTGTGGCCGACCATGTCCGGATTGGCGAAGTTCAAGATGATGGCATCGAACGCCTCCTCCTTGATTTCCTGCACAAGGCGGCCGGTCACTTCATATGCGCTCATCTCCGGCTGCAAATCGTATGTCGCGACTTTCGGCGAATCCACCAGAATGCGCTGTTCGCCCGGGAAAACATCTTCCCGCCCGCCGCTCATGAAGAACGTGACATGCGGATATTTTTCCGTTTCGGCGATGCGCAGCTGGCGCAGGCCATTTTCCGACAGTACCTCGCCGATGGTATTTTCAAGATTCAATGTATCAAATGCCACGCGCGTCGGCAAGTCGTCGCTGTAGCTCGTAAACGTAACGAAGACGAGATCTTCGGGTTTTGTGCCGCCTTGCGGGAAGCCTTCGAAATCTTCCCGTACAAAAGCTGAAGTCAGCTGGATCGCTCGGTCCGGCCGGAAGTTGAAAAAGATGATAGAATCGCCGGATTTGATTGTTGCAATCGGCAAACCGTTCTCGGTGACCGCAAACGGCACGACGAACTCATCATCTGTCCCCACTTCATAGGAACGCAATACGCCCTCAGCGGCCGTATCAGCGGTTCCGCCGACGCCGTCCACCAGCACCCGATATGCAAGTTCCACCCGCTCCCAGCGGTTGTCCCGGTCCATCGCGTAATAGCGTCCGCTGATCGAAGCGAATTTCCCGATTCCAATTTCTTCCATTCTCCGTTCAGTTTCTTCAATATACCCCACAGCGGTCTGTGGGCCTACATCCCGGCCGTCAAGGAATCCGTGGACATAAACTTCTGTCAGCCCTTGCTGTTTCGCCAGTTCGAGCAAGGCGAAAAGATGCTCATAATGGCTGTGGACGCCCCCGTCAGAGAGCAGACCCATCAGATGGAGCGCAGTGCCTTTTGTCTTGGCATTCGCGATAGCCTCCAGGAAAGCGGGATTTTGAAAGAAATCGCCGTCCTTGATGGA
Source organism: Planococcus sp. FY231025 (assembly GCF_052078085.1). Lineage (NCBI taxonomy): Bacteria > Bacillati > Bacillota > Bacilli > Caryophanales > Caryophanaceae > Planococcus > Planococcus sp. FY231025. The sequence goes on from NZ_JBQJJG010000010.1 coordinate 45,072, forward strand.
TTTATGGATGCGCGTCAGGTTCTGGTAGACAACCCGCCCTGCGCCGATATTCAAATGGCCCACTTCGGAGTTGCCCATCTGCCCTTCAGGCAAGCCGACCGCTTCGCCGGAAGCGGTCAGAAGCTCGTGGGGATAGGTAGCCCATAATCGGTCGAAATTCGGTTTTTTTGCTTGAGCGACTGCATTCCCGTAGCTTTCAGCCCGGAAGCCGAAGCCGTCGAGAATGATTAGCGCTACTGGATTTTCAGTATTATGCATGCAATCCCGCCTCTAATAGTTTGACAAAAGATTCCGTTTCCAGGCTCGCTCCGCCGACCAACGCGCCGTCGATATGCTCCATTCCAAGCAATTCTTCGATGTTCGCCGGTTTGACGCTGCCGCCGTATTGGATCCGGATTTGCTGTGCTGTTTCATCGTTATACAAAGCTGCTACTTTTTTGCGGATAATGCCGCATACTTCGTTGGCATCTTCGGCCGTCGCCGTTTTTCCGGTGCCGATTGCCCAGATCGGTTCGTATGCGATCACTGTTTTTGCCGCCTGCTCTTCCGTTAAGCCTTTCAGCCCTTCTGCTACCTGGTTTTCAACGATGCTGCCGGTTGAACCGCTTTCGCGCTGTTCAAGCGTTTCTCCGACGCACATGATCGGTGTCAGTCCGAACTCAAATGCGGCATGGACTTTTTTATTGACAGAAGCGTCGGTTTCGTTGAAGTACTGGCGGCGCTCTGAATGGCCGATGATCACATAAGGGATGCCAAGGTCGGCCAATTGGGCCGGACTGATTTCACCTGTGAACGCGCCTTCTTTCTCTTCATGCATCGTCTGGGCTCCGATTTGGAGCGTGCTGCCTTCCGCTGAAGCTTGGAGCTGCTGCAAAAAGAGTGCAGGCGCACAAATGACGGAATCCACTTTGTTTTCATCCGGCGCCAGCCCTTTGACTTCTTCAACAAATTCTTTTGCTTCAGTAAAAGTTTTGTACATTTTCCAGTTTCCCGCAATAATAGGTTTTCTCAACAAAACCACTCCTTCTTATTTATCGGTTAAAGCCGAAACGCCTGGGAGGTCCTTGCCTTCCATAAACTCGAGTGAAGCGCCGCCGCCCGTAGAGATATGGTCCATTTTATCAGCTACGTTGAATTTCTCCACAGCCGCCGCAGAGTCTCCTCCGCCGATAATCGTGTACGCTTGGGTTTCTGCCATCGCCTGAGCGACGGATTTCGTGCCATTTTCAAAGGAGCTCATTTCGAACACGCCCATAGGTCCGTTCCAGATGACCAGCTTCGAATTTTTGATGACCTCCGCATAGGTTTTAGCGGTTTCCGGTCCGATATCGAGACCCATCCAGTCAGAAGGGATTTCCGAAATCCCGACAACTTTCGTTTCTCCTTCGTTAGAAAATTCCTTCGCAACCACTACATCAATCGGCATGTATAATTTGACGCCTTTTTCCTTCGCTTTTTCAATGAAGGATTTTGCGAGGTCGATCTTGTCTTCTTCCAACAGCGAGTTTCCGACTTCATGGCCTTCCGCTTTACTGAATGTATAAGACAAGCCCCCGCCGATGATCAGGTTATCAACTTTATCCAAAAGATGGTCGATGACGCCGATCTTGTCTTTCACTTTCGCGCCGCCGATGATTGCTGTGAACGGGCGATCCGGTTCGGATAGCGCTTTCCCGAGAACGTCCAATTCTTTTTCCAGCAGCAGGCCGGACACCGCTGTCAGATGCTCTGCGATGCCAGCTGTTGACGCGTGCGCACGGTGCGCGGCTCCGAATGCATCATTGACGAACACGTCAGCGAGTGCCGCAAATGCTTTTGCCAGCTCCGGATCGTTCTTTTCTTCGCCCGGGTGGAAACGGACATTCTCGAGGAGGATAACGTCGCCGTCATTCATTTCGGCAATTTCCTGTTCCACTTCTTCCCCGATGGATTCATCGAGGCTCTTCACTTCTTTATGTAATAATTCGCTTAACCTGGCTCCAGCCGGCGCCAGCCTCATGTCTTCATTGACTGCGCCTTTTGGGCGCCCTAAATGACTTGCCAAAATAACTTTTGCCCCGTTTCCGATCAGGTATTCGATCGTCGGGACAGCTGCGCGGATCCGCGTGTCGTCTGTTACGTTCCCTTCAGACATCGGCACATTGAAATCCACTCGGCAAAATACGCGTTTCCCTTTTAAATCCACGTCTTTCATGGTCATTTTCTTCATCATGAAAACATCCTCCCGTTCATCTAAAAAAATAAGGGGTGGGGTAAATTCCCCACCCCTTTTACCCTCTTTCATTATAGAGGTTCAACGGTAATTAAGCTATGATTTTGGGATTACAAACCCTTTTTGTACATGTGCATTGCAATGTCGATGCATCGTGCAGAATAACCGGATTCGTTATCATACCATGCAAGAACTTTTACCATGTTGCCGCCAAGTTCCATCGTGGACAACAAGTCGACAGTGGATGAAGCAGTGACGCCGTTGTAATCGCGCGAAACCAATGGAAGCTCGCTATAGCTCAAGAAAGCATTTTCGTCTTTATCGATTGCTTCTTTCAAAGCGTTGTTCACATCTTCTTTCGTTACATCCGTTTCAAGTTCTGCAACCAAATCAATCAGTGATACGTTTGGCGTTGGAACGCGGATTGCCATACCGTCCAATTTGCCGACCAATTCCGGCAATACTTTTGTAACGGCAACTGCTGCCCCTGTTGTTGTCGGAATCATGGATTCTGCAGCAGCACGTGCACGGCGGAAATCTTTATGCGGTGAATCCAAAAGAATCTGGTCGTTTGTATATGAGTGGATTGTCGTCATCATCGCTTTTTTGATGCCGAAACGGTCGTTCAGGATTTTAGAGATGCCTGCAAGGCCGTTTGTTGTGCAAGATGCGTTTGAAATGACATCGTCTTCTTCAGGGTTATAGCTTTCATGGTTAACGCCCATGACAAGTGTTTTCATGTTCTTGCCGGGTGCCGAAACGATGACTTTTTTCGCGCCAGCTTGGATGTGTTTTTTCGCATCGTCGGCATTTGTGAAGAATCCTGTAGACTCGATCACGATATCGATGTTGTTTTCAGCCCATGGAAGGTTTGCTGGATCTTTTTCAGAGTAAACATGGATTTTCTTGCCGTTAACGACCAAATCATTGCCGTCAGCTGAAACTTCTGCATCCAAAATTCCGTGGATGGAATCATATTTCAAAAGGTGGGCAAGCATTTTCGCGTCCGTCAAATCGTTTACTGCCACTACTTCCACTTCTTCGTTTGCCAATGCCTGGCGGAAAACGATGCGTCCAATGCGTCCGAATCCGTTAATTGCTAATTTTAAAGTCATTTAGTATTCCTCCAAATTTTGTATTTGTTCAATTATTTCTCTGGCAGCACCTTCATCGGTGACCAGGACTGTTTGAGGCGATGCAACTTTGCAATAAGAAAGGATGGCTTTCGCCTTTGAATGCCCACCGGCTACCGCCAGTATATAAGAGGCATTTTTGACCTGCTCCAATTGGATTCCCGCTGTACGGATGCGGTAAACAATATTTCCTTCTTTGTCAAAGTAATAGCCGAACGCTTCGCTTACGGCGCCGCCGGAACGGATGCGTTCCACTTCTTCAGTGGAGGATTTCCGCTGCAGCGCAATTTCCTCTGCATTGCCGATTCCATGGACGACGACATCAACCTTGCTGTAAAGGTCCATCATTTCCATGATCACCGGTTCCCGCATCATCATCTCGAACGCTTCTGCGCTTAGATGGTCCGGCAAGTACAGCGTTTTGACAGAGCCGCCGGTCTGGGCGGCAAAGGCAGAAGCAATCGTGTTGGCCTGGTGAAGTACGTCCTCGCCCAGGCCGCCTCGGGCAGCGATAAACTGAAGGGCCGGGTCGTTCCTGTCGAATGCCAATTCTTTTGAAATGGCGGCCATCGTGCTGCCGCCGGTTACAGCGATTTTCTTGGAATGGGCGAACCGGGTTTCGAGCAGCCTTGCAGCCTCTTTGCCGATTGTTGTTTTAACCGCCGGGATTTCATCGCTGTCCTGCGGCACAATCAGCACCCTGGAAATTCCCAAAATGGCTTTCAGCTGTTTCTCCAGATCGGATAAACCTGAAACCTCACGCATAAATTCCTTTAAACTTTCGAGCACCAGCTCGCCTTGGGCGGAAATCACCATACCGGCTGATTTCGCCTCAATAAGCTGCTGGCCGCGAAGCAAATCGGTTTCTTTGCGTGCTTCCCTTTCCGTAATGCCAGCCAGTTCACTAAGCGTGCGCCTGCCAATCGGCTGTTCCATCCCTATCGTCTGCAATATCTGATAGCGTTTTTTCAGGAGGTCGGTCATTTCCGGTACAAGCATCTTTTGTGCTTCCGTTAATGGATCCATTTTTTCACTCCTTTATAGCTGGACGTTTTTTGTCCCACTATGTATATTAATGTCCCACTACCCTCATAATAGCCAATTGACCGAATAAATGCAAATAAAAAGAAGCGTTAGAGTTCCAACGCTTCCAAAAGTTCGATATAGCCGATATTTCCATAGATGACGGTCTTGCCGTCTTTTTCAACGACCGGGATCATGAGCATGTATTTTTCATGGAGCGCCTCGTCGCTTTCGATGTCCACTTCCGTTACATCGAGTTCGAAATCCTCCTGGACCAATTGAAGCATCAGCCGCGCTTCTTCACATAGAGGGCAGTTTGCCCGGGTATAAAAAGTGATCATGCCATCCCTGCTTTCCATTTTTATGATTAAGAAATGATGCATTTTCTTCCGTAAATAATAAAAGCCGACGCCCCTTCCGCAGATGCGAAAAAGGAATCGGCTTAGCTGTTAAAAATGCCCTCGGAGAGAATCGAACTCCCATTTCAAGAACCGGAATCTTGCGTGTGATCCATTACACTACGAGGGCGAATCACCTATTAGCGACTTTTCTATTATATACAGATATAATATTTTTATCAAGCCTGTTTTTTCAATTCGTTAAATTTGACCTTCATTGACCATGATGTGTATGATATTAGTACAGCTGAAGACCTTTCAGCATGAATAAGAAAACATATACCCGAGGAGGAAATGTACTATGAACTTAATTCCTACAGTTATTGAACAAACAAGCAGAGGCGAACGCGCATATGACATTTACTCGCGCTTGCTCAAAGACCGCGTTATCATGCTCGGCAGCGGCATCGACGACAATGTTGCGAATTCAATCGTAGCTCAGTTGCTATTCCTGGAAGCTGAAGATCCGGAAAAAGATATTTCCATCTACATCAACAGCCCGGGCGGCAGCATCACAGCCGGTATGGCAATCTACGACGTTATGCAATTCATCAAACCGGACGTACAGACCGTCTGCGTAGGTATGGCAGCTTCAATGGGCGCCTTCCTTTTGGCAGCCGGCACGAAAGGCAAACGCTATGCGCTTCCGAACGCGGAAGTCATGATCCACCAGCCGCTGGGCGGCGCACAAGGCCAAGCGACTGAAATCGAGATCGCAGCAAAACGCATCTTGTTCCTTCGCGAGAAATTGAACACGATCCTGTCAGAACGTACAGGCCAGCCTTTGGAAGTCATTTCGAAAGATACGGACCGCGACAACTTCATGACTGCCGATCGCGCGCTTGAATACGGCTTGATCGATCAGATCATCACACGCAGCAAAATGCCTGAACACGTAAAAGAAGATATCTAAATACCAAGAGCCTGCAGCTCACGCTGCAGGCTTTTTATATTGGAAAAACTCATTAGACACCGATGTTTTTTTCTAGGCCTACAGCCTGAAAAGAAAGATTTGAGATGTAGAAGCCCGACCGGGCTGGAGCGTCACTTGTATTTAATCGATGACGCAGGAGAAATAGATTCAACACAAACTCGCTAAGTCCAAACCATTGGCTTCAGGATCCGGAACGGAAGGCGGCAAGTGCAAACATTATGCTCCTGCAGTGCTTCGCACTTCGTCGCAAAGCCAATGACCGAACTGCCTTCGGCCATTGGCTTTCCTGCGGGATAGCGAAGTGCCGAAATCCACTCGGACGCCAGTCCGAGTTAGTTTGGCGCAAGCCCGCGGAAAGCGTCCGCCTGAAGTGGAGGATCCGGTACAGCTTCTCTTAAATGACTGGTGATTCTTTAAGAACAAAAAATATTCTTTTGTTTAAAAGCTCGAAAGGTCCGCAGCTTCCGCTGCGGACCTTCTTACGCTTCTTTATCGATTAGGGAAGATAACGCTTCCACTGCAGACTCTTCGTCTGAACCGTCTGCTGAAATGATGACGGATGTGCCTTTGCTGATTGCCAGGCTCATGATTCCCATGATGCTTTTGGCGTTGACCTTTTTAGAGTCCTTCTCCAAATACACATCTGCATTGTAGCGATTCGCTTCTTGCACAAACAATGCTGCCTGCCTTGCCTGCAAACCTGATTTCAACTGGACTTCCACTTGTTTTTCAACCATACTGCTCCTCCTCTGAACCGAACTGAATCTAATATATATGAAAGATTGGCCTTTGGCTACCGGCCAATCATTTCTCCTTTTCTCAATTGCTCTGCAATCTCATCGATTTTCCGCAGCCGGTGGTTCACACCGGACTTGCTGACGTTCCCGGCAGACACCATTTCGCCGAGCTCTTTCAAGGTTACGTCCTGGTATTCTACGCGCAGCCTTGCGATTTCCCGCAAGCGCTCCGGAAGCTGATCGATGCCGATCACAGAATCGATAAAGCGGATGTTTTCCACTTGGCGCAAGGCCGCATCTATGGTTTTATTGAGATTTGCCGTCTCGCAATTGACGAGCCGGTTGACGCTATTGCGCATATCCCGGATGATCCGGACATCTTCGAATTTCAACAACGCCGAATGGGCGCCCGTAATGCCAAGGAAATCCGCAATCTTTTCCGCTTCCTTCAAATAAGTGACAAACCCTTTTTTGCGTTCAATCGTCTTGCCGTTCAAATGGAATTCGTTCATCAACTCCACCAGTGAATCGGCATGGTCTTTATAGGACGAATAGATTTCCAGGTGGTAGGAAGACGTTTCCGGGTTGTTGACCGACCCTCCCGCCAAAAAAGCACCGCGCAGGTAAGCGCGTTTGCAGCAATTCTTTTCGATCAGCCCTTTATCGATTTCATGCTGGAATTGGAATCCTTCTGAAATGATCGACAGGTCTTCCAGCACCAATTTGGCGCCTTCCCGGATTCGGCAAATATAGATATTGTTTTTCTTCAACCGCATCTTTTTTCGGACCAGCAATTCGACCGGGTATGCAGGGTAAAAACGTTTTAATAAGGTGTAGATGCGCCGGGCAATCGCAGCGTTTTCTGTCTGGATATCCAGGCTCAGCTGCCGGTTGGAAAAGGACAGTGTCCCATTCATCCGGATCATGGCCGAAAGTTCCGCTTTGCCGCAGCAGTCATCCACTTCAATCTGGGTCATTTCCTTTTTCGTCTCCGAGGCAAAGGACATACCGTTTTCCCCCTTCCCTAGCATCAGAAATAAAGATGCTTCGGATTTTCCTTCATCAGGCCGCCGGCGTATCCAAACAGCCATTCAGCCACTTTGATCGGTTCATGCCGTACGGCTTCTCCGAAAATGCTGGTGATGTCCTGTTTATAGACCGTCAAGCCCATTTCTTCCAATTTTTCTTCGTCACATTCGACAGGCCAGGCCTTCTGTTTTTCATAGCGCTCCGCCACCGTCTTCGGCACTTGGATCTTATCGAGCAGGATGGCATCCAGAAATGGAACGCCGACGTGGTCATAAAGTGCCTGGACATGGTCAGAGGCTGTGTATTTATATGTTTCACCGGCTTGTGTCATCAAATTGCAGATATAGATTTTCTTTGCTTGGGACGCCACAAGCGCTTTTTTGATGTCGCGCACAAGCAGATTGGGCAGAATGCTGGTGTAAAGCGAGCCCGGACCGATGATGATGACGTCCGCTTTGCTGATGGCCGCAATTGTATCCGGCAAGGTCTTGACATCGCCTGGCTCTAGGAATACGCGTTTGATCGGCTGCAAATACGCCGGAATTTTCGATTCTCCGCTGACGATGGTGCCGTCTTCAAATTCTGCATTGAGCGTCACCAGCTGGTTGGCTGCCGGCAACACCGTTCCGTTGACATTTAGCACGCGGCTCATCTCCCGAACAGCATGCGAGAAATCACCTGTGATCTCGGTCAAAGCAGCCAACATCAGATTCCCGAGCGAATGCCCTTCGAGGTCAAGTGATGTTTTGAAACGGTATTGGAACATTTCTGCAACCAGCGGTTCAGCGTCGGACAATGCCGCCATGACATTGCGGATATCGCCCGGAGGCGGAATGTCCAGATCATTGCGCAGCCGTCCGGAACTGCCGCCGTCGTCTGCTACGGTTACCACCGCGGTCAAATCGAGCGGAAATAATTTAAGGCCGCGCAGCAGCGTAGAAAGTCCTGTCCCGCCGCCTATGATCACAATGCGCTTCCGGCCTAAAGTTTCTTCCATGCACTCAGCCCTTTCTTGTTTTGACGTCTCTATGGGTAACGATTGTTTTATAGTTTTCAGCAAGCAATTTTCCGTAGTATTCAGCCAGCGTCACCGAGCGGTGCTGGCCGCCGGTGCAGCCGAAAGCAATGACGAGCTGCGCTTTTCCTTCCCGCTTGTATTGCGGAATCATGAACTCGAAAAGATCGGTGAGCTTTTTGATGAGCGTCTGTGTTTCATTCCATCGCAGCACGTAGCTGGAAACCGGCTCATCAAGCCCGGATTGTGGTTTCAATTCTTCGATGTAATACGGATTCGGCAAAAAACGGACATCGAATACCAGATCCGCATCGATCGGCATGCCGTGCTTGAATCCGAACGACATGACATTGACCGTGAAAACATTGCTGGTTCGTGTGGCAAAATCGGAAGCAATCCGTTCTTTCAGCTGTCTCGGTGTCATCGTAGAGGTGTTGTAGATGTATTTAGCACGCCCTTGCAAATCCATCAGCATATCGCGTTCTTTTTTGATGCCTCCAAGGACAAGCCCGCCTGGAGAAAGGGGATGGGAACGCCGCGACTCTTTGTAGCGGCTGACCAGTGTCTGGTTGTCTGCATCGAGGAAAAGGATGGTGACAGAGACTTTCGGTTCTTGCGACAGGTTGTCGATGGCATCCACCAGGCTGTCGAAGAAATCGCCGCCGCGCAAATCCATTACAGCAGCGACCCGTTTCATCGATTTGCCGGAGTCTCTCATCAATTTGATAAATGTCAATAGCAATGCCGGCGGCAAGTTATCGATGGTGAAAAAGCCTAAGTCTTCAAAGCTCTGAATCGCCACCGTCTTGCCGGCGCCGGACATGCCGGTTATGATGATCAATTCAGTTTCATCGGTATGATTATCCATTCAGGCGGTTCACCTCTTCGGTTGATGTTTGGATCTGTTCTTCGATCAGTTGGAAATCCTCTGTATAGTGGAATGTTCCGTACTGGATGCCTTCCTGCACAGCGGCAAATTGCAGATTCGTCCGGTCCCCTTCAGCCATCGGCAGATATGCCAAGCTGCTGACCGGATGCCATTCGAGCAGCCCTTCACGCGTTTCTTCGAATGGAACCCCTTCTATGCCATGAGCGATAAAAGTGAAAAGCATCCATTCATCGATAATGCGGCCTTCTTCATGGATCATCATTGTGTAGATCCCTTTTAAATGTGTGCCAACCGGTTTGGCGCCTGTTTCTTCGGTAAATTCCCGAATCGCCGCTTCATAGATCGATTCGCCGGACTCCATTTTCCCGCCAGGTGCGACGTACCAGTCGCGGCGGGGTTTTTTCAATAAAAGCATTTGGCCGTTTTGGACCACTAGTAAATTTGCGATTCGCTGCACTGTCGACACTCCGTATCTATTGTAAACTTCTTTCATTATACAACTATCCAGGCGTGTCATGCAAAAAAAGAAAAGCACAGTTTCCCAGTTGCTTGAACTTTTCACACATTCTTCTTTTCAGTCTTTTATTTGGAACGGAATACCGGGTCCTTGTTCAAGACAGATGCAGCCGTGAAATGAAAAGCTTTTATCGGTTTTTTCACAAAAAAAGGCCGTCCTCCGAGTAGCTCGGAAAACGGCCTGTCAAACTTGCTTATAAAAGGGGGTCAATTTACTATTCCTACTATACCCCTGCTTCATGACACTGGTGTTACAAAGGGATTAAAATAGCGTTAAATTACGCTTTTATTTGAAGTTTTTCCGTTAATTCTTCGATATAATGCTGAGCGGCCTGCGCTGCGATGCTTCCGTCGCCTGTCGCTGTGACGACCTGGCGAAGCATTTTATCGCGTACGTCCCCTGCAGCATAAATGCCCGGCACTGCTGTTTCCATATTTTCATTGGTAACAATATAGCCCTGGTCATTCAAGATGCCCAGCGATGCAAATGGCTTCGTCAATGGCAGCATGCCGATATAGATGAAGACGCCGTCCGCATCAAATTCGCGTTCGGTATCGTCTTTTGTTGACACCAGCGTGACGCTGCCGACTTTGCCGTTCTCTTCGTTGATTTCTTTGACGGTATGGCTCCAGATAAAATCGATTTTATCGTTTGCAAAAGCGCGGTCTTGAAGGATCTTCTGCGCACGGAGTTCGTCGCGGCGGTGGACGATGGTCACTTTGTCCGCAAAACGGGTCAAGTAGACGCCTTCTTCAACAGCTGAATCTCCGCCGCCGACGACGACAAGGTTCTTTTGTTTGAAGAATGCTCCGTCACAAACCGCGCAATAGCTGACGCCGCGGCCGCCAAGTTCGTTTTCGCCCGGCACGCCCATTTTTTTATACTCGGCGCCCGTAGTGATGATGATCGAACGTGCTTTGTATTCTTTCGATCCGGCATTGATGGTTTTGTACTCTTCCCCGTCAATGATTTCTTTCACATCGCCATAAGCGTATTCTGCACCGAATTTTTTCGCATGTTCGAACATTTTAGTGGATAGGTCCGGCCCCAGGATATGGTCAAATCCAGGATAGTTCTCGATTTCCTCAGTGTTGGCCATCTGGCCGCCCGGGATTCCCCGCTCCAGCATCAAAGTGGAAAGGTTGGCCCGTGAAGTGTAGACTGCGGCTGTCATGCCTGCAGGTCCGGCTCCGATAATGATTACATCGTAGATTTTCGTCGTTTCAGTCATATTATGGCCTCCTAAATCTCAATAAGTAAATCGTATAAGAATTAAACTTTATGGGCAACTTATTTGCTTATGATTCAAAAAGCGGCAAAAAACGGATCAAGTCGTTGACGTATTTGGTCAGCGTGCCGGGTGATATGCCATACTGCGCGGACACGCTTTTTTTGGTGACTTCCCGGTTCCGGGAAGACTTCACCATATATTGGACTGCGGCCGCCAAAGCGGTCGGGTTCTTGAATTCATAATTATGGCCGAACGCTTTTTCGACCAACATGAACCACATCTGAAAGGCGTAGGATCCTTGTTCCGTCACCATGCCTTCTTCCGCGTACAGGATTTCCGCCGTTTCCATCGCTCTTTTGAATGCCCGCTCTTCAGAGACCTCTTCTTTGAACGGATGGCCGAGTGCATAGCCGAGCATATACGATTCAAGCACAGAAGGCTGGTCCGACTCGAGCCAGTTCGGATGGGAAATGAGCTCTTGTTTGTGTGCGGATTTCCCCAGCAGAAATAAGCCGAAGAGCCGCTCGCTTTTATGGGAATGGTCGAGCTTTCCGACCAGGTAATCCCGGTTATGCTCAAGCGCATCTTCATGCGGCATGACGCCATTGTCTGCCCACGGCTCGTAGCCGCCCTTGCCCGGATCCATGAGAGTCAGCTGCTTCCATGCCTGTTTTGCAATATCTTCATGCCCGGAATGGTAAGCCGCGTGCGATAGCCAGAAATAAAACGCGGGATCGCCGTCAAAACCTCGCTTTTGGAGGCTTCTCAGCCAGCGGTAGGCTTCTTTATATTTGCCGACCAGCGCGAATGTTGCGCCTAGCTTATACCGGTGCTCGAACACATACGGCTGGATTTTTTTCAGCAATGCCAAAATATCTTCCAGTTCATCGTTCTTCTCGTAATAATGGAACACGGCCAGATTGCACAGTGCATGGAGATTCCCTGTATTTCTTCTCAGTACATCGTGAAGCAGCGCCTTTGCCATTTCTGATTCTCCGATATAAAAATAAGCGAGCGCCAAATTGTTATGGGCTCCCCAGAATTCCGGCTTTTCGGCGATCAGGTTCTCCAGCAGTTCGATCGCTTCCGGGAATTTGCCCCCTTCCATCAACCGGCGTGCTTTTTCTTGCTGGTAATAATATTCACTATCCTGCGCTTCCCCTTCATCATCCAAGAGCTGCCAGTCTTCCTGTTCGGCAAAATCGATGATTTCCAGAGCTTCCGCCACGTATTCGCCGTGGGCATCTTTTTCTGTATACCTTTTCGCGTAATTCCGCGCATCCAGGAACATGCCCATATGTGCATAGACTTCTGCAAGAAAAAAAAGCGTCTCCGGTTTTGATGGATCCAGTTCATGCGCGGTCCGAAGAGCTTCCATCGCAGCTTCAAATTCCTGCATTTCCATCTGGACAATGCCGAATTGGACCCAGATATCCGCATCTCCCGGATTCAGTTCAGTGGCCCGCTGCAAATATTTATGGGCTTTCGGGTAGTTCTCCCGCTGCAATTCACGCAGCGCTTTCTTGAAATAGTATTCCCCGGTCGGTAAGAACGACAGGACGTTTTCGTTTGGTTTTCTTTTTTTATTCTCCAAAATATGCCTCCGAAAAAGTAAAAGGAACGATGTAATCGTCCCTTCCCTTAAATGTGCTGTTATTATAGCATATTTCCCTATTATTTACTTGTGGTTTTTACGGCGTGGCGTTCCTTCAGCACATCAAGCACTTCATCAAAGCCGACTTTCTGTTCCTGCAATAGCACCAGAACGTGGTAGAACAAGTCCGCGGTCTCCATCGCCAGTTCCTGCGGGTCGCGGTTTTTGGCGGCTATGATGACTTCCGCCGCTTCCTCCCCTACTTTTTTGCAGATCTTGTCGACCCCTTCTTCGAATAAATAAGTGGTATAGGCGCCTTCCGGCATTTCCTGTTCCCGTTTCTCGATCAGCGAGGTCAGCTCCAGGAACATATCGGCTTTCGATTCGTCCGGCGTGCCTGCCAAAGTTTCGTGGAAACAGCTCGCTTCGCCGGTATGGCAGGCCGGGCCGTTCGGAATCACTTCGTAGATGACAGCATCGGCGTCGCAATCCAGCCGCACAGCCGTCACTTCTTGGGTGTTGCCGCTCGTCGCCCCTTTGTTCCAGAGTTCGCTGCGGCTTCTTGAATACAGCCAGGTTTCATTCGTATCGATGGTCTTCTGCAGCGCCTCTTCGTTGGCATACGCCAGCGTCAGCACTTCTTTTGTTTTGGCGTTCTGGATAATGACGGGAACAAGCCCCTTTTCATCGAATTTCACATTTTTCACCGGACATTCACTCCTTCTTTCCGCAAATATTCTTTCACTTCTGCAATGCTCGTTTCTTTATAATGGAAAATTGAAGCCGCAAGCGCCGCATCGGCGTCCGCTTGCTTGAACACTTCCGCGAAATGCTCACGGTTCCCGGCTCCGCCGCTTGCGATGACCGGCACTTCGACAGCGTCGCGCACGGTTTTCGTCAATTCGATATCAAATCCGTTTTTGGAGCCGTCTTTGTCCATCGTCGTCAGCAGAATTTCGCCGGCTCCGAGTTCGACGCATCTTTTCGCCCACTCCACCGCGTCCCATTGGGTCTTATTGCGGCCGCCATGGGTATAGACGTCCCAGCCCTTGCCATTGCTTTTGGCGTCGATGGCTACGACGATGCATTGCGAACCGAAATAATCCGCGCCTTCTTTGATCAGTTCCGGACGGTCGAGCGCAGCCGTGTTCAGGGACACTTTGTCCGCCCCTGCACGCAGCATGCGCTTCATGTCTTCCAATGTCCGGATGCCGCCCCCGACGGTGAAGGGAATCGATAGCTCGGTTGCGACAATCTTGACCACTTCCACCATTGTTTCCTTGCCTTCATGGGAAGCGGAAATGTCCAGGAATACCAGTTCATCGGCGCCTTGCTTGTCATAAAAGCGGGCAAGTTCCACCGGATCGCCGGCATCCCTAAGCGAGACGAAAGAGACGCCTTTGACGACGCGGCCGTCCTTGACGTCCAAACACGGTATGATGCGTTTTGTCAGCATGAGAGGGCCTCCTCGAGCGTAAAACGGTTTTCGTACAGCGCTTTGCCAATGATGACCCCGGCAATTGAGCTATCCGCTGCCGCCTGTTTGACGTTCTTGATGTCTTCGAGCGAACCGATGCCGCCTGAAACGATGACACCCGCTTCGCCGGATCCGACCAAGGCTTTGTTGGCATCGATGTTCGGCCCGGCCAATGTGCCGTCCGTTGCGATGTCCGTGTAGATGAACAGTTCGGCTCCTTTTTCGGCAAAAAAGCGCGCGACGTCCTGTGCAGACTGGCCGGATGTTTCGATCCAGCCTTCTGTCGCAGCCATGCCGTCTTTGGCATCGATACCGATGACAATGCGGTCGGCCCCGAATTCCTCGATGAACGACACGACAAGTTCCGGGTTCCGGATTGCCAGGCTCCCAATGATGACACGGCTTACGCCGTTTGACAAATAATGCTCGACGTCTTCGCGCGTCCGGATGCCGCCGCCGACTTGTACGTTCACCGGCAAGCGGGCGGCTTCAATCACCACTTTGTCGTTGATGCGGACGCCGTCTTTTGCTCCGTCCAAATCAACCATGTGAATCCACTCGGCTCCGGCTTCGACGAATTTTTTCGCCATATCAACCGGCGAATCGCCGTATACGGTTTCCTGGGCGTAATCGCCTTGGAACAGGCGGACACATTTGCCGCCGCGTAGGTCAATCGCGGGGTATAGCTGAAACTTGCTCATCTAGGTTCCTCCTGACATTTGCTATCCACTGTTTCAATAAATAATGGCCAAAATCGCCGGACTTCTCAGGATGGAATTGCATCCCCGTAATCAATCCGGCCCCGACGACACCCGGCACGTCCAGATTGCCATAGCTCGCCGTCGCAAAAACCTGCGCGGGATCGGTGTTGACCGCAAGGAAGGAATGCACGAAATAAACGTGCGTATCCACTTGCTCATCGTCCAGCCAATACGGTTTCCGCGAAAACTCCAGCCGGTTCCATCCCATATGCGGAATGCGGTAGGTGCCTTTTTCAAACCGGCGGATCTGCCCTTTCAAGAGCCCGAGCCCTTGAGTCGGCCGCACCTCCGAGCTGTCTTCATACAATAGTTGCATGCCAAGGCAGATGCCGAGCAACGGGATGTTCTTCTCCGGCAGTGACCGGATGAATGCCGATAAGCCTTTGGCGTCCAACAATTCCATGGCATCCGGGAACGCCCCGACGCCCGGCAGGAGGATCGCTTCCGCCTCTCCGAGCACTTCCGGGTCATCCGACAGAATCACGGTGCAGTCGAGCTTTTTCAGGGCCTGCTCGACACTGAACAGATTGCCCATCCCATAGTCGATGATGCCGATGATCATGTGAGCAGCCCCTTTGTCGACGGTACGCCTTTGACCCGTGGATCGACGGTTGTCGCTTCGTCAAGCGCGCGGGCCAGCGCTTTGAATACCGCTTCGATGATGTGGTGTGTGTTTTGGCCATAGTGGATAATGACGTGGACATTCATGCGGGATTCAAGAGCGAATTTCCATAGGAACTCACGGACCAATTCGGTATCGAAGCTGCCGACTTTGGCGTTCGGAATATCGCCTCTCATTTCCAGATGCGGCCGGTTTGAGCAGTCGATGACCACTTGGGCTAGCGCGTCATCCATCGGGACGAATGCATTGCCGTAGCGGCGGATGCCCTTCTTGTCGCCTAGCGCCTCTTTTACCGCCTGCCCCAGCACAATGCCGATGTCTTCGGTCGTGTGGTGGTCATCGATATGGGTATCGCCGTCTGCCTGGATGTCGCCATTGAACAAGCCGTGCTTGATGAACAGATCGAGCATATGGTCCATGAATGGAACCCCAGTGTCGATTGTCGCCTGCCCCTCTCCGTCCAATGAAAACGTGACAGCGATTTTGGTTTCGTTGGTATCGCGTTTGATTTCTGCTTTTCTCATGCTCAATTCTCCTTTTTCCATGAACGGGATTCTACGGCACGTGCGTGCCCTTCCAATCCTTCGAGGCGGGCAAGCCGGGCGATCTTCGCTTCATTCTCTTGCCAAGCCTGTTCGCTGTAATGGATGATGCTGGTGCGTTTCAAGAAGTCGTAGACGGACAGCGCGCTCGAAAAGCGGGCGGTGCTGTTCGTCGGCAGCACATGGTTGGTGCCGGCAAAATAGTCGCCGACCGGTTCCGAAGAATAGCGACCTATGAAGATCGCTCCGGCGTTGTCGATCCGATCCGCGATGCTTTCGGCGCCTTCTGCCATGATTTCCAGGTGCTCCGGCGCCAACTCGTTTGCCGCATTGATCAATTCGTCCATCGTTTCCCCGATGAAAATGCTGCCGTGGTCCGCAATCGAACGGGCGGCAATCGATTGGCGGGGCAAGCTTTGGAGCTGCCGGGCGACTTCCGCTGCCACCTTGTCCGCAAGCTCTTCGGAAGTCGTCAACAATACAGCGCTCGCCATCGGATCGTGTTCAGCCTGGGACAGCATATCCGCTGCCACTTCGTCGGCGAATGCGGTATCGTCCGCGATGACGGCAATTTCGCTCGGCCCGGCAATCATGTCGATCGCCACATCGCCGAACACTTCCCGTTTCGCCAATGCCACGAATACATTGCCGGGTCCGGTGATCTTATCGACCGGCGCAATTGTTTCGGTGCCGTATGCCAAAGCGGCAACCGCTTGGGCACCGCCCACTTTATAGATTTCATCAATTCCCAGGATATGCGCAGCGGCCAGCACACCGTCCGATAATTTCCCGTTCTTGCCGGGAGGCGATACCAGCACGATGCGCTTGACGCCGGCCACTTGCGCCGGAATCACATTCATCAGCACAGATGACGGATAGGCAGCTGTGCCGCCGGGAACATACAAGCCTGCCGAACGGATCGGCGTCACCCGCTGTCCCATATATGATCCATTCGGATTGGTATGGCGGAAACCCTGCAGCTCCTGGAGCTGGTGGTAAGTTCGGATATTGTCTGCCGCTTCCGCCAAGTCCTCGAGCAATTGGGAATCAAAGCGGTCCACTGCTGCTACCATTTCTTCCGGGCTCACGCGTAAGCCATCGAGTTCCACGCCATCCCATTTTCGGGTGTAATGCAGCAGCGCGTCATCGCCTTCTGCCCGGACTTTCCCGATCACTTCTTTGACCGCAGCCAATTGATCCGCATTCGCCTCTCCGAGAGAACGGCGGATGGAAACGCCTGGAGCCAATTGTGCTCTTTTCATCGTTCCACCTGCTTTCTCAGATTTTCGACCAAGCCGCGGATCCGCTCCTGCTTCAGCCGATAGCTGACCGGATTGGCGATAAGCCGCGATGTGATTTCCACGATTTCTTCGTATTCAACTAATCCGTTCTCTTTCAAAGTCTTTCCGGTCGAGACAATGTCCACGATCCGATCGGCCAGGCCGATCATCGGCGCAAGCTCGATGGAGCCATTCAATTCGATGATTTCCACCTGCTCGCCTTTGCTCCGGTAAAAACGGGAGGCGATTTTCGGATATTTGGTCGCGATGCGCGGCGTCACTTCGTTCATTTCTGTATTCGGCAGCCCGGCTGTCGCAATATAGCAGCGGCTAATGCCAAGGTCCAGCAATTCATGGACCGCTCGGTCAAGTTCGAGCATGACATCTTTGCCGGCAATGCCGATGTCTGCGACGCCGTGCTCGACATACACCGGCACGTCCATCGGTTTTGCGAGAATAAACCGGAAGCGTTCATTCGGCGCTTCCACAATGAGCTTGCGTGAATCATCGAGATCCTTCGGCAGATCATAGCCCGCTTTCACGAGCAATTCATAAGCTTCTTCAAAAATCCGGCCTTTCGGCATTGCAATCGTCAATTCATCCATTGGAAGCACCTCCCAGCTTTCTGACTTCGCTGAACAGCGAACTGAATTCTTCAAGCGCCCGCACGGCAGGGGCATACTGAAGCGTCACCCGTGTGCCTTTTGCCCGCAATTCCTCGGCTTCATCGTGCGCTCTTTCCTCTGATCCCTCATCGAACAGGATCAAGGTATGCGCCTCTTTTTCCCGGAATGAACCGGCAGCTTCGAGGAGCCGGTCAACCCGAAGGCCGAAACCGGTCGCCCCGACCTGCATGCCGAATTGCTGCATCAGGCCGTCATAGCGGCCGCCGTTGCCCAGCGGAAACCCGCTTCCGGCGCCGTAGAACTCAAACACCAATCCGGTGTAATACGTCATATGGCTGATAAACGATAAATCGTAGGTGACCGCCTCGGTCAGCCCGTTGCGTTCGATGATCTGCTCCAGCTTCTGCATCTCTTCGTACAGTGCAGCCTGTTGTTCATCATTGAAATCGATATACGGCTTCCAGTCCTTTAAAGTTGACGTTGCCATCAGGCGCTTGAAGGCTTCCTGCGTTTCGCTGCCTTCCAGCAGCACTTCCGCCAGCTCTTCAAAGCCGACGCTGTTTTTGGACACTAGCTCCCCGCGCACTGCGTCAATCTGGCCGTCGTCCAGGCCGAATTGCTGAAGGATCAACTGCAGCAATTGCGTATGGCCGATGACGACCCGTCCGGATTCCACGTCCAATTCCTTTAAGATCGTTGAGGCCAGGATGATCACTTCGGCGTCCGCATAAAGCGAATCATCGCCGATCAGCTCCACGCCCATCTGTTCAAATTCCGCCGGCCGGCCGCCTTCCCGCTTTTGCGCACGGAAGACATTCGAATAATAGCCGAGGCGGATCGGCATTTTCTCTTTCAGCAATTTCGACGCGGCCACCCGCGCAATCGGTGAAGTCATGTCCGGCCGCAATACGAGTGTTTCGCCTTGGCTGTCCAGCAGTTTGAACAGGGCATTGTCCGGTATGGCGGAGATTTTGCCGATCGTTTCATAGTATTCCAAGGTCGGCGTCTGCAACAGGTCGTAGCCTGCCCGTTCCATGATGGCCGTGCCTTTTGAGCGCAGTTCCGCTTTCTTTTTCGCGATATATGGAAAGTCGTCCCGCATGCCTAGCGGTTTCTCGAACATTTGGATGGACATAGATTCACTTCCTAAAATTGGTATTTTCACTTTACCTCACTAATGTGATAGAGCGCTAAAGTTATTTTATTTTATCGCATTCGCCTTCCGGCCGTCAAGAAAAAGAAAAACCTGCGCCAGCCGTCCCCCTATTCCATCCACTGGATGAACCCAAAAAAATCCTGAGAGCACTCGGCTATCAGGATTTTTCTTGGCGCTCTGCCATTTCTTCAGCTGTATAGATGATCTTCATCGGGTTACCGCCGGCAAACACGCCGGGCGGCACATCTTTGTTCACAAGCGTCGCCGCTGAGATGACGGCCCCGTCCCCGATCGTGACGCCCGGCAGAATGGTGGAGTTGGCTCCGATCAAAACTTCGTCTCCTATTACTACTTCCCCTAACCGGTATTCTTTAATCAAATATTCGTGTGCCAAAATCGTCGTATTGTAGCCGATGACGGAATTTTTTCCGACCGTGATCTTTTCAGGGAACATGACGTCCGGCATGACCATCAAGGCGAACGAGGAATGCTCGCCGATCTTCATCCGGAGAAATGTTTTGTAAAGCCAGTTTTTCATCGGCAAAAACGGCGTATAGCGGGCGGTCTGGATGACGAGGAAATTCTTTGCCACTTTCCAGAACGGGACGGTTTTGTAAATATGCCAAAGCGAATTCGGGCCGGTGACAAAATGGCGCTCGGTGTTTCTCATCGCGCCGTTTCTTTCGTCAAATCGAGCAAGTCGCTGATGTGCTGGAGCATATAATCCGGGCCGAAGCCGGAAAGGAATGCTTCTCCTTTAATGGACCATGCTACGCCTGCCGTGCGGACGCCGGCGTTTTTTCCGCCTTCGATGTCGTGCGAATTGTCGCCGATCATCAAAGATTCCTGTGCGGAAGCACCGAGGCGCTCCAGCGCCAAGTGGATCGGCTCCGGATGCGGTTTGGGATTTTCCACATCGTCAAGGCTGATGATTTCCTCAAACACATCCGAGACCCCCATCAAGTCGAGGCCGTGCCGGATGGTCGCATTTCGTTTCGTTGAAACGATTGCCATTTTCATGCCCTGGGCTTTCAAGAGCCGCAGCGTTTCCGTGACGCCGTCATATTCTTCGACCAGTTCGTCGTGCATGAGCTTGTTGAGCGCGCGGTACTTGCCCGTCAGTTCTTCTACCTGATCCGGTGCAATCGATGTGAACGTCTGCTCCAAGGAAGGGCCGATAAAGTGGAGGATGTCCTCGCGGGCGTAGCGGCCGGCAAAATGCTCATCGAGCACCGCCTGGAACGTCTGGATGATCAATTCGTTCGTATCGAGCAGCGTCCCATCAAAATCGAATAATAACGTGCGGATCGGCGTTGTCATGTAGACACCACTCCTTTTTGGTTTTGTTCGCTTTTGCGCCATAGGTACGAGATGAAAATCGTCAAACCGAGGGCGGTGACGATGCGGATGATGAGCAGCGGCCAGATCGGGATGCCGAGCGGAATGAAAATCAGCGTATCTTCCACCACAGCGTGGCAGGCGACCAGGAAGATGAAGGCGAGTGTCGCATCTTTTTTGCTGACGCCGTCTTCCTGCACCGCTTGGATCATGACGCCCGCTCCCATTGCAAGTCCGAAGATCAGGCCCGAAGCCAAGGTCAGGGAAGCGTTTTTCTGAACGCCAAGCAGCCGTGTCAGCGGCCCCATGCTATCCGAGATGCGCTGCAGATACTGTTTGTCTTTCAGGATTTGGATCATGATCATCAACGGGATGACCACCAACGCAAGCTGAAGTACACCGAACGAGGCTTTTTCCAATCCCAGCAGGAAGATGCCGCCCCAACTTCCAGGCGCCGCAGCCGCTTCGGGAGCGAAGCCGTATTGGGCGATTTCCCCGCCGCCTTTCCAAACCAGGTTGATGACAATCCCCGAAACTGCCGCAAGCCCGAATCGGACGACCAGGACAACCCATAGCTTGACACCCACTTTGAGCGCTACGCCGGTTTCGATGAAAATGTTATGGGAAAACGATAACATGACTGCCAGGATGAACACTTCTTTAACGGTCAGTTCCAAACTCAGGATTCCCGCAATGCCAGCATATAAATTCAATGCGTTGCCGAGCACGAGCGGGATGGCAGCATCGCCGCTGAGCCCGAACAGCCCCATGACCGGCGCCACCAAATCGATAACGAACGGCAGAACTGGCGTAAACTGAAGCATGGTCACAAGCAGCGTGATTGGGAAGATGATTTTACCGAGCGACCACGTGGTCTTCAGCCCGGCCTGCAAGCCTTTTGTTAATGTCGACATTTGATCGCTTCTTTCTATTTATCCAGATAATGCGGAGGATTTTTGATTTTTACACGGCGGTAGATGATGAATGCTACAGCAATGATGATCGAGACGACAGACACCAATTGTGCCGCTCTCAGCTCGCCGATGACGTATAAACTGTCCGTGCGCATGCCTTCGATGAAAAAGCGCCCGAAGGAATACCATATAACATAGAAGAAAAAGATTTCACCGCGCACCAGGTTGGCCCGGCGGAGCAGCAGCAGGATAATGATGCCCGCCAGGCTCCAAAGCGATTCGTACAGGAAAGTCGGATGATAGTATGCGCCATCTATGTACATCTGATTGATGATCCAATCCGGGATGAACAGGCTTTCGAGAAAACCGCGGGAAACTTCCCCGCCGTGTGCTTCCTGGTTGATGAAGTTGCCCCAGCGCCCAACGGCCTGGCCGATCAAAATGCTTGGCGCCAGGATATCCGCCACTTTCAGGAACGAGGTATTGCGCCGCTTCGTAAAGATATAGGCAACGATCACCGAAGCGATCAGCGCTCCATGGATGGCGATTCCGCCATTCCAGATGGCGATAATTTCCGCAGGGTTGTCCTTGTAGTTCTCCCACTCGAAAATGACATAATAAATGCGGGCGCCCACGATGGCAAGCGGCACCGCCCAAAGAAGAAGATCCGTCAGGAAATCGGGATGGAGCCCCCGTTTGACCATTTCCCGTTGGCCGACCAGAAATGCGATGACGATGCCGGCGGCAATAATGACGCCATACCAGCGGACGTCGATCGGACCAAGCGAAAACGCGATCGGATCGATTGAAGCTAAAAATGAATACATAA
This sequence comes from Planococcus sp. FY231025, assembly GCF_052078085.1. Classification (NCBI taxonomy): domain Bacteria; kingdom Bacillati; phylum Bacillota; class Bacilli; order Caryophanales; family Caryophanaceae; genus Planococcus; species Planococcus sp. FY231025. The sequence continues at coordinate 67,329 of NZ_JBQJJG010000010.1, forward strand.
CGTGCACCTTCCAATTCCCTTAGATTGTGTCTTGTGCGATGACGCTGTCAAGCCGCTTGGAAAACTCTTCCGCAGCATTGACGCCCATGCGTTTCAAACGATGGTTCATCGTCGCCACTTCGATGATGACGGATAAATTTCGGCCAGGCCGGACCGGGATCGTCAATTTGGTGAGATCCGTATCGATGATCCGCATCTTTTCTTCTTCCAGGCCCAGGCGGTCATAGGTCTTGTCCGGATCCCATAATTCCAGGTCGATGACAAGCGAAATCCGTTTGAATGTCCGGACTGCACTCGCTCCGAATAAAGTCATGATGTCGATAATGCCGACTCCGCGGATCTCCAATAAATGCTCGATCAACTTCGGCGGATGCCCGACGAGCGTGTTCTCGCCTTCCTGGTGGATTTCCACACAGTCATCAGCGACAAGCCGGTGCCCTTTTTTCACCAGTTCCAGTGCGGTCTCGCTTTTCCCGACTCCGCTTTTCCCCGTGATCAACACACCGACTCCGTAAATATCAACAAGCACGCCATGGACGGCCGTGGTCGGAGCCAGCTGGCTCTCCAGAAAATTCGTCAGCAGACTCGAAAAGCGGGTCGTTGACATTTTGGTCGTAAATACCGGCACGTGCCGTTTTGAAGAGGCGTCGACCAGTTCGGCCGGCACTTCCATATCATGCGAAACGATGATGGCCGGCGTCTCATCCGTACAAAGCTTCAGCATGCGGTCGATTCGTTCCTCCGCTTCTAAAAGCGCAAAAAATGACAGCTCTGTCTTTCCGAGCAGCTGGATGCGGTTTGCCGGATAATGCGTAAAGTAGCCCGCCATTTCAAGGCCGGGACGCGAAATGTCGCTGATGGCAATATGCCGGCCGAGCCCTTCCTGTCCGCTGACCAGATCCAATTCGAATATATCCATTACTTGTTTTGCCGTAACTTGTCCCATCTTTCCCCTCATTCCTTTTACGCCCGAAAGCTGAAATTCTTTCATCTTTCTGACGGTTTGCTCCTATTTTAACATGGAAACTTTCAATTTGAAGAATTTCCGTCCCCTTTCCAGCCGGTTTCTTCTATATAAACCATAAAGGGGGAATAAAAAATGAAAATCATTGTAGACGCTGGCCACGGGCCGAACACACCTGGAAAACGATCGCCGGATGGCCGGCTGCGGGAATTCCATTTCAATTCCGCTGTAGCGGATGAACTGAAGAAGCGCCTGCTGCTTGACGGCCATACCGTAATTTTTAGCCATCATCCCGAAGAAGACGTGCCTCTCTTCGAACGGACCCGGCTGGCGAACCGCCTGCGGGCAGATCTGTTCCTGTCCATCCATGCGAATGCAGCAGGCAACTCTTTTAATAGGGCGGCCGGCATTGAAACATTCATCCACCCGAATGCCTCGGGCTTTTCCAGGCAAGCAGCGGACGCTATTCAGCATTCTTTGGTCCGCTCCGTAAAGCTGCCCGACCGCAGCGTCAAACGAGCGGACTTCGCTGTTCTGCGCGATACGCACATGCCAGCTGTCCTCATTGAATGCGGATTTATGACTAACCGGGAAGAATTGGCGCTTCTCCAATCCGATCATTACCGGAAGCGCTGTGCCGGCGCCATCGCTTATGCAGTGAGTTGCTGCGTCCCTTTTTGATTCGCCCGCAGGAGCCCCCGCTCCTGCTTTTTTTATGTCTTGAAATGCTATTCTTCTGCTACACTTGAAGCAAGACCGAACCCCAAGAGGTGGAATATGAACAAGACAATCGGAATTCTCGCGCATGTCGATGCAGGGAAAACGACATTCTCGGAACAATTGCTTTACCATACGAACAGCATCCGGAACCGCGGGCGCGTCGACCATAAAGACACGTTCCTCGACAGCCATGCCATCGAGAAGAACCGCGGCATCACCATCTTTGCCGACCAGGCGATGATTTCCTATAATGGCTCATCCTATTACTTGATCGATACGCCGGGCCATGCCGATTTTTCTCCGGAGATGGAGCGCGCCGTCCAGGTGATGGATATGGCAATCATCATCGTCAGTGCAGTCGACGGCGTCGAGGGCCATACGGAAACCGTGTGGGAATTATTGCGCCGGCACAGGGTGCCCACCTTCTTTTTCCTGAACAAAACCGACCGGGAAGGCGCTGATCCCGAGCGGGTACTGGAAGAAATCCGCAACACGCTCTCCCCTGATGCCTTCGACTTCACCGATGCATTCAGCGATGGGGAAATGAACGAAGAGCTGGCAGAATTTCTGGCTGAACGCAATGAAGCCCTGCTCCATCATTATCTGGAAAGCGGGTATGAGCCCGGCATGTGGGCTGAAGCCCTGAAAAATATGGTAGCCGCCGGAGAAATGTTTGTCTGCGGGCGCGGCTCTGCATTGAAAGACGAAGGCATCATCGAATTTTTCAGCCTCGTTGACCGATTGACCGAAACCGCCTACATGGAAGAGGCGCCGTTCGCAGCCCAAGTCTATAAAATCCGGCACGAAGAAAACGGGCAGCGCATCACTTTCCTGAAAATCCTCAGCGGCCGGCTCCAGGTCCGGGAAGAAATCGTATACGGCCCGCCTAGTGCCCGCATAACGGAAAAAGCGACCCAATTGCGCCGCTACAGCGGGCAAAAATTCCAGGCAATTGAAGCAGCAGCGGCAGGCGAATTGATCGCCGTTGCGGGTTTTACAAGCGCATCCATTGGCGAAGGGCTCGGCGCCCATCAAAAGCGGGCATCTTTCGCCATGGTTCCGGCATTGCAGTCGAAAGTGCTGTTCGACCCGTCCCTCCATGTGAAAGAAGTGTTGAAGATTTTTGGGCTGCTCGATGCGGAGGACCCTTCGTTGAGCATCCACTGGAACGAGCATTTCCAGGAAATCCATATCCGGGTGATGGGCGTCATCCAGCTTGAGGTGCTCGAAACGATCATCAAGGACCGCTTCGGCATTTCGGTAACATTCGGCGATCCGCATATCCTATACAAAGAGACGATCGACGGGCCGGTTACCGGCTACGGCCATTTTGAGCCGCTCCGCCATTATGCGGAAGTCCATCTGAAAATCGAGCCCGCACCGCGCGGGACCGGAGTTGTTTTGGCGAATATCTGCCACGCCGACGCTTTATCCACCGGCAACCAGAACCTGGTGCTCCACCATCTCAGTGAACGCGAACACCATGGACTGCTCACCGGTTCGGCACTGACCGACGTCAAAATCACGCTTTTGACCGGGCGCGGCCATAACCAGCATACATCCGGCGGCGATTTCCGCGAAGCGGCTTATCGGGCTCTCCGCCAAGGCCTTGAACAAGCCGTCAACCGGCTGCTTGAACCGATATACCGCTTCAAGATCAAAGTGGATACGGACCATATGGGGAAAGTGCTGTCCGACATCCAGCAAGCCCATGGCCGCTTCTCCGCTCCTGAAATGAGCGGCGGAAAGACGGTCATCGAAGGGACGGTGCCGGTTGCGACATTCATGAATTACAGCACGGAATTCGCCTCCTTCACGCATGGAAAAGGTGCACTTTCGCTTCTTTCCGGCGGCTATGATTTCTGCCATAATGAAGCAGAAGTCATCGAACGGATCGGCTACGACAGAGACGCAGATCCGGAATATACATCCACCTCGATATTCTGCGCCAAAGGCCAAGGATACAAAGTCCCTTGGGATGAAGCCCGAGCGGCCATGCACTGCCTGTAAAAATCCGATGGAATGAGGGATGCGACATGTACGAGCAAAAGACGAAAGAAACGGACGCGGACGTCATCGAATTTATTGAAAGTGTAGAAAACACGAAGAAAAAGCAAGACGCTTATAAGCTGCTTGAACTATTTAAAGAAACCAGCGGCTATCCGGCGAAAATGTGGGGACCGAGCATTGTCGGCTTCGGTTCTTACCATTACGTCTACGCAACCGGCCATTCGGGCGATGCCCCGCTTGTCGGATTCTCGCCGCGCAAGGCGAAAACCAGCCTTTACTTCGCGACCGGCGATCCTGACCGCGGACCGCTGCTGGCACGCCTCGGCAAACACACGAGCGGCAAAGCCTGCGTCTACTTTAACAAAACCGAAGACGTCGACCTCGATGTCCTCAAGGAACTGATCACCCAATCCATCACATTTCTGCAAGAGCTGTATCCGGAAAAAGCTTAAGGTATCAGTCTGTCGAGAAACCTTCTAGAGATAAGTTTATTAACGAAACAAACTTTTTAACCCGCTTCGGCCGCTTTGGGAAGGGCAAAGACGATTGCTCCTGCGCAAGCTCGTCGCCCAGCCCGTGGACGCGCCGGCGCTGGAGAGGCTTTCTCAATTATGTGCGGCGAAGCGAGTAGCGCTGCAGGAGCACATGGTTTAACGGAGCTGTTTGCAGAATATTGGTTTAACAATTAAATGACAAACTATATATTTTTCTCAACAAGTAAAAAATCCCGAAAGGCTGCGGCCTTCCGGGATTTTTTCATTTCTTAAGAAGCGGCGGGATGACGTTTTCAACGCCGACTATGCCAAGGATCGTCAAAAAGCTCTTCTGAATCGCCAGATGGCCGTCTTTGGGATCATGCCACTCTTCCAAGGTATGGGCGCCTCCGAATTTCCCGCCCAATCCGATCGTGATTGACGGAATGCCCCGGCTCATCGGCAAATTGGAATCGGTGCTGCTGGGATCGCCAAGCTCAGGGACTTTGCCGATCGCTTCTACAGCTGCGGCCGCAATTTGCACAATCGGCGCATCTGCCGGCTGGCTTGCCGGCGCGCGGTTTCCGAACCGCTTGATGTCGACAACCAGCCGGTCATCTCCCCAGCGTGCATTTTCATCGGCTGCCGCCTTTTTGGCAATGTCCAGAAATACCGCATCGAGCTTCTCCAATTCCGCTCGGTCATTCGAGCGCAGATCCACTGCCATGGATGCTTCCTGGGCGATTGCATTGACTGACGTTCCGCCAATCACTTCCCCGACGGAAAAAGTGGTCTTCGGATTCTCCGGAGTTTGGAGATCCGCGATTGCACCAATGGCACGTCCCAATGCATGGGTCGCGCTCGGCGTGCCGAAAGCTGCAAAACTATGGCCGCCCGGCCCTTTGTATGTAACGGTGTACCGGTAACTGCCGGTCGCCTTGTAAATAATGTGGTTATCGCCTTCACCATCCATGGAGACAAATGCATCAATGTCGTCATGTTCCGCAAAAAACGCCTTGACGCCGCGCAGATCCCCGGCCCCTTCTTCCCCTACAGTTCCGCCAAAAATGATGTCGCCGGCATTGGGAATCTCCGCCTCGTCCATCGCCCGCACCACGGCCAGAAGTTCAGCCAGTCCCCGGGTATCGTCTCCGATGCCCGGCGCATGCAGAACCCCGTCCTTTTCCTGCACCGTCGTATCCGTCCCTTCCGGAAAGACCGTATCCAGATGCGCTGAGACAAAGATCTTCGGCCCTGCACCTCTTCCCGGCCGGATGCCGAATACATTCCCTTCAGCGTCGCTCTGCACCTCTTGGAGCCCGAGCTCTTCCAGGCGCCGCTTGAAGTCCGCAGCACGCGTTTCTTCCTTGAAAGGCGGCGCGGGAATTTCTGTGAGGGCGATTTGTTCGCGGACGGTCTTTCCATGGTCCCCTTCAATGAATGCCAAGCCCTTTTTCACGCCCTCATGTTCGGCGAGTTTGTTGAATGCTTCCTTGATTTCCGTTGAAATGATCGATTTTTCCATCCCGCATCCCCTTTCATTAAGGCCGTCTGCCCGTTCAATGTTACTGACGGGCAGACGGTTGATTGCTTGTTGTCCCTGCCTTTTACATTAGCGCATCGGTTCCGGAAGCTCAACCCATAGAAAAAAGCCGGCACGCGAATTGCGCACCGGTGTTTTCCATCAATCGATTGTTAAATAACGCACCAGGACAGAACCTGTTTTGGTTTCTCCGTAGACGAGCAGCGGTGCAGGAACAGGCTCTCCGCTGTCCTTGCTGAAGTGGATCGCTTTTTGCATGAATTGCCCCTGTTCATGGGTATATTCAACGTCGGGAAGCAGCAAGTCCATCTTGCCAAGATTTGAAGATAATTCGCCTCTCAATGGCAAGTGGGAAGGAATGTAGATTTCCACATTTCCTGCAAGCGTCTTCGCTTCGACTTTGCGGGCATCCTTACAGCGGGAAGTGACGACAATATTGCCGTTCAACGATTTCGTTTCCGCCGTCTGGATGTCGCCATCTACGTAGACGCGGCCGTTCAATGTTTCAGCTTCCAATTGCTTGCCGACCACTTCCTGCACTTGGATGGCGCCGTTCGCCGTCTCAAGTTCCGCTGTCCGGAAGCCGACATTTTTCACATCGATTTTGCCATTGGCCGTCTTCACTTTGATGACATCTGCATCAATGCGCTTCAAGGCAAATCCGCCGTTGAACAAACGGGCCGTGATGTGTTCGTAGGATTTTTCCGGAACGTATAGCACGACATTGACCTGGGTCGTTTTCATGTCGCTGATGATGCGCAACTTCTGGTCATCCGCAATAAATACGAACTTGTCCAGGAAGTCTTCTTTCGCCTGCATTTCCGACTCGGAACGGAACGCCTTGACGCTGCATTCCGCACGGATCGAATCGTCTTGGGACGGAAAGATTTCCAGTTGTCCGTTTGCGATGTCCGCAATGATATTGCTGATGTTCACGTTCTCCTGGCGGAATGTATGATGGAATTGGTAAGCTTCGCCGAACGGCGTATCGAATTCCATCGTTTTCAGCTTGCTGACCGATGTCTGCATGAATTCCATCATGCGGTCGCTCAACTGGTTCAAGTCTTTTGAAACATTTTTCGAGAAATCTTTTGTGAAGTCCTTCGACATTCTCTTGACCATGTCTTCCGGACGGAAAAAGCCCCGTTTCCCGCGTTTTTCACGGTAGTCTTCACGGCTGTAGGAATCGCGTGAGGACTGGCTTCCGCCGCCGTCTATCGCTTTCAATAATTCGACTGCTTCTCTTGCTGAGATGGTGCCATTTTCCACCATGTCTAAAATGCGTTCTTTTTCGCTTTGCATGTATTGCGGCCTCCTCATTGTCGGTTTCTTGAAAAGCGGCAGCTAGACATGAACCGATCTGTGTATTCTTCTAATTGATACGTTCCGGGCGGCAAAAAGTTTCACTTCGCCACTTTTTTCCTGCGGGTCGATGCTTTCTTCACAAGCGTTTCCATGCGTGCACGGTCGCGCTCCAGAATTGGGCTCAGATACTTGCCGGTATATGAACCTTTGACTGCCGCAATGTCTTCAGGGGTGCCTGTCGCGACAATCGTGCCGCCTTTGTCTCCGCCTTCCGGCCCCAAGTCGATGATATAATCGGCCGTTTTGATGACATCAAGGTTGTGTTCGATGGTCAAGACGGTATCCCCATTATCGACGAGGCGCTGCAGGACGAGGAGCAGACGCGAAATATCGTCCGCATGGAGCCCGGTTGTCGGCTCATCCAAAATGTAGAACGATTTGCCGTTGGACCGCTTGTGCAGTTCTGATGCCAGTTTGACGCGCTGCGCTTCCCCGCCCGACAACGTTGTTGCCGGCTGGCCGAGGGTGATATAGCCGAGGCCGACATCTACGATCGTCTTCAGCTTGCGGCTGATCTTCGGAATGTTTTCGAAGAAGGAAGACGCATCTTCAACTGTCATTTCCAGGACATCCGAAATGTTCTTATCCTTATACTTCACTTCGAGTGTTTCCCGGTTATAGCGTTTGCCGTGGCAGACTTCACACGGCACATAGACATCCGGCAGGAAGTGCATTTCTATTTTAATAATACCATCTCCGCGGCATGCTTCACAGCGTCCGCCCTTGACGTTGAAGCTGAAGCGTCCTTTTTTATAGCCGCGCACTTTTGCTTCATTCGTCGTGGCGTAGACGTCGCGGATATCATCGAACACTCCGGTGTAGGTTGCCGGATTCGACCGCGGCGTCCGGCCGATCGGCGACTGGTCGATGTCGATGACTTTTTCAAGCGCTTCGATGCCGTCCACTGACACATGCTGACCCGGCCGTGTCTTTGCGCGGTTCAGTTTCTGCGCCAGCGATTTATAGAGAATTTCGTTGATCAGCGTACTTTTGCCGGATCCTGAAACACCGGTTACGGCTGTGAATAGCCCCAGCGGAATGTCCACATCCACTTTTTTCAAATTGTTTTCATTGGCGCCGCGGATTGATATCTCACGGCCATCCGGCTTTCTGCGCTCTGCCGGCAGCGGGATGAATTTTTTGCCGCTCAAGTACTGCCCAGTCAACGATTTCTTGTTTTTCATGACTTTCTCCGGCGTACCGGCTGCGATGATCTCGCCGCCATGGACACCTGCGCCCGGCCCGACATCGATCAAGTAATCGGCCGCCATCATGGTGTCTTCATCGTGTTCGACAACGATCAACGTATTGCCGATATCGCGCATGCTCTTCAGCGTATTGATGAGGCGGTCGTTGTCCCGCTGGTGCAGGCCGATCGACGGTTCATCCAGGATATACAAGACGCCGGTCAGACGAGAGCCGATTTGCGTCGCCAGACGGATCCGCTGTGCTTCTCCGCCTGACAAGGTGCCAGATGCCCGGTTCAACGTCAAGTAGTCGAGGCCGACATTGATCAGGAATCCCAGGCGTTCATTGATTTCCCGGAGGATCATAGCCGCAATCTGCTTGTCTTTTTCAGACAGCTCCAAGCCGCTGAAAAATTGATCGGCTTCCACAATGGAATACTGGGATACTTCTGCAATGTGCAGGCCGTTCAATTTGACGGCAAGCGATTCCGGTTTCAACCGGTAGCCATGGCACGTCGGACATGGCTGTTCGCCCATGTATTTCTCCATCTGTTCACGGATCCAATCAGACGATGTATCCCGGAAGCGCCGGTCGACGTTTGAGAGCACGCCTTCGAAATGGATATGGTTGTCCCTGATCTGCCCGTAGTCGTTTTCATAGCGGAAACGGATTTTATCGTTGCCGGATCCATGGAGCAAGATGTTGATATGTTCTTCCGGCAGCTCGTTCATCGCCACATCCATATCGATTTTGTAATGCTTGCAGATCGCTTTCAAGAGCTGCGGGTAATACTGCGAACTTGTCGGCTGCCACGGCACGATGGCGCCCTGGTTCAATGACAGCGTCCAGTCAGGGATGACCAGTTCAGGGTCGACTTCCAGCTTATGTCCGATTCCGTCACATTCCGGGCAAGCGCCGAACGGCGAGTTGAACGAGAACATCCGCGGTTCGAGCTCGCCGATGGAGAACCCGCAAATCGGGCAGGCGTGGTGTTCGCTGAACAGCAATTCCTCCTGTTCCATTACATCCACCAGCACCCGGCCATCGGCGAGGCGCAGCGCCGATTCCAGCGAGTCGCTGAGGCGCGGCGCGATGCCTTCTTTCATAATGATGCGGTCGATGACCACTTCGATATTGTGTTTTTTATTTTTATCCAGATCGATGTCGTCATCCAGGTCGATCAGGTCGCCGTTGATGCGGACACGGACATAGCCCTGCTTTTTGATGTCTTCAAGAAGCTTGGCATGCGTCCCTTTCCGCCCAGCCACGATCGGCGCCAGAATCTGCATCTTGGTGCGTTCCGGATAAACCACGAGGCGGTCGACCATCTGCTCGATTGTCTGTGAAGAGATCTCGATGCCGTGGTTCGGACAGATCGGCTTGCCGATGCGGGCATACATCAAACGCATATAATCATAGATTTCCGTTACGGTCGCTACTGTGGACCGCGGGTTTTTGCTAGTTGTCTTCTGGTCAATCGAGATTGCAGGCGACAGCCCTTCGATCAAATCGACGTCCGGCTTGTCCATTTGCCCTAGGAATTGCCGTGCATAAGAAGACAGCGATTCCACATATCTCCGCTGCCCTTCTGCGTAAATGGTATCGAACGCGAGCGACGACTTCCCAGAGCCCGACAAGCCGGTCATGACGACCAGCTGGTCGCGCGGGATGACGACATCGATATTTTTCAAGTTATGCGCCCGTGCGCCTTGTATGCGTATTTCCTGGTTTTTCAAACCTAATCACCCTTCCGCTTTCAATTCAAGGACTGTATCGCGCAGCTCCGCCGCCCGTTCAAAATCAAGCGCTTTTGCCGCTTCCTTCATTTCTTTTTCGAGCAGCGTGATGAGTTTCACGCGGTCTTCTTTTTTGAGTTTCTTGCCGGCTGCTGCTTTGGAAACATATTCTTCCGCTTCTTCTGCAGCGACCGTTGCCCGGATGACATCCCGGATTTTCTTCTGTATCGTAATCGGCGTAATGCCGTGTTCTTCATTATATGCTGCCTGGATTGTCCGGCGGCGGGTCGTTTCGCCAATCGCTTTTTCCATCGAATCGGTCATTCTATCGGCATACATGATGACGTGGCCGTTGGAATTCCGCGCGGCACGCCCCATCGTCTGGATGAGCGAACGCTCCGAGCGCAAGAACCCTTCTTTATCGGCATCGAGTATGGTGACAAGCGATACTTCCGGAATATCAAGCCCTTCCCGCAGCAAGTTGATGCCGACCAATACGTCATAGACGCCCATCCGCAATTCCCGGATGATTTCAATCCGCTCCAGCGTCTTGATTTCCGAATGCAGGTAATTCACTTTGATACCGGCTTCTTTTAAGTATGCGGTCAAGTCTTCCGACATCTTCTTCGTCAGCGTCGTTACGAGCACCCGTTCATTGCGTTCGGTGCGCTGGTGGATTTCATCCATCAGGTCATCGATCTGCCCTTCAATCGGGCGCACTTCGATGGTCGGGTCCAGAAGTCCCGTCGGCCGGATGATCTGCTCCACCATTTCCGGCGTGTGTTCCAGTTCGTATGGACCCGGCGTGGCAGAGACGAACACTGCCTGGTGGATATGTTCTTCGAATTCATCAAACGTCAACGGCCGGTTGTCCATCGCCGACGGCAGGCGGAAGCCGTGGTCGACGAGCACTTTCTTGCGCGCTTGGTCCCCGTTGAACATCCCCCGCACCTGTGGCAGCGTCACGTGGCTTTCATCCACCACTAGCAGGAAGTCTTCCGGGAAGTAATCGATGAGCGTATAAGGCTGCGCCCCTGCCGGACGGAGCGTCAAATGGCGGGAATAGTTCTCGATTCCGGAACAGAAGCCCATCTCGCGCATCATTTCCAAGTCATAGCGCGTCCGCTGCTCCAGACGCTGCGCTTCGAGCAGCTTGTCTTCTGCACGCAATTCTTTCAGGCGTTCTTCCAGTTCCACTTCAATGTTTTCGATCGCTTTGACCATTTTGTCTTCGCGCGTAACAAAGTGGGATGCCGGGAAGATGGCGACATGCTCGCGCTCGCCGATGATTTCGCCGGTCAAGGCGTCCACTTCTCGGATGCGGTCGATTTCGTCGCCGAAAAATTCGACGCGCAAGCAACGCTCATCGCGTGAAGCCGGGAAGATTTCGACGACATCGCCGCGCACGCGGAACGTCCCGCGGATGAAGTTGATGTCATTCCGTTCATACTGTACATCTACCAGCTTGCGGAGCAGCTGGTTGCGTTCGATCTCCATCCCTTTGCGGAGGGAAACGACGAGCTCCCGGTACTCTTTCGGCGAACCGAGGCCGTAGATGCAGGAGACCGAAGCGATGACGATGACGTCGTCGCGTTCAAACAGCGAACTTGTTGCCGAGTGGCGCAATTTATCGATTTCATCGTTGATGCTGGCATCTTTTTCGATAAAGGTATCGGATTGCGGCACATAAGCCTCCGGCTGATAATAATCGTAGTAACTGACAAAATACTCAACCGCATTGTCAGGGAAAAATTCCTTGAACTCGCTGTAGAGCTGTCCGGCTAATGTTTTATTGTGTGCCATGACGAGCGTCGGCTTTTTCACTTGCTGGATGACGTTCGACATGGTGTACGTTTTCCCCGTTCCGGTCGCACCAAGCAAGGTCTGGCATTTCTTGCCGTTGATGATACCTTGGGTCAGTTCGGCAATCGCTGCCGGCTGATCGCCTGCCGGTTCATAGGGCGCTTGCAGGTTGAATTCCTGTTTCATAATAGATGTCCTCCCGTTCGTTCAGTCTCTCTATTTTATCATATGCCCTAAAAAAACCCCTAACAAAAAGCGAACGTATGTTTTTTTGGTGCTTTTCTTGGCAAATCAAAACCGGATTTCCAGACAAGCGCCTGAAATTCCGGCGGAAATATAAAAGGCGCAGCGGACTTTGGGTCCGCTGCGCCTTTTATTGAACACCCCCCGAAAGGAGCATCTTTATCTATTCATCTTCACGTTTCAATGCTTTTAATTGGTCGCTGTACTTGATAAATGCGTTTCGGTCGTTATTGTCCAGGGCTTCGTCGATGAGGGCCATCAATTGCTCTTCTTGCTGCGAACGGTGAACATGCTTTAGGAAAAGATCAAGATAAATATCGTTCAGCAGTTTTTCCGCTTCAGTCGTTTTCTTTGTCTGGGCCATCGCCTTCATGAAATCAGCATAAGAATAATAGTTTTCCATTCTTCATCACCCCGAATGCTTTTCATTAGTATACAATAAAAAAATCCAAAGGACAATCGTTTTTTGAAAATTCCAATGAATTAGACGCATTAGTTTTCAGCGGGTGTTTTTTCTGTGCTTTTCCGGTTGTTTCTTATGTATTTTCTGTTCGCTCCTATTTTGGGCGCTTGCTTTTCCAATCGGCTGGTTCAGAACAGAGAGCATCGCGATTTCTCTTGGCCCTTCTCCAGCCGGCATTTTCGGTTGCACCTCATTTTTTCAGAAAAATTTATATTTTCCATTTTAATGGATTGATTAATCTGGCATTTTCCTTATAATGTTATATATATAGTAAATTTGAGGGGTGTATTATATTGGGCAGAAAGAATTATCAGCCCTTGTCCTATACGATTTGCAGCAACACGTATGCACTTTTACCGTATGTGGATGGCCATCGGAACTGGACTCGGGTAATTGAAGACCGCAGCGAATTCGTCGTGGAGGAATCGGTCTATAAAATCGTCAGTTCCTCCTGTACATTCTATAGAGGTTCGCTTGAGAGTGCCACGCTCTATTCCCAAAAGGCCATCCGGGTCAAACACAAACCGCCGGTCATCATCGGCGAGTATTATGGCAATCCACTGATTTTCTTTCCGACCCATTCGCCGAAGAACCGCGACTCGGTCTGGCTCAACTTCGATGCCGTTGAACTGATCGACAGCGACGACAGCGGCAAGGGAACATTGATCCACTTGAGCAACGGCGCTATCGTGCCGCTTGATGTTTCACCAATCGCCCTTCGGAACCAGCACTCGTTTGCAGGCTCGCTGCGGAGATTTTTCAAAAATGCACAACAAGTGCACAAGCACCAAATGGTTTATTTGACGAAGCGCAGGTATCCGCCAAGAAAGCAACATCCTATGGATTGATGGAATGGAATACACGAGAGGCAGACTTTAGTCAGCCTCTTTTTTTTCGTCTTTTCCGTTCATCGCATCTCCCGGTTTGCCATCGCCAGATACATCCGCAGAAGTTCCTCCACCCGGTTGCGCAGCCGCACATTCAGATAGCGCCGATGGTCTTCATAGCCCCCGTGGAAGAAGACGAACTCGGTGAACGTATCGTCGCGTGCGCCCTTGAACATTTTCATATGGTGCTTGCGCATATGGATCTTCGTTTCCTTCAGCTCCTGCTGCACGTGCCGGATTGCCCCTTCCACCAGTTCCAGATACGGGCGGTTCAGCTTGAAAGATCCTTTTTCAAATAACAGGCGGTCGCGCTCCAGCACAATCAGCACCATCGGCAAATAAATCGCATTTTCGAAATGGACGATTTCCTCTTGTGAGATCAACGGCATGATTAACACCTCCTCAAAAGGGAACGTTTGTTCTCATTTTTAATTTTACCTGCATTTCCCGAAAATGCAAGAGCCCGCGGCAAATAAAAAAACCTGCGCCGGTTGCGGCACAGGCAGAACATTATTTGATGGAGCGGTAAACCCAGAGCGAGCCGACGAAAAACCCGGAGGAAACCCAGAGATAAGGCTCGTTCCAGAACCATACCGATACCGAGATGCCGGCAAAGGACAGCACAGTGAAAATGCCGGCCAGCATGCGGCTTTGGAGATTCCGCTGATGTTCACGCTCCCGGCCATCCCGGTTTTCCAGGTAATGGCGCATGCGTTCCGGTTCTTCCAGGTAATTGATGACTTTCTGCGGGAATACGCGCAAAGGGCCCGAAGCATTGAGCACCCAGCGAAGGACATCCCCCCGCCCGAATACGCGCTTTTCTTCCTGCTGGGAAGACGCCCATTCGATGACACGCGGACGTGCAAGCGCCAGCAAGTCGATGCCGGGATCGAGCACGTTGAGCACGCCGACAAAGATGGATGCCGCTCGGCCGAAGAAAGCGAACTCGGCCGGCAGCTGGACGGGCTGCGTGCGGACGATGTTCTGCATGTCCTTGAATAGCCGCTCCACGACAAAACTGTCCATCTGCATCAATTCGTTCGATTCATAAGCGGCCACCAAGCGGGCGATGGTGTCTGCCAGCAGCTCGCGGTTCGCCTGCGGCAGCAGGAAGCGCAATTCCTCGAGCGCATCGAGTACTTGATCATAATTTTTGAAGATGATGCCTTCGGCGATCCGCAGCACCGCCTGGGCGTCCGCTTTGGTGATGGTGCCGGTCATCCCGAAATCGATCAGTACGATGGTGCCGTCCGGCTTCAGCAAAATATTGCCGCCGTGCGGATCGGCATGGAACTGCCCGCCATAAAGGACTTGTTCAAGAAACAGGATAAACAGGCGCTCCGCAATTTCGTGGCGGTCGAGTTCATGCTTTTCAATAAACGCCAAGTCGGTGATGCGCGCTCCTTCGATCCATTCCATGACCAGCACGCGGCGGGTCGACACTTCATCGAAATAGACCGGAAAACGGATGCCTTCCATCCCGGAAAAGCGGTCTGCAAATGACCGCCCGCTCTGCAGCTCCTGGAGGAAATTCAATTCAGCGCCGATAGTTTCGGTCATTTCCCGCATCAATTGTGTGAAATTGATCTGCTTGGACAGCGGCGTGAAAGTTTTCATAAACCAGATGACAATGCGCATGGCCTGGAAATCCGCCCGCAGCAGCCGGTCGGTCCCCGGCCGCTGCACCTTCAGCGCGACAATGGTGCCGTCTTTCAAAACGCCTTTGTACACTTCCCCGATGGAAGCGGAAGCCACGGCGCTTGCTGACAGTTCGGATAAATAGCTTGTATAAGGAGAATTCCATTCGGATTCAAGCACGGAAACGATTTTTTCCCGCGCTACGGACGGCACCCGGTCGGTCAGCCCTTCCAGCTCTTCGAGAAACGACGGCGGCATGATGTCTGCCCGTGTAGACAGGAACTGCCCCATCTTGATCATCAGCCCGCCCAGTTTCAAAGCAAGCGTCTTGTACTGCTTGGCTTGCTTGGTGACGAGCCGGTTCCACTTCTCCTCCACGAGAGGATTCCAGGCGCCGCGGTGGCGCCTTTGGAACAGCGTTGCTTGTATATAGAATTTAACCGCCATGAAGACGATGCGATAAATACGGATAATCGAAATGCGGTTCATGAATAGGTCTCCTCCTCTCTGCGCTTTATTATAGAGCGGGATAGCGAAATAGTCCAAAAAATGGTATGTTTTCTATGGATGGAACTACATGAAGGGAGCATGGAAATGAACACAATTCATTATGAACAACAAGGCAATCTGGCCTTTATTACACTGAACCGGCCGGATTCGATGAATGCATTCAATTACGATATGTTGACGGAGCTCGGCCAGGTCGTTGAAGCGATCCGCATCAATCCGGATATCCGGCTGGTGATCTTTACGGGAGCCGGCGAGAAAGCTTTCAGCGTGGGGGCCGACTTGAAAGAGCGGAAGACGCTGACTGAGCAGCATGTCAAACGGAACATCTATAAAATCGGCGAGGTATTCTCTGCCATCGAAAACTTGCCGCAGCCGACCATTGCCATGATCAATGGCTTTGCGTTCGGTGGCGGGATGGAACTTGCCTTAGCATGCGATTTCCGCATCATCGCGGACGACACGCTGCTCGGATTGACCGAGACGAGCCTTGCCATCATACCGGGCGCCGGCGGGACACAGCGCCTGCCGCGCCTGATCGGCGAAGCCAAAGCCATGGAGCTGATTTTGACAGCACGCCGCCTGAAGCCTGCAGAAGCACTGGACTACGGCTTGGTGACAAAAGTCGCGTCGCGCGCCACGCTCATCGAAACAACGGGCGAATTCGCCGATCTGATGCTTGCCAACGGGCCGATCGCCTTGCAGCAGGCGAAATTCGCCATCAAGAACGGCATGAACGCCGATTTGCAGACCGGCCTTCACATCGAACGGAAAGCCTACGAGCTGACCATTCCGACAGAAGACCGCGTCGAGGCGCTCATTGCATTCGGCGAGAAACGGAAACCGGTTTTCAAAGGGAAATAAGCAGCCGTCCACAGCCACTGTTCGCCACAGCCAAATCCTAGGAGGGTATTTCATGAAACCGTTAATCGTCTATTACTCCTATTCAGGAAACAACGAAAAATTGGCTCTAGAACTGCGGGACAGAATCGCCTGTGACATGTTCGAGATCAAGGAGAAGAAGAAACGGAAAGACCTTTCCATTTTTGTCGATTTCCTGGTGAAGCGCAATTCGCGCCTTGCCCCGCTTGATTTTGATCCAAGCGGCTATGGGCCGATCATTTTGCTGGCGCCGATCTGGGCCGGGAAAATCGCTGCGCCGATGCGGACATTCATCAAACAGGAGAAGGATAAACTGACGGATTATTCCTTTATCACTTTATGCAGCGGCGCGGCTGGCCAGCGGGAAAAGATAGCGGCCGAACTGGCCGCCCTGACGCCGCATAAACCGGCGGCGGTGGCAGAACTGTGGGTCAACAACCTGCTCCCTGAAGAACAGCGCAATAAAATCAAATACGCAACCAACTTCCGTGTCCAAAAAGAACACATGAAGCAATTCGATGACGAGATCCGCTTCTTTATCGAAATGGCGTTGCATACCAAAAAAGAAGGAGCGCCTCTTTGAGGCGTTCCTTCTTGGTCTGTCGAGAGAGAAATAAAACACTTTTTCTTGCTGAAATAACCGATATTCCGCAAAACAGCTGCGCTTGCCGCGGGCGAGCGCCAAGCCTCCTCAGTCGCTTACGCGACTTGCGGGGTCTCGGCTGTCTCGCTGTCCCGCAGGCGTCTCCGCTGTTTTGCTTCATATCTCAGATAGCTCTATTAAAACGGATAAAGTTATCAGCTTTTAAAGAGCGAAACCAGCGCCGGCGCGTTTACGGGCTAGGCGAAGCTATGAGACGGATGCTTTTCCCGGCTCATGGCGAAAGCCAAAGAGGTGCACAAAAGTTTTTGGGCACCTCTTTTGCGACGAGCTTGCGCAGGAGCAATCGTCTTTGCCCTTCCCAAAGCGACCGAAGCGGGGTAAGACGTTTATTTCTTTGATAAACTTATCTAACGAAGGTTTCTCAACATCCTACAAAGCAGCCAATCAAGCAGATTGGTTGCTTTTTTTGTTCACTTCTCGCTTAATCCTTTAATTAAATAGCTATTAATGCCTATTAACGAGAATTATTTTATTAAATAATATTAATCCGTAGTTCAATTGTATGTCTAAAAAGTGATTTATGTGGGTATTCCTTTACTAACTGTACTTGTGGAAAGGCAAAAATCCGATTCCCCGTCCGCCTAAACATAAATAGGAGGTGAAACATGATAACGGCTGAAACGCACGCTCCTTTAAAGATGCATGTCTGGGCGCTTGGCATTCTGAATGTCCTTGATGGATTGCTGACGTTCATCGGACTTACCTTCGGCTTTATCACCGAAGGGAATCCGCTGCTCAGCTCGCTCTCGCCTTTTTCCATTTTGTCGATCAAGCTGCTGCTGTCCGTCTGCCTGTTCGCCCTGCTTTTTACACCGTTCATCTTCATCCGCTCCCGCCCTTGGCGCTACTTGTTGTTTTCCGCTAACGCTCTATACTCCATGATTTTGTTCCTGCATGCAGGCTGGCTCGCCCTCGTTGTCATCGCCTGAAGACCCGCGCCCGCACGCACAAAGACGCCCGGCTACTGCCGGGCGTCTTTGGTTTGGTTTTTATAAATATTTTTCCATCCATCCGGTAATCTGCTCCAGGCGGATGAAGCGCAAGTTCGGCTTGCCGGTGCGGGAAAGGTTGTGGTCCGCCTCCGGGAAGCGGACGAACTCCGTCTCTTTCTCCATGCTCTTCAGTGTCACATACAGCTGCTCGGACTGTTCGATCGGACAGCGGTAGTCGTTCTCTGAATGAAGAATCAATAACGGGGTGTTGACATCTTTGGCATATTTCAGCGGGGAATGCGCCCATAGCTTCTCGACATCACCCATATCTGCCCCGATCTGCCAATCGCTGAAATAATAGCCGATGTCCGAAACGCCGAAGAACGACACCCAATTGGAAATCGAGCGTTGGGTGACGGCCGCTTTGAACCGGTCCGAATGGCCGACAATCCAGTTGGTCATGAATCCGCCGTAGCTGCCGCCGGTGACGCCGAGGCGTTCCGCATCAATCCAGCTATGTTCTTGGATCACCGCTTCGAGTGATGCCATGATGTCTTCGTAATCCGCACCGCCGTAATCGCCGCGCACTGCATCGACGAATTGTTGGCTGTAGCCGTGGCTGCCGCGCGGATTGACATACAGCACGCCGAAACCGCGGGCTGCTAGGAGCTGCATCTCGTGGACGAACGTGTTCGCATACATCGCATGCGGGCCGCCGTGGATGTTGACGACAAGCGGATATTTCTCCCCTTCCGCAAAATCGCGCGGCTTCATGAGCCAGCCGTGTACGTCCCAGTCATTCGCTCCTTTCGCGATGACGGATTCCGGCTGGATCAATTCCGTTTCTTCCAGATAGGGTTTATTGAAAGCCGTCAAAGCTTCGCGTTCGCCTGTCGCAATGGTCAATTTGTACAATTCGCCCGGGTTGACTGGATTGCTGATGGCGGCAACCGCAAAGGTTCCATCAAGTGAAATGTCATATCCGTAGACATGCTCCATCTCCGGTGACGCCGGATATACCGCGCCGTCAAGCGAAGCGAAATACAGCCGCACATCGCCCATGGACGACACTTGGAAATACAAATGATCATCCCTTGTCCAGACAAGTGCCGGTGCTGCTGCCGCCTGTTGGTGGTCGGCAACGACGTAATCGCCGACCGGGGCATCGATGCCTTCTGTCAGGCCGAAGCGCGTCCCGGCACTGATGTCGTACACGTAGACTTCTGTGTGCGTTGCATTTTCGTATCGGCGCGTGCTTCCGATAAACGCGATTTTTGTGTCATCGAACGAGAACGCAGCACCGTCGAAATAGCCTTCTTCATCGGCGATCAGGGTTTCCTCTTTTGAATCTGTGTCATATAAGTACAGCGGCTGGCGGAATACGAAATCGAGGTTCTCTTCGCGCGTCACGCCGTAGACGAGTTTCTTGCCGTCATGCGAGACCGCTTCAAGCGTGTAATTGAAATCGCCTTCGGTCAGCTGCTCCGTCTCCTTCGTCTCCACATCCACCCATCCGATATGGCGGTGCACATCCTGCGGCAACAAGCCCATGCCGTCCATCTTGTATTTCAGTTTGTTGACGAATACCGGCTCCGGTTTTTTCTTTTCCTCTTTTTCTTCTTTCTCAGAGAATGCTTGGCCGTCTTTGACCAGCGCATCAAACCAGATTTTTTTGCCTTCCGGGGACCAGCGGAACGCATTGACGCCTCTTTCGAAATCGGTCAATGCCCGTGCTTCGCCCCCGCTTGCCGGCATGGCGTACAATTGTTTTTTCTCGTCGCGCGTCGAGAGAAACGCCACTTGGCTGCCATCTTCCGACCATTGCGGTGAAGATACCCGTTCTTTGCCATGGGTCCATTGCGTGATTTTTCCGGTAGCCAACTCTCCGTGGAACAGATGCCCTATGTATGTATTTTCTTCTTCATCCATCATCGTCCGGACGAACAGCACCTGCGTGCCGTCCGGCGAAATCTTCGGGTCGGTTACCGATTCCAGAACTGTGAGGTCTTTTATGTCCACCGCTTTTTTTGCCATTATAATTCCTCCCTAGGAATATATTTCGATTGCCGCAATAGTTGCTCTTCTAACTATAAGGAAAACTGTCCGGCTATACAATTAAATTCATCCGCAAAAGAAAAAATGGCTTAGGCTGCAAGAGCCTAAACCGGTTATATTATCTATTCATCGCCTGGTCTTTCAAAGAACGGCGCAGGATTTTTCCTGTTGTGTTCTTCGGCAGGTCTTCGAGGACCTCGAAGTTGCGCGGCACTTTGTATTTCGCCAGATGCTCCGAGCAATAGGCGCGGAGGTCTTCCACCGATACCGACGGGTCTTTCAGAACGACATAGGCATTGACTTCTTCTCCGAAATTCGGATCCGGCAAACCGACAACTGCGGCTTCCAGGATGCCCGGATGGGCGAATAGCACTTCTTCTACTTCGCGCGGATAGACGTTATAGCCGCCGACAATGATCATGTCTTTTTTCCGGTCGACGATGAAGAAATAACCTTCTTCATCGACGCGCGCCAAATCGCCTGTGTAGAGCCAGCCGTCACGGAGCGCTGAAGCGGTTTCTTCCGGCATCTTATAATAGCCTTTCATGACGTTCGGGCCACGGACGATCAATTCGCCGACTTCGCCGACCGGCACTTCTTCGCCCAACTCGTTGACGACTTTGTTTTCAACATTGACGATGGATGTGCCGATTGAACCAGCCTTGCGTTCACGGTTGATCGGGTTGAAGCACGTGACCGGCGAGGCTTCGGACAAACCGTAGCCTTCAGAGATGCGGACATTGAACTTGTCCTCAAAGTTATGGAGCAGTGCAACCGGCATTGCGGAGCCTCCGGAAATCGCCAGACGCACGGAAGCGAAATCTTCCGGCTGCGCTTCCGGGAACTGGTACATGAAATTGAACATGGTCGGCACGCCTGCAAACACGGTGGCCCCTTGCGACTTGATGGCTTCGAACACTTCTTTCGGATTGAAGCGCGGAACCAGGATGATCGTCGCCCCCATCAAAAGCGGTGCATTGACGACCACAGTCAACGCGAAAACGTGGAAGACCGGCAAGGTCGCAACGATCCGGTCGTCTTCTTGCATCTGCAAGTAGACGCCGACGTCGCGTGCATTCGAATAAAGATTTGCATGCGTCAGCATCGCGCCTTTTGGCTTCCCGGTGGTTCCGGATGTGTAAAGGATGACCGCTACATCATCATCCGCTACTGCTACCGCTTGTTCGACAGCCGGAGAAGCCATCAACAAGCGCGTGAACGAATGGACTTTCGGCTTGACGGCGTCCGGCAGCTGCGCCATTTTCTCGGCAGCCGAAGGATCGGTTTCACATATGATATAAGCGCCCACGTTCGGCAGCGCCCCATGTGCTTTTTCGACGAGCGGCAGCAGCATGTCCAGCGCGATGACTGCTTTGGCATCGCTATCTTTGACTATGTAAGCGATTTCATCTGGCGTGTAAATAGGGTTGATCGGTACAGCCGTAGCCCCTACCCGCATCGTTGCGTATAAAGCGATCATAAAATGCGGCGTGTTGCCAAGCAGGAATGCCACATGGTCCCCTTTTTGTACCCCAAGGTCCTGCAGTGCGCCGGCGAATTTTGCGACCGATCCGTCAAATTCTCCGTAAGACGTATCTTTCCCCATAAAGTGGTACGCGGTTTTACCCGGATTCTGTTGTGAAATTTCATGAACACGGTTAACTAGAGTCATCTTCCATCCCTCTTTCGTATTGAATGAATCCTCATTCATAATTGGCACTGTTTTCATTATAAAATAAATGTTCAGACAATACAACAAGCACCGTAAAATTTACGATGCTTGCAAATGGTCGATATAGCGCCAGCGGATGAGGAAAAAATAAAGGATTTGAGCCACCGTGAAGCCGCTCAGCACCACCACCATCTCTCCGAGGATCGACAATTCCGCGAATTCGTCCCACACCACTTGGAGCGAAACAAAGGCGAATGTGCTGTGCAGGAGCGCCAGGCCCCATGGCAGGAAAAATTGGGGAATCAGCTGGCGGTTGACGATTTGGCGCAGTTCCTTGTCGGTCATGCCGAGTCGGACGAGCAGCGCATATTGCTTCCGGTCACGCTCTAAGCCGGTATACAGTTTAAAGTAGATGAAGCTGCCTGCTGCCAGCAAAAAGACGGCAGCGACCATCACGCCGATAAACAGCAAGATGGCAAAAGAGGATTTGAAAAGCCGGTAATCTTCCCCGGGATTGACAAAAAAGAAATTCAATCCAGTGAAGTTGCCCTCCTCGACCGCCCTGTCCATCATGGCGGTCAATTCATCGCCGACCAGGACTGTCTCATCCCATTCCGGAATATCAAACGCATAATAGGTGAACGTCGATTCGCCATCGCCGAAACCGGAAAGCGGCTTGTCGATGGCCGCGTAGTCGAGGTCATTGACCACAATGCTGTTGAAATTCACCGTATTGACCGGCAGCATGACGTGCGGATACACCTCATCAATCGACAAAGCGATATCGCTTTCCATCAGGACCGTGTCCGTGCTGCTTTCGCCAAGTTCCTTCAGCGACTCTTTCGAATACGGGATGAAGAGCCCTTTGCCCCGCTCCGGCGCAACTGTATCAAAACCGAGCGTCACAGCCAATCGGTTGAAATCCGATGCCCGCACAATGTCGACATCATTGCCGGTCATGGTGGAGGTTTGGCGTTTGATGATTAGCGGGACCAGGTCATAGCCCAGCCCTTTTTCTTCCAGCTGGGAAATGAGGGATTCGACATGCTCCTGTTCCTCATCATTGCCGCTGAACGAAATGTAAATCAGCCCGAGCGGATTGGATTCCCGGAAATCCCCCGTGTAGGACATGAACGAAGCCAGCGTCCCCACTGTCAGGAACGCCACGGTCGACACAATGGTGACAATGAAAAACATCTGGGCGCTGTCTTTCAGCTTCACTGACGCTTCAGCGAGCGAGACGAGGCGCGTCTTATGCCAATACACCCCTTTTTTCCGCTTGTACAGGTTCAGCAGCGTATGGATGGAATGCGTGAAAAACAGATAAGTCCCAAGCGTCGCGAGCGGCGGGATGATGACTGCCATCGTATAGACGGTTTTGTCGGTGACAACCGCAGCCAGCCCGTAGGCAGCCGCCAACAACAGGAAGCCGAGCGCCGACAGCCATTTGGACGCCGGGGTCACTTCCTCGGTTTTCCAATAGCCCTGGAGCAGGTCCAAGATCCCCTTGGTGCGGACGAACGCTACACTAATGACGGAAATGATGATGAACAGGCTCGCAAAAGCGCCGATTGTCAGCGCAAAAGGCTTCCAGGATACATACAGCGGCAGGGATTCCAATTGCATGATTTCCCGGCCGATCATGAAAAAGAACTTCGAAAAAGCGAAGCCGAGCACGATGCCGGCAACCGTCGAGACCGTCCCGAGAATCATCGTCTCAAAAAAGACGAGTTTGTTCAGCTGTTTTTTCGTCATGCCCAAGTGCATCAGGATGCCGAACTCTTTCGAGCGGGCCTGCAAGAAAGCGCTCATCGAATAAAACAAAAAGAACAGCGTGAAAATATACAGCACGACTTCCGCGATGAACATGCCGCGCACAGCCAGCTGCTGCAGCCCGTCCTCTTCAAACAAGGGGTGGAAGATGAACATCGAATACACAAAAAACACCATCACCGAGAAGACGCTCGCCAAAAAGAACGCGGCATAGCTTCTGCGGTTGCGGAAGACATTACGGTAAGCGAGTTGCCGAAAGGTCATTCACGTTCCCCCCCAGCAAGGATAAGACATTCAAGATCTTCTGGTAGAACGTCTGGCGGACATCGCCGCCGTAGATTTCATTGAAAAATTCGCCGTCCTTGATGAACAGCACCCGGTCGCAATAGCTTGCCGCTATCGGGTCATGCGTCACCATGACGATGGTCGCGCCTTCTTTGCTGACGCCTGACAATAATTCCATGACGTCCCGGGAAGCCTTGGAATCCAGGTTCCCGGTCGGTTCATCGGCCAAAATGATCGCCGGCTGGTGGATCAGGGCACGCCCGATCGCTGTGCGTTGCGCTTCGCCTCCCGAGATCTCATTCGGGCGCTTATGGAGCAGCGGCACCAATCCGAGCTTCTGCGCAAGGTCCACTACACGCGACGCCATCTCATCCGTCGGCACATAATCGAGTGTGAGCGGCAGCACCATGTTTTCCTCGACCGTCAGCATCTGCAAGAGATTGAAGTCCTGGAAAATGAAGCCGAGCTTGCGGCGCCTGAACAGCGCCAATTCGTTTTTATCAAGCCGGTGAGGATCGACGCCATCGATCAAAATCTCCCCTGCTGTCAAGCTGTCAATGGTGGAAATCACATTCAAAAGCGTCGTCTTTCCGCTTCCGGAAGGCCCCATGACAGCCAGGAATTCGCCTTGTTCCACTTCAAAGCTCAATTGGTTAAGCGCCCGGTGCGTCACTTTCCCCTCGTACACCTTGGTCACTTCGTCTATTTTCAATAACGGCATGTTCTTCTCCCCCAGTTGCGGTGTCTTGGTTGCGGAACAGGACGGATACCGTTGTCCCTTTTCCATCTTCTGAAGAAATGGACAATTGATGCCCTAATTTCACACAGACTTCTTTGGCTAGATACAAGCCCATGCCGGTCGACTCGCCGGTCTTGCGGCCATTTTCCCCGGTGAAGAACGCCTTGGTCACGCGGGGCAGATCGGATGCCGGGATGCCGATGCCTTCATCGCGGATCGAAAGCAATGCACTTCCCCCGTGGCATTCCGCTTTGATGAGCACTTTCTTGTCCGGTTCGAACGTATATTTGAGCGCATTGGTCAGCAGCTGCCCCAGAATGAACTTCATCCACTTCCGGTCAGTCGCCACTATATACTGCCCGTCTACATCTATTTCCGGATACACGCGCTTGGAAATGAACATGCGCTTGTTTTCATTGACCACTTCGGAGACAATCCCCCGCAGTTCCACTTGTTCGATATGCATGTCTTCCTCGAACGTATCAAGGCGGGCGTTCATCAGCACGGTATCGAGCCCTGCTTTCAGGCGGTCTACTTCTTCACGCACACTGTTTTTATCCAGTTCACCCGGTTCCTGCAATAGGAGCTGCATGACCGACAGCGGTGTCTTCATCTGATGGACCCACTGGTTCATGAATTGAAGATGGCGCTTTTGCGTCGCATACAGCGCCTGTGCTTCGTTCTGATAGAGCCGGTAGATTTCCTGGAGGTATTTTTCAGCTTGCAGTTCTTCGGGCGCTTTGCCTTCGCGCTGCAGCGCATGTTCCATCGTCTCCGGCATTGCCAGGATTTTTTGGTAGTAGCGGTAGCGTTTGGCGAATCTCGCAGCGAGGAAAAGCATGACGAGGACAGTGCTGATGACGAACGAGTAGATGGCCGTGTCCAGGTTGCGGAATCCGTCCAGCCAGTAAAGCGCCATGATGAACGCGACAAGCCCCGCCTGGAAGACGATGAAGGCCGCATGCTCTTTGAAAAACAAACGCAGCATTACAGTTCCTCCTCAGCGATCAGCAGCCGGTAGCCCGAACCGCGGACAGTTTCAATCACCGACTGGACATCGTAGTCCGCCAACTTTTTCCGGACGCGCGTCATATTGACGTTCAACGTATTTTCATCCACAAAGGTTTGATCATCCCACAGCTCTTCCAGCAATTGCTCGCGCGTCACCACTTTCGGGTATTGGGCGAGCAGCAGTTCCATGATGGTGCATTCCTTTTTCTGCAGCGGAATCGTCTCCGTTTTCACCTGAAGCTCCATGCGCTCCAGGAAAAGAATCAGGCGCCCTGCTTTCACTGAACGTTCTTCCTGCTTCGGCGCATACTCTCCGTATGCCCGGCGCAAATGGCTCTTTATTTTTGCAAGGACGATTTCGTAATGGAAAGGTTTCGTGATGAAATCGTCCCCTCCGTTTTCAAGTGCGAAAACCTGGTCCATCTCCCCGGAACGGGCGGAGATGAACAGGATCGGGCATGTCGACAGCTGCCGCAGCTGGCGGCACCAATAATATCCATCATAGGAGGGCAGATTGATATCAAGCAGCACCATATGGGGATCAAACGCTTCGAATTCTTCCAGAATCCGATCAAAGTCTTTTGCGGTCTCTACTTCATAATGGTATTTGCGCAGCGTTTCTGCCAGCATGGCCGCAATCTTCAAATCGTCTTCCACGATGAATATCCGTCTGTTTGCCATATCGGTTCCCCCTTCCTGTTTTCCTTCCATTCTAACAAAAGAGCCTGCTCATTAGCAGGCTCTTCACTAATTCTTAATAAATTAATTTGAGGAACTCTTCTTTCGTGATGCCGCCGAGATATTTCGGAATATCGAATCCGCTGATCGCTTCATCAAGCGCAACGCGCTCGTACTTGACGCCTGTGATGGCCTCCTCGATTTCCGAGACATCGCCCACACCGAAAAAGTCGCCGTAGATGCTGGCATCTTGGACCGTTCCATTCTCCACTTGGAGGCGGACATCGATGCCGCCGACCGGGAAGCGGTGCGAATGCTTGACGTTGAATTTCGGCGATTTGCCGTAATTCCAATCCCAGTTTCCATAGCGCTCTTTTGAAATTTCATGGACGCCGGCCCAATCCTGCTCCGTCAATTCATAATACCGGACGTTTTCTTCGCCAGCGAAAATCGAATGCAAGATGGCAGACCGGAATTCCGTTACAGACATTGGGTTCTCAAGAAACTCGGAAATATTCGCGACCCGGCTGCGGATCGACTTGATGCCTTTCGACTCGATTTTTTCCTTGCTGACTTTCAGCGCTGATACAACAGCATCCACTTCTGTATCAAACATCAGCGTTCCGTGGCTGTACATGCGTCCGCGCGTCGAGAATTGCGCGTTGCCTGAAATCTTCCGGCCTTCCGCCATCAAGTCGTTGCGGCCCGATAGCTCGGCGTTGACGCCAAGGCTTTGCAGTGCTTCAACCACCGGTTCCGTGAACTTGCGGAAATTGCGGAAGCTGTTGCCGTCGTCTACGGTAATAAAGCTGTAATTCAGATTGCCGTGGTCATGGTAAACCGCGCCGCCGCCGGAAAGCCGGCGAACGACGTGTATGCCGTTGGAATCCACATAATCCGTATTGATCTCCTCTGCTGTATTCTGGTTCTTGCCGATGATGATAGAAGGTTCATTGATATAGAACAGCAGGAACGGATCTTTCTCTACGTCCATATTCTTCAATAAATATTCTTCGATGGCCAAATTGATGCGCGGGTCAGTAATGCCGTTATTGTCTACGAAATACATGATTTCTCTCCTTTTACGTACGGTTCTTCCTCTATTTTAACGGATAATTTGAAAAAGTTCACGGTTAAGGGTTGACGGATCCTAACTGTTATAATACACTTCTATAAACACCAACAGTACTATAACAAAAAGGAGTGGAGAAAATGATTGAAAATGTCGTAGAATTTTTCAAAAACCTGCCCCCTAAACAATGTACAACTTGTGGAGAAAAAATCGATGAACAGCATGAATGCTACGGAAGCCAATGTGATTCCTGCAATAATCTCTAAAATAACGAAAGCCGCCCATGGAACCATGGGCGGCTTTGTTTTGTATTCATTTAATGTCCGGTATGTTCTTCGACGTTTTTCATGCCTTCAGTGTCATCACTGTCATCCGGAACAATCGATGCCGGGTCCGGATCGCCGACCGTCACTTCCTGTTTCGGCATGGCATGCATCAAGCGGGCGGTTGTGTGGGCCTGAATATAATACAGGCCTTCTCCAAGTTCCGCTTCCGCTTCATAAACGCCGTCTTTTGTATGTTTCGCTTCGATCATTTCTGCCCCGTTGCGGTTTCCGGATTCCCAAACCTCAAAAATCACTTCGTCCGCGTCTTCTACGGTTTCTTCGCCTTGTTTGACGGAAGCCGACAAAAGCGCCGGCTCATCAGCCTGGACTTTTTCCGGAGTCAAGATCTCCACTGTCAGCGGCTCAATATTCCCGCCGCTAGCCGTCCCGTTTTCTTCGTTTCCACAGGCAGCGAGCAAAAGAAACACCAGCATCAGCAGCGTCAGCTGTTTCATTTTCAAGGTAGTCTCCGCTCCTTCTTTTTCTGCCCGGGCTTTATTCAGCCAGTTTTCTCAATACTACGTCTGCCAATCCATCGATGAACAATGGCTGGACATTCGGCATTTCCGGGCGTCTGTATGTGGCGCCGATTTCATCGCATACCACTTTGCATTCATAATCATTATCGAACAGCACTTCCAGGTGATCCGCTACAAAGCCGACTGGCGTATAGACGAATGACGTATAGCCTTTTTGTTCAAACAGGTCGCGCGTTAGGTCCTGCACGTCCGGCCCGATCCAAGGCTCCGGAGTCTGTCCGGCACTCTGCCAGCCGACTTCGTAGTTTTCAACGCCGGCTGCCGCTGCGATCAAGTCAGCTGTTTCCTTCAATTGATCCGGGTAAGGGTCGCCATTGGCAATGATCTTCTCCGGCAAGGAGTGCGCAGAGACGATCAGGCACGATTTCGCCCGCTCTTCTTCGCTCATTTCCGCAAACGCCGCACTTACTTTTCCGCTCCAATATTGGATGAACTTCGGCTCTTGGTACCAGCTTTCGACTGAAGTCAACCGGATGCCCGCTTTTTCAGCCGCTTCCGCTGCACGCCCGTTATAGGACTTCACAGAGAACGTCGAAAAATGCGGTGCAAGGACGATCGATACCGCTTCCGTAATGCCGTCGCGGTGCATCGCTTCCACACCGTCTTCGACGAACGGTTCGATGTGCTTCAAGCCCAGGTAGACCTTGAACTCAATATCGTCTTGCACTTCGTTCAGGCGGGCTCCAAGGGCATCTGCCTGGTCTTGCGTGATTTTCGCCAGCGGCGACAATCCGCCGATCGCCTTATAGCGGCTCTTCAAATCTTCCAAACTTTCCTCGCTCGGCTTTCTGCCGCGGCGGATGTGCGTGTAATAGCGTTCAATATCCGCTTCTTCGTAAGGCGTTCCATACGCCATCACCAATAAACCCATTGTCTTCTTCAAAGAAATCACCTCATAGGATAGTTGTTGTTCGTCACTTGCCTACTTTATGGGCAGCGCTGTATTCATGTACAAATGAAGTCAGGCGTTTCAGCGTATCCGGATTCACTTCCGGGAAAACCCCGTGCCCAAGATTGAAGATATAGCCGTCCTGCTGCATGCCCATGTCAAGAATCGCTTTCACGCGCTCTTCGATGATCGGCCAGTCCGCCAATAAATAAGATGGATCGAAATTGCCCTGCAGAGTTTTCGTCAAGCCCATTGCGCGCGCTTCGGAAATCGGCAGGCGCCAGTCAAGGCCGACAACGTCCACCGGCAGGTCATGCCATTCTTTCGCAAGATGGCTTGCGCCCACGCCGAAGATGATAAGCGGCACGCCTTCTGTGCGGAGTTCCGCAAAGATCCGCTCCATGACCGGTTTGATGAAGATTCGGTAGTCTTCCACGTTCAATGCCCCGACCCACGAATCAAAGATCTGGATCACTTTGGCGCCTGCTTTGATCTGGGCTTTCACATAAGGGATGATGGTATCGGCTAGCTTGTCCATCAGCGCAAACCACATTTGCGGCTGTGACACCATCATCGCTTTTGTCTTGTTATAGCTCTTGGAAGGGCCGCCTTCAATCATGTAGCTCGCCAATGTGAACGGTGCACCGGAAAATCCGATCAATGGCACATTCAATTGTTCCTGTGTGAGGATGCGGATCGTTTCAAGCACGAACGGCACATCCTGCTCCGGATTGATTTCACCAAGGCGTTCGATATCCGCCATCGTACGGATCGGGTTATCGATGACCGGGCCGATGCCCGCTTTGATTTTCACGTCCACGCCGATTGCCGGCAGCGGTGTCACGATGTCTTTGTACAGGACCGCCGCATCGACGTTGTACTGGTCGACCGGCAATTTCGTGACATAGGCACAAAGCTCCGGCTGGTGCGTAATTTCCTCGAGGGAATATTTTTCTTTGATTTTCCGATATTCAGGCTGCGAACGGCCAGCTTGGCGCATATACCAAGCAGGTACATGGTCGGTCTTTTCCCCGCGCGCCGCCCTCAAAAACGTATCATTGAATTGTGTCATTTCGTTATACATCCTTTCGATTCTTCTCATAAATCGTTCTATATCCGTATTTACTATAGACGCTCCGCATCCTATTGTATAGAATCCTTCCGCAAATGTCATAAATTAGACGCTTCTCACTTCACGCGTTTGCCATTTTGTGTTTCAGGCATTTTTTATAAGGGAAGGCTATATAATGAGAGACTTGTTGAGGAGGAATTCAAATGAACCTATTTATGACCACTGGAACGTACGATTTCATGAAAAAGATGCGCGAAAAGCACCCGAATGAAACGATGGTGCTAATGCAGGGCGAAAACACCACCCTCCTGCTGCATGAAACCGAAGGAAAAAGCATTTTCCAGACACCGCGGCGCTATGAAGTTGTCGATGGCACCGGGACGTTCAAGGAAAAAGGCTTTTTCGTCTTCAATAATATTCCGGTGACCGATGAAGGCCGCCCGATTTTTGAGCACCGCTTCAAAAACCGTGCAGGCGCGATCGAGAACGAGCCGGGCTATGTCGCTTTCCGGGTGTTGCGCCCGTTGGATTCGGACACTTACGTTGTATTGACCGAATGGGAATCCCCCGCTTTCTTCGAGAAATGGAAAGAGTCCCAGGCATTCGCCAAAGCCCATTCGAATTCCGAGGAAGCGCCGGCTGAAAAGCGCCAGCACATCTTCTCCGGTGCATCGTATATCACTACCTATAAAGCAAAACCGGAAGAATAAAAATCCAGGCAGCCTTGTATAAGGTTGCCTGCATTTTTAGATAGGAGGTTCCGCATTGGTTTTCGTTTATTTTATTCTTGCCGCTGCAGTCACCGTTTTTGCTGCGATCAAACTATCGCAATACGCGGACGTCATCAGTGAGAAAACAGCAATGGGCGGCATGATGGTCGGCACGCTCCTGTTGGCAGGCGCCACCTCGCTCCCTGAAATCTCCACCAGCATCTCCGCAGCCGCCATTGGCAATGCCGACATCGCAGTCGGCAACATGGTCGGATCCAATTTGTTCAATTTATTCATCTTGGCGATGTTCGACTTCCTCTTGCGCCGCCGCCGCATTCTGGAGACCGCTTCCCGCGACCATATGTACACCGCTTTGCTAGGCCTCTTGTTGACGGTGCTGGTCATCGCGGCATTATGGCTGCGGATTGACGTATCGGTCCTTGGCATCGGGTTGGATGCGCTGATTATAGGAGCCGCCTACATCTTAGGCATGGTCCTCATCAACAGGCTGCCCAAATCACAGCCCGAAGTGAATGTCGAAGTGCCCGAGACCGAACCGCGGAATCCGACTGCCGACCTTTCGGCAAAAGCGGCTATTTCCCGCTTTGTAGTTGCCGCTATCATCATACTGGGTGCCGGGACGGCCTTGTCGGTTCTTGGCGACCAGATCGCGATTATCACTGGCATCGGCTCGAGCTTTATCGGCAGCTTCTTGATTGCCGCTACAACCTCGCTGCCGGAAGCCATTTCCGTTTTTGTCGCCTTGCGGCTCAGCAACGTCAATATGGCAGTCGGCGCAATCTTCGGCAGCAACGTCTTCAATATGATCATCCTGGCGCTGTCCGATCCCGTCTATACAGCCGGTCCCATCCTGTCTGCAGTGTCCGGATCGCACATGATCATTGCAGTAGGCGTGTTCTTCATGACGATCCTGGCGCTTTTCTCGCTCGTCCAGAGAAAAACGATGTCGACATTGACCTATTCGCTGCCGTCAATTGTGATCATTCTTATCTACTTTCTTGCTTCCTACCTGAATTTCACCTACTAAAAGAGCCAAGCGGCTCTTTTTTTATGCTATCCTTTATTTATTCATGATTTTAGGAATTGAAAGGGGTTTATCGAATGTTGGACAAAATCTATGCAGAGTTAAATACAAGCTATGAAGAAATGGTGGACATCCGCAGGCATTTGCACATGCATCCGGAACCTTCCTTCAAAGAAACGAAAACTGCCTACTACATACGGCATTATTACGAACAGCTCGGTGTAGAGGTCAAACACGGCGTCGGCGGAAACGGGGTCGTTGCCACAATCCGCGGCAGCAAGCCCGGCAAGACCGTAGCACTCCGCGCAGATTTTGACGCGTTGTCGATCGATGACCAAAAAGAGGTCCCTTATAAATCGACTGTTCCGGGCGTTATGCATGCCTGCGGCCACGACGGCCATACTGCCACGCTGCTGGTGCTTGGGAAAATCCTGCACATGATGCGCCATGAACTGGCCGGCACGTACGTGCTGATCCACCAGCATGCCGAAGAAATCGCCCCGGGCGGTGCACAGGCGATGATCGAAGCGGGAGCGCTTGATGGTGTCGATGTCATTTTCGGCACGCATCTTTGGTCCACTTCTCCCTACGGCCGCATCGATTACCGCGTCGGGCCGTTCATGGCGGCAGCTGACGCATTCGACATTCAAATCCAGGGGCGCGGCGGCCACGGCGCAAACCCGCACGAAACCAAAGATGCGGTCGTGATCGGCTCACAGCTTGTGACGAACCTGCAGCAATTGGTGGCGCGTCGAGTGGATCCCCTTGAATCAGCCGTCCTTTCTGTCACATCGTTCGTTGCGGAAAATCCTTACAACATCATCGCTGACCAAGCGAAGCTGTCGGGAACCGTCCGCACTTTCACGGAAAAAAACCGCAATCTGATGGAGCAGGAAATGAAGCGCGTCGTTGACGGCACAAGCCTTGCCACTGACAGCAGCGCCGAGTTTAAATTCACACGCGGCTATCCGGCGGTCGTCAATCACGAAAAAGAAACCCTGTATTTGAGAGACATCGCAGCGAATGTGCCGGGCGTCACCGAAGTATACGACGCTCCCCCGCAAATGGGCGGAGAAGATTTCGCTTACTATCTCCAAAAAGTACCGGGCACCTTCTTCTTTACAGGAGCAAAGCCAGACGGTGAAGGATTCCCCCACCACCATCCGAAATTCGATTTCAAGGAAGAAGCGATGCTGATCGCTGCCAAAACCTTAGCAGCAGCTGCCATCAATTATCAGGAATAAAAAAAGAAACACCCTTCGCATTGAGTGCGAAGGGCGTTTGCTGCTTGTTGAGAAAGATTGAAATTCCTTATATTTTATAAGGAAAAATCAAATTGACGACACGAGCTCTCCACTTATCAAGAGCTATTTAGCGCCGGCGCGCCCATGGGCTAGGCAATAAAATGGCACAAAAGTAGTTTGTGCCATTTTATTTGCGACGAAGCTAGCGCAGCAATGCAGGAGCAGAAAGTTTTTAGCTATGAGACGAGTGTCCTTCTCGGCTCATGGCGTAAGCCATGCCCAAAGCGACCGAAGCGATGTAAAAAGTTGATCTTCTTTTATTAACTAATTTATAAAATGTTTCTCGACATTCTAGAAAACCCTTCGCATCGAGTGCGAAGGGTTTTTTTTTCATTTCCGTTTTTTAGCGGAAGCGATTGTCACGGCAGAAACTGCAAGGACCGCTGCTATAATAACCAACGAAACCAAGGGCTCCCCTGCTGCGAATGCAGCTGCTCCAACGAGCAAGGCCTGAAGGACCTGCAGCAATAGGACAAGTTTCCTTACTGCCTGCTGCCTGCTGAAGCGGCTCAGCGGGAATAGGTTGTCCATGCGGAAATACTGGGTCTGGTTCAGCCCCTGCCAGATTTGGATTGACGATGCGAAGGCCAGCGCGGCTGCAAAGATCACTGCGGCAACCGGGAACGGGATCATCCACACACCTGCCATGGAAATCACGGTAAGCCGAACCCAGAGATAGAACATTTCATCTGAACGGATGAACGTGCGCCAGACCAGATAATAATGGGCATTCTCCGGGCCTTTCCCGATGAATTTATACACCCAGTCCAGCCAGCGGCGCTCTTTGATCTTGCCTTTCAGATGCGGCACATCGGTGAAATAATTGGCAAACTGATAAAAGCGCAGCATGCGGTTCTCCTCGAGTCCAATAAAGTGCTCATACGGAAACGGCTTGCCCGCCGCCTGCTGCTTCACCCATCTGCCATAAAGAATAATGGCAAACAGCACCACAACGGCGATCACCAATTGGCCAACGACATACAAGTAAACAAAACCGAGGACAAGCGCAAAGCGGACAAGGCGGTCCAGCCACGCGTCGCGACCGGCGCGCGCTCTCCGGAACGCGTATTCCGTCTGGATGCTCCACCACTTCAATAGAAGGAGCAGGATCGGCAGACCGATCAGCAGTGACGACGGCAGCCCGTAAAGAGCATTGACCATCGGCAGCGAAACGATGAACGCCACGACCGGCAGAAATAGCTGCGAGAAAAATGACCATTTCAAAGCCGGGTTCACATATTCATCGAGTTTGCTTTCAAGCGGCAGGAAATAAACCATATCTGCCGCTTTCAATAATGTCGACGGCGGGCTGTAGGCGAGCAGCAGGCCGAACACCACAGCCAACAGCCAGGCGCCTGGAAAACCGGGCGGGACATTCTGGACCCAGTTGCTGTAAGCATAGCCTGCCGCGCCGATGGCAAACAGCATGACGACCGCGATATGGCCGGTGATGATATATTTCATGTAATTCTGGACTTCTATTGTATATTTTTGGAGGCGGCTGGACCACACTTCATGCAAGTTCTTCATTTGCAGCATCCTCAGTCATTGCAATATACAAATCATCCAGCGAAGCGTCCGGCATGGCGAACGCTTTCCGGAGGTCATTCATTGTGCCCATCGCCCGCACCCGGCCGTTGTGGAGCAGGATGATTCGGTCGCAATAGCGCTCAGCAGTCGACAGAATATGGGTGGACATCAGCACCGAGGCCCCTTTTCTCTTTTGCTGTTCCATCTGGTCCAGCAGCGACTTGATGCCGAGCGGATCGAGCCCGACAAACGGTTCATCGATGATGTAGAGCGCCGGGTTGATCAAAAACGCGCTCATGATCATCACTTTTTGGCGCATCCCTTTGGAAAAATGCGAAGGGAACCAGTTCAGCCGTTTTTCCATGCGGAATTCCTTCAGCAGCTCAGCCGAACGCTTCTCGAAAACCGCCGGTTCGATATTATAGGCCATCGCCGTCAATTCCAAATGCTCGCGCAAGGTCAGTTCTTCATACAGAACCGGTGTCTCGGGGATGTAGGAAAACGATAACCTATAGGCATCCATATCTTCTTCGAACGTTTTGCCGTTCAGCCGGATTTCCCCTGACTGCGGCTGCATCAGCCCGATGATGTGTTTGATCGTCGTACTCTTTCCGGCCCCGTTCAAGCCGATCAAGCCGACCAGTTCCCCTTTTTTAATGGAAAATGTCACGTCTTGCAGGACCGGTTTTCGTGTGTAGCCCCCGGTCAGCGACTGGACTTCTAAAATTGCCAATCTCAACACCTCTTTCTCTTCGTTCATTGTATCAAATGTGGCGGATGATTTCTTTTCTGAAAATTATATATGGTAAACTGGAAAAAATGGAAAGGATGATGACAATGAAGGATTGTATTTTCTGCAAGATCATAGCTGGCGATATTCCGAGCGTTAAGATTTACGAAGATGAACATGTCTACGCATTCATGGATATCATGCCGCTCTCCAAAGGGCATACGCTGCTGGTTCCGAAAACCCATCGTGAATTCGTCTATGACCTATCGCCTGCCGAAGCAGCCAATCTGTTCAGTGCGGCACCAAAAATCGCATCGGCCATAAACGAGACATTCCAGCCCGAGGGCATGAACCTGCTCAATAACAACGGCGCCAAAGCCGGACAGAGCGTCTTTCATTTCCACCTGCATTTCATCCCGCGCTACGGCGAAACGGACGGCTTCGGTGCGAAGTGGGTGACGAAGGAAAAAGAGTTTACAGCAGAGCGCATCCAGGAATTGGCTGAGCAAGTGAAAATGAAATTAAACCCCGCCACTTGATTTACCGGTGAGGACAAGATAGAATCAGAATAAGTTTTTCGCCGGCGGCCACGAGGGCACGTCCGGGAAAAGCCAAAAACAAATAGCCTTGAGCTGAGGAGAGATGAGAAATGAATACGAAGAATTTAGTTTTAATGGCAATGCTGGTCAGTGTCGGTGCTGCACTTTATGTGATCATTCCGGGATTCAACGGTGGAATGAAGCCTGATTTCATGCTGACTATGATGTTTATCGGAATATTATTATTCCCTTATACGAAAAATGTTTTTCTGCTAGCAGTAACTACCGGTGTGATTTCGGGTCTGTTTTCAACATTCCCGGGCGGATTTGTTCCGAACATCATCGATAAGTTCGTCACTGCTTTCGTCTTTCTGGCGGCAGTCTTGATCCTGAAGAAATATGCAGCGAAATTGCCGGCATCTATCGCATTGGCGGCCGGCGGCACAGCTTTGTCAGGCGCGATTTTCCTGTCAGCAGCCATTTTTGTAGTTGGTGCGGATATCCCGTTCAGTGCATTGTTCGTGACTGTCGTGGTGCCTGCGATGCTCATCAACGGAATTGCGTTCGGCTTGATCTACCCGATCGTCTTGACGCTCGTCAAACGTTCGAAGTTTGAAACGGCAGCAACCCAATCCGCTTAAACGCGCGGCTGCAAAGGGTTTGTTGTTCAAAGCTTTTCGGCGGAATATCGCCGAAAAGCTTTTTTCATTGAGTAGTGATTCATTTTTATGTTTTAATTAGGTGAAATAAAGGAAAAGAACGATATAGGACGAAAGGGGCGTTTTGCTAATGAAAGCATCGACATTTTTCTTAGGGCTTGCGACAGGCCTGGCCGCTGGAGCGGCAACCACTTTATTTTCAGCACCCCAATCAGGGAAAGATCTTCGCACTTCGGTGAAAACCGCATCATCCGATTGGAAAGATGACTGGAAAGAAAAAATGACGGATGTAAAAGAGAAAGTGAACGAGCTCAAAGAATCGGTTAACAACCTGAAAGAAGAAACAAAAACCACTTTGCCGGAAGCAACGAATGGCTTGAAAGCTTCAATGGAAACATGGAAAGAAGGCACTGCTCCTGCAAAAGAGCATTTGCAGCTTGAAATCCTGGCGATCCAGAATGCAATTGAAGCTTTGCAGAACTCCATCAGCAAAGACAAAAAAGATAAAAACGACGCGCATGATGAAGACGAGTCGGTCAAAGTAATCGACCATTCATAAAAACAGCTGCCTTTTGGCAGTTTTTTTATTCCAATTTTTTTATTTCAAATTTTTTTATTATTCGCACTTCATTATGTTTTGCTTTATTGCTATAATAAGGGAAAACATTAACGGGGGAGAGTTGGTGCTTTTATGACCGAACGCGATTATACGTTAAAAGAAGCCATGATGTTCAGCCAAAGGATCGGCCAGTTGTCGAAAGCTTTGTGGAAGGCCGTTGAAAAAGACTGGCAGCTATGGATAAAACCTTATGATTTGAATATCAATGAACACCACATTTTATGGATTGCCTATCACCTGAAAGGCGCCTCGATTTCCGATGTCGCCAAATTTGGCGTTATGCACGTCTCCACCGCCTTCAACTTCTCGAAGAAACTGGAAGAACGGGAATTGCTGGCCTTTTCAAAACGTGACACAGACAAGCGCAATACATATGTGGAATTGACCCCTAAGGGTGAAGAGCTTATGCAGGAGATGATTGAGAAATATCACGACACTCCCCACACCGTCATCGAAAGCTCATTGCCGCTCCGAAGCCTGTACGGCAAATTCCCGGAATTCATGGATGTAATGGCCATTATTCGCAATATCTACGGCAATGACTTCATGGAAATTTTCGAAGCCTCTTTTAAAAATCTCGAAAATAGATTCAGCGAAGAAAACCACATGATTGAACCTGAGAAAAAGAGTGAAAACGCTCTCTAAAATTTAATATGACAGATGGTTGCAATTGGGCTAAAATCGTTGTATTGTATGTATCGACTCAAAAGAGAAATCGACTTTTAGGAGATGCAAACTAATGCATTGCTGGAAAACCATCAACGTGAAAAAACAATACGGCCACGACCGCCTTTACATGATGTCTGGACTTATAGCGCTCGGTGTTTTTATGAGCTTTTATATCATACTGAACATATTGTATTCCGATCCTTTATCGGATCAGAACTTCCTGTTATTCATTGCGGCCATAATTGCCATCTACCCGCTTCATAAGCTGTTTCATCTACTGCCGCTGCTCGGCTGCCGGAAATGCATCCGGCTGATCGTCAAAAAACGGATGGGAATCCTTCCGCTCATTTCCTTGCACATCGACGAACCGGTGCCGAAGCTGCGTTTTCTCATGACCCTGCTTTCGCCGTTCCTGGTGATCAATTCGGCCATCATTGTCCTGAGTATACTTATGCCGAGCTACAGCCATTATTTCGCTGTACTGCTCGCCTACCATAGCGGCCTGTGCTTGACGGATCTCATCTATATCCGCAACCTTGCCCATTCTCCAAAAGATGCACTGATTGAAGAAACAGAGACCGGATTCGAAATCCTTGTACCTGAAGCGATTGTCTAATCGTGTTTTTTCTCTCCGCATTTGCTATACTAGATGCTAAGTCAGAGGGGAGGAAATCCATGATTATCGCGTTCGTAGTTATGTTTTCTGTGTTTTACCTGTTCCAGATCAACCGTATGACACTAGCACTCGTCACTTCTCGGGAAATTCCGGAAGAAAACCACCAGAAAATTTTCCGGACCATCAATATATTGATCACGATTCTATTAGTATCATTGTATGTAGGTGTAGAATTTACTCCATGAGTTCATTTGCCTTCGGCATCTGAACTTTTTTTTATAGGAAACTTTTTGATTTTTTAAACGTTTATGGTATAGTAACTACTGCATCTAGATAGAAAGTTGGGAGCGAATAAAATGAAGAAATCTATATTAACCTTGTCCTTGGCTGCTTCTGTACTGGCCTTAGCTGCTTGCAGCGACAGCTCAGACGGTGAAGTGATTGTATCGTCAGAAGTCGGCGATATTTCAAAAGAAGACCTTTATGAAGAAATGAAAACATCGGTCGGCGACCAAGCGATCCAGATCCTGATGATTGAGAAAGTCCTTGCTGACAAATATGAAGTAACCGACGAAGAAGTTGAAGCGGAATTCGAAAAAAATAAAGAGGAAATGGGCGACACCTTCGACCAATTCCTTGAACAGAACAACCAGACAGAAGAAAGCTATAAAAAAGTCATCCGCTTGAACCTGTTGCAGGAAAAAGCGTTGACAGACGGCGTTGAAGTGACGGATGAAGAAATCCAGCAGCAATACGAACGTCAAGGCACGGAATTGAATGCCCGCCACATCCTTGTAGCGGATCAAGAAACTGCCGATAAAGTGAAAAAAGAATTGGATGAAGGCGGCGATTTCGCTAAGCTTGCGGAAGAGTACTCTACAGATCCGGGCTCTGCAGCAAATGGCGGCGGCCTTGACTGGTTCGGTGCCGGTGCAATGGTCCCTGAATTCGAAGAAGCGGCATTTGCGCTAGAAGTCGATGAAATCAGCGAACCTGTCCAGTCGCAGCACGGCTTCCACATTATCCAGGTGACTGAAAAGCGCCAAGTGGAAGACCAGCCTGCCCTTGAAGACCAGAAAGAGCAGATCCGCTCTGACTTGGCAATGGCTAAAGCTGACCAAGCTGCTTTAGTGCCAAAAATCGCGGAAATGCTGAAAGAAGCTGAAGTTGACATCAAAGATGAAGACTTGAAAGGCGCTCTGGATGAAATCATCAACGCCGAAGCAGCTCCTGCTCCAACTCAATGATCACAAAAAACTCCCGTTCTCATGAACGGGAGTTTTTTTATTCAATCGTCGGTTTGTAGAAAGAACGGTTATCCAGCGGAAACAGCCGTTCCGTGAACTCGCCGGGTTTCGTTTTGCCGAGTGCGCGGTCAAGCATCATCATCTTCGCATCGATGTTATCGATGTAATGGAGGATCTCCGCTTCCTTGATCATCGGTTTTTTCGGGCTCCCCCACTCTTCCTTGCCGTGGTGGGACAGGACCATATGCTGAAGCAGCAGGACTTCTTCCGAGTCGATTTCAAGTTCTTCAGCAGTCTTTTCGATTTCCGTCACCATGATGGAAATATGGCCCAAGAGATTGCCTTTGACCGTATAGGTCGTGGCAATCGGCCCCGACAGCTCGAACACCTTGCCGATGTCATGGAGAATAATGCCGGCATACAGCAAGTCCTTGTTGAGCGAGGGGTAGATGCCGATAAGGGCTTTCCCAAGCTGCAGCATGGAAACAACGTGGTCAGCGAGCCCGGACACGTAATCGTGGTGATTGCGGGTAGCCGCCGGAAATGTCAGGAACTGCTGCTGGTACTTTTTAAGAATGTGGCGGGTGATGCGCTGAATATGCGGATTTTCCATCTCGAACAAATACTGCATCACTTCTTCTAGAAGCTCTTCCGTACTTTTCTCTGAAGATGGCATCAAATCTGCAATAGACTGGTTTTCTTCCGGCTTCGCCGGGCGGATGCTTTTGATGCGCAGCTGATTTTTGCCGCGGTAGCTGTGGATTTCCCCGCCTACCCGGACAATCGTTTCAGCGGCAAACACCTTTTCGTGTTCGTCCTTCGTATCCCATAATTTCGCTTCTATATCGCCGCTCTTGTCCTGCAGGACGAGTGACATGAAGGGGTTGCCGGTTGTCGTAACCCCTTTGACAGATTGTTTGATCAGCAAAAACTCGTCGATCGCCTCGCCGACGGCGCGCTGGGTGATGCCTTTGGTCATGAATGGACACTCCTTTCGGTTGCTGCGACATCGATGACAGCGGCTTTTGGCCAAGCTTGCCGCATCGATTCATGGCAGGTGAAATATATGAACTGATGATGCTGTTGCAGCTCTGTTATTAAGTTTATCACGTGCTGAAGCCGGCGGCGATCAAAATGGACGAACGGATCGTCCATGATGATCGGAAACGGGTGGCTGTCCTTCATGGAGACTGCCAGGGAAAGGCGCAAGGAGAGGTAAGCCTGTTCTTTTGTTGCTTGGCTGAGCTCCGCTATATGGAACCGCATGCCATCTTCCCTCACCGCTTCGAAGAAACCTTGAGGATTCAGTTCAAGTGCGTTATAGGCATTTCCTGTCAGAATGCCGAAGTAAGCCCTCGCCGCTTCAATAACTGCCGGCAGTTTCTTTTCTTTCAGTTCGCCAAGGGTCTGCCGGATCGCTTCGGTGATTGCTTTATCGACGGACCAACGCTTTGCCAGCTCGGCAAGCTCCACTTTCTGCTCCTCGTATTGCTGAAGTTTATCTTCGTAGTCACCGCTCGAGAGCAGATTCTTTGCGGCCTGAAGCTTCTCCGCCTGTTCAGCGAGGAGGGCATTGCGCTCCCCTTTCAGCTCGGACCGCTTTGTTCCGAGCTCTTCCATGCGGACAGAGGCTTCTTCGCTCCGCATTTCCGGAAACTCTCCGATTGCCGCCAACTGGGCTTTGATCGGCGCTAATTCTTTCCTCACAGCTTCGAGCTGCTCCGCATCGCTGCAGAGCGCGTAAAAGGCCTCCGGATTCTCCGCGCCGACTTCTTCGAGCAGCACTTGCTGCTCCTGTCGGATCTGTTCAGCAAGTGCATGGAGCGCATCCAGTTCCGCTTGCCTAGCTTCGGCTTTTTCGCGCTGTTTGACGGCTTGGTTATTATTCTCTTGCCTGCTCGCCAGTTCCCTCCGGAGAGCTGTGAAAAGCCCATCTGAAGATAAGCGCATGCCGCAGGCGCGTTCCGCTTTTTGCAGCCATTCCCTCTCCTCGGACTGAAACTTTTCAAGGTCTTGCTGAAGACTCACGTTTGCCGAATGCAGAGCATGGATTTCACGAAGTTTGGCAAAAAGCTCCACAATCGTTTTCCGTCCGGTTTCCGGAAGCAGTCCAAGGCGCGCCAAAAATTGCTGGTAAGCCCCTTCAGCAGTTTCCTTTCGGGGCTGTCTGGAAAGCGAAGCGACCCGCTCTTTCGCGGCCTCCAACCCTTCCAGCAACTCATCCAGCCTGCGGTCCCAGCGGTCCAGCTTGTGGATCAATGCTTCGAACTCCGCTTCCCGCCCTTCGTAGGTTGATAGCAGCCGCGCGTATTCCGGTTGGAGGCTTTCTCCACCCTTTGCACTCCATAGCTGCCAGACACCTGCCCCGGCTGCTGCCAGGGCGATTGCTGCCAGCAAGTAGTTTCCCTGGACAGCGCCCGCTAAAGCTCCCAAAAGGCCGAGTGCGATCAATCCAAGGCTGAGTTTCCGGGTATCTTGCCGACTACTGGCCCGGCTTGCCGCTTTGGCTTCTGCCAATTTTGGGACAGTCTCCATCCAATCTTCCGCTGCTGTGCGCTCCTGTTCCGAAGGCTCTCCTGCCAGGAAAAATTTCAGCTCTTTCTCGGTTTCGGCCAACTTCGCTTTTTCTTCTCCCAGCTTTCTCTCGCGGAAACGGTTCTCTTCTTCTTCTTGGTCCACTTCTTCAATATGGGAAAGGAGCCGTTCTTCATTGTTCAGGGAAACGTCCGCCTGCATCGCTTCCTGAAGCTCCATGCCTACCAATGACAGGAGCCGGTTCTGTTCTGCAGAGATTTTAGCCGCTTCCTCCTGCCCCTTCCGAAGCGCAGATTGCAGCTGATGCCAGCCGGATTCCTCTTCCAACAGCTGCTCCAGCTGCTGCGTCTCGGTTATCACAGCGACGGTTGCCGGCACTGGATCTTTTGGGAGCAATGCAAGCTGAGACTGCACTTCCGAAAGCCGGTCCACCAGCCGATCCATTCTCCGGCGGCCATCCACCGGCATTTTACCCTCTTTCAACACAGCAGCTTCTGCCTGCAACGCCTGGCATTTTTCGAGCAGCGGCGCCGCCTGAAGCCAGCGCTCGACCGATTTCAACTCCGAGTCTATTGCAGCTTCCTCCTCGAGGATGCCGGCGAGCCGGCCATCAATTTCACGGCTCCTGGAAAGATAGGGTTCATATAATTCCATTTGGCTGCGGTGTTCTTTCAGTTCTGCCTCCAATGCCCTCAGCTCTTCGACAGCCTGATTGATCTGCGGATTGCGCCCATTCTTTTTGAACACATCGCCCATTTCCTTTTCCAGGCGGCTTTCCAGTTTGCCAACCGCATCCATCCCAGTCGTGCCCGAAGCAAGCAGTGTCCGGCTCAATTCCTCTTCTGTCATGGACTCCAGCCCTTGCAGCTCATGGATGGAAAATGAAAACACCGACTCAAATGAAGCCCGGTCGTAGTCCCGCAAAACCGCCTTCAATTCGGCATCCGAACCGCGCGTGCCGTCTTCAAAATAAAGGGTCACATCGCCTGCTGCTTTCCCTTTGATGCGTTCGATGGCTACGCGTCCGTAGACAGGGTCGTTGATCAGCACCTGGCCCCCGTATTTCCCGCCGTTCTTCGGTTCATAGCGGCGCAAATTCTGGTTTTTAGCCGGATAGCCAAATAAGGTCTGGATAATAAATTGCTGGATCGTCGTCTTGCCGGCTTCGTTCGATCCGTAAAAAACCGACAGTTCCGGCCCTAATTCAATCGTCCGGTCTTGGTGCTTGCCGAAACCATAGATTGTTAATTTTTCGATTTTCATGTGTTCAACCCCATTCCAAGGCTTCGGCGGATTTTTTCAGCAGCGAGCGATTTGACTTCTTCTGCAGTGCCGGTTTCCAGCGGCTCCAAATACCTGCCGCTTTTGGGATGGCGGTAAAGATCCTTCAATACGGTTTTCCAATCGCCGATTTCCCAGGAGTCCATTTTGGCGATGATTTCTTCCGCCATCGGCGACAGTTCGCCGCCTTCATTGCCATGGATTGCCCATACCCTTTGCACAAACATAAACGTGTCCAGCGCCTCCACGCTCTCCCGTATTGTTTCCAACAGCTCTTCTTCCGGAATTTCCTGTATGAGTTCAAGAGCTTCAGCATCGAGATTGGCCAGTTTCAACGCCAGTGCAGCGGGGCCGAACCGTTCCGCAAACCGGTTCGCGCTGCTGCTGCAGGCTTCCAGCAACTCGTTCATGTGCACGGCTCCGGAACAGTCCACTTCCACTTCATCAAATTGCAGGACCGAAGCCTGGATGAATTCCAGCTCTGCTCCGCTTTTCGACAGTCGCACATCGTAAAAGCCTTTCGTTCCGCTTTCCCCTCGGTGCCGCCCTTGCGTGTTTCCCGGATAAACGATAGGAGGGTCGGCGTGCAGTACCTGCCGCTGGTGGATATGGCCAAGCGCCCA
Source organism: Planococcus sp. FY231025 (assembly GCF_052078085.1). Taxonomy (NCBI): domain Bacteria; kingdom Bacillati; phylum Bacillota; class Bacilli; order Caryophanales; family Caryophanaceae; genus Planococcus; species Planococcus sp. FY231025. Next base: position 111,565 of record NZ_JBQJJG010000010.1, read on the forward strand.
ATAATCATAATTTTTCTCCAGCAGCTGGTTTTTCGAAAACGGTGCATAGACCGCATGCGCGGTTTCCCCTTCCAGGCTGCCATGGAGCATCCCGATATAAAAAGCGTCCCTGTTTTCTGCCGGAGGATATTCTTTTACTTTCGATTCCTTGACATGCCGCTCCCCGTAGCTGAATCCTGAAATTGCCACATCCATGCCGCGCACCGTCAATGTCTTCTGTGTCACTTCAGCACCGAAAACATGCACGTTCGACGGCAGCTCGAAGCGTGTCCATTTCCCGCTCAAATGATCATGGTTGCCGTGGCTGATCAGGACAGGAATGCCCTCATCCGCCAGGCGCTGCATCCCGGTCTGGAACCGGTGCTGCGCGCGCAGGCTGCGGTTCTCCCCGTCATAGATATCTCCCGCAACCAGCAGGAAATCCGGGCGCTGTTCCAACGCATAATCGACCAGCCGGTCAAATGCCAGCAGCGTACTGTCCTTCAATCTTTTCCATTGTTCTTTCTGCAAGCCCCTCATGCCAGTAAACGGGCTTCCCAAATGCAGATCTGCCGTGTGAATAAAACGAATTTCCCTCATGACCAAGCTCCTTCGAAAACCGAATATTTGTTCTTATACTACCATGCGCGCGGACGAAAAAAAACTGCCAGCCGAAAACTTCCGGCTGGCAGCGGCAACTTTATTTGTTTTCCCCAAGCCGGATGGCTTTGCGGATGTCCTTCAGGGACTGCGACGGGCCGTACATCAGGACGCCGCCGCGGTAGACCCGCGCCCCGATCCATCCCAGCACGCCAATGGTCGCCAGCATGATGGCAATCGAAAGAAGCGGTTCCCACAAAGGGATCTCCAGCATGCCAACCCGCAAAAACATCACGAGCGGAGCGAAGAACGGGATATAGGAAGCGACTGTGACATATGTCGCTTCCGGCACCGCAATTCCGGAGAACGCGATAAAGGAAGCGATGATTACGAGGAACATCATCGGCAGCATCAATTGCTGCACATCCTCCGTCCGGCTGACAAGCGAGCCGAGCAGCGCTGCAAGCACAGCATACAAAAAGTAGCCTAATAAGAAAAACAGGATGGCGAACAGGAACGTGCTGATTTTGACATCCGAGAACCCGAACACATCGGACATTCCGCCGGCCATTTCTGTTCCGGCTGTTTTGATCGCCAAATAGCCGGCTGCTCCGAATACCGCCATTTGCAAAATCCCGAGCGTCCCGATTCCGGCAATTTTTGCAAACATATGCTTGACCGGCGACACGCTGGAAATGAGGATCTCCATGACCCGCGAGGATTTTTCATTCGCCACTTCCATGGCGATCATATTCGGATAATAGATGACCGCTACATAAATAAGCAAAATCAGGATATACACAAGTCCGCGCGACTGGTTCAGTTCTTCCTCGGACTTGGACGATTCGGACACCGCTTCCCGTTCAAAAGCAACGGGGGCAAACAACTGGGCCACTTCCGCCCCCTCCAGCCCGAGCTGTTCGGCTGCCAGAACCGTCTGCAGGGATTGGACGGCCTGCTCGACTGCCCCGGCGCTGCCCATGCCGTTTGCCGACTCCGAAACGTAGCGGGCGCTCAATTGGCCCGCTTGCTGCAGCTCTAAAAATGCCTGGATGGTTCCATCTGTGATGCCATCACGCAATTCAGCTTCCAGCATCTCTGCCGGCACGGCTTCGACCGGATTGCCGGCCGAGGCCAATTGCTCCTGCAGCAACGGCAAAAGCTCTCCTGAAGGGTCAATGACGTGCAGCACTTCCGCTTCATCGTTTTCCCCGTCTACCAGAGCGATGATGTTCGATAAATTCGCCAGCAGAAAAAATGAAGCAGCCACAACGAGTGTCGTGATGATAAACGATTTGGTGCGGGCCTTGGTCAGGAAAGCCTGCTTGAAAATGATCCAGAAACTATGCATAAGCTTTCCCTACTTTCGCAATGAAAATTTCCTCCAAGGTCGGCTCCTCGATGGCAAAGTGGCGGAGCGGCCCCAGTTTCATCGCTTCCTCCAAAATCCGCTGCGCTGTTTCTTCCTGGCCGACCCGGAACACGGCTCCGTCATGCGTCTTTGTGAAGCTTTCCACGCCTTGCAAGCCTCCCAGGAGGGAGAGGTCGGCATCCATCTTGAGCCGGACATTCTGTTTGCCGAAAGAGCGTTTGGCTTCGCGAATTGATCCGCTGACAACCACTTTCCCTTTGTCCAGTATGCTCATATCATCACAAAGCTCCTCTACATGGTCCATGCGATGGCTTGAAAACACGATGGTGGCTCCTTGCTTCTGAAAATCCAGGATGGCGGACTTCAGCATTTCCACATTGACCGGATCCAATCCCGAAAATGGTTCATCCAGAATCAACAAAGAAGGTTTATGTATCAATGAAGCGATCAGCTGGATTTTCTGCTGATTTCCTTTGGACAGCTCTTCCACTTTTTTCTGGGCATAATGCGGAACTTGGAATCGTTCCAGCCACCGATGGGCTTCCCGCTTCGCATCAGCCGCCGGCATTTGGCGCAGCTGCGCCAAATACACCAGCTGCTCCTCCACTTTCATCTTCGGGTACAATCCCCGCTCTTCCGGCAAATAGCCGATTTTCGGGCTGCTTTCATATGTAATCGGCTTGCCGTTCCAGGTGATCGTTCCACTGGTCTGCTTGAGAAGCCCGAGGATCATCCGGAACGTTGTGGTTTTCCCTGCGCCGTTTGCCCCAAGAAAGCCGTACATCTGGCCTTGGCCGACCTGCAGGGTCAGGTTGTCCACTGCGGTAAAGCTGCCGAATTGCTTTGTAGCATTTTCCACTCGCAACGTCATTTTCCATTCCCCCTTTTCTTCTTATACGGCACTGCCCTTGAAATGTTTCACAAATCGGAGGACTTTTTTCTGGAAAACGGCTATACTGAAAATGAATAACCATTCAGAAGGAGTTGTCCCTGCATGAGAACGTATAAATTGACTGCCTTTGAAAAAACGGGCGAACTGATCATCGAAGAGTCATTCACTGCTGAAAACGACAGCCAAGCAAAAGAAAAAGGCCAAGCGCTTCTGGAAGAAAAATCGCTTCTCGAGAAAACACACCGGGTCGTTTCGCCAGAAGGCAAGCTCGTGCTGTTCCATTCATAACTTGAAGACAAGCAAAAGGTGTATTGGAGAAAATTCCAATACACCTCAGACTGGAGACAAAGGGTAATTCTGATGAATAGAGATGCAGAAGCCCGACCGGGCTGGCCACATCGCTTTCCGTGGGCTCGGCTTCAGCCGCTTCCCTCGCTTCGCTCAGTCCAGGGTCTTCAGCTCGAGTCGCTTCGCTGCTCCCACAGGAGTCTCGTGGCCAACCCGATCGGGAGCGTCACCTATATCTAAAAGATAAGGTGTGAAACTTATGCTGCTAAAACCTACTAGGTACAAGCCGCTAGCTTCAGGATCCGGAACGGAAGGCGGCGACTCCTGCGGGATAGCGAAGTGCCGAAATCCACTCGGACGCAAGTCCGAGTTAGTTCGGCGCAAGCCCGCGGAAAGCGTCCGCCTGAAGTGGAGGATCTGGTATTTCTCTTATTTTATGCATATTCAAAAAATTTAAAATCTATTTTTTCTTTTATTTACTAATTCAAGCAAAAGGTGTATTGGAGAAAATTCCAATACACCTTTTGCTGTAATCTCTTCTTTCCCAGCTTACTTCAAAATCAGTTCCCTTTGAATACCGGTTTCCGCTTTTCGACGAAGGCCTGGATGCCTTCGAGGTGATCGCTGCTTTTGCGCATTGCGGATTGGGCAGCGGCTTCCATTTCGAGCACTTTTGCCAGTTCTTCGGTTTTTGAATGGTGAAGGATTTGCTTGCTTGCCAACTTCGCGCGAATCGGCGATTGGAGTGATTGGGTGGCATATGCTTCCGCAAATTCCATCGCGCGGCCTTCAGCCGTCACTTCTTCTATCAGACCCTTTGCCAGAGCATCATGGGCTTTCAGGATTTGTCCGGACCAGATCAATTGCTTGGCCTTCGGCACCCCTACCCGCTCTTTCATGAAGAAGTGGCCGCCGCCATCCGGAACCAAGCCGATGCCGATGAAATTCATCGCCAGTTTGCTGTTTTCCTCTGCGATGACATGGTCGCAGGCAAGCGCCATGCTGAACGCGAGCCCGGCTGCTGCGCCATTGATCGAAGCGATCGTAATCTGCGGCAATGTATACAGCGCTTTTGCCAGTCGTGTTACGTCTTGCATGACGTGGTCGATATCCATCGGATTGTCCGGATCCATCATTTCTTTGATGTCCCCGCCTGCCGAAAATGCCCGGCCTTCGCCATGCAGGATAAGCACTTGGAGCGAGTCTTCCTGATGGAGCGATTCAAAGCAATCCGCAAGTTCTTTCATCATCTTGCCGTTCATCGCATTCATCGCCTGCGGGCGGTTCAATTTCAAATAGCCGGTACGGCCTTGTTTCGTCAACTCGATTGTTTCGTACATACAAAAGACACCCCTTCGTAAAATGAATTGTCATTCATCTTTACGTATTCGGTGTCTTCTTGGCAATATCCTTTATTTAAATGGAAATTACATGGATTCGTATAGGGATTGAACCGGCTTGATCAACACGCGGTTAACTTCGTCGATAATCTGGCTGAGGCCCATTTCGGCTTCAAGCATCGCCAAGATCTTCGGGTTTTCCTGTGCAGCTACTGCAGTCGCTTGTGCGTCCATCATTTCCTGCTCTGTGATTTCTTCGCCTTGCGCCTGTTTTTGCTGAAGTGTAATTTGCAAATCACGGAAATTCTTGAACAATTCGTTTGAAGCGCTGTCAGAAGTGACTTCTTCGACTGCCTTCTGCAATTTCGTGAATTCCTCTGTGCTGCGGAACGTGCTTTCCAATTTGTTGATATCGTCGTAAATGTTTACTGCCATTAAAATCATTCTCCTCTTTTTATAGATTCAGCCCTATAGCTACAAACCCTTGGACTATGCCGATCAGTCCACCAAGGAGAGCGCCAAGCACTGTGATCATTTTCAGCTCACGCCGCGAGATACCGAGCACAAGCTCTTCAAGCCGGCTGAGTTCAAATGAATCGACTTGCTCTTTCACCATGCTTTCAAGATTGATCTTGCGCAAGGCTTCTTCCAATCTGACTTCCCCTTGTTCAAAGATGAAATCCGTCACGAGCGGAGTCAGGTGTTTACTTGTCCATTCTAACCCTGTTGGCCAAGTATCTGCAAGTGTCGCATCCAAACGGCGCCGGACATTGGCTGTTTCTTTAACATACTGCTTGACTGATTCTGCTGCCGGATTGAAATCGAATTCCTTTAAAAGGTCATCGGCTTTCTTATCCTGGAACTTTTCCCACTCTCCGTATGCAAGCGAAGCGACAGTCTCGAATGTTTTCGGGGAATTGAGGAATTTGACGATTTCCGGCTGGATGCGGTCGATGATCGGCCGTGATTCTCCGAGCAACGACTGCAGCACGGAACCGAAGCGTCCGCGGGACGCCAGAAATTCTTCAAAGAAGGTTTTAATCGTCTGCCGCCCTTCGAACGAAACAAAATAGTCGGTCGCTTGGTCGATTGCGTATTTCACGCCGTGCATCATTTTATGCTCGGCTTCCGTTTTCCAGTTTTCCGGGAGCAGTTCCCGGACCGTCTTTCCTTCGATATAGCCGCGAAGCGAAGCTGACTGGCGGTCGACCAATTCATCCAGCTTGGCTTCGATCTTTCCTTCCATCCCTTCTTGGTTGGCTATCAGCAGCCAGTCGTTCAATGAACGGCTCGACTGGAAGGCATGCGTCGCCAGCTGGCGCTGAATCCAATTTTCGGTGCGTGTGCGCATTTCATCGTTTAAAAACCGCTTCTTGAACGTTTCCGGAGTCAGCAGATGGTCGACGATGGTCCGTCCGAGCTGTGTGGAAAGTTCATCCCGGCGCTTCGGGATCAAGCCTGGGGTGAACGGCAATCTCCACTTGCCGAGATAAAGCGTTTTGTAGGGGCGGAACAGCATCTTGATGGCGATAAAGTTGGTGAATCCACCAATTACCGCGCCGATCAGCGCCATGAAAAGCAAGGTCAAAAATATATTCAATGGGTTCACTCATTTCTTTTTCATCTTTGTCAATCCTTGCAAATCCCTTTATAATAGAAGAAACACAAAGGAGGATTCGCATGCTGCAGCATTTCAAATTCAAGCCGATGTTCGACAACGCCCAGTTGCCTGGCTGGAACATCTCTTTTTTCTATAAGAACGAACGCATCGCGGGCGAATATCATCCGGACGGCCGCATCACCTGGCTGACGAAACAGCCGCAGGATGAAGAAACCGTAAAAACCATGATCCATGAGCTGATGCTCTACCATGTATACGATTGAAGCGCTGGAAAGTTTCCGGCGCTTTTTTATATTCGCTTTTTCATTATAGGTAAAGGGCCGGATTTTTAACAGCAATTGCATTGCGCGGACCGAAGATTGCACAGGTTCTTGCCCGGAATAAACCGGACTGCACAAAAAAGGGAATGCCCCCTTACCCGACTTGCTGGGTAGAGGACATTCCGGATTGGATCTTGTACATCTGGTAGTACTGGCCGCCGAGCTTCATCAATTCCTCGTGGGAACCGGATTCGGCAATCTCCCCGTGGTCTAGCACCAAGATGCGGTCTGCATTTTTGATGGTAGACAGACGGTGGGCAATGATAAATGTCGTACGGCCTTTTTTCAGCACGTTCATGGCATGCTGGATGATTTCTTCTGTTTCTGTATCAATGTTCGATGTGGCTTCATCCAAAATCAGGATAGCCGGGTCGAACGCCAGCGCACGGGCAAATGACACCAATTGCCGTTGGCCGGATGACAGCGTGCTTCCTTTTTCAACGACCGGTTCATCGATGCCGCCCGTCAAGTGTTTGAGGACACGTTCGCCGCCGACCGCTTCCAGAGCTTCTTCGACCCGCTCGCGCGTAATGCGCGGATCTCCAAGGGAAACATTCGACTCGATCGTGCCTGTGAACAAATACGGATCTTGCAGAACGATTCCCATATGGTCGCGGACCGACTGGCGGGACATATCATTGATATTTTGGCCATCAATGGTGATCCGCCCTTTCGAGACGTCATAGAAGCGCAGGAGCAAGTTCATGATGGAACTCTTCCCGGAGCCCGTATGGCCGACGAGCGCCACGGTCTCCCCTTGGCTCGCTTCAAACGAAATATTCTTCAAGACATATTCCTCTTTCTCATAAGCGAACCAGACATCTTCAAACCGGACATTGCCGCGGTAGCGTGCGATTTTTTCATCGCTGACCGGTTCTCCAGTGCGGTCCAGCAGGCGGAATACCCGCTCCGCTGCAACCAATGCCTGTTCCAGGCGCGAAAACTGGTTGACGATGCCGCTGATCGGATTGAACAGCCGGATGATATAGTCGATGAATGCGTAAAGCACACCCACGGTAACTGCGGTCTCCCCTGTCAGTGAACCGGCTCCGAAATAAGCGATGAACAGGATGAAAATAAGGGAGCGCAGGACTCCGACCATATTATGGGAAGCAGTCGCCTCCAGGACCAGCAATTTCTGCTGAAACTGGTAATGCGTATTGTTCAGCTCTTCAAACTCGCTTTTCATTTGCTTTTCATTGCGGAACGCCTGGATGATGGTCATCCCTTGGATCGATTCGTTGATGATGGCATTCATATCGCTCAATTTTTCACGGACGACATGATTGTATTTTGAAGCGTATTTCCGGTAGAGGAGCATCCAGCCATAGAGCATCGGAAGCAGCACCAGCATCATCGCTGCAAGCTTCCAGTCCAGGTAGAACAGCGCAGCATAGATGCCCGCCAAGTACATGAAGCTGGTTGCGAATTGGGAAAAGACTGTAAAGAACAATTCCCGGATGGCTTCCGTGTCGTTGGTGATGCGCGATACCACTTTGCCGGCCGGCAAGTCGTCGAAATACCGGATCGGCAAAGTCTGCACATGTTCGAACACATCATTGCGCATTTTCCGGATGATGCGGTTCGCCCCTTTTTGCAGGAAGATGAATTGCAAATAACGGAATACAGCCGCTACGATGCCGGAAGCCAAAAAGACGGCCAGCAAGTATGCGATCGGTTCAAAATCCACTTGCTCCTGTGCGGGAGCGATGTGGTTGTCGATGATTTCTTTGGCAATCAACGGCGCTGCGAGATCCGCAGCGACAGCGATTGCCAGGAGCACAAGCCCCCATATCAATATTCCTTTAAAAGTCATGGCGTACTGGACTAAACGTTTCCCTGTTCCCATGATTACACCTCCTCGATCTGCTGGCGGAGGAATTGTTCGTTATACCAACCATTTCTGTTCAGCAAATCTTCATGTGTTCCTTCTTCGATGATTTTGCCGTCATCGAGCACGACGATCCAGTCTGCGTGCTGCACGGCGGAAAGCCGGTGCGTCGTGATGATCGTCGTTTTTCCGGAACGTTCTTTTTGGATATTCTCAATGATTTTCGCTTCCGTCTTCGCATCCACTGCAGAGAGGGAATCGTCCAAGATGAGAATTTCCGGATTTTTAATAAGTGCCCGTGCAATCGATATCCGCTGCTTTTGGCCGCCGGACAGTGCCACCCCTTTTTCTCCCACCAGGGTGTCGAGGCCGTTCGGCATCATAGCCAAATCCTTCTCGAAATAGGAAAGGCGGATCGCTTCATCAATCTCTTCTTCGCTGGCATCCGATTTCCCGAACAGGATGTTTGCGCGGATTGTGCGCGAGAACAAGACATGGTCCTGCGGCACGTATCCGATCCAGCTGCGGATCTGGTCTTTGGTCAGCTGATCCAGCTCAATGCCGTTCATTAAGATCGAACCTTCACCCGCCGGGTATTCGCGCAGCAGCTGTTTGACGAACGTCGTTTTTCCGCTGCCCGTTTTCCCTACGATGCCGAGCGTCTGCCCGCTGTTCATGGATAAATTGATCCCTTGCAGGTTGATGGAGCTCGACTGCGGGTACGTAAAGCTGAAATCCCTGAAGCCGATGCCTTCCGGTTTCCCGGTTTCTTCCGGATTGGCCGGATCCACCACATCTTCTTTGTAGTCGAGGGTTTCATTGACCCGGTCAAGCGACGCATTTCCGCGCTGCAGGATATTGATCATTTCCCCGATGGCAAACATTGGCCAGACAATCATTCCGAGATAGACATTGAACGCCACCAGGTCACCAAGCGTCATGGTCCCTTCGGCCACTAGGAACGCACCATAGCCCAGGCCAATCATGTAGCTGAACGTTGTCAGCAATTTCGTCACCGGTGCGAACAAGGCGTCGATCCGTTCGACCGCCATGTATTTTTCATAGACATCATTGGTCATGTCCGAAAAGTCCTTTTCGGATTTGCGCTCCTGGACATATGCCCGGACGACGCGGACACCGCCGATCGATTCCAGCACGCTGTCGTTCATGTCGCCAAATGCATCCTGGGCAGCCGTATAGCGCTCGTGGATCTTTTTGCCGAGCACTTGCACCACAAGCGCCAAGATCGGCAGCGGGATCAACGCCAGGAATGTCAATTCCCAGGACACAAGCATCCCCATCGCGATAATGATCGTTGCCATGTACAAGGTGGAGTCGACCAGTGTCAATATGCCGAAGCCGGCCGTTTCCGATATGGCCCTTAAATCGTTCGTAGCCCGGGCCATCAAATCCCCCGTCCGATTCTTCTCATAGAATGTCGGGGTCATTTTCAGGAAATGGCCCATCAAACTGGAGCGAAGCTGCCGTTCTATGACGTATGCCCCGCCGAACAGCTGGTATTGCCAGACAAAATTGATGAAGTACGCCAGCACCATGGCAATCGCCAATGCCCCGATATACTGCCACAAAAGAGTTGCCGACAGCTCCCCTTGCGCAATGGAATCGATCGCCAGGCCGATCAGCCAAGGCGGTATAATTTCCAACACGTTCGCAATCATCAATAGCCCAACGGCAATCGAGTACCGGAGCCAGTTTTCTCTAAAAAACCACTTTAATTTCCATAAAACACTAAACATCATTTACGCCTTCTTTCTTTTTTTGCCGTTCACTAGTCGCCTTCAAGCGATTCCTTGATCATGATTTTCCGTTTTTGAAGTTTTCTCATCTTCATTCTCTCCTTTGGTTTTTTTATATTTGAACAGCTTAGAGCTGGACAAACCATCCGCATGGCTTTGCACTGGGGCTTCTGTCGTTAGAAACAAAAAAACCGCACACCTGTTTTCTCAGGTGCGCGGGCACGAAAAAAAGACAGGTCAGCAGACCTGTCCCCAGAATTTCTAGTCACGAAATAAATTCAATGACAATCAAGAGGTAGGCCCGGCAATTGAATTAAATTGAATGAGTTCATAAATACAGTACGTTTCATTGCCGCAGCCTCCTTTTCCATTGATTTGGTAGTTCAAGAGTAACACTCGCATTTTTGAATTGTCAACGTTTTTCGAATAAATTTTATTTTCGATGATTGTGCTTATGTTTCATTCTTCCGTGCAAGGGTAATTTAGAACTAAGAACTTATGGAACGGAGTGGATCGCAATGTTTCACAACATCGCAGTAGCATATGATGGATCGGATGGAAGCAAAATGGCTTTCGACCAAGCAATTGAAATGAAGAAAGCACTGCCTGATGTAAAGCTGTCGGTCATTTACGTCAACGAAGAGTACAATGAAAATTTCCGGGCGGCACGGATGAGGGATGCGTCGGCTCCAGTCGTTTCACCGCAAGTCGACAGCACCTATGCCCAGTACATGCCGCCGGAAATCGGTGAAAATCACCACCGGGCGCCAAGCGACCTTCAGCAGCCGGGCGAATTCGAACATTCATCCATCGAGTACTCAAAGCACATGCACAATGCTATCCAGCAGCAGCTGGATGAAAAAGGCGTAGAAGCCGATGTTCTTGCTCTCGAAGGCAGCGCCGGCAAGACGATTGCAGCATATATCGAAGAACAGAACATTGATCTGCTGGTTATCGGAAACAGCGGAAAATCGGGGCTGCAAAGATTCTTTATCGGATCGGTCAGCAAAAAGCTGATAAAAGAATCTTCATGCTCGGTCCTCGTTGTCAAATAATTGATAGCCTCACCGGAAAAAGCAAGCATTTCAGCTTATCCGGTAGGCTATTTTTCTTTTCTATTCTTATTATTATACAATATTTAGTCACATATTTATCAGTTTAGATTCAGCGTGCATGGGTAAACATTACTAAGAATAAAATAATAGAGTCGAGGAAGAAGGGAAGCAGCTATGTCTAAGCATACCGTATATTTTCTGTCTTCTCAGCAGCACCGAGGCCTAATGGCTGAAATATGGGCAAACCGCCTGGAACTTCCTGACTGGGACATCCGAAGCGCTGCCTGGGGACAGCCGTCATTTACCGAAACACCTTTTGAAGTCATGAAAGAAATCGTCCTGCATATACCGAAAGTTGAACCGCGTTCTTATAATTCACAGGAAGTGAGCCAAGCCGATCTCATTGTGGCCATGCACGACAGTGAATATGAAAGTGCCGATATCCCGGCAGATCTGCCGCAGCAGAAGCTTTTAAGATGGGATATCCGAAACCCGGAACTCCGTTCTTCCGATAAAAACGAGCAATGGGCTTTATACCAGGAAGTCTGTGATGAAATCGCCGTGAATATAAAAAATCTTGAACCTTATTTCCGGTCTAATTATATGTAAAACCCTTCACTTGAACGGCCAGTGAAGGGTTTATTTTTTATTTATAGAGGACGGCGCGTACCGGGCTTCCTTCCGCTCCTGTAATTTTCAACGGCAGTGCAGCCAATTGATAGACCCCAGCCGGGACTTCATCAAGCACAATCCCTTCGAGGATGAAACGGCCGTGCTTGTTCATGGCCTGGTGCATCGGCAGCTCCTTGCTGGTTTCAGGATCGACAGAAGGCACATCGACGCCGAGAAGCTTGATGCCGTGTTCCACAAGCCATTCTGCCAGTTCGGATTCAAACAGCGGCCAATGTGGCGGGAACTTTTTCCGGTCGCTCCAGGAAGCCGTTTTGAGCAAGATTGTTGAAACACCGGCTTCCGGCGCCGGCAAATCCTTCTTGGAAATAACGGACTTCCCTTGGACATCGATCACTTGTGCCGTGGACAGATAAACATCCAGCGGAAGCTCATCGATCTTCAATCCCTGTGCATCATAATGGTACGGCGCGTCGACATGGGTGCCGATATGCGTGCTTGTCTTCAGTTCGCCGATATTGACCGAACCGCTTTGTTCCTGTGTGACTGAGAGCCGGTAACCGAACGCCGTATCTCCCGGCCATTCCGGCGTTGCAGCATTCAAATCCATTGAGATGTCATATAGTTCACGCGCCATCATGCCACCACATTTCGTTCATTGGTAAAGTTCTTAAAGAGTTCCTGGTCCATGATCCGCTTGAGCCTTCCGACCATGTCCTCGACATCCTGGAATGACGTATACAGTGCAATCGGTGCCAAACGGATGATATCCGGTGCGCGGAAATCCGGGATGACCCCTTCCGCTTTCAGCGCTTTGCAGATGCGCGCCGCTTCCTCGTGCGCAAGCGCGATATGGCCGCCGCGCTCTTCGTCAGCGTCCGGCGTCACATCTTTCAGCATCGGCAATTGCTCCGCTATGAGCTCCCGCAAAAGACGCGTCAGCTCGAGCGACTTCTGCCGGACGTTTCCAATGCCGGCTTCTTCAAAAATTTCCAAGCTGCCGAGAAGAGGCGCCATGCTGAAGATGTTCGGCGTGCCGACCTGATATGCACCGGCTCCTTCCGCTTTGACGAAGGAATGATCCATATCGAATTGCTTCGTCTTGTCTGATCCGAACCATCCGGCAATTCCCGGAAGCAGGTGATGGTGGCGTTCATGGAGATACAGTCCGCCAGTCCCTCCCGGCCCGGAATTCATGTATTTGTAATGGCACCATACAGCAAAATCGACTCCATCGTCATGAAGTTCGTGCGGCAGTGCTCCGATCGAATGGGCAAGGTCAAAACCCACCAAAATCCCTTTTTCATGGGCTGCTTCCGTGATTTTCCGAATTGGCAATAGCTGGCCGCTCCGATAGAGCACGGACGGCAGCAGCAAGACGGCTACATCTTCCGCCAGCCCTTCGGCAATGTCTTCGAAAGAAATCGTATAGCCGTCCCGGCTCTTGACTTTGCGCATCGCCGTCTCCGGATTCTGTCCCCGCAAGCGCAAATGGCTCTCCACTGCATAAATATCAGACGGGAAATTCAGCTCATCCACCAAAATCACCGAACGCTCCGCCGACGGTTGATAAACCGTCGACAGCATCTGATGGATGTTCGATGTAATCGAACCTGTCACCATGACTTCATGGGCACTGGCCCCGACAAGCGGCGCAATCCGCTCGCTCAGGTTTTCTGCCAACGTGAACCAGGGATGCTCTCCCTCTGTCCAGCCTTCGATGCCATGGTGCTTCCAACTTTCCGCCAAAGTGAAGAGCTTTTTTTCAGCCCGCCCCGACATCAGTCCGAGCGAATTCCCGTCCATATAAATCTGGTTTTCGGGCTGAAAGAATTCTTGTTTGAAGCGTGCCAACATGTCTTTCTGATCCTGCTGTTTTATCTTTTCCACCTTGCATCCCCCTCATATTTCAAATTGCGTATGCCACTGCACCTAAAACCGCCGTCACCAAGACGACAATCCAGGGAGCCAATTTAAAATAGACTAACATTGCAAAGGCAGCTAGCGCAATTGCAAAATCAACCGGCCCGCGAATAGCGGAAGTGAAAACCGGATCATAGAGAGCGGCGAGCAAAATGCCCACTACAGCCGCATTGACGCCTTTCAATGCCGCTTGGACGCCCGGTTTTGTCCGGATCACACTCCAGAACGGCAAAGTTCCGATGACCAGAAGGAATGATGGCAGGAACATCGCAATGACCGCAACAACTGCACCCAATCCACCGTCCATCAACTGGCCAAGATAACCGCTTAATGTGAAAAGCGGCCCTGGTACTGCTTGTGCTGCACCGTATCCGGAGATGAAAAGATCATCTGTCATCCAACCCGGAACAACTTCGCGTTCGAGCATCGGAAGCACGACATGCCCCCCGCCGAAAACGATGGATCCGACACGGTAAAAAATATCAAAAATCGCATAAAGTGCAGAGTCGATCGCCGGCCGCAGCAATGGCAGACCAATCAGGAGCCCAGCAAAAATGCTCCAGGCCGCGATGCCTGTCTTTCTTCCGAATGTCAGTGCCAATTTCACCGCTTCCGGCGCTTTCTCCTTCCGGAAAAGTGCATATCCGACGATTCCTGCCAGTATGATGATCCCGATTTGCGCCCACGCTGTCGGAACCAGCAGAATCACTGCGGCGGCTGCCAAGGCGATGGTAATCCGGGTCAAGTCCGGTGTCAGCGTTTTCGACATGCCCATCAATGCATGGGCAACTACCGCTACTGCGACAATCTTCAATCCATGGATCCACCCGCTGTCAAAAGCTGCGTTCGACACGAGCATGGCGAATAAAATCAGCAAAATGACCGATGGCATCGTGAATCCGAACCATGACAAGAAACCGCCGAATATTCCCCCTCTTAGCATGCCGATCGAAATCCCGACCTGGGAACTTGCCGGCCCCGGCAAGAATTGGCATAACGCCACCAAATCAGCATAGGCTTTATCATCCAGCCATTTCCGCTTCACCACGTACTCTTCCCGGAAATAGCCAAGATGGGCAGTCGGGCCGCCGAATGATGTGAGGCCCAGTTTCGTAGAAGCTTTCAAAATTTCCCCGTAATTTCTTTTCGCCATATCGTTCTCCTTTGCATTAATAAATAATACCCCCTTAAAAGCATAACTGATTGCTTATGTAATTTCATCCTTCAACTTGATGCGGATTTCATTTCACATATAGCGGGTTGTCCAGTATTTTGCTATAATGAGAAAGCTTGAAAAAACATACTGCAGCGAGCCCATAGGCAGACTGCTGTCAAACGGCCTTATAGGCTATGAAACATATAAAATCAGAATTCTGACGAAACGGCTCTCTTTCGAGGGTCGTTTCCCTTTGTTTAAGAGACTTGGAGGCGGGAAACTTTATGGAGGTATATACAAATTTGCGCAAAGGGGAAAAAGGGGCTTGGATCTCCATCGGCGCCTACATTTTCCTAAGCGCCATCAAGCTCGCGTTCGGTTTTGCGGGTTCTTCGGAAGCGCTGAAAGCGGATGGGCTGAACAACTTGACCGATATTATCGCTTCCGTCGCAGTTCTTGTGGGGCTGCGGATTTCCCAGAAGCCGCCGGATGAGAACCATCATTACGGCCATCTCCGGGCAGAGACGATTGCTTCTTTGCTGGCCTCGTTTATCATGGCCGTCATCGGGCTTCAGGTTTTGATCGACGCCGTACGGGGCTTTTTCGAACCCGCCGAATCGGTCCCTTCCCTGTATACCGCCGGCATCGCCTTTTTCAGCGCAATCGTCATGTATGCGGTTTACCGCTACAACATGAAACTGGGCAATGAAATCAAAAGTGCAGCAGTCCGGGCAGCCGCCCATGACAACCGCTCGGATGCGCTCGTCAGCGTCGGGGCGGGCATCGGGATTGTCGGGGCGGTCTTTGGTGCCCCGATCCTCGACGTCATCACCGCTTTTATCGTCGGGCTCCTCATTATCAAAACGGCCATCGACATTTTCAAAGAAGCCGTGTGGACGCTGACCGACGGCTTCCTGGAAGACGAAGTGGAAACGATGTCGGTCCTGGTCCGTAAAGTCCCGGGCGTCGGCGTCCTGCGGGATTTCAAAGGCCGGAACCATGGAAATGTCATGTTCATCGATTTGACGATTGCGGTGGACCCGTCGTTGAATGTCGTGGAAAGCCACTGGATTACGGAAGAAATCGAGCGGAAAATCCATAAAATCAAACCGAATTGCGTCATTCTTGTCCATATTGAACCTGATTTTGAAAGTCCGGAATCGGATTTCGAGTAATCAACACAGGCATTTGCCCTCAAAAAAAGAGCTGTTCCCGAATGGGAACAGCTCTCAGACTGAAGACAAAATTTAATTTGAATGAATAGAGATGCGTAAGCCCGACCGGGAACTTCACTTTTATCTAATCGATGAGGTAGGAGTAATAAACTCAACTTTAACTAGCTAAGTACAAGCCGCTGTCTTCAGGATCCGGAACGAAAGGCGGCGAGCAAGTTGGCCGAAGGCAGTTCGGGCAACTTGTTTGCGACGAAGCAGCGGAGCGATGCAACGCCCTTTCATGTCTCGAAGCTAGCGCAGCGATGCAGAGACAGGAGCACCGGTTTTGCCTGCGGGATAGCGATGTGCCGAAATCCACTCGGACGCCAGTCAATGCTTGACCGAAGCTTGCGAGGGCAAGTATTTGCGACGAGCTTGCGCAGGAGCACAGGTTCTTAGTTAGTTCGGCGCGAGCCCGCGGAAAGCGTCCGCCTGAAGTGGAGGATCCAACACAGCTTTCGTTAGTTTTATTCATATACTTGAAAAAATTATTCTTTTGTCAACAAGTTCAGAGCTGTTCCCAAATGGGAACAGCTCTTTTTCATTACCGTGCTGCTGTATGGGCGTGGTCGTCCTTTTCCGGGAAAACGCTGCGGTCGAGATATTTGTGGAAAAACCATTCTCCGCCGCCGATAACCAGGGCGGAAATGATAGCAGGAGTAATGATATTGATCTCATTGCCCACCAAAGCTTCTCCCATCAGCCAAATAACCAGGAACGCCACTACAATATCAGCAACGGTGGCAATGGCATTGCGTTTGTTTTGTTCTGAGCGGTTTCCGGCTTTCCGGAAAACCATCAGATCGCCCATGGCATATGCGATGATTGTCAGAGCCAAACTGATCCAAAGCGTGTCGGCGAACGGCACATCAAACATGAGCGTCAGAATGATAAATAAGACTGCAGCAATCATGACAAACTTAATCGCCAAAGCTTTCACGTGGTTCATAGCTCTTCCCTCCTTTAGTTTTATTACTATTTGGATACCCTTTACCGTCGAAAAACAATCATTAAATTAATAAAAATAATATTTATTTATCATTCGAATTCATAGGATTCGTGGCAAGCTGGATGCCGTTTTCGAACAGTAGCCGGGCGATTGCGTGGCGCAGGCGGCTTTCAAGTTTCTCCTTCATTTCGATGGTGGTTACGTGGACTTCAAGCTGCAGGTCCAATGCGGAATTCCGGAATCCGACAAACTGGATATCAGGCTCCTTATCCGGTATGCCCTCCATGTTTTGCATCTCCTGTCCGGCCGCTTCGCTGAGTAAATCTGCGACTTTTTCTGTGTCGCTGCCGTAAGCGACGCTGACCACCACTCTGGCCATCAGCTCTGCACTCGAACGGTTTTTAACAATCTGTTCAATGAAGTATTGGTTAGGCACCACTAGCGTTCCATCTTTCAATGTCTCCACGATTGTCGAACGCAATTTGATTTTGGAAATGCGGCCGATTTTTTTGTCGATCTCCACCATCTCCCCAACTTCCATCGGACGCTCAAATAAAATGATGATTCCGGAAACGAAATTCGCAGCGATGTTCCGCACACCGAAACCGATCCCGATTCCAAGCACACTAAAGACTACACCGATGGCAGTCAAATCAAGCCCGACCGTCGTAAAGCTCAAAGCCAGCGCCATAAACATCACGATATAATAAATCAGCCGGTTGATGGTATAACTCAGCCCGACATCAACATCAAATTGCTCGTAGAAAAAAGGCATGACATAGCTATTGAACGCTTTCACGAGCCGGCTCATGAACGTGACGATCATGACAGCTACTACAATCAGGAAAATCGACACTTCGACTCCTTCTGTTTCATAGAACGGAGTGAACAGCCATTTTTCCCGTGAGAAATAATAAAGAAAAAAGAGGATAGCACCATAAATGGCTAATAAATTCAAAACATCTTCTACGATCGGATAAACGCGGTCCCTAAAAGAACGGCCCTTTGTCCAAAAGCGGAGGAGCCAGAGCACAGCGGATTTTACAATAAAAATCAAAGCCAGGTATACGAAAAACAGAAAAAATTCAACTAAAGATAAATCCTTTAAAAAAGCAATGCCTTCAAACAGCTGGTTGTTCGGCATGGTTCCCCTCCTTTCCTAGACTATTGCCCGGTCGTCAACTTTCCACTTCCACCGTCTCGTTTCCGGTTATGCCTGCCAGTTCATCGACCCTTTGCTGAAGATACTCGCGGTCGAGGGACTTAATTTCCACATCTTGAAGGGCTTCAAGAATATAAAGCTCTGTTTTCCAGATGGTTTCATGACGGATATCTGGGGCGATCGAGGCTGCGACAATCAAGGCATCGGTCATAGCGGAAAATACCGAAATGTCCTGCTTGGAATGGTAGGTGATCTGATAGAAAGCCTTGTATAGAATATCGCTGAAAGAAGAGAAGCGGTACAATAGCCGGCTTTTTCCTCCTCCATCCGTCAGCACCAGCCCGTCTGTCTTCAAATGCCCCACCTGCCCAAGAAGGTGGCCCAGCCGCATCAGGATGTCATTTGCCGTATTCGGATCCTGGCGGCCGGGTGAAGTTGCCCGGATGGCCACTTCGACGATTTTCTGGATGGAATAGCCCAGGTCCTCTTCTGCCGTCCGTTCGTCTCCGATGGTGATGAATGCCTTTTCCGGCTGCAGGTCCCCGTTCTGTGAATAGATGCTCATGACCGGTTTCCCTTCAAAAACGTATTCCCCGATTTTCACGATGATTTCAACTTGCGCATCGTTGCCTTCCGCCCAATCTTCCAGTTTTGCTAAATCGACAAACTGGATGTATCCCGACGTTTCCGCCTTCACTTGCAATTTTCCCCCTTCCGGCCGCCACTCATCGAGCGACAGGTGTTTTTTTTCATACAGCTTTTGATATTCGGCGATGATTTCTTCAGCATCCGCCATCAATTTATTGATCAGCGTACTGACTTGAACATTCGCAGCTACAAAATGGATATAGTAGGCAAACGCCGCGATGCAGATGAAAACCACCCCAATGCCGATCGCTGTCGAAAGGATTTCATGGTCAAAGACATCTTTTTGCATATAGAGGAGTGAAAGCATATTGAAGATAAACCCGCCCAGGAAAATGCCGAGGACATGACGGGTAGTGGAACTGCGGATGAAATTTTCAGGGGCCCGCGGCGAAAATTGTGAAGCGTACATTGTTAACACTACCAGCACCGTTGAAAAAGTGAATGTGGTCATTGTCAGCATCGCTGCTGCCAGGATTCCGAGGATGGTCTGTCCGGCTTCTACATCGGTAAGAAATACAGAAGGAATCGCATCAATAAAACGCTCGATGATATACAGATCAAAATAAAACGCTGCCAGTGATAAGATCAAGGCACCCAAACTGTACAATGCCGGTGTAATCCAGATTTTTTCTTTGAAGATGTATGAAATCGGCTTCACGCGCACCCCTTCTTCCATTCCTGCATTTCTCCCTGTTTTCCCTTTCCTTTCTGCAGACAAACTAGTCATTATAAAAGGCCGGACTATTCGTCCGGCCTTTTGCTAGAGTGTCGAGAAACATTTTGTAAATAGGTTAATAAAAGAAGATCAACTTTTTATACCGCTTCGGTCGCTTTGGGAAGGGCAAAGACCATTGCTCCTGCGCAAGCTCGTCGCAAAAGAGGTGCCCAAAATCTTTTGTGCACCTCTTTGGCTTACGCCATGAGCCGAGAAGGACACTCGTCTCATAGCATCGCCCAGCCCATGGACGCGCCGGCGCTAGGTAGCTCTTGATCAATAGAGAGCTCGTGTCGTCAAATTGATTTTTCATTATAAAGGATAAGGAATTTCTATCTTTCTCAACAAGCTGACAAAAGGCGGAATTATTCATCCGGCCTTTTGCGATCATAAGTTGACAGGCAGCTCCTTGACGCCGCGGACAATCATGCCCGGCCGCCAGGACAATTCGCTTTCATCCACTGCCAGGCGAATATTCCCGAAACGGGACAGCAGGCTTGAAATGGCAATTTCCCCTTCAAGCCTTGCAAGCGGCGCGCCCAGGCAAAAATGGATGCCCATGCCGAATGCCAGGTGCGGGCTCTTTTCCCGCAAAATGTCGAACCGATCCGGTGCCTCGAATTTTTCGGGATCATGATTCGCAGCATTCAGAGCTACTACTACGACATCTCCCCGGTGGATCCTTTTCCCCCGGAATTCCAGGTCTTCGCTTGCCCAGCGCGACGTGCTGAATTCCACCGGCCCGTTGAAGCGGAGCGATTCCTCTATCGCTTGAGGCACCAGTTCCGGCTGCTCCCTCAGCATGTCCTGCTGATCAGGATGTGCCATCAGGGCAAGAACCGTATTGCCGATCAGGTTCACGGTCGTCTCGTGACCGGCAATAATCAGCAGTGAGACCAAACCGTACAATTCTTTCTCTGAGAGCCGGTCGCCTGCCTCTTCCGTCTCGATCAATTTGCTGATCAAGCTGCCATCCGGATTGGCTCGGACCTTCTGGAACCACTGGCCGAGGTATTCGATGAACTGCGTCATATGCTGATAGACACTGACGCCCGCTTCTCCGCTGGTTCCTTCGATCAGCGAATTGGACCACAGCCGGAATTTATCACGGTCTTCGGCAGGCACGCCTAAAATCTCGCAGATGACGATGATCGGGAGCGGGAACGCAAATTCATCAATGAGGTCAACATCCTTCTTTCCTTCCAGACCATCCAGAAGGGTGTCCGTGATTTCCTGTATGCGTCCGCGCATGCCCGAAATCATTTTCGGCGTGAACGCTTTTTGTGCCAGCCCCCTTAAGCGCTTATGGTCCGGCGGGTCGGAAAAAAGCATATTCTGGGTGAAGACGGACATGCCGTCCATGCTGCCGCCGTAAAGCTTCGAAAAGTCCTTGATAAACCGGGCATCCTTGAGAACCGCTGCTCCGTCTTCATAACCGGTCACCAGCCAGCCCCGCTGCCCGTCCGGAAAATGCACATAATGGACCGGATCCATTTCCCGCAATTTCGAATATGCCGGATAGGGATTGCGGATAAAATCTGCTGTAAACAATTCTTCGGTCATCTTCTTCGCCTCCTTTTGTATCCTATACCCTGCCAGCTCTCGGACCGTATCGTTCCTTCGCCTTAATTTGCACGACAAAATAAAAAAAGCCGGAAAACCGGCTTTTGCTTATAAGCTAACAGTTCCGGCACCGAATAATTTCTTCGGGTTTTCCAGGAACATTTTGTCCAGCTGCTGCTCCGTGATGCCCGCTTTTTTCAGTGCCGGGACAACGGTCTCAAACAGATGGGTCGGATGCCAATTTGCAATTCCCGCCTCGGCTGCAGGCGGAATGACCGGCGGGCGGCCAAGCCAGACGCTGATGGAATCATGGGACAGCATGATCTGGTCCTCATAGCCGTCGTTCAGCAATTCCAGCAAGGTGTCGATGCGCTGCTCATCAAACGGCGCGCCTACCATCCCTTGCAGGCCGAAACGATCGAATGCAATGCTGACGCCGGTTTCCAAAGCGCGCCGGTGGTAATCGGCATCCGTATTGCCACACATATGCCCGATGACGATGCCTGCCGGATTCGCGCCGAGCCCGACGAGGAACTCCGCCTGTTCTGGCCCCATCGTCCCTTCCTGCGTATGCGTCAAAATTGTAATCCCTGTTTCTTTCTGCGCTTCGGCTGCCGCTGTGAAGAACATCTTTTCATAATCCGTGATGGCATCCTTGCTCGAAGCAAGCTTGATGATTCCCGGCTTGATGCCGGTCCCTCCGATGCCGTCTTTGATTTCCTTTGAAAACATCTCGCCGATTTCCTGCGGGGCGCTGCCGAGCGACGCGCGGAACTTGAAATACGGCGTCGCCCCTTCACCTTCATAATAATAGCCCGTTGCGCAAACGATTTGCAGCCCGCTCCGTTCAGAAATCTCCTTCAGCACTTCCGGATCGCGGCCGCATTCATTCGGCGTCGGATCCACAACGGTCTTGACGCCATGGGCCATCATTTTCTCCGCCGCTGCCACACCTGCAGCGACCGCTTCCTCGCGGTTGAACGGCCCGAGCGTCAGATCGCCCTGGAAACCCGGATAGCCGAAGATGAAATGTTCATGGATCAGCGTTTTTCCCATCTCTTCAGGCGCAATCGGACCCGTAACAGTTTCCACTCTTTTTTCCATTTATAAAACCTCCCCCGATTTCTGTTTTTCTTCATCCTGCAGTTTGCGCCACAGGATCTTCCCGCTGCTGGTTGTCGGGAAGATCGTACGGAATTCGATTACGCGCGGATATTTATAGGCAGCCATTTCGCCTTTTGCCCATTCGATGATTTCCGCTTCTGTCACTTCGCCTTCTTTGCCTTCGTGCAAAATGACAAATGCTTTGACCGTCTCTCCCCGGCGCGGATCCGGAATGCCGACCACGCATGCCTGCTGGATTGCCGGATGCTTATAAAGCAGCGACTCCACTTCCGTCGGCCATACTTTGAAGCCGGCCGCGTTGATCATGCGCTTCACGCGGTCTACGAGGAAGAAATAGCCTTCCTCGTCCATCCGGACAATATCGCCCGTGCGGAAAAACGTCAACCCCTCGAGTTCGATAAAAGCGCTGCGGTTTTCGTCATCCCGGTTGAAATAGCCCTGGAACACCTGCGGCCCTTTGACGACCAGTTCCCCTTCTTCGCCATGGCCCAGCATCCGGCCGGATGAAGGGTCGATGACGCGGGCATCCACATCAAACGAAGGAATGCCAAGGCATTGCAGTTTCGGTCGGTCGGGCGGATTGAAATGGGTTTGGGAAATCGTCTCGGACAAACCGTAGCCTTCCACGTATTTCAGTCCGGTGATCGCTGTCAGTTTTTCGCCGACAGCTGCCGGAAGCGGCGCACCTCCGCCGCCTACCACTTGAAGTGAAGACAGATCGTAATTTCCCAGATCCGGATTGGACAGGAAATCGACGACCATCGTGCTGATATTCGTCCAATGGGTGCAGCCGTACTTTTCAATCACTTTGGCCGCATAATTGCGGTCCCAGCGCGTCAGCATGACTGTTTCTGCGCCTCCGTAGATCGGCGCATGCATGCTGTGGACCATGCCGGTGACATGGAACAGCGGCAGCGTCGCCAGCACCACGGCATCCGATGTCGTGTTCATCCAGTGGTAAGTGCCGACGGTATTGGCCTGGACAGTCCGGTTCGTATGCACACAACCTTTCGGCAGTCCGGTCGTGCCGGACGTATACGGCATCACCGCAATATCTTCCGGTAAGCCGCCGTATTCTGAAGGAACGTCCCCCGAACCTATCGCCGCTCCCCAGGAAACCGCACCTTCCAATGTCCGGGCCGCTTCCGCTGCTGCCGGCGGGAGCCCTTCTTCTTCTCCGGCATATTCGGAATAGGCCGCAGTGATTGCTGCATCCAGTGCCGCGAATTCTTCGAGTTCTTCCACCCGGTTGTACAACTCCTGGCCGACGATGCCGATACGGATGCCGCCGTCTTTGATATAGAATGCCAATTCCTCCGCTGTGTTCATCGGATTGACGGGAACGACGATTCCCCGTATGCGCAAGATGGCATAATAGCTGATTAGGAACTGTGGCGAATTCTGCATGAAGAGCAGGATGCGCTCCCCTTTTTCCACCCCGAGCCCTTTCTCCAAAAAGCCGGCCAGGGCTTCCACCTGCTGCTCGAGTTCCCGGTAGGTATAACGCGCTCCGTAATAGACGAGTGCGGTCTTGTGCGGGTACTTTTTGGCGGAAATCGCCAGGTTGTCATAAATGGTGGTTTCCGGGATGGTCAATGATTTTGAAACCCGTTTCGGCCAAAATTCAAAATGAGCTTTGTTCATCCATCTTCCCCCTTCGCGGTTGTCCCATGGCAGTCGTCAGCGCACTTTCTGCTCTTTTGAAAAATCCGGTTTGCGTTTTTCCTTGAATGCCGCAACCCCTTCCAGATGGTCTTCCGTCGTCACCATCATCGCCTGCGTGATTCGCTCCTGCTCCAAAATCTCGGGCAGGCCGGAAACTGCCGCTTGATCTGCAATCTTCTTCAATTGGCCGAACGCTTGCGACGGACCGGCTGCCAGGCGGGCGGCCAACTTCAAAGCCCCGTGCTCCAGTTGATCCGCCGGAAACAGTTCATTGACGATGCCCCATTCGTGCGCTTGCATAGCCGTAATCGGTTCTGCGGTGAAGAACAGCTGCTTCGCCCGGTAGGGGCCAATCAAGCGAGGCAGAAAATAAAGGCCGCCGCCATCTGAAATCAGCCCGACTTGCGCAAAACTCATGACGAACTTGCTGTCTTCCGCCGCCAGTATCAAATCCGACGCCAACGCCAAATTGAACGCCGCTCCCGCTGCAAAACCATGGACAGCCGCAATGATCGGCTTTTCCAATGCGCGCATGGCGAGCACCAGCTCATTCAATTTCCCGATATGCTCATACGTTTCAACCGGCCCTGCCTGCCCCATCGTCTTGACATCGCCGCCTGCTGAAAAAGAGCGGCCGGCACCTGACAGGACGACAGCGCCGATTTCGGGATTCGCTACTGCAGCTTTGATTTCCTCGGTAAGGCGCAGAATCATTTCCGGACTGAAAGAGTTCAAACTTTCAGGACGGTTCAACTGCAGCGAAAGCACCGCATTTTCCAATTTCACCAATAAGTGTTCATTTGCCATCTAAAATTCCTCCTCAAGTTTTAATCGGCAGGACCGGTTCTGTCGACAACAAGCTTCCCAGCTTCCAGCCATGGGACAAAATCGACCAGGCCCGTTTCAGCAATAAAATCGATCTCTTCTTCAAACCCGTAACCGATCAGCATCTCCCCGACCCGGGTGTCTTTCAGCAGACGACTGGCCCAATCCTTATTCGACACGTAAAAAATGCGCGCCGCCTTTGCCGCATCCGTCATTTCCCAATGGGCGGTTTCGTTCATCAAACAATCGATGAAATAGCCGGCCCCGAAAAAATCTTCCAAACAGAATTCGCCGCCCGAACCGGAACAAACCGCTACGACAGTCTCCCCTTGATGGCCAGCTGCAATTTTTGCAGCTGCCGCCTGCCCATTCAAAAGGGAGGCGGTATAGACTTTATTGGCATTTGCCGCTTTACGGATCGCCACCGTACCGTTCGTGGTCGACAGGACGACGGTCTTGCCGATGATTGCGTTCTTCAATTGAAGCGGATTCGGATCCAGGAAGCCTTCGATCGTCCTGCCGTTATATTCACCGACCAGGCAGAAACTTCCTGGCGCCCGGCCGATGGCTTCCCTTCTCGCTTCGTCCCCGTCAAGTACCGGGATCACTTCTTTTGCTCCATGCCAGAAACAGGCGGCAATGGTCGATGTCGCCAGCAGTACATCGAATATGACCGCTGTCTTGTCTTTTTGCATCTTGGCTTCATCGATTTCCTCTTTCTTCAAAAGCAGGTGAAGTTTCGGCACGTGTTCACTTCCTCTTAGCGAGTATGAAAAAAATGGGACAGCTGCCGCGTGCCTGCTGTCCCGTTGTCCACCTGTGCGTCTTTATTTCGCCGCTTCTTCGCGAAGCGCACGGCGCAGGATTTTCCCTACATTGGTCTTCGGCAATTCGCTGCGGAACTCTACCAGCTTCGGCACTTTATAAGCCGCCATCTTTTCTTTCGCCCAATCGATGATCTGCTCCTCAGTCGCTTCCTGGCCCGCTTTTTTCACGATGATCGCCTTGACGCTTTCTCCGCGGTAAGGGTCGGCGACACCGATTGCCACCGCTTCCTGCACGGCCGGATGTTCATATAAAACTTCTTCGATATCGCGCGGATAGACGTTATAGCCGCTCGATAGGATCATGTCCTTTTTCCGGTCGACAATATAAACATAGCCGTCTTCATCCATCGTGGCGATATCTCCTGTAAACAGCCAGCCGTCGCGCAGCGCATTTTCGGTTTCTTCCGGCATGTTCCAGTACCCTTTCATCACTTGCGGCCCGCTGATCACGAGTTCGCCTTTTTCGCCGCGCGGCACTTCCCCTTCCCCGGTTGCCAAATCCACCACTTTGTATTCGGTCGAAGGCATGCCGATCCCGATGCTGCCGGGCTTCCGCTCGGCGAACGGGGGATTGCAATGCGTTGTTGGGGAAGCTTCTGATAACCCGTAGCCTTCCAATATCTTCGCGCCTGTCTTTTGCTCGAATTCCTTCATCGTTCCCACAGGCATCGGCGCGCTTCCGCTATTGCAGATATGGATGCTGTCGATTCCATATTTCTCCGCCTCCGGATGGTTGGTGATGGCGATGTACATCGTCGGCACCCCTGGGAACGTCGTCGGCTGTTCCCGTTTGATCGTCTCGAGCACCTCCTGGAGGTCAAAGCGCGGCAGAAGGATGTTTTTCGATCCATTCAAGATGGATAAATTCATCGCTGCTGTCATCCCGAACACATGGAACAAGGGAATGACCGTCAGGCAGCTTTCCTCGCCATACGTCACTTCTTCCTTGAAAAATTCCTGGGATTGCAGCGCATTCGCCGTAATATTGCGGTGCGTCAGCATAGCGCCTTTGGAAAGGCCCGTCGTTCCGCCGGTATACTGCAGGACGGCTACATCTTCAGCCGGATTGATGGCGACCGGCTCCACACGGCCATTGCCTTGCCCTAAAAAGTGCTCGAACAGGACCGCGCCTTCAAGCTGCGGCTTTTCCGCATCAAAAGAAACGACGATGATGTTCTTCAACTTTGTATGCGGCGCGATTCCCTGGATCCGCGGGAGCAAGGGTGCATAGACGACGATCGTTTCCGCACCGGAATCATTCAGCAAGTAGATCAGTTCTTTTTCAAGCAGCATCGGATTGACCTGCGTAACGATGGCGCCTGCCTTCAAGATGCCGAAATACGAAATGGCGTATTGCGGACAATTCGGCAGCATCAATGCCACCCGATCGCTTTTCACAATGCCGTATTTCTGGAGAGCCGATGCAAATGCATTCGATAAACCATAAAACTCCTGATAGCTGATTTCCTTCTGGTAAAACTTCAGCGCCACATTGTCCGGGATCCGTGCAGCTGTTTCTGCAAGAAATTCCGGCATGGTCTTCTCGGGAAACTCCATTTCTGTCCGGATGCCTTCCGGGTAATGCTTGGACGCAATATGTTCGATTGTCATTTCTTTCCCCCGTCCTTGTTTTATTTTTGGATGTACTTGTTCATTTCCAATTTGGCGATCTGGTTGCGATGCACTTCATCCGGTCCGTCCGCGAGGCGCAGCGTACGCGAATTGGCCCATTGCGCCGCAAGCGTAAAGTCGTCGCTGACGCCGGCGGCTCCGAATGCCTGGATCGCCCGGTCGATTACGCGAAGCGCCATGTTCGGCGCCGTCACTTTGATCATGGCGATTTCCGCTTTCGCTTCTTTATTGCCGACGGTGTCCATCATATAAGCGGCTTTCAGTGTCAGAAGCCGCGCCTGCTCGATTTCAATGCGCGAATCGGCGATCCATTCACGGACGACGCCCTGGTTTGCAAGCGGCTTTCCGAATGGCGTCCGCTCCTGGACACGGATGCACATTTCCTCGAGCGCCCGTTCTGCTGCACCGATCAGCCGCATGCAATGGTGGATGCGGCCTGGCCCCAAGCGGCCTTGGGCGATGGCGAAGCCTTTCCCCTCGCCCCACAGCATATTGCCTGCCGGCACACGTACATTGTCGAACGTGATTTCTGCATGGCCATGCGGTGCATGGTCATAGCCGAATACCGGCAAGAGGCGTTCGATTTTCACTCCTGGAGCGTCCAGCGGCACCAGGATCATGGACTGCTGTTCGTGGCGCGCGGCATCCGGGTCGTTCTTGCCCATGACGATGGCGATTTTGCAGCGCGGGTCTCCGGCGCCAGACGACCACCATTTCCGCCCGTTGATTATGTATTCATCGCCATCCCGTTTGATCGACGCTTCAATGTTTGTTGCATCACTCGACGCGACATCCGGTTCCGTCATCGAGAAACAGGAACGGATTTCACCGGCAAGGAGCGGTTTCAGCCATTTCTCTTTCTGCTCTTCGGTGCCATAGCGCACCAGCACTTCCATATTGCCGGTATCCGGCGCGTTGCAGTTGAAGATTTCCGGTCCGATCAGCGAACGCCCCATGATTTCACAAAGCGGCGCATATTCCTGATTTGTCAGTCCGGCGCCGTACTCGCTTTCCGGCAGGAACAGATTCCATAAGCCTGCATCCTTTGCCTTCTTTTTCAGTTCCTCCATAATCGGGGGAATCTCCGACCAGCGATCGGCCTGGGCATTCAGCTGCTGTTCAAAGAGCTTTTCGTTCGGGTAGACATTCTCCTCCATAAACTGCGTCAATTGCTGCTCCAACTTTTTCGTCTTCTCTGAATAGGAAAAATCCATCTGCGCTTCCACCTTTCTAGTACTAACCGGTTGGTATGTTCAGAATATTAATTTAATGTTAGCGTTTCCAAAATGTAAATGCAAGGGAATTTTAGGATTTCCTCCATAAAAAAAGACCGCTCCTCGGCGGCCTTTGTCTGTTCCGGCTCTATTAGTCTTCCTGTTCTTTGTCATCTTCTTCGTCTAGTTGTTCATCGGTATTGTCCTCTCCCATCGGCCCTTCTTCTTCCGGATTGTCTTCACCGGTCACCGGATCGTCCACTTCAATGTTATCGTCGTCGCCATCCCCATCGCCGCCGCAAGCGCCAAGCATACTGACAGAGAGGGCTGCTGCCGCTCCAAGCTTCATCCATTTCGCGATCGCCATTTCGTTTCCTCCTCTCCTGGCTTTCGTTGTTCTTTACTTAAATACCCGATGCCGGCCGGCATTAACAAAAAGAGGCGGCGCATTTGTATTTTTCTGAAAAAACTATTGACCCTATTTTCAGAATGGCGTATGGTAGAAGTAACTTGAAGAAAGAGGTGAGGCATTATGGCTATTTTATTTTTGAATACGCAAATCCAATCCATAATGTCCCGCTCTGTGTATCGCTGACGATACGCTTCTTCCATTATGCCCGGGAACCATGGATTGCGATTTGCGCGCATCCATGGTTTTTTATTATGCATAAATAGGAGGAACTTACATTGAATAAGATCGAACAATACGGCTGGAATACAGCTTGGCAAGAAAAAATCGGCGCGGCCGGAATTCCGGGGCGCATTACATTGGAACATAAAAACATCTACCGGGTCGTGACGGACCGCGGAGAATGGCTGAGCACGCTTTCCGGAAAATACCGACATGAGCACCTGCACAGCGAATTTCCGGCTGTCGGCGACTGGGTCATGGTCGGCCAGATGCCTGGCGAGGAAAAAGGGATCATCCATCAAGTCCTCCCCCGCACGTCCCAGTTTTCACGGAAAGCGGCGGGCGACACATCGGAGATCCAATTGATCGCTGTCAACGTGGATTATGTCTTTCTCGTCATGTCATTGAACCACGACTTCAACGTCCGGCGCCTGGAACGCTACTTGATCGCCGCTTGGGATTCAGGGGCCAATCCGGTGATTGTCCTGACGAAAAGCGATCAATGCGAAGACGTCGAACCCTACCTGCGTGAAGTGGAAAAAGTCGCATTCGGCTTGCCGGTATACCCGGTATCCAGCGTCAACGGCGAAGGCATCGAAGACCTTCAGAATCTGCTGGCCCCGAATAAAACCGGCGCACTCCTCGGTTCATCGGGCGTCGGAAAATCGTCTCTGATCAACGCCTTGTCCGGCAGCGCGCTGATGGCGGTCCAGGACATCCGGGAAGACGACAGCAAAGGGCGGCACACGACTACGCACCGGGAACTGGTCCGGTTGCCTGGCGGCGGTTTATTGATCGACACGCCGGGCATGCGCGAATTCCAGCTCGGCGATTACGAAGAAGGCATCGAAAGCGGCTTCTCGGATGTGGAGCAATTGGCAGAAGAATGCCGGTTCCGGGACTGCGGGCATGGCAGCGAACCCGGCTGCCGCATCCAAGAAGCCCTCTTGACGGGTGAATTGCAGCATGACCGCTACAGAAGCTACGTCAAACTGAAGCGTGAGCTTGCCCACATGGAGCGCAAAAGCGATGCAGCGGCCCAAAAAGCCGAACGCAGCAAATGGAAGCAGATTACAAAAGACAACCGGAAGCGGCCTGTCAAAAAACGATAAAGCAAAAAGAGCAAGCCCGGATCAACGAGCTTGCTCTGAGCTTGTAGACAAAATAATAATTTTTCATTTAGATGAATAAAACTAATGAAAGCTGTGTTGGATCCTCCACTTCAGGCGGACGCTTTCCGCGGGCTCGCGCCGAACTAACAAAGAACCTGTGCTCCTGCGCAAGCTCGTCGCAAATACTTGCCCTCGCAAGCTTCGGTCAAGCATTGACTGGCGTCCGAGTGGATTTCGGCACTGCGCTGTCCCGCTGGTAAAACCGGTGCTCCTGTCTCTGCATCGCTTCGCTAGCTTCGAGACATGAAAGGGCGTTGCATCGCTCCGCTGCTTCGTCGCAAACAAGTTGGCCGCCTCCATTCCCAGCAGCCATTTATAGCAAATAGAAAAGACCGGAGGAGAAAAAGCAATGCTTTTTCTCCTCCGGTCTTTAGTTTGGAGCTTTTTTGACAGCCCCTTTTTAATTTTCGGGGTCGGTCAATCCGTGCTTCACCGCGTACAGCGCCGCCTGTGTGCGGTCCTGCACCTCCAGCTTCGTGAAGATGTTCGATATATGCGTCTTCACGGTTTTCTCTGTCACAAAAAGAGCCGATGCGATTTCCCGGTTGCTTTTCCCTTTCGTCAGCTCCGCCAGCACTTCCTTTTCGCGCGGCGTGAGGAGATTGACCATATGCGGCACAGGATCGGCCGGCCCTTTGGCAAGCTGCGACGTCGCTTTCGGGTGCAGCGTATTTTCGCCGCGCATCAGGCTGCGGATCGATTCAACCAATTCATCAGGTTCGATATCCTTCAGCTGATAGCCGGCTGCCCCTGCCTCCATTGCCGGCACTACATGGTCCCGGTCGGAAAAACTGGTCAGCATGAGGACGATGATGCCGGGATGCTGCTCCTTGATTTTCCGGGTAGCCTGGATGCCGTCCATCTCGGGCATGACCAGATCCATCAGGACAATGTCAGGGTTCAGCCGCCCGGCCATTTCCACAGCTTCCTTCCCATTCACCGCTTCCCCGACAACTTCGATGTCCTGCTGCGTTTTCAGGAAAAACATCAGCCCCCGCCGCACGACATGATGGTCGTCGGCAATCAATACTTTCACCATGCAACCACTCCTCCATTAATACGGAATCCTGATGAGGATTTCCGTCCCTTTTCCGATTTCGCTCGACCAGTCAATCGTTCCGCCTTCGGCCTTCGCCCGGTCGCGCATGCTCTGGATGCCGATCGATGGGATTGCCAGGCCTTCGCCGACGACAAATCCATGCCCTTCATCTTTGATGACCAATAGCACATCCGACGGCGTCATGGACATATACAGCCGGACTTCACTGACGCCGGCATGCTTGCGGATGTTGTTCAGCGCTTCCTGCGCAATCCGGAACAGCGTCTCCTCCGTCCGCGAAGGCAATTGGATGACGCCGGTCACTTTCAGCTCCACAGCCAGGCCGAGCATTTCCGCATAGCCTTTGATCGCCTCGAGCAGCCCTGTCTCCAATCCTTTGGGGCGCAGCTGCCAAATCAAGGCGCGCATTTCGTTCAATGCTTCCTGCGTCAAATGCTGGATATCGCGGAACGTCTCCCGGATTTCCGGGTCTTCTGACATGACGCTGCCGCCTCTTGCCGTCAGCGTCACCGAAAACAGCAATTGGTTGACAGAATCATGCAGGTCGCGCGCGAGCCGGTTGCGCTCCTTGACGAGCGCCAGTTCCTGCTCCTGTTTTGTCAGCAGGATGCGCTTGATCGCCGATCCGATCTGGAACGCCACCGACTCCAACAGCGCCAATTCTTCTTTCGAAAAGCGTTGCGTATCAGGCGCCGCAATATTCAAGAGCCCAAACCGTTCATTGCCGGACTGCAGCGGGACCGTGGCATGGTGCGTGATGCCGCCGCTGTCTTCAGCAGCCGACGCCATGGCATTCTCGATGCGCTGGCAAGCTATGATGTTCGATGCCTTTTCGAGATCGGCATCATGATACCGTTTGACGCACCAACAACCGCCCTTTTTCAGGTGGCGGCAATCATTTTTCTGCAGCGCCGGCGGCAGGTTTGCCTGTGCCACCAGCTGGTGCTTGCCGTCGCTGTCAATGAAAAATATCCAGGCGGCTTCAAAAGCGGAGCCGTTCAGCAGCTTCCAGATTGCGCCTTCAAGCATCCGGTCCATATCGGTTTCTTCATTCAGGAGCTCTGCAATTTCCTTCAGCAATGCGACATTCGACTGTCGTTCCATATCCATCCTTCTCCACCCCGCTATTATGTATACCTTACAGGTTTTAAGCACGCCTGCGCTTCGGACTTTTGAATGAAAAAGCTCCCTGCGCGAGGGAGCTCCAAATCATCTGCTGTTCAGTTCGTCCAGGAATGTCTGCTTCAACAGCTCGAGCTTTTCGTCGCTGTCGCGTTCGTTGGCCGCGGTGACGCCGAAGTAATATTTCACTTTCGGCTCGGTTCCGCTCGGCCGCACGCAAACCCACGAACCGTCTTCTAGGAAATACTTCAAAACATTTGATTGCGGCAATTCGATTTTCTCATTGGTCACCATGTCCGCAAAAATCCGGTTCTGCGTTTCATAATCCTCGATTGACACGACCGGGATCCCGGCGATTTCCCGGATTGGCTGCTCGCGCAGCCCTTCGAGCAATGCGGTGATTTCGCGTGCGCCTTCGAGCCCTTTTTTCGTCACCGATACCAATGCTTCCCGGTACCAGCCGTGGCGGTTATAAAGCTCCGTCAATTTATCGTGGAGCGTCATGCCTTGGGTCTTGTAATAAGCGGCAGCTTCGATGAGCAGAAGCGTCGCTTGGACGGCATCTTTGTCGCGGGCAAAGTCCTTGATCAAATAGCCGTAGCTTTCTTCATAGCCGAAAAGGAACTCGAATTTCTTCTCTTGGTCGTTGTGCTTCAGCTTTTCGCCGATAAACTTAAAGCCGGTCA
Source organism: Planococcus sp. FY231025 (assembly GCF_052078085.1). Lineage (NCBI taxonomy): Bacteria > Bacillati > Bacillota > Bacilli > Caryophanales > Caryophanaceae > Planococcus > Planococcus sp. FY231025. The sequence continues at coordinate 144,539 of NZ_JBQJJG010000010.1, forward strand.
ACACGTCTTCAGAGGCAACGGCATAAGATTCAGCAATGACGCGCCCGAATTCCGAAGTGACGATGGTCTTGAAGATTTTGCCGTTTGCAGGCAATGTGCCTTTCGCCTGCTTCTTGCCCAGCAAATAATCGATCAGCAGTGCGCCTGTCTGGTTGCCGTTCAGCAGCTCGTAATGGCCGCCGCTCAGAACGGCCGCCCCGACGCGATCGCCGTCCGGATCGATGGCAACCAGCAGTTCCGCCCCGGTTTCATTGCCATATTTCTCAGCGAGTTCAAAAGCAGATGCTTCTTCGGGATTCGGCGACTTGACGGTCGGAAATTCGCCGTCCGGCTGCATCTGTTCAGCCACATAGACGATATCGGCATAGCCAGCCGCGTCCAACAAGCGCTTCACCGTGGAACCTGACGCGCCGTGCAGCGGCGTAAAGACCGCCTTGATAGGATTCGCCGATCCTTCCTGTACTGTCAGCGCCTGTTCAATATAAGCGGCATCCAGCTTTTCTCCGAGGCTGACAAGCAGCGCCGGATCGTATGAAGAATTGTCGATGCCGAGTTCATCTTCGACCTCACTGACGAAACTGATGACCCGGTCGGCATCTTCCAGATTCAGCTGCGCGCCGTCTTCGCCGTATACTTTATAGCCGTTGTATTCAGGCGGGTTGTGGCTAGCCGTAATGACCACGCCCATGAATGCATTCAAATACCGGACGCTAAATGACAATTGCGGCGTTGTCCGCGGTTCGCTGTAGACATACGTATGGATGCCATTTGCAGCAAATGTTTTCGCTGCTTCCTGTGCGAATTCGGGCGACATGCGCCGGCTGTCATACGCAATCGCAATCCCGCGGGCCATTGCCATTTCACCGTTGTCTTTGATGTAATTCGCGATGCCCTGCGATGCTTTGCGCACCGTATAGACATTCATGCGGTTTGTGCCCGGGCCGATTTCGCCGCGCATCCCGCCAGTCCCGAATGCCAGATCCTGGTAAAAGGCATCCTCTGCCAATTTTTCATCATCTTTCAGTAAATTCAAAGCCTCTCTGGTCACTTCATCCAGCCGGTCATGCTCCAACCAGCGCTTGATTCGTTCCTGCCATGTCATATGCATCCCTCCATAACTTCAGTTTACCAAAAAAAACAAAAAAAAACCGCTCCCTTTAGGAAGCGGCCGTCTGGCTCAATCTTTCTTGTATTCCACACTATAGACGTCATGGCGGCGGTCTTTCAGCTGCTTGACAGTCCCGTTCTGGCGCTGGCGGCGCAGGATCTCAAGATCGACGTCACCGATCAGTACCATTTCCAGGTTGGCATTGGTTTCCCCTACGATGCCGTCGCGGGCAAATTCGAAATCGCTCGGTGCGAAAATGCCGGACTGTGCATATTGGATATCCATGTTTTCGGTCTGCGGCAAGTTGCCGACCGTTCCTGAAATGACTGTGTAAATCTGGTTTTCCACAGCGCGGGCCTGAGCGCAATAACGCACGCGCAGGTAGCCTTGGCGGTCTTCCGTACAGAAAGGCGAGAAGATGATGTTCGCGCCCATATCTGTCGCGATACGCGCCAGTTCAGGGAACTCGATGTCGTAGCAGATTTGGATAGCGATTTTTCCGCAATCCGTATCGAACACGCGGACCGAATCGCCTGCAGAAATCCCCCACCATTTCCGTTCATTCGGCGTGATGTGGATTTTATACTGCTTGTCGATCGAACCATCGCGGCGGAACAGGTACGCAATGTTATAGATTTCGTCGTCATCTTCCTTAACGAAATGCGATCCGCCGATGATGTTAATGTTGTAGCGGACAGCCAGATCCGTGAACAACTCGATATATTGCGGCGTGTACTCCGTCAATTTGCGGACGGCCTGGCTTGGCGATGGCTCGTTCAGGAATGACATCAATTGCGTCGTAAAGATTTCCGGGAACACCACAAAATCGGAATGCGCATCAGAAGCCACGTCCACGAAATATTCAACCTGGTTTGCCAGATCATCAAACGATTCAATTGCGCGCATCAAATACTGCACGACACAGATGCGGACAGGCAGGCTTGTCTTGAAATGGCGTTTCGAAACCGGTTTATAGTCGACATTGTTCCATTCCATCAATGTCGCGTATTTGCCTGATGCCAAGTCGTCCTGCAGATAATTCGGGTTGATGCGCATCAGTTGGAAGCCGTTCATCAATTGGAACGTCAGGACAGGATCATAAATTTTATGGCGCGAAACCGCATCCACATACTCCCTCGGCGACATTTCATCCGCATGTTTATGGAAGTTCGGAATGCGGCCGCCAAGGATGATCGATTTCAAATTCAATTCCCGTGCAAGTTCTTTGCGTGCTTCATACAGCCGTTGGCCAACCTGCATGCGCCGGTATTCCGGATGCACCATCACTTCAATTCCGTACATGTTATAGCCATCGGGATTGTGGTTCGTGATATAGCCGCCGTCGGTTACATCGTCCCACGTATGGCGGTCATCGTATTCATCGAAATTGATCAACAAGCTTGAACATGAGCCGATGACTTTGCCATCGAGTTCAGCGACGAGCTGGCCCTGCGGAAAGACACCCAGGTGGCTCCGCAGCTGCTCTTCTTTCCATGGATCCATCCCAGGGAAGCAAAGTCGCTGCATTTCTAGAATGGGATTTATATCTGCATAGGTCATCTCCCGGATGATCATGCTTTTTTCAAAATGGGATAAATCGAACTGTTCTGGCACTGCAGCCACTCCTTCACAAAAGTATCACACTTTATTATATAGGATAGCGACGCAGGTTGATAATATTTTACTTGCCGGCGTCAAGGATTTATACTTTGATGGAAGTAACTTTTGAAAAGAGGTACCACTCAATGTCGAAGCGCCAAGAAAATGTTTTGCTTGCTATGTGGGCTGTCGCGCTGGTTGCCACGGCCGGATCCCTGTATTTCTCACAGATCAGGGATTACATTCCTTGTACATTGTGCTGGGTGCAGCGGATTTTCATGTATCCGCTCGTAGTCGTCATCGGAATCGCTTTTGCCCAGAAGAACGTCCGGATCGCTACAACGACGCTGGCCCTATCCGTCATCGGCGGCGGGATTTCGCTCTACCATTACGGCCTGCAGAAACTGACATTCCTGTCGGACGCTGCCCCGTCCTGCGGACAAGTCCCTTGCACCGGCCAGTACATCAATTATTTCGGGTTCATCACCATTCCATTTTTAGCGCTTACCGCATTTATTCTAATTGCCGGAATGAGCATCTATTTGCTGAAGTCATTGAAGGAGGAAGTTAAGTAATGAAGAAAATGTTGATCATCGGCGGCGTGATTGTAGCGATTTTTGCGCTCATCATCGTATTAACGAACATGTCAAACAGCCAAAAACTTGCAGACAACCCGTACGATAAAGAAGATTTGGACCAATCGACCATCGATCTGCTGGACGATGAGAACTATCAGAACATCGCCTTGCCGGATGAAGTGGCGAAACAGGTCGAAAGCGGCGAACCGACTACGGTTTATTTTTTCAGCCCGACTTGCCCACATTGCCAGGCAACTACGCCCGTGTTGATGCCAGTGGCTAACGACATGGATGTGGACGTCCTCCAATACAATTTGTTAGAGTATGAACAAGGTTGGCAGGATTATTTCATCGAAGCCACTCCAACGCTTGTCCATTATGAAAATGGCGAAGAAGTTGCGCGCTGGGTCGGCGCACAGCCAAAAGAAAACATCGAAGAATTTTTCAACGAAGTCGTTCTGAAATAATAAAAGACAAGGGTCATGTGCCGTGCGCATGGCCCTTTCATATGGAGGCAAAATGATGCAATGGAAATATGCAATTCAAGAAGACGGCATGACCGTCGAAGAGCTGCTGCGCACTGAATGGGGACTTGGCAAAAAAGTGGTCCACGAAATGCGCATGGCCAAAAGCGTGAAAAATGAGAAACAGCAGGAAGTCATCTGGAAAGAGCCGCTCCCAAAAGGGACAATGCTGACATTTGACCTTCCGCCGGCCAGCTCGCCTTATGAAGCCAACCACGAAATCGAACTTCAGATCTTGTTTGAAGACGATCATTTCATCATTGCCCGAAAACCGAAAGGCATGGCGACCCATCCGAACGAGGTCGGCCAGAAAGACACATTCATCAATGCCATTCTCGGCCATATCGTCCGCCATGGCGGCAGCTACGGCGAACATGTCCACCGCCTTGACCAGGGCACATCGGGCTTGCTGATGGTCGCCAAGCACCCGGTAGCCAAAAACGTCCTTGACCGCATGCTCGAACAAAAGCAGCTGGTCCGTGAATATGAAGCGGTCGTCAAAGGCAAGGTCGCCAACAAAACCGGCACGATCGATGCCGCGCTCGGCCGCGACCGGCACCACCCGACCCGCCGGCGCGTGTCCCCGTCCGGCCAAAGCGCCGTGACGCATTATAAAGTGCTGCGGCAAATGGAAGGCAAGACGCTTCTTCACTTGACGCTCGAGACCGGACGTACGCACCAGATCCGTGCCCACCTCTCGCACCTCAATCACCCGGTCATTGGAGATGAACTTTACGACGGGCCTCCGACACAAGACGGCTCCTACCACCTGCATGCATTCCGCATGTCGTTCATCCATCCCTTTACCGGCGAAAAGATTGTCGCTGAAGATAGCAGCCGGTAAAAAATGAACTTTTTACCTCGCTTCGCCGCTTTGGGCATGGCTTTCGCCATGAGCCGAGAAGGACGCTCGTCTCAAAGCTTCGCCCAGCCCGTGGACGCGTCGGCGCTGGTTTCGCTCTTTAAAAGCTGGTAACTTTATCCGTTTTACTAGAGCTATCTGAGATATGAAGAAAAACAGCGGAGAAAACCGTACTGTTTCTGCATCGCTTCGCCAGCTTCGAAACATGAAAGTGCGCTGCTCCTGTCCCTGCATCGCTGCGCTATCTTCGGGACATGAAAAACCGTTGCAGCGCTGCGCGCTTCGTCGCAAAGTATCGGACAAATGCCGTTTGGCCGATACTTGCCTGCGGACAGCGAGTTAGCCGAGACCCCGCAAGTCGCGCAAGCGACTGAGGAGGCTTGGCGCTCGCCCGCGGCGAAGAGATGGCTCTAAGTAAGTTAGAGCCATCTCTTTGCGACGAGCGCATAGCGCGCAGGAGCACAGGGTTTTACGAAGCTGTTTTGCGGAATATCGATTAAGAGACAAAATATTTTATACCTTTCTCAACGACCTAAAAAAGAAGTTCCCCAACGGGAACTTCTTTTCTACTTCAAATGGATTTCATCAGGATGGGTGCCTGTGCGCCAATCCTGGTTCAAGCCGTCAATCATCGCCATCTCTTCAGCCGTCAACGCAAAATTGAAGACATCTGCATTTTTGAGGATGCGTTCGGGCTGGATCGATTTCGGAATGACGATCAAATCGTGCTGCAAATGCCAGCGGATGATAACTTGCGCAATCGACTTGCCGTAATTCTCGCCGATCTTCGCCAGCACCGGATTGTCCAGCAGGCGCCCGCGAGCCAGCGGCGACCAGGATGTCACCGCAATTTCGTTGACTGCACAGAACTGGCGGAGCGGTTCCTGTGTCAATTGCGGATGAAGCTCGATCTGGTTGACCATCGGTTTAGTATGTGCCGTGGCTAAAATCTTCTCGAGGTGATGCTGCTGGTGATTCGATACGCCGATCGACCGCACCAGTTTTTCGTCGTACAGGCGCTGGATTGCGCGGTAAGTTTCTTCATATGTATCCGGCATGGCCCAATGCGTCAAATACAGATCCAAATAATCGAACCCAAGGCGTTCCAGGGATGCCTCAAATGCCCGCAAGGTGTTGTCATAGCCCTGGTCGGTGTTCCAGACTTTCGATGTGATAAACAAGTCTTCCCTTTTGGCTCCTGAAGCCCGGACCGCTTCCCCCACTTCTCGTTCATTGTCATAGATGGCTGCTGTGTCGATCGCCGGATACCCCGCTTTGATGGCTGCCAGCATCGCTTCCACCGCCGCTTCCTTATCCGTCATTTTAAATACGCCAAGGCCAAAGCGCGGCATCTCCACTCCGTTATGTAAGGTCTTTGTTGATTTGATGGTCAAATCCATTTTTCATCATCCTTTCTGTTCCTATTGTACAAATATCCCGCTAAAAATTCGACTTTGACGAATTTGGCAAAACCACTTGCATTTCTCTTCAAAAGCGAATATTATATGAAATGTTGTTTAAATTGTTCGGATTTTGAAAGGGGTATATAGATGTTTCATTTAAAAGAGTACGGCACAGATGTAAAAACAGAAATTCTTGCCGGCATGACGACATTTCTAACAATGGCCTACATTGTTATTGTTAATCCAGTCATCCTCGGTGCCGCAGGGGTTCCTTTCGACCAAGTTTTTCTGGCGACGATCATCGCTGCCGCCATCGGCACATTGTGGATGGCGCTTTTCGCCAATTATCCGATTGCTATTGCACCGGGCATGGGATTGAATGCCTATTTCACGTCGATGGTTTTGGGGTCCGGCGGCACTATTGATTACGTTACGGCTTTCTCGGCTGTTTTTGTGGCCGGCCTTATTTTCGTTCTGCTGTCAATGACTTCGATGCGCAAAGTCTTGATCCAAGCCATCCCTGAAAACTTGAAGCATGCCATCACGGCGGGCATCGGATTGTTTATCGCGTTTATCGGCATGCGCCTCAGCGGCATCATCGTCGGAAACGAATCCAATCTTGTCGGCCTGGGCGATTTGACTTCCCCTCCCGTCCTGTTGACATTGGCGGGGTTGATGATCACGCTCATCTTCATGTCGCTCAACATTCACGGGGGAATCTTTTTCGGAATGATCGCCACTGGCATCATCGCGTTCTTCACTGGCCAATTGAAATTTGAAAGCGGCTTTATGAAACTGCCTTCGCTGCCGGAAGGCATCATTGTCTGGAATCCGCTCGAAGCAGTCCAACTGGTCATTGAATTCGGCCTTTACGGCGTCGTCTTCTCGTTCCTGCTTGTTACGCTCTTCGATACGACGGGAACAATGATCGGAGTCGCCAAGCAAGCCGGATTAATGAAGGACAACCACATGCCGCGCATGCGCCAGGCGCTTTTGGCCGATTCGGTAGCGGCAACTGCAGGCGCCATGGTCGGCACGAGCCCCACATCCGCATACGTGGAATCTTCTGCCGGCGTGGCAGCAGGCGGCCGGACAGGCTTGACCACGTTGACTGTCGGCATTCTGTTCATCATCGCTGCATTTTTCGGCCCGCTCGTATCATCCTTGTCGGGCGTGGCTGCTATCACGGCGCCTGCATTGATCATTGTCGGCAGTTTGATGATTGGTGCCGTCAAACATATCGAATGGGAAGAATTCGATGAAGCATTCCCTGCATTCCTGATTGTTCTGGCCATGCCGCTCACCTCGAGCATCGCCACCGGGATTGCGCTCGGTTTCATCTCCTATCCATTGATGAAGATTTTCAAAGGAAAATGGAAAGCGGTTCACCCAATTCTTTATATCTTTGCCGTATTATTCGCCATCCAGATTCTGATAGCACCTCATTGACATCAAAGAAGCAGCCGGGCAGGCTGCTTCTTTTTTATCTTCCGGTATATAATGGCCTTAAAGACAAAATGCCGCAAAGGAGGGAACGCATGAGAGACATCCGGTTTGTCGCCGTCCACCGGGGCGGCACGCTGACAAAGGAGAACCACCAGCGGCTGATGCACTGGGCCCGGGTATGTGCAGAACATATTTTGCAGGTTCTTGGCGAAGAAGCGGATCCCCGCCTCGCCCATGCCCTCGATACAGCCGAAAAATGGGAGCAAGGCGAAGTGCCGACAGGTGATGCCATGAAAGCTGCAGTAGCTGCACATGCTGCCGCGAGGGAAAAGGACAATCCGGCATCGACAGCCGCGGCCCGTTCAGTCGGCCACGCTGTCGCTACCGCCCATATGGCTGACCATTCCGTAGGGGCGCCTCTGTATGCGCTGAAAGCCCTGAAGCTTGCCGGAAAGCCGCTGCACGAAGAAAGAGAGTGGCAGCTCGGACAGCTGCGCCAATTGCCCTCCAGCCTTGCCGATCAAGTGCTCGAGGCCATGCGCCAGAAAGAGAAAGGCTTCAAACTATAAGAAAATGCCAGAAGCGGAATGCGCTCCTGGCATTTTTTATTCCAACGTCCTATTACCGGATTAGCCTCTGTACTCGGAAGTCGGTTTCGCTTTCGCGCTCGACATGGCAGCAGTGATCAACAGCACAGCCGCTGTCAATAAATGCATCACCCAGCCGATAAGCGGGAACCAGGCAACCAAACTTGTGATGATTCCGAGGATGGATCCTGATTTCGGTGAATACTCCCGGAAACAGAAAAACAACGTGACGGCATGAAGCACAAACATGACGCCTAGCGCCGCATAGCCTGTGCTCACGACAAATCCGCCTCCGATAAACGGAATGGCGAGCAGCGCTTCTGCAAGGCCGGTAATCCACAACAACGCAATTGAAGCTTTCATCTTCATCGGTCCTTCATCCTTTCTTGGAACTGTCCTTGCTCTATTCTACGGATTGCCGCGGCAATAGTTTCGGTATTCAATAAAAAAACAGACCGGATTTTGCATAGACAAAACTTAGCCATAATTGAAAGCGGTCTTATATTTCATTTTTCCCGTTCATGCGCTATACTAAACAAAGACGCAAATTCCAAGGAGGTTGTCACTATGAACTTAATCCTTATTCTAGGCGTTACAGTAGCCTTCTTGTCAGCTATCTTAACAGCGGGATACGATGACAAGCCAGGAACATACAAACAAGATTAGTATAAAAAAGGACAGCGCCCTGTGCGCTGTCCTTTTTTCTTTTCTCACACAAGTTCCGGGAACCCCTGCTGGCGCAGCGCCTCGTACATGAGGATGGCCGCGGTATTCGAGAGATTCAGCGAACGGATATGCTCGTTCATCGGAATCCGCAGGCAGCGGTCCAAGTTCTGCTCGATCAATTCTTTCGGCAGTCCCTTCGTCTCCTGGCCGAAGACGAAAAAGTAATCGTCCTCCACGGCCGAGAAATCAAAATCCGAATACGTCTTCGTGCCGAATTTTGTAATGTAATAGAAGTTTCCTTCTTTGTAGCGGTCAAACAATTCCTGCAGCGAGTCATAATAAGCCAAGTCGACGTGCTCCCAATAATCAAGGCCTGCCCGCTTCAGCATCTTATCATCCGTGGAAAAGCCGAGCGGCCGGATCAGGTGGAGCTTTACGCCCGTTCCTGCGCATGAGCGCGCAATATTCCCTGTATTCGCCGGGATCAGCGGTTGGTACAAAACGATGTGTATAGCCAAATCTGTCACTTATCCTTTCGATTCTTCGGCAAAAAATGCCAATCCTTTTTCGATTTCTTCCCTGACTTCCTCGTCTTTCTCCTCCGCGAGTGCCTGTTCCAAAGCTATGCGTCCTAAGGCTGTACCGATCTTGCCGATGGCCCACGCGGCCGTCCCCCGGATCACCGGGCGTTCATCGCTCTCTAGCAATTGGATCAATGCTGGCACTGCACTTTCCTCTTTGAAATGAGCAAGTGCCAGGATGGCATTTCGCTGAATCGGTTTCTTTCCGCGCCATGAACCGGATACATAGCCGAATTTCTCTTTGAATTCCCGGTTGGAAATCGAGAGAAGCGGTTCTAAAAGCGGTTTCGCAATTTCCGGATCCGGCTCGAACTCGGCATGGATCCGATTTGCCTTGCGTTTGTTTTTCGGGCACACCGTCTGGCAAGTATCGCAGCCGTAAAGCCGGTTGCCGATGACGCCCCGGAACTCGTCCGGAAGAAACCCTTTCGTCTGCGTCAAAAACGAAATGCAGCGCTGAGCATTCAGTTGGCCGCCCTCCACAATGGCACCGGTCGGGCAGACATCGATGCACAGGCGGCAGTCGCCGCACTGGTCTTCCATCGGCTCATCGTATTTGAACGGGATGTTGGTAATCATCTCCCCTAAATAGACGTACGATCCGAACTCGGGCGTAATAATCGAGGTGTTCTTAGCGCTCCAGCCGATCCCTGCCCGTTCTGCCACCGCCCGGTCCGACAATTCGCCGGTATCCACCATTGAGCGCATGCGTGCATCCGGAAAATGCGCAGCAATGAACGCTTCCAAAAGCGTCAGTCTTTCTCTTAGTGCGGCGTGGTAGTCCTTGCCCCAGGAGGAGCGGGAAAAGATGCCGCGCCGGGCCCCTTTTGTCCCTTGCGGCGCATCCGTCATTTTAGATGGATAGGCGATGGCAATGGCGATGATGCTCACCGCTTCATCCAGTAAAAGAGCCGGCTGTGTGCGTTTGTCGACATCCGGCTCTTCAAAACCCGACTGGTAGTTCAGTTGCTGCTGGCGCACCAATTGATGCCGCAAATTATAAAAAGGTTCTGCCGAAGCAAAACCGATCTTATCGATTCCGATCTCCGAGGCATAAGCAACAAGCTCTTGTTGAAAGTGATCGAGATTCATGTTGTAACCTCACATTCCTTAACTATGATACGATATCCCTAAACCATCATCTGAAAGGAAGATTGCAATGGAACTGACAATCAATCCTAAAATCATAGAAATCCTTCCTGATTTTAAAATAGGAACTATTCATTATAACAATATCACCGTTTCCGATTCACCTCAAATGTTAAAAGGCCGCCTGCAGCTTTTCCAGGAGCAATTGTTCTTCGATCTGGAGGACAAGGAAATTACAGACTTCCCGGGTCTTTTGGAATGGCAGCTCATCTGGAAAGCACTCGGTGCCGATCCGAGCCGTTACCGGCCTTCAGCAGAAGCGCTGTTCCGCCGCATCAAGAAGCAGAATTACCTGCCTTCAATCCACTCAGCTGTCGATATGAACAGCTTTTTGTCGCTGCAGTATGAAATTCCGCTCGGCCTCTACGACGCCGACCAGATTGACGGAAATGTGGAGATTGCCCTTGGCACTCCAGCGGATCAATTTGAAGGGTTGAACAACCGCCTCAATACCTTGACGAACATTCCGGTGTCGAAAGACGATCAAGGCGCATTCGGCAGCCCATATGTCGATTCAAGGCGAACGGCGGTCACCGACCGGACAACAAACGCATTGCACATCTTTTACCTGCGCCCATCCATGGAACGCGATACCGCCTTGGAATTATTGCAGGCTGCTGCCAATATGTTCACCGGCATCCATGGCGGTGAGGCCGAAATCGCCGTGCTTTAATTTCCGAAATCTTCTTTGCAGGCATATTCTTTTCCAACCATTCATTATTTTAGTATGATTTTGTTATCGTGATAAAAAATGAGGGATTTCCATGAAGAAAGTGCACAGTGATGTTATCCAGTTCCGCGGCAGCCATTATGATTTCGGGTACCACCAAGGCGAGCTGCTCCGGGATTCTATTCTTTTGCCAAACCGCAAAACCCAGCGAAGCCAGAACAGCCGGCAGCTTCTAATAGACGAGACCCAAGGCGTCGAGATGCTCGACCGGTTTGCCCCGCGCATCCTTGAGGAAATCGAGGGGCTTGCCGATGCGCTGGACTGGCCTTTTGTCGATGCGCTGCGTGAATTCAGCGGCTATTACCTGGAATACACACGAAGCGGCTGTTCGATCCTTGCCCGCTCCGATTTTCTGGTCCGTAATTACGACAGTTCACCGCAGGGCTATGAAGGCCGCTTCGCATTGTATGAACCGACAGACGGCGGTTATGCCTCCATCGGACCATCCATGCAAATTACCGGACGGACAGACGGCCTCAATGAAAAAGGGCTGGCCATGGGCTACAATTTCATCAATCGACGCAATTCCGCAGATGGCTTTATCTGCAATATGATCGGGCGTCTCCTACTGGAGCATTGCGCGACCATCGAAGAAGCTGTCGACTTACTGAAAGAATTGCCGCACCGCCGCTCATTCAGCTATGTGCTTTTGGACAAGAGCGAAAAATCGGTTGTCGTCGAAACATCGCCCCGAAACGTCATCGTCCGGGAAGCGTCTGTGTCGACAAACCATTTTGAAATTTTGTCGGAAGAAAACCGCTACCAGATCGACGATTCCAAACGCCGTGAAGAAGCGCTGCTCACCCATTCTACACAATCGGAAGATGCTTATGCTGCATTCCGATTGTTGAACGATTCCGGGCAAGGCGTATTCTCGACAAAATACAGCACGGCTTCCGGTACCTTGCATACTGCCTCTTATTTCCCGCATAGCCTGGAAGTCGGCTTTGCTATCGGGCCGGACCGCTTGCCGCTGATGTTCGATTTCCAGAAATGGCTGAAAGGCGAGCGTCTGCTTGCCAAACGGATCAATGGACGGATTGATACGCATTTCCCGTTTCCATATCTGGATGATCTGTCTCTTCTACAATCTAAAAACGGCTGAAGCGAATCCTCGCTACAGCCGTTTTTCTACGTATATAGGCGATCTGTATGAGCCAATCCGATTGCCGTATCAAGCTCGCCGTGAATCGCATCAATAGTAACGCGCTTACCTTTCAGCCATTCACCGAAGTTGAAAACGGTCGGTTCCTGGTCGCCGCCCAGCGCGAACCAGGCTTCCTGTTCGTTCGGCAAATAAACGGCGGTATGGATTGTCCCGGCCCAGCTTTTATATAGCTTGGAAAACAGCCCCCGCTCCGTGTCGTTGAACAACCGGTATGCCCGGTAGGCTTCTGATGCATCATCCGGATTCGCTTCGATGACCGCAAGGCGCTCATGGGAATCTTTCAAATAATTGCGGTTTTCATGCTGCTGGATTTCAAAATGGTTGGTGCATGCAGCCGCCTCCCGAACCACCACTTTGCGCGGCGTCGCTTCCATGACTTTCGTTTCGCCGCTCCGGTCAGTCACCACATAGCTGAAAGAGCCCCGGTGCGGAATATCCTTCACTAGTGCGGCAGCCTCTTCAATTGTGGCGCAGGTCTCAAGAATGATGCGGCCGATCATATAGCAGACAAAGCCATCGCCGGGATTTTTCCGGTGCATGAAATTATAGCCCATCACGAGGCCGTGCTCGTTCATGCCGTCCGTGCGCCCCAGAATCCGCTGGCTGGGCCCGATTACCGCGGCGCCTTCGTCGGGCTGGAACAAGCAGAACCTGCCTTCATAGGTCTGCGGATGAAAATCATAATTGCGCACCAGAAAATCGTCCCCGCTCACGATGGAACAACCCGACGGCGGCGCATCAATGCGATAGCCGCCAAAATCGCGGAGCACTTCTTCGATTGGAAGCTCCAAGCTATCTTCGAGGCCTTTCAACTCCTCCCAGATTTTTGGCGCATAAGCATTAAAAGCAGCTTGCGCTTCCGCCGCGTCGACAACAAACCGCGGCCGTTTGCTTTTCCACTGCTTCCTGCGATTTTCAAGCGTCACCGATTCTTTCAGCAGCTGCCCTTGCATCAAACCGAAATCGTAATGGCTCCCCCTGAACTGCAGAATATCGCTATGTATGGGTTTCACGAGTTCATTCCTCCATCTGTCTCCACTGACTTTTGATATTCAATTATTATAACAACTAACCGCTCGGGGAAGACAGGAAAACGGATTGAAGAAAGATTTCCACCTGGTTTTTGGTTCTAAAAAAATTCTAATTATTCAGATTAAACTCTTGTTTTCCTTAAGAAAAGGTATATAATTAGTTTTGGGTTTAATCAAATAAATAATACATAACGCAAATAAGCACCAAGGAGGAAGCAGTAATGAAGAAGTTTCTCGTTGCTCTGATGATTGCATTTTTGACCCTGTCTGCCATGTCCACAGTGAGCGCTCATCCGCACCACAACGACAAAGACGATGACAAATTCAGCGTACGGGAGGAATTGATGATCAGCAAAAAAGCCCTGAAGAAATACCGGGACATCGACGTCGCATTGGATGAAGGGTTTACCGGATTGATGCCTGGCGCCTGCGTACCGAAAATGGGCATCCACTTGATCAAGCCGAACCGGGTCGATGATGCGAAACTTTCCATCACTAGACCGGAAATTCTGGTTTATGAGCCAATGAAAGACGGCAGCTATAAACTGGTTGCAGCAGAATGGTATGTGCCGGCTGAAGAAACAAACAAAACACCTTATCTCTTCAAGCAAAAATTCCAAGGGCCGATGGCAAACCATGATGGCTCTCCAGGCAAACATTACGACTTGCATGCCTGGTTGTTCAAAAAGAATCCAGACGGCATGTTTGAACCAGAAAACGAACGCGTGAGCTGCAAATACGCTAAATAACCGAATGGATGCAAGGACACTTACAGCAAAAAAAGCTGGTGCAAAAGGAAATCCTTTTGCACCGGCTTTTCTGTGGCCTTGCATTGCCCTGTCCCGGTTTGCCATGGAAAGCGGCTGCACGCCCTGCATATTACCGTCCGCCTTTGTCTCCCTTTTCGCTTTTCCTTTCCAAGCGATTCCCCATTACCCGATTCACTATCCATTTTTCAATTTCCACAAGGATAAAGACGCTGAGGCCAATCAAAAGCGGCCATATCCAATTGCTGAGGCCGATCGGTTCTGTCGCAAGGATGACGTTCATAAAAGGCACATAAGTGACTCCGAGCTGTATGATGATGAGCAGGCCCGAGACAAAAAATGCCGCTTTATTGGAAAAGAAGTCGCGGTTCAAGGCAAACCGGCTTTCGTTCCGGCAATTGAAAAGGTAAAAAAGCTGCGAGAGGACGAGGGCCTGCAGCGTCATGGTCTGCAATGTACCTGCATCGTAATTCCTTGCTGCAAATACGGTATTCATCCACAGGATGCCGCCGCATATTAAAAGCGAGACAAAGGCAATCCGGAACACCGAATATCCGCTTAGCAATCGGCTGCCGGCTTTTCGCGGCGGCCGCTCCATCGTGCCGGGCTCAAGTTTTTCAAACGCGATTGCCAGTGAAATCGTTACCGCCGTAATCATATTGACCCACAGGATTTGCACGGGCGTCAGCGGGATGGTCGCCCCAAGAAGAATGCTGACAAAGATCAACATGCCTTCCGATACATTGGTCGGCAATATAAATAGAATCGTCTTCTTCAAGTTGTCGTATACTCGCCGGCCTTCTTTCACGGCATTGACAATGGTATTGAAATTATCATCGACCAGCACCATCTCAGCAGCTTCTTTTGATACTTCCGTCCCTTTTATACCCATTGCGATGCCGATATCGGCGCGCTTCAATGCCGGGGCATCGTTCACCCCATCCCCTGTCATCGCGCAAATATGCCCCTGTTTTTGCAGCGCTTCCACCAGCCGCAATTTGTCGGCCGGGCTAGTGCGAGCGAAAATATCGAAATCGTTCACTGCCTGTGCCAATGCTTCGGCGTCCATCGTTTCCAAGTCTCGGCCTTCAATCGCTTTAAGGCCAACTCCAATCCCCAGTTTCGAACCGATTGCTACGGCAGTTTCTTTATGGTCGCCTGTAATCATCTTCACCCGGATACCGGCTTTTTTGCACTGAACAATCGATTCGATCACTTCATCGCGCGGCGGATCGAAAATGCCGACCATTCCCAGAAGGGTGAAGCCGCTTTGCAAGTCGCTGTGCCCGATCGATTCAACGCCGCTGGGAACCGGCTTTGCCGCTGCGGCCAACAGCCGCTCCCCACGTACCGCGTGATCCAGAATCTTTTCTTCCCAATAGCCCCTTTCAGCGGAAGGGATCATTTCCAGCAGCCGTTCCGGTGCGCCTTTCACATAAATCCATTTTTGGCTGCCTTCCCTGACCAGCGCTGCCATGTATTTATAGGAAGAGTCGAACGGTATTTTGGAGGCCAAGGGGTAGATGTCAATTTCTTTATCGGCCTTTTCCGCTAGCGTCAGCAGGCATCCCTCAGTCGCACCGCCGCTGACTTTCCAACTGTCCCCTTCTTTGTACAAATGTGAGTCGTTCAGCGTCTTGACGCAGATCAGGAAACGTTCGAGCAGAGGCTGGTCCTGTACCGAAACATTCTGGCCATTTTTCTGAATCGCCCCTTCCGGGGAATAGCCGACTCCACCGACATCAAACTCTTCGCTTTCGAGTATTACAGATTTGACGGTCATTTCATTTTTCGTTAATGTACCCGTTTTATCTGAACAGATGACGGTCACTGCTCCAAGCGTTTCGACTGAAGGCAGATTACGGACAATGGCATTTTTTCCAGCCATGGTCTGCACACCAAGAGCCAAGATAATTGATAGTATCGCCGGCAGCCCTTCAGGAATCATCGCTACGGTCAGCCCAATGATGGCCAGCAGCAATTCCCCGGTTGCATAATCATGAAGCCAATAGCCGATCAAAAACAGCGCAACTGCGCTCAGAACGATGATCATCGAGACCAATTTGCCGAAGGCGGCAGTCTGTTTCAGCAACGGCGTCTGCAGCTTCTCAACCGCGGCGAGCGCAGAGCTGATTTTTCCAAGTTCCGTCTCCGCTCCTGTCGCCACTACTACACCCGCTCCCGCACCGGAAGCGACAGCCGTTCCGGCAAATGCCATATTGGTCCTGTCGCCAAGCACCGTATCTTCCGGCAGCAAGGCTGTCTTCTTTTCGACAGCATCCGATTCTCCGGTTAAAGAAGATTCTTCAATCTGCAGATTCACTGCATCAAACAAACGCAGATCAGCCGGCACTTTATCCCCCGCTCTCAGATAGGCGATATCGCCCGGCACCAGATCCGCTGCCCGGATGCTGGCACGCTTTCCCGAACGCAGGACAACCGCTTTGACCGATAGCATTTTGCGGATCCCTTCCAGTGCCTTTTCTGCCCGATTCTCCTGGATAAAGCCGATGGCTGCATTTATGACCACCACTGCCAATATGACGCCCGTATCAATATAATGCTGCAGGATAAACGTGATGACTGCCGCAACAAGCAAGACATAGATCAACACATCGTGAAAATGCTTAAAAAACTTGACGATAGGCGAATCGCTCTTTGCCTCTGGCAGTTCATTCCTGCCCCACGTGGCCAATCGCTCAGCCGCCTCCTCCTCGGATAAACCCATGGACGGATCGGCTGCCAATTCTTCAAGGACGTCTGCGATTTCATGACTGTACCATTTCATCTTAGACTTGGCCTCCCCGCATCTCATTCCAGCTTCACTGACGGACAATTTTGATTAGTATACCACGAAGCATTTTATGAGCAGCGGCTTTTACATCGGTTTCGCAGTGGGAGCTGCCAGGAACACTTCATTGATAATTGGATAGCTCGAGCAAGTTTCCATCCGGGTCGCGGATATATACCGACAGAATAGGACCAAGAGCGCCCGTCCGCTCAATAGGTCCTTCTTCAATTCCAATGCGACATTCCGCCATATGCTTGACGACTTCCAGCATAGGGATTTCAGTAATAAAGCATAAATCCGCACTCCCCGGCACAGGAACTGACGCTTTCGGTTCAAATTCTTTCCCGGCTTTGTGCAGATTGATTTTTTGGTTCCCGAAGCGCAATGCTTTTCTATCCTCTCCGAAAGTCTCGATCCGCATGCCCAATACTTGGCGATAAAATTCACAAGTTTCCCTGATATCCTTGACGGTCAGTACAAGATGGTCCAACCGGCTGATCTCCATTTGCAGCACTCCTTTTCACCTTTCGGCAGTACTTAACACTTCGACATCAATGGAGATAAACCTTTCCTTCGTAAAGCGTTCTTAGAAGATTTAATTGATCGATGGATAACGTCCGGCAGCCCTATTTAAACGATTATTTTTCAATAAAAAAAGCCGATGATTTGAGAAGATCTCAAATCATCAGCTTTAGCTTCATCGTTTGGCATGCGATGAAAAGTATACCGGCGGTCGGGGTCGAACCGACACTCCGGTGAAGGAACGGGATTTTGAGTCCCGCGCGTCTGCCAATTCCGCCACGCCGGCCTATTCATAAAAGGACAATTATTATTATAGCATTGAAAAAGAAATTGCGCCACTACTTTTTTAAAATAATAATTACAAACGCCATCGCCTCTATACAGAAACGATGGCAGCTCTCCCTTACATGAAAAGATTTAAAACTATATAGATCAGTCCAGCAATCATTGCAGAAATCGGCAATGTAATGATCCACGTAATCAGCATGGTCTGGGCTGTTCCCCATTTCACGCCTTTCAGTCTGTGCGCAGCTCCCACTCCCATGATCGAAGATGAAATAACATGCGTTGTACTGACCGGCAAGTGGATGGCGGTAGCGCCGAAAATAACAGCGGCTCCGGTCAAGTCAGCGGCAACTCCGTTGACCGGCCGGATTTTCATGATTTTGCCCCCGACTGTCTTGATGATTCTCCAGCCGCCGACTGATGTCCCAAGAGCCATAGCGAGCGCACAGGAAACCTGTACCCATAGCTGGATGTCATCCGTAGTTTGATAATTGTTGACGATGAGTGCCATAGTGATGATCCCCATCGCTTTTTGGGCATCGTTCGTCCCGTGTGAAAACGACTGCAACGCCGCAGTGGCGATCTGTACCAGCCGGAAGTTCCTGTTGGTCTTGGTCAAGTTATGGTTCTTGAACACGACTTTTACGATGCTGTAGACGATATACCCCACTACAAAAGCCAAGATCGGGGAAAGGATCAAAGCTTGGAGTATCTTAAGGAAACCGCCAAGATTAAGTGCGCCGACGCCTGCTGCTGCAATGACCGCACCGACAATCGATCCGATCAGCGCATGCGAGGAGCTGCTAGGGATTCCATAATACCATGTGACCAAATTCCATGTAATCGCAGCCAATAGTGCTGCCAGAATGACGATTGTTCCATTTTCAAGCGTGAACGGATCCACGATGTCTTTCGTGATTGTTTTAGCTACGCCTGTGAAAGCCATAGCTCCGACAAAGTTCATGATGGCAGCCAGCAGGATGGCGTGCCTTGGCTTCAGCGCTTTCGTTGAAACCGCAGTGGCAATAGAGTTGGCCGTATCATGGAACCCATTGATAAAGTCAAAAACTATTGCAAAGATGACAATCAAAACCGTTAACAGCAGTACCATATCCATTAGTCTTTTTGCTCCTTAAGCGTTCTTCATGATGATTGATTCAAATGTATTAGCCACTTTCTGGCAGTGATCTGCTATTTCCTCTAGTTCTTCATAGATCTCTTTATACTGGATAATGCGGATCGGGTCTTTCTCAGTCGCAAACAGGTTCTTGATAGCATTTCGACGCGTCACATCGCATTGAGATTCATAGTCTTTGATTTTGATTGCATGCTCCCGCATGGCAAGCAATTTCTTGGAAGTCATCAAATCGACCGCCACCACAATCTCTTCTGTGCTTAATCGGATCGCTTCGACAAACTCCAGCATATATTGATCTGCATTAATGATTGAGTACATTTCAAACATGGAAGCGGTGTGGTCCAAGCCGTCCAATACATCGTCCATGCTCATCGCCAGCGCCAGGATGTCTTCGCGCTCAATTGGTGTGATGAAGGCTTTGTTCAAGTCCTGGATCACATCGTGGACGAATGTATCCCCTTTAGTTTCAAAGTCTTTCATCGTATTCGAGAAAATCTTCAAATCGCTGATCGAGTTCAATTTATAATCGGCAAAATAAGCAGCACTCTCTTTTAAGTTCAACGCGATATCGCTTAATTGCACTGCAAATTTATCTTTCTTTTTAAACGCCATTCTTGTTCCCTCCGCTATTCTCATATAATAAAATCTAAGCTAGATAATAATACCTCATAGGATACAGAATTAACAATCCCTAAACATCAATTTTACAATTCCTTAATAAAACTGATATTTCCCTTTCCCTATAAATGTTTAATGCGTTATTCTTCTTTTTTTGCATAAGAAAAAGCTCCAACTTTGAAAGTCAAAGTTGGAGCTTTGGTGAAGGGCAGGCAGGCCCTTCTCATGATACCGGCGGTCGGGGTCGAACCGACACTCCCGTGAAGGAACGGGATTTTGAGTCCCGCGCGTCTGCCAATTCCGCCACGCCGGCAAATTATTATGGAGGCGGCAACCGGACTCGAACCGGTGATAAGGGTGTTGCAGACCCATGCCTTACCACTTGGCTATGCCGCCAAAAATTGGAGCGGAAAACGAGGTTCGAACTCGCGACCTCCACCTTGGCAAGGTGGCGTTCTACCACTGAACTATTTCCGCAAAAGCTGGGGTACCTGGATTCGAACCAGGGCATGACGGGATCAAAACCCGTTGCCTTACCGCTTGGCTATACCCCAATAATAAGATGGGGCGGACGAGGGGAATTGAACCCCCGAATGCCGGAATCACAATCCGGTGCGTTAACCACTTCGCCACGACCGCCACGATATTATATTTATTATAGCATCAAGTTAAAGTTAATGTATGGGGCGGACGAGGGGAATTGAACCCCCGAGTGCCGGAATCACAATCCGGTGCGTTAACCACTTCGCCACGACCGCCATCATATAAAATTTAAAATTGGCAGGGGCAGTAGGAATCGAACCCACATCGGAGGTTTTGGAGACCTCTGTTCTACCGTTAAACTATGCCCCTAAAACTGGTAGTGGGGGGCAGATTCGAACTGCCGAACCCGAAGGAGCGGATTTACAGTCCGCCGCGTTTAGCCACTTCGCTACCCCACCTAGTGGTGCCGGAGAAAGGACTTGAACCCTCAACCTACTGATTACAAGTCAGTTGCTCTACCAGTTGAGCTACTCCGGCATGGAGATTATTAAAAAATAATGGTGGGTCAGGACGGAATCGAACCGCCGACACTTAGAGCTTCAATCTAATGCTCTACCAACTGAGCTACTGACCCACATTTTTAAAAAATGGCGGTCCCGACCGGGATCGAACCGGCGATCTCCTGCGTGACAGGCAGGCATGTTAACCGCTACACCACGGGACCATTTGGTTGCGGGGGCAGGATTTGAACCTGCGACCTTTGGGTTATGAGCCCAACGAGCTACCGAACTGCTCCACCCCGCGACAATAATATATGATATTTTGTGCGCTTAGAGCGCAATATATTTTGAAGGATTGAATTCCTTCTATTATATATGAAACTACTGATCGAATCGATTATGTATTTCCCAAAATGGTGGAGGATGACGGGATCGAACCGCCGACCCTCTGCTTGTAAGGCAGATGCTCTCCCAGCTGAGCTAATCCTCCGTATTGAAAATGGTGACCCCTACGGGATTCGAACCCGTGTTACCGCCGTGAAAGGGCGGTGTCTTAACCGCTTGACCAAGGGGCCATTAGTATTTGGAGATTAAATTCTGGCGGAGAGCAAGGGATTCGAACCCTTGAGACGGTTGCCCGCCTACATGATTTCCAATCATGCTCCTTCGGCCACTCGGACAGCTCTCCAAAAGAATGGCTCCGAAGGTAGGACTCGAACCTACGACCATCGCATTAACAGTGCGGTGCTCTACCACTGAGCTACTTCGGA